>DATKKW010000030.1:0-62189 GCA_035542715.1 Myxococcota bacterium
CGGTGTCTCCTCGCAGGCTCGGGCGCAGCGCACGTCCAGAGCAGGATCGCGGCGTAGGCCCGCCAGGGGCGCCAGGCCTCCGCGCGCGCGAGGAGCTCGGCGCTCGTCGGCCGGCGCTCCGGGCTCGCGAGCTCCCGGCGCAGGCCGAGGTCCGACGCGGGGAACGCGTCGGGCTCCCGCAGCGCGCGCATCGCGACGTAGTGCGCGGTCCATCCGCCGACACCGGGGAGAGACGAGAGGCGTTCGACCGCGCGCTCGAGGTCGCGCGAGCCGCACAGGAGCTCCGGGTCGCGGCACACGGCGGCGGCGAGGCTCGAGATCGCGCGCGCCCGCGCACGGGGCATCCCGATGCGCGCGACGTCCGCGTCCGCGAGCCGCGCCGGCGTCGGGAACAGGAAGCGCGGCGCCCCGGGCTCGGAGCCGACGAGCCCCGCGTCGAGCGGCGTGCCGAACGCTTCGACGAGTCGACCGGCGAGACGCGTGGCCGCCGCCACCGAGACCTGCTGGCCGAGGATCGCGCGGACGGCGAGCTCGAAGGGATCGAGGGCGCCGGGCACGCGGACGCCCCCGTGCGCGCGCAGCCGCACCGCGAGCGCACGGTCCCGCGCGAGATGGGCACCGATCGCGGCGACGTCCGCGTCGAGGTCGAAGAGCTGGCGCAGGCGAGCGACGATCGCCGGGAGGGCCGCGACGCGCGTCAGCCGGAGCGTCGCGACCAGGTGTCGGCCGTCCTCGCCCGCTCGCACCTCGACCGTCCCCTGGGCCTCGCCCTGCAGGAAGCTGCGGCGGTAGATCCCGTCCGCCACCTGCTCCACGCCCGGGATCGCCCGCGCCGCGAGGAAGCCCGTGAGCGCGCCCCAGTCGAGGGGCGGCCGGAACGGGAGGCGCAGCGCGAGGCCGGAGGCCTTCGACGGCGCCCGCGCACGTCCTCTGCGCAGCGCACGGGGCGGCCGGCCGTAGGTCCGCTGCATCGTCGCATGGAAGCGTCGCAGGCTCCCGAATCCCGCCGCGAAGGCGATCTCGGTGATCGGGAGTGCGGTCTCGTCGAGGAGCTGCTTCGCGAACAGCACGCGCCGCGTCTGGGCGACGGCGATCGGCGAGGCGCCGACGCAGCGATCGAACAGGCGGCGCAGGTGGCGCTCTCCGACGCCGAGCCGCGCCGCGAGGCCGTGGACGTCGTCGCCGTCGAGCGCGCCTTCGGCGATCAGGCGCAAGGCGCGCGTCACGGTGCTCGACGTGCCGCGCGCCGCTGCGAGCTCGGGCGCGACCTCCGGGCGGCAGCGCAGGCAGGGTCGGTAGCCGGCCTCGTGGGCCGCCGCCGCGCTCGGCAAGAAGACGCAGTGCTCGCGCTTCGGCGTGCGTGCCGGGCAGATCGGACGGCAGTAGATGCCGGTCGAGCGCACGGCCGTGAAGAAGCGGCCGTCGAAGCGCGCGTCGCGGGCGCGCAGCGCGCGCCAGCACAGCTCGTCGTCGAGGGTCGCGGCCGCGGCGGAGGATTCCATGGGGCCCATCATACGGCGGCCGGGCCGCGCGACTCGCCGTTTTCGGACCTCGCGGGAGCGGGCGGCTCCCGCGGAATCGCGCTCCGCCGCTCGCCTATACTGGCGGCCTCCGATCCACCGGAGGCCCACGGGCGGCGCTCGCGAGGAGCTGCCGATGTCTGCCGCGTCCCGCACGCCGTCGTCCGATCGCCTCTCCGTCGCGCGCGCGAGCGACGGCGCGCTCGTCCTCACGCTCTCGGGAAGCTGGCGACTCTCGGACGGCATCCCGGCGCTCGAGCCCGTCACGCGCGCGCTCGCCGCCTCTCCGGCGCCCTCCCGCGTGACGATCGACGCGAGCGGGCTCGCCGCCTGGGACACGGGGCTCCTGGCGTTCCTCTCCTGCGTGTCGGACGCCGCGACGACGCACCAGCTCCTGGTCGACGCCTCCGGCCTCCCGGACGGCGCGCGGCGCCTGCTCGCCCTCGCGAGCGCGGTGCCCGAGCGCAAGGGAGCGCGTCGCGAGGCGGCGCTGCGCGGTCCGATCGCGGCCCTCGGCGCGGCCGCGCTCGGCCTCTCCGAGGATCTCCGCGAGAGCGTCGCGTTCGTCGGCGACGTGACGCTCTCGCTCGGGCGCCTCGCGCTCGGCCGCGCACGCTGGCGACGCTCGGACTTCTGGCTCACGGTGCAGCAGACGGGCGCCGAGGCGCTGCCGATCGTCTCCCTGATCAGCTTCCTCGTCGGCGTGATCCTGGCCTTCGTCGGCGCGATCCAGCTCGAGCAGTTCGGCGCGTCGATCTTCGTCGCGAACCTCGTCGCGATCGGCATGGCGCGCGAGATGGGCGCCATGATGACGGCGGTGATCATGGCGGGCCGGACCGGCGCCGCCTTCGCGGCCCAGCTCGGCACGATGCGCGTCAGCGAGGAGATCGACGCCCTGCAGACGATGGGCTTCCCGCCGATCGACTTCCTCGTGCTCCCGCGCATGCTCGCCCTGATGGCGATGATGCCGCTCCTCGCGATCTACTCGAACGTGCTCGGCATGCTCGGCGGCGCCACGATCGGCGTCTTCATGCTCAAGCTCGGTCCGATCGAGTACTGGCACCAGACCACGCACGCGATCCGCCTCGGCGATCTCGCCGCGGGCATGATCAAGGCGGTGGTCTTCGGCGTGCTCGTCGCGCTCGCCGGCTGCCTGCGCGGCATGCAGTGCGGGCGCAGCGCCTCGGCGGTGGGCCAGGCCACGACCTCGGCCGTCGTCACGGCGATCGTCTTCATCATCGTCTCGGATGCGCTGCTGACCGTGATCTACAACGTGGTCGGTCTCTAGGAGCGCGGATGGCGGACGCGGCGAGGCGCGGCGAGGCGCACATCACGGTGCAGAACCTCACGATGGCCTACGGCGACTTCGTGATCCAGCGCGATCTCGACTTCGTCGTGAGGCGCGGCTCCGTCTTCATCATCATGGGCGGCAGCGGATGCGGGAAGAGCACGCTCCTGCGGAACATGATCGGCCTCGTCGAGCCGGCGAAGGGCGACGTGCTGTACGACGGCCGGAGCTTCTGGAAGGCCGAGCCGGCCGAGCGCGAGCGGATGACGCGCGGCTTCGGCGTGCTCTACCAGCAGGGCGCGATGTTCAGCTCGATGACGCTGGCCGAGAACATCGGCCTTCCGCTCGAGGAGTACACGAGCCTCTCGCCGGCGGAGATCCGGGCGGTCGCCTCGCTCAAGCTCTCCCTGGTGGGCCTCAAGGGCTTCGAGGACTTCTACCCCTCGGAGATCAGCGGCGGGATGCTGAAGCGCGCGGGCCTCGCGCGCGCGATGGCCCTCGACCCGGAGATCCTCTTCTTCGACGAGCCGTCCGCGGGCCTCGATCCGATCAGCTCGCGGCGCCTCGACGAGCTGATCCTCCAGCTGCGCGACAGCCTCGGGGCCACCGTCGTCGTCGTGACCCACGAGCTCGCGAGCATCTTCACGATCGGCGACGACTCGGTGTTCCTCGACGCCGACAGCCGGACCATGATCGCCGCCGGAAACCCACGGGAGCTGCGCGACCACGCGGAGAACGCGACGGTGCGCACGTTCCTGCGGAGAGGGGAGACGTCATGAGCAAGCGAGCGAGCCCGACCCTGGTCGGGAGCTTCGTCCTTTGCGCCCTCGTGCTGAGCGTGGCCGCGATCTTCGTCTTCGGCGGAGGCCGCTTCTTCCGGCACACGCGCACGGTCGTGTTGTTCTACGACAGCAACATCAGCGGCCTCGGCGTGGGCTCCACGATTGCGTTCCGCGGCGTGAAGCTCGGGGAGGTGACCCGCATCCAGACGATCTGGGCGCCGCCCGTGGACGACTTCCTGATCAAGGTCACGGGCGAGGTCGATCCCTCGCTGGTCGAGTACGGGCCGCCCGGCACGCCGCTGCCGACGGACGCGAGGGGCCTCGCCGCCGCGCTGCGCGCGCGGCTCGAGACCCAGAGCCTCGTGACCGGCCAGCTCTACGTGAACCTCGACTTCTACCCGGGCCTCGAGCCCAGGACCTACGCGTTCGACGTGGCACCCGACGAGGTCGAGATCCCGACCGTCCCGAGCACGATGCAGTTCTTCCAGGAGACGATCCGGAAGGCGGCGACCACCCTCGCCGAGCTTCCGATCCGGGACCTCGTCGCCTCCCTCGAGAGCGCCGTCAGCGGGATCGACGACTTCGTCCACTCCCACGAGGCGAAGCAGGCGGTCGCGAACCTGAACCGCTCCCTCGAAGACGTGCAGCGGCTCGCGCGGAGCGTCGATCAGCAGGTCCAGCCGACGGCGGAGTCGCTGCGCGGCGCCGCCCAGGCCGCGGAGGACGCCTTCGCCCAGGCCAACAAGGCGATCGCGTCGTTCGGGAGTGTCGTCGAGGCGGACTCGCCCCTCGGCATCCAGCTCGCGGACACCCTGAGCAGTCTCGACGCGATGTCGCGCTCGGTGCGCTCGCTGACGGAGTACCTGAACCGACAGCCGAACGCGATCCTGCTCGGCCGGGAGGAGAGGTAGATGGCGCCGCTCGGCCGGCGGTCCGCTGCGCGCGCGCTCTGCTTCGGGCTCGCGACCCTCGCCCTCGCGGGCTGCCGCAGCCTGCTCGGGCTGGAGGCCGCGCCGACCCGATCGTTCGTGCTGTCGCCGGTGTCCTCGCCGGCTCCAGGCGTCGCCGCCGCCCCGGCGAAGATCGTGGGCATCCTGCCCGTCTCGCTGCCGGAGTACCTCGAGCGCTCCTCGATCGTGACACGGAGCAGCGACGAGGAGCTCGCGCTCTCCAGCCGGGATCTCTGGGCCGAGGGCCTCGGCCAGGGCTTGTCGCGCGTCCTCGCGGAGAACCTCGCGCAGCTGCGGACGGACGTCACGGTGAAGCAGTTTCCGTGGCGTCGCACGGCGCCCTTCGACGCCTACGTCCACGTCGACGTGCGCCGCTTCGACGGCGCGCTCGGGGGCGACGTGGTCCTCGACGCGCAGTGGGTGGTGTACGCGAGCGACGGGACGACCGTGCTCGCGCTCCGCCGCGCGAGCTTCGTCGACCGTGCGGCCGAGACGGGCTACCAGGCCTACGCCGCGGCGATGAGCCGCGCGGCGGGAAGGCTCTCCGAGGCCATCGCCGAGACGATCCCGCGCTGAGGCGCGCTCAGGCCTGCGGGCCGACCATCCACGCGATCAGCATGTTGAGCAGCGAGAGCAGGAGCGCTCCCAGGAACGCCGGCCCGAAGCCGTCGATCCGGAAGCCCGGGACGAACGCGGACGCGAGCCAGAGCATGAGCCCGTTCAGCACGAGCAGGAAGAGACCGAACGTGAGGATCGTGAACGGCAGCGTGAGCACGAGCATGATGGGCCGCACGATCGCGTTCACGAAGCCGAGCACGAGCGCGCCCAGGATCGCGCTGGTCCAGTCGTCGATGTGGATGCCCGTCACGACGCGGGAGACGAGCAGGAGGAGAGCAGCGCTGACCAGCAGGTGGATGAAGAACTGGACCACGGTGCGACCTCGCTTTCGGGCGCCGTCACGCCGGCCTCCGCGGCCGGACCAGGGCTCGCGCCCGGGGAAGAGCCTCGCACAGACTCCTGCGGCGGCTCCAGCACGAAGTGGCGACCGCGCCGGGCCGTCCTAGGCTCGGCTCGATGGCGGAGCCGCTCAAGCTCTACTTCGACTACAAGAGCCCGTTCGCCTACCTGGCGAGCGAGCCGGCCTTCGAGCTTCCCCGCCGCTTCGACGTGGAGCTCCGCTGGATCCCGTACCTGCTCCGGATCAAGGGCCCCGGCGAGCGCAGCGTGTACTCCGAATGGAAGGCGCGCTACTCCTACGCCGATGCGCGTCGCTGGGCGAACAAGCGCGGTGGCTTCAAGATCATGGGCCCGCCCAAGATCTACGACTCGACGCCCTCCCTGATCGGGGGCCTGTACGCCCAGCGCGAAGGCTTCTTCCGCGAGTACACGCGCGAGGTCTACGCGCGCTTCTTCGAGCGGCGGCTCGAGGTCGACCGGCCCGAGGAGATCGCTGCCCTCGTCGCGGAGCTCGGCCACGACGCCGAGGCCTTCGCGCGCTACCTGGCCGCCGCCGGCCCCGCGGCCCTCGACGCCGCGATCGAGGAAGGCCACGCCGATCGGATCTTCGGCGTGCCGCTGTTCGTGCTGCGGGGCGAGCAGTTCTGGGGTCACGACCGCATGCCGCTCCTCGAGGAGCGCCTCGAGGAGTACGGCCTCCGACGCTAGGAATCCCGGGTCAAGCGCTCCTTCACGATCGCGAGCTCGAAGTACTCCTGGCTTCGTGCGTCGTATCGCGTGTCGTGTCGGGTCGAGAGCAGCTCGCGCTCGCTCCCGACCTCGAGGACGCGGAGGTAGAGGTCCGGACGCTGCTCGATCACGTCGCGGAATGCGAGGTCGGTGAAGACGATCTCGAAGCGACCATCGGCGGCGGTCGTGACCTCGCCGAGCGGGTCGTCGATCACGAGGTCACGGTCGTAGGCGCAGACGCGGACGCCCGCGACGGGGAGACCGGTCCCTTCTTCACGGACGATGCCGACGGCCCGGAATCGCAGCGTCCCCATGCCTTCTCCTCCGACACCGACAGGCTATCAGGCGCCGGCCGCCCGAGAACGCTGCTCACCGTTTCGTCACGCGCGCGATGGATCTGCCCTCGGCTCCGCTCGACGCTCCGGGGGCCGCTCGACCCCGCTCCGGGTGCGCCGCGCGCGCGGCAGCGCCGCGAGGCCCGCCGCGAGCAGGAGCGCCACCCTCGGCTCGGGAACGATTTCGAGCGCCGAGCCGCCGAGCTGCGAGATCGGCAGCAGCGCCACGCCGTCCGCGTCCACGAGCTCGCTCCGCGTGAACGAGACGAGACCCACGCCGCTTCCGACCGCGCGAAGCGTGATCCGGCCGAAGGCGAAGGAGGCCGGCTGGATCTTCACGAGGTCGCTCGAAGGGAGCAGCGAGACCGCGTCGAGGTCGATCACGCCCCCGCCTCCGCTGCTCGATTCGATCACCTTTCCGGGATCGACACCGAGGAACGGGTTGTAGGCGAAGCCGACGAAGGCCACGAGGGAGGGATCGTAGGTCAGCTCGAGGTCGTAGGCGCCGACACAGAGGCTCGCCGAACCGCCGACGCCTCCGACCACGACGTCGAGCGCGATCGTCGTGCCGAGCCCCACCGGCCCCACCGACGCGGGCGTGAGCGCGAGCGTCGCCGCCGACGCCGAGAGGCTCGAGAGCAGCGCTGCAGCCACGCCGGCGCCGGCCGCCGCCAGGATCCGGATCCACCGCATCATGAAATCCTCCGCGCGCGCCGCAGCGCCGCCACGACCCCGAGCGCCGCGAACGCCTCGATCCCGAGCAGTCCACAGCCGCGGACCGGGACCTTGCAGAACTCCAACGTGCACTGGGTCGCGCACCATCTGGCGTCCAGCAGGCTGATCGTCCCGTCGTGGTTCGCGTCCCGCGGATCGTCGAAGCCGCTCGGCGACTGGCCGCGGGCCGAGAAGATCGCGTCGATGTCGAGCTGATCGATCCGCAGGTCGGCGTTCACGTCGCAGACCGCCGGCGGCTCGAGGCGGCAGCTCTTCGAGCAGCCGTCGCCGTCGGCCAGGTTGCCGTCGTCACACTCTTCGAGGGGCAGCCCCGTGCCCGGCTCCGTCGCCACCACGCCGTCGCCGCAGGTCGAGAGGTCGCACGCGTCGCCCACGCCGTCCCGGTCGGAGTCGAGCTGATCCGCGTTCGCGACCGTCGGGCAGTTGTCGAGCGGATCGATGATCGCGTCGCCGTCCCTGTCGGAAGCCGTCGCGGTCGTGAGCTCGCCACGACATTGCGCGTTGCTCCCGGCCGGGCAGTCGGCGGCGCTCGCGCAGGTGCCGTGGTCGATCGCGCAGGTCAGCGTGCTCGCGTCGCAGAACTCGTCGGCGCCGCACTGGCTCGAGTCCGAGCAGGAGGTGGTCCGGGTCTCGACGCAGCGGCCCCTCGAGCGCAGCACCGTCGAGGTACCCTGCGCGGGCGGAGCCCCGGGACCGGCCGACGGCGCCGGCGTCGGATCCGCGAACGGGTCGGTGCCGCCGAACTGCTCCTCGGGGAGGCCCGTGGTCTTCGCATCGGGCGTCGCGACGGCGATCGGGGCCGTCGTTCCCGCGCGCACGTTGAAGAGCTTCACCAGCAGCTCGCCCGTCACGCCGTTCCCGTTCAGGTCATGCGGACCCTCGGGCTCGATGAAACGCACCGTCGTGCCGAGGACCTTGTAGGGCGTCCGCGGGTCGCACGCCTCGAAGGGGCACGGGATCACCGTGCTCTCCGAATTCATGAGCCGGCGCTCCTCGAAGTCGTAGGCGAGGAGCACGTCGTCGCAGCAGTCGCCGTCTCCGTTCAGGTCGCACTGCGCCACCGGGCAGACCGGGTTGCTGCACGAGAGCAGACCGCTCACGTCGCACAGGGCGATCTCCCGCACGCGGAACGCCAGCACCTCGTCTCCGATCACGAAGTCCTCGGCCGGGAGGCTGCGCGTGGCACTCCCGCCGCAGGAGGCGAAGGTGCCCGTCCCCTGGGTCACGCAGAGCGGGTCCTTGATCGGGAGCAGCGCGCCCTGGCCGGCGTCGTAGCACTGCATCGTGCGGTCCGCGGTGTCGCCGTCCTCCGTCGCGTCGGTGCCGCTCGGTCCGTTCGCCGCCTCGGGCGAGAGGAACGCCACGCGAGAGCCGGCCACGCCGAGCGAGTCGGCCGCGAGCGGCACCATCGTCCAGCTGGACGCCGTTGCGGTCGCCACCGGATTCACGGCGACGACGAGGTCGCGCGTGTCGCGATCGCCGTCGAAGTCCGTCCGAGCGCCGGCCTCGCTCGCGAGGGCGGCGACGATCTCGCTCGAGAGCGCGACCTTCGTCGCCGCGAGCTTCAGGTTCGCTACGCCCTGGCGCTCGCGATAGAGCTCCACGACCTCGTCGTCGGCATCGCCGTCGCCGTTCAGGTCGACGCCTTGGCGCACGATCCCCGGCTCCGGCCGCAGGAACGCGGCGTTGCCGTTCGCCACCGACGCCTGCGTCGCGGCGCCGAGCGTGACGGGGCTCGCGCCCGGCGCGCGGGCGTCGAGCACCTGCAGCACGTAGTCGTCGAGGGCCCCTTCGCCGGTGAGATCGCGGCCTGGATCCTCGAGGGGCACGCCTTCGACGAAGAGGTCGGCTTCCTCGTTGCGATCGCCCGCGACCAGGTTGCTCGCCCGGCTCTTGAACGCCTTCTGCCGCGCGTACGTCGAGAGCTGCGCCTGGAACGCGACGCCGAGGGTCGGCTGGTTCGGGAGGCGGCCGAGACCTGGCGTCGCGAACGGGTGCGCGAGGCCGGTGATCCGGTCGCGCAGGTAGCGGTCGCCATGGGAGCCGGCCGTGGTCGACGGCCAGCCGACGAGAGCGCCGTCCGAGACGAAGGCCACGTAGCGGCCGTCGGGCGAGATCGCGCCGTACTTGCCGAAGCCCATCGCCGGGGAGCGATCGGTGCCCGAGAGCGCGCTGACCAGCGCGACCGAAGTCGCGCCCGGCTCGTCGAAGAAGCCATCCTCGTCCGCATCGCGGTCGTAGACGTAGGTCTGCTCCAGAGGCGTGACATGGCCCGGCGTCAGCGGCGACGTCGTCTGGAACGTGACGAAGCGGCCGTCGGCGGAGAGGGCGTTCCTGCTGCTCTGGATCGATCCCCCGCCCGCGACCTCGTGGCCGGCCTCGTCGACGCTCACCCGGATCGTCCGGATGGCGCCGGGCTCGTCGAAGAAGCCGTCCCCGTCGGTGTCGCGGTCGTGGACGAAGACGTCGGCGACCGCGTTGGAGTCGTTCGGAACGAGGTTGTCCGCCAGGCTCCAGAAGGCGACGTAGCGGCCGTCGGCGGAGGGGCTCGGGCTGCGCGAGAGGCCGTTCGCCGGCGTGCCCGCGTCGTTCACGTCCATCTGCGCGAAGCGGGTCCGGCCCGGCTCGTCGAACACGCCGTTGCCGTCCGTGTCGCGGTCGTAGGACCAGATGCTCGAGGCGGCGCTACCGCTCGCGAAGAAGAGGTGGCGGCCGTCGCGCGAGGCCGTCAGGAGCTCGGTCGGGGAGCCGAGCGCGCCCGCCGGAGCGTTCGGCATGCCGACCGTGACCGTGCCGCCGGGCTCGTCGAAGACGCCGTTCCCGTCGCTGTCGCGGTCGTGCAGGAAGAGCGAGAAGCTGCCGGGCGGGATCGTCAGGTCCGACGCCGCGCTCTCGAAGATCACGAAGCGCCCATCTCCCGAAACGGAGGTGCGGCCGCTCGCGCCGTTCGGGTCGCCGCCGCTCGCGGACGTGCTCTGGCGCACGACCTGGCCCGTCGCGAGGTCGCGGCAGTAGACGTCGCTCGCCTCGTCCTGGTCGGCGGTGACCAGGTTCGCGCCGTTCAGGAAGCAGATGTGCCGGCCCGTGAAGTCCATGGCGGGAACGTCGATCTCGTCGGCGTTGCCTCCGCCGCGGACGAAGGCCCCTCTGGCGTCGGTGCTCGCGCCCTGCGTGGCGATCGGCGCGTCGCCCCACTCCGGCCGCCTGAAGAAGACGAGACCGTTCGAGACGGCGACGCTTCGGCCGTCGATCACGGGATCGGCGTCCGCGCTGAGCGGCGCGGTCCAGACCGCGCCGCCGCCGATCCGGTAGACGCGAAGCAACGTGTCGAGCAGATCGCCGTCGCCGTTCTGGTCGCAGGCCTGCGGAACCGCGCACTGGCCCTGCTGCTGTTCGGGCTCGAGGTAGGCGACGAGGTCGCCCTCGGCGGCGATGGCCGAGAAGTGGAAGGGCGGCTTCGCGATCCGTGTCATCGCGCGGCCCGGCGCGCCGCCGGGCCCGATCGGCTGCACCAGGCCGTTCGACTTGCTGCGCAGCGTGAGCACGGGATCGACGGCGTCGAGGTCGCCGTTCGCGTCGCTGGCGGTCAAGCCCTCGGGCGTCACGAAGGCGAGCAGCTTGTCGGTCTCGGTCTGACCCTCGATCGTCGCGGGCTGCAGCGACTGCACGCCGTAGTCGCCCGGCGCGATCACCACCGGGCCGACCCCGCCCGCGTAGCGCGTCGAGAAGTCGAAGAGCGACGGGCCGCACTCCCCCAGCGGACATTGGGCGTCGGTGCTGCACTGCGCGCCCGCGTTCGAGCCGCCGCGGCAGCTCGTGCCGCCGCAGGCGGCGCCGGGGCAGTCGGACGCGAGCAGGCACGGCAGCCCCGCGTTCGCGCCGCCGCTGCACTCGCGGTACTCCGGGGTCGCGAGGGGCAGGCAGCGCTCGCCGCTCGCGCACTGCGCGGCGGTGGTGCAGACGCCGCCGGGTGTCGACCCGGCGAAGCAGCGCGAGGTCACCGGCAGGCGGCGCGCGATGCGCGTCACGGCGCGCGGGGCGTCCACGGTGCCGAAGAGCGCCAGGTCGGTCCCGGTCGGATCGGCGAGGGGCGTGAAGACGGGCGGGAGCTTGATGCCGTTCAGGGCCCAGGCCGAGATCGCCGACGCGCCGGGAAGGCGGACCGCGCCAGGCCCCGACAGGAAGGCCGGCAACCCGGTGCCGCCGCTCACGAGACGCGGATAGGGCGTCCCGGCGACGCGCACCAGGACACCGCGCCAGTCGATCGGCAGCAGCACGTTGCCCGCGCTGTCGGTGGTGAACCGGACGGGCGTCGCTCCCGCCCGGTTCACCATCGCGTCGTAGTCGTTCAGCACCGGAAGGGCGGTGAAGCTCCCGAAGGTCGCGTCGACGTCGTTCGCTGTCGTCCGACAGGTGCCGTCGGTGCGATAGAGCTCGTCGATGCAGGCCGAGAGGCCGCTCGTCACGCTGGCGCAGCGCCGTGTCGCGAGCTGGCACGGGAGCACCGGGGCGTCGGACGGCGAGACGACGATCTTCACCGGGCCGGAGAGCGTGCCGAGGTCGGCGAGCGGGGGTGCGAGATCGTCGGTGTCGGGGAAGCGGAACGACAGATGGAGCGAGTCCACGACCTGAAGGTCGACCGGACCGCCCGGCGCGTTCGCCTCGATGCAGCTCGCGCGGCCGCCCATCGACGCGGCGCAGGCCGCGAGCTTCGGAGCGACGGCGGTGCAGCTCGTCGCGAGCACGACGCCGGTGGGCGGGCCCGCGGGCGGGGTGAAGAGGAGCGTCACCACGTAGTCGTCGGCCCGGCTCGACCCTCCCGGGCGGTCGACGAAGCCGAGCGAGGTCCCGTCGCACACGCCCGGCTCGACGGCGATCGAGACGAAGTCGCCGGGACTCGCGTACGGACGATCCGTCTGGCCGAGCGCGCCGCGGAAGACGTCGTTTGCGCCGGGGATGACGTCGCAGGCGGCGCGCGCGTCGCGCGGGACGAGAACGAGGAGCGACGTGGCGCAGGCCAGCGCCGGAAGGAGTCGAAGGGGATCCCGAAGCGGCATGGAGCCTTTCCGGGGCCCGTGGCAGATCGACTCGCTTGGCTCGGCCAGGCAGCCGGTCGCGACGGTGCGCCCATCCGGGGAGAACCCCTGCCCAGCGTCATCGCGTGTACCATGCGCAGTCTCCGACGGTCAAACGAAGAATCGACCGTCCGGTACCGCTCGGGCTTGGCGTAGACTGCGCCCACGTCCCGGAGCGCCGATGACCCCTCTCCTCGCCGACAGGCCGTACCTGCTGGTGTGCGCCGCGCTGGGCCTCGGTCTGGGCTGGGTGCCTTCGCAGCTCCATGGCCCGATCCCACACAAGTTCGACGTGCTCTTCATCGAGGGGCGGGTCGCGGTCTGGGGCTGGTACGTGGCGCGCTCGTCGATCGGCTTCTGGATCGGCGCCACGAGCTGGCCGCGGGCGTGGTGGCTGCGCGGACCCCTCGTGGGAGCGCTGGTGCTGCTTCCGCTGACGCTCGTCTCGCTCGCGATGCCGGCCTGCGGCGCGCCGTGCATGCGCGCCAATCTCGGCACGGCCGCGGCGCTCGGATTCGTCGAAGCCGGTGTGGCATGGTGGCTGACCGGCCTCCACCGGCGCCTCGACGGCGCCGCGCGATGACGCCGACGCCGGACCCTGTCGCCCTGCGCGCCGCGCTCCCCGTGGCGCTCCTGCGGCCCTCCACCGTGCGCTCGTTCGGCTACGTGCTGCGCGACGGAGCGGCCCTCGTCGGCGTCTATGCTCTCGCCTCCGCCGTCGACTCGCCCTGGCTCACGCCGCTCTTCGCCTTCGCCGAGGGCACGCTCTTCTGGGCGCTCTTCGTGCTCGGCCACGACTGCGGACACGGCGCGTTCTCGCGACACCGGCGCCTGAACACGATCGTGGGACACGCGCTCCACACCCCCCTCCTCGTTCCCTACCACGCGTGGCGCATCAGCCACCGCCTCCACCACCGGCACGCCGGCGACGTCGAGCGCGACGCCACCTGGTTCCCGCTGACGCCGGTGCAGCTGGCGGCGCTCCCCGGCGCCGTACGCTGGCTGCGGCTGCGGGGCTTCCTGCTCGTCTTCCCGCTCTACCTCCTGCGTGGGACGCCCGGACGTGCCCACGGCTCGCACTTCGACCCGCGCTGCAGCCTCTTCGCGGAGCACGAGCGACGAGCGGTTGCGACGAGCGTCGCGCTCTGCGCGTGCTGGCTCCTCGGCCTCGCGAGCCTCACGGCGTGGCAGGGCCCGGCCTTCGTCGCACGACATTGGCTCGCGCCGTGGTTCGTATTCTGCCTCTGGGCGGCGCTCGTCACCTACCTGCACCACACGGACCCCGACGTGCCCTGGTACCGCGGCGCCGCGTGGAGCCCGCTGCGCGGCGCGCTCGCGACGGTGAACCGTCGCTACGGCCCCTTCGAGCGCATCCACCACGACGCCGGCTGCCACGTGGCGCACCATCTCTTTCCGGAGCTCCCCCACTACGCCCTGCGCCCCGCGACGGAGGCGCTGCGGCCGCTCCTGGGCGAGGCGCTGCGCGAGTCGCACGCGCCGGTGCTGCGCGCGCTCTTCACTGCGGCGCGAGAGTGCGAGGCCGTCGCGGAGACCGGGGAGGTGGTGCGCTACGCCCGCCTCGCCGCCCCCGCGCCGAGCGGCGCCGCGTCGAGCCCGGCGACCACGTGATAGGCCTGGGTGCGGTTGTCGAGGAGGAAGCGCTGGGAGCCCCGAAGGAAGAGCAGGAAGGCGCGCACGGCGGGCTCGCCGAAGCGCTCGGCGAGCGCCTTGCGATTCGTCTCGAGGGCATCGCCCCAATCGCGCACGGTGCAGGCGTAGCTCCGCGTGTCGTCCGCGACCTCGTGCACGTTCCAGCCCTCGCGCACGAACGCCGTGATCCAGCGCGCCGGATCGACGTAGGTGATGGGTCCGGGCCAGATCCACTTCTTCATGAAGCGCCCGATCGTGACGTCGCGCCGCTGCGCGCAGAAGTCGGCCCAGACGCGGCCGCCCGGGACGAGGTTCGCCGCGAGCCAGCGCGCCGCGCGGGCGTACTCGGGGTTGTGCTCGAAGGTCCCCATGAAGACGGCGGCGTCGTAGCGCCGGGCCGGCCTGTGCTCGCGGAAGTTCACGAGCTCGACGCTGCACGGCAGGTCTTTCTCGCGGATCAGCTCCGACACGAATCGGTGCTGGACGGCCGAGATCGTGAGGGCGTGGACGTGGATCCCGCGCAGGCCCGCGTACTCGACGAAGCAGCCCCAGCCTCCCCCCATGTCGAGCACGCGCATCCCCGGCTCGAGCCCGAGGGCGTCGATCGCCCACTGCAGCTTGCGCGCGATCGCGGCGTCGAGCGTGTCGTGCTCGCTCGTGTAGAGGCCGTGCGAGTAGCAGCGCCAGCGCCCGAGCCAGGGCAGGAAGAACTCCGGCGGCCGGTCGTAGTGATAGGCGATCGACTCCTGGTCGTAGGCGATCCGGTCGCGCAGCAGGAGGCGCAGCCAGAGACGCGCTCGCTCGGCGAGGGTCGCGTCGACGGAGAGATGCTCCGTCACCTTCATCACCTCGAGCCAATCGCCCTCGATCTCGATCGCGCCGTGGAGATAGGACTCGGCCACGCCGAGATGGTCGCCGGCGAGCAGCGGATCGAGGGCTCCGGCGTGGCGGAACACGACCCGAGCGGCCGTCGGCCGCGCTCCGATGCGCAGCATCTCGATACCCGGGACCTCGACGCTAAGGTTCACGCCGCACGCCGCGAGCCGCTCGGCGAGCGCGGCCAGCGCCGCCGCTCGCGCGGAGGGATCCCGGTGCCGCTGCGACATCGCGCGCGAACATATCAGAGGATGCGCTGCGCATGAGGGCCGGGCCCTCCGACGTCGCTGCGGAGCCGCGCCGCGCGAGCGTGCTCTTCCTCGATCTCCTGGGCTACGACGAGCTCGTCGCCGCCGCGGGACCGGAGCGCGCGTACCTGCTCGTCACCGGCTGCATCTCCCTCCTCGACGCCGTCGCGCGGCGTCACGGCGGCGTCGTCGACAAGTATCTGGGCGATGCGCTGATGGCCGTCTTCGGGCTGGCGACGGGGGGGAGCGGCGAGGAGGCGGCCACCGGGGCCGCCCTCGAGATGCGCGACGCGGTGGCCCGCTACGCGCGCGAGAGCGAGAGCCCGGCTCCACTCGCGGTCCAGATCGGGATCAACACCGGCCTCATCCTCGCCGGCGACGTGCGCGGCGCGATCGTGCGGGAGTTCGCCGTGATGGGCGACGCGGTGAACGTCGCCGCTCGGCTGAAGGACAAGGCGCCGCCGGGCGGGATCCTGCTCGGCGAGGAGACGCGGCGGATGCTCCCGGCAGAGCTCGCGGGCGCCACCCTCGAGCCGCTCCTGCTCAAGGGAAAGGAGCGGCGGGTCGGCGCGTTCGCGCTCTCGGCCGGTGCGCGGCTCGCACCGCGCCGGCCGCTCGACGAGGCGATCCTGGTGCGGATGCCCCTCGTCGGGCGCGACGCCGAGCTGGCGCAGCTGCGCAGTGCGGTCGCCCGGCTGCGCGAGGGAGTCGGCGGCGCGATCTGGCTCCTGGGAGCGGCGGGCAGCGGGAAGACCCGCCTCGTCGCGGAGCTCGTGGCGCTCGAGGCGCCGCTCGCGCCGAACGTGCGCTTCGCCGACGCGCGCGCGAGCGCGACGACGAGCGAGCAGCCGGGAGAGCTCGCGCGGACCCTCGCGGAGAGCCTCTGCGCCGAGGGCGCGTCCGCGGCCGATGCCCTTCGCAAGCGGATCGAAGAGTCTGCGAGCGCGGCGCCCCTCGCGCTCCTGCTCGAGGACGTGCACTGGGCCGACGCCGACTCGGCGACGGTCCTCGCCGAGCTGGCCGAGCTCGTCCAAAGGGTCCCGCTGCTCACGGTGCTCACCGCGCGCACGGGAGCGGTGATCCCGTCGGCGCTCGCCGACGTGAACGGCGTGCGCATCGTGCTGCCCGATCTCTCCCCCGCGGAGGCGCGGGCGCTCGCCGCCACCGCGCTCGGCCCCGCCGCGGCCGAAGAGACACTGGCGCTCGTCACCGCCCGCGGCGCGGGGAATCCGAGTCGCATCGTGCTGGCCGCGCTGCTCGCTCCGGCCCTGGAGACGGAGGCACGACGCGCGCGCGAGGCGCCGGAGCGCAGCGGAGAGGCGGAGCGCCGGCGCGCCACCACCCTCTTCGCCGACATCACAGGCTTCACCGCGCTCACGGAGCGGGTCGCGCCCGAAGAAGCGCACGCCATCGTCTCGGGCTGTCTGCAGGTCCTCGACGAGGTCGCCCGCCGCCATGGCGGCTCGGTGGACAAGTACCTGGGCGACTGCGTGATGGCGATCTTCGGCGTGCCGCTCGCGATCGAGGACGCGCCGCGCGCGGCCGTGAACGCAGCGATCGAGATGCGCCAGCGGGTGGCCGAGTACAACGCCACGCGAGGGCTCGCGAGCCCCCTCGACGTGCACGTCGGAATCGAGACCGGGCCGGCGATCGCGGGCGAGATCGGCGGCGCGGTGCTGCGCGAGTGGGCGCTCATGGGCGAGTCCGTGAACGCGGCCTCGCGGCTCAAGGATCTCGCGCCCCGGGGCGAGATCTGGATCGGCGCCGAGACGGCCCGGGCGGTGCGCGGCGCGTTCGCGCTCGAGCCGCTGCCCGCGGAGCACCGACCCGGACGGCGCGCGATCGCGCCCCAGCGCGTGCTCTCGCGCGAGATGCAGCTCCACCGAGCGCGGCTCGGCGCCGGCGAGACGCTCTTCGCCCGCTTCGTCGGGCGCGTGGCCGAGCTCGCGTCGCTGCGCGAGCGCATCGCGCGCGCCGTCCTCGGCGAGGGCGGGGTCGTTTCGCTCGTGGCCGATCCGGGCGTCGGGAAGTCGCGCCTGCTCGCGGAGCTCGCGGCCAGCGAAGAGGGCCGGGCTTGCCGCTGGCTCGAGGGCCGGTCGCTCGCGATCGGCCGCAATCTCTCGTTCCATCCCTTCGCCGACCTCCTCCGGCGCTGGGCCGAGCTGCGCAACGACGACCCCGACGCCTACTCCCGGCTGACCGATGCGATCGAGAGGTCGGCTCCCGGCGAGTCCGCCGAGATCACGCCCTTCCTGGCTGCGCTCGCGGGCATCGTGCTCCCGGACGAGGTCGCTTCGAGGCTGGCCGAGATCCCCGGCGACACCGTCGACAACCTGCTGACGCGCGCCGTGCGGACCCTCCTCGCCTCGCTCGCAGAGCACCGCCCCCTCGTGCTCGTGTTCGAGGATCTCTACTGGGCCGATCTCTCGTCGATCGAGCTGATCGAGAGCCTGGTCGGGCTCGCGCGCGAGAGCGCCCTCCTCTTCGTGTTCGTGGCCCGTCCGGGCTTTCCGGAGACCTCGGACCGCGCGATCGCGAGCGCGGAGCGGGAGCTCGGACAGCGGGCCGTCCGGCTCGAGCTCTCCCCGCTCGCTCCGCGCGACACGCGCGAGCTCCTCGCGGGCCTCTTCGCCCGCGACGACCTGCCTCGCGCCCTGCGCGAGCGGATCGAGGCGAACACCGCCGGCAACCCGTTCTTCCTGGAGGAGGTGCTGCGCGCGCTCCTCGAGCAGGGCGTGCTCGAGGCGGTGGGATCTCGTCTCCGCGCCACCGCCGCCATCGACAGCGCGGTCGTTCCCGGCAGCGTGCAGGAGGTGATCCTCTCGCGCGTCGACCGGCTGGATCCGCGCCGCAAGCTCCTGCTCCAGATCGCGTCGGTGATCGGCCAGCGGTTCGATCGGGCGACGCTCGCGGCCGTCGCGGGCCGGGCCCTTCGCCACGACGCGGACGGCACGACGCTCGCCGACGCGATCGATCGGCTCGTGGACGCTGCCCTGCTCGCCCCGGGGTCCGAGGCGGATCGCCGGCTCGGCTTCCGCCATCCGATGATCCAGGAGGTCACCTACGACTCGATCCTCGAGGGTCGCCGTGTGGAGCTCCACCACGCGGTGGCGGAGCATCTCGAGGACGCGGCCCCCGAAGCGCCGGGGCTCCACGCGACGCTCGCCTACCACTTCAGCCTGGGCCGCGACCTCGCCCGGGCCGAACGCCACCTGCTGCTCGCCGGGGAGGAGGCGGCGCGCTCGGCGGCCTCGAACGAGGCGCTCCACTTCTTCCGCGAGGCGTCGTCCCTCTACGCCCGGATGCATCCCGATGGCGGCGACCCCGCCGTGCGCGCCGCCCTCGCCAAGAATCTCGCCCTCGCGCTCTTCCATCGCGGATTCCTGATCGACGCGAGCGATCGCTTCAGCGAGGCGCTCGAGCTGCTCGGCGAGCCCGTGGCGCGGCGACGCGCGTCGATGATCGCTCGATTCGCCTGGGGTCTCGGCGGGCTCCTGACCGAGCTCTACCTCCCCGCGCTGGTGCGTGCGCGTCCGGTCGCCGACGAGCACGATCGCGAGGTGATCTCGATCATGTTCGCGCGTGCGATGGCCCAGACCACCGGCGACCCGACGCGCTTCCTCTTCGACACCATGGAGAACGTTCGCCGCCTGCGTCGGGTCGACCCGGCGAGCGTCGCCCGGTCGGGCGGGATGTACGCGTCGATGATCGGCATCTTCTCCTTCGGGGGGCTCTCCTTCGACGTCAGCCGCCGGCTCCTCGGGCGCGCCGCCGCGCTCGCACGCGAAGACGATCCGGGAGAGGAGCTGCTCGTGCGCATGATGCGCTTCGTCCACTGCTTCCTCGCCGGCGAGTGGCGGCGCGAGCTCGAGATCCCGCCGGACGACCTCGCTGCGGCGATCCGCCGCGGCCAGCTCTGGGACGTGACGAACGAGCTCTTCCTCGAGACGGCGACGCGGCTCGCCCAGGGGCGCTTCGACGCGGCACGCGCGCATCGGGAGCTCCTGGTCGAGCTGCGCGACCAGTACGCGTACGAGTACGCGATCTCGAACGTACACGCGGCCGACACCTTCCTGGCGACCGAGCAGCGAGCGCTCGAGCCGGCCCTCGAAGCGGCCGACACCTACGTGCGAAGCCACGACGAGTCCCAGCTCAACGTGTTCGCGCTCGGCGCGCGCGCGAAGGTCGAGCTCCTGCTCGAGCGCAACGACGCGGCCCGCGAGAGCCTCGCGGCCGCGCGCGAGATCGCCCGCCGCGTCCGCACCCTGCCGCCGTTCAACCTCGGGACGAGCGCACGCGCGCGTCTCCAGCTCGCGGTGCTCGAGCTCGCGGCCGCTGCGCGCGCGCGACGGAGCGGACCGTCCCGCGCCCTGCGCAAGGAAGCCTCCCGTGCGCGCCGCGCGGCCCTCCGCTGCGCAGCGAAGGTTGCCTGGTACCGGCCCGAGGTCCTGAGCCTGGCCGGCCAGAGCGCGATCCTGCTCGGCCGGACGCGCGCCGGGATCGGCCTCCTCGAGCGCGCCCTCGCCGAGGCAGAGCGTCTCGGCGCGCGTGCCGAAGGCGCGCGGATCGCCGTCGAGGCCGCGCCGTTCCTGGGTCTCGAGGTCCCCCTCGCCGGCGTTCCGCTGCGCGCGCGCCTCGACGACGCGCGTCGCAGCCTCGAGGCGCTCGACCTGCGCTGGGATCTCGATCGCCTCGATGCCGTGCTCGCGGGCCGGGCTTGACGCTCGTCCTGCGGATCGCCCTCACCGTCGCGAGCGGCGTCCTCTACGGCCTCTGCTTCCCACCGCACGATCGCTCGGCGCTGGCGTGGCTCGCGCTGGCGCCCTTCCTGCTCGCGCTGCGCGGCGCGAGCCTGCGCGCCGCGATCGGACTCGGCTGGCTGTGGAGCCTGCTCGCCGCATGGAGCGTCGGCGAGTGGATGCCCGCCGCCGTCGAGACCTACTACCTGCAGCCGCGGCTCGTCGGCTATCTGGTGTTCCTCGGCGTCGCGACGCTCATGGTCGCGCCGTACCACACCGCATTCGCCCTGGCGTACCGCGTGCTCGCGCGCCGACCCGGCGCCGCGCTGCCCGTCGTCGCCGCCGCCGCGTGGAGCGGGGCGGAGCTGCTTCGCGGGCGCCTCTTCACCGGCACGCCGCTCTTCATCGGGAATCCCTGGGCGCTCCTCGGCTACTCCCAGAGCGACCTGCTGCCGCTGGTGCAGGTCGCCGACCTCGGCGGCGTGTATGGGGTGAGCTTCGTCGTTGCGGCGGCCAATGCAGCGCTGGTCGAGGCGTTCGCGGCGTGGCGCGAGGGGCACGGGCGCGTCCTTCCGGGGCGCCGCGTCGGGGGCGCGCGCGGCGTCTTCGTGCCGCTCGTCGTGGGGGCCTTGCCGGCGCTCCTGGCGCTCGCCTACGGCGTCCGGTGTCTGCGTGCTTCGGGCCCACCCGAGCCGCGCGTGCGCGTGGCGGTGATCCAAGGGGACGTCGCCGTAGGCGCCCTGTGGCGACCCGAGAAGCACGGCGAGAATCTCGACGTCTATCTTGGCCTGAGCGCGGGCCCCCTCGCCCGAGGCGCCGCCCTCGTGGTCTGGCCCGAGAGCGCAGCCACGTTCTTCCTCGAGCAGGAGCCCGCGCTGCGCGTCCGGCTCGCCTCGGCGCTGGCGCCGTGGGGAGCCGAGCTCGTCCTGGGGGCGCCGCGCGCCGGGCCCGACGGCCGCCCGCCGTTCTTCAACAGCGTGTACGTGCTCGAGCCGGACGGCCGCCTTGCCGCGCGCTACGACAAGCAGCTCCTCGTGCCCTTCGCCGAGCACTTCCCCTTCGGTGGCATCGCGTTCCTGCGCCGCCGCTTCGCCCGCGTGCGCGAGTTCGCTGCCGGGCCCGCGAGCGCCGGCCTGCCTACGCGCGCCGGCCCCGCCGGCGTGCTGATCTGCAACGAGGCGATGCTGCCCGAGGTGGCGGGCGCACGCGTCGAGGCCGGAGCGGCGTGGCTCGTCTCTCCCTCGAACGACTCGTGGGTTCCGAGCGCCGACTTCGCCGAGCTCCAGTTCGACGTCGTGCGCCTGCGCGCCGTGGAGCAGCGCCGCTTCCTCGTGCGCGCCTCCACCTCCGGTCCGTCCGCGATCGTGGACGTGCAGGGGCGCGTGCTCGCGCGCACCCACGCCTCGGAGCGGGGGGCGATCGAGGGCGAGATCGCGCCGGCGTACGGACGGAGCGTCTATGGGCGGATGGGCGACGCCTTCGGGTTCGCCTGCCTCGCCGTCACGGGCGTCGCGCTCGTCGTCGCACGGCGAGGCGACGAGCGGCCGCGCTAGCCCGCGATCCGCTGCTCGGCCGCGCGCAGCCGCTCCGAGAGCGCCCGGCAGACCTCGAAGGCGAGCTCCGGCCGATCGAGGATCAGCTCGCGGAAGAGCGAGCCGTCGAGCACCAGGAGCCGCGACGGCCGCGTCACCACGACGCTCGCGCTGCGGGGCGCGCGGTCGAGGATCGCGATGTCCCCGAAGTAGCTCCCGGGGCCCAACGTGTTGAGACGGATGGGGCTCGTGCCGTGCCGGTCGCGCCAGACCGCGAGCTCGCCCTCGATCACGAGGTACAGCTGCTCGCCCGGGTCGCCCTCGCGCACGACCTCCTCGCCCTCGACGTACTCCTCCTCTCGTGCGATGCGCTCGATCGCTTCGAGCTGATCGAGTCCGAGCTCGCGGAAGAGCGGAATCCGACGCAGGAAGATGAGCCGTTCCATGAGCCTCTCCTTCTCGGGGTCGTGCAGATCGCCGGCCAGGCGCCGTGCGGCGAGCTGCAGCCAGGGCGCTGCGCCCCGGCGCGCGCGCTCGAGGACGTCCTCGCGCGAGCGCGGGGGCACGAGGAAGCGTGCGAGGTCGCGGCGCTTCTGGTCGAGGGGCGCGGGCTCGAGCAGCAGCACGAGCCGCGCCGCGGACTCGCGATCCCCGAGGTGCGACAGCACCTCGAGCGCGCCGAGCCGCAGGCGCTCGGGACCGTGGAGGAGCGTACGCTCGACCGTCCGCACCACCGCCGGATCCTCGAGCAGCGCCAGGATCGCGAAGCACTCGTGCACCGCGCAGCGCTGCGCGTCGCTCTCGGCGACGCGCAGGAAGCGCTCCGCGGGCGTTCCGTCCTCGGGAAGCGCGTCGACGCCGAGGGCGCCGTTCCACGCCTCGAGCACTCGGGCGCGCAGCGCGAGCAGGAGCGCGGCGCGCGCGGCCGGCGTGCCGAGGGCGGCGAGCGCGTCGTAGGCGGCCTCCCGCGCGGCCGTGCCCGGCTCGCCGGCGAGGACGCCCGCGATGGCTTCGAGCGCGGGCTCGCCGAGGCCGCCCAGTGTCGACACCACGGCGCGTCGAACGGCCGGGTCTGCGTCGCCGAGATGCGTCGCGAGGAGGGGCGCCGCCGCGGGGCCCACCCCGGCCGCCAGCGCCTCGACCGCGGCCCGACGCACGCGGGCGTCGCGCTGGCCGAGCTCCCGCGCGAGCCGTCCCGCGTCGACGGCGAGCGCTGCGGGATGGCGCGCCGCGAAGCGGAGCGCCGCCGCCCGGACCTTCGGATCGGCGTCGTCGAGCCGCGCCGCGGCCTCCTCCGCGAGCTGCGTCGGCAGCGCGTCGAGCGCCGCCACCGCCTCGGAAGCCTCGGACGAGCGCGCGCCCCTCCGCAGCACCGCCTGGCCCAGCTCGCCGGCGAGCGCCGCGGCGGCGGCGCGCACCACGGGGTCGGGATCCTGCAGGCGGCCGAACACGCGGCCCGCCACGGCGGCGGGCAGCGACCTCTCGTCGGAGATCGCGCGGAGCGCAGCCAGACGGACGTCCGTGCTGCGGTCGTCGAGCGCGCGCACGAGGACGTCGCGCAGCTCCGCCGGATCCGCCGAGCCGTCTCCACACAGAGCGGAGACGCAGGTCGCGCGGACGAGGGGGCTCGGATGGTCGAGGCCGGCCCGCACCTCCTGGGCGAGCCCCCGCTGCACGAGGAACGGCGCGAGCGGAAGGAGCGGCCGGAGCGCGATCGCCTCCTCGGCCGTCTGGCTCTCGCGCAGGCTCGAGCGCCAGACCTCGGCCAGGTGCCCCACCTCGCGACGCCCGAGCTCGCGGCCGACCGATCGCAGGTCGAGGCGCCCCGCGCGGAGCTCCGCCACGAGCGCCTCGACGTAGCGCCGTCCGAGGAGGAGATGGAGCCCGAGGTAGAGCAGCGCGAAGCCCACACCGAGGAGTGCCAGCGCCGCGCGGTCGACGTTGCGGAAGACGAGCAGCAGGGCGCCCGCGCCGGCCAGGGCCGCATACACCACGACCCCCTCGAGGAACGCCTGGGCGCGGGCGCGGAAGCGCAGCGGCACCGCCTCGCCGATCAGGCTCCGCACCGGCGCAGCGAGCGCGTTCTCGAACAGCTCGCCGCTCGCCCGCGACGCCAGGGCCGCAGGCAGGTGAGGCGACGCCAGGAGGCCCCCCGAGGTCACGACCGTGAGGAAGGGCTGGACCCAGCTCACGACCGGAACCCCGAAGCGCTCGATCAGGCGCGGCGCGAGCCAGAGCGGGATGGCGACCTCGGCCAGGTTCGTGAGCGCGAAGTAGAGCGCGAGGAAGCGCGTGAGGCTGCGCTCCGTCGGGAACTCGCGCGCGAGCGTCTCGGACGAGAGATATCGGGCGACGTAGCCCGCGGCGACCATCACGACGGCCGTGCCGAGCAGCGCGACACCGAAGCGTGATGCCACGAGCCAGCGGGCGGCGGAGCGCACGCCGGCGAGGGAGCCCGCGTCCTCCTCGAGGTCGAGGGGCGCCCAGCGCCTGAGCTGCGGCCGCGCGAAGCGGAGGAGCGCCGCCACCCCGGCGAGCATCAACGCCCAGCCGACGATGAGGCTCGGCGCGGGCAGGCCCCCGATCGCGACGTAGGCGACACCACCGCCGAGCGCCGCGCCGAGGGAGAGCCCGGCCGTGAGCACACCGCGCAGACGTTTCGCGGAGAGCCGGTCGAAGTAGTCGTTCGTGAGCTCCCAGTAGTGGCTCCCGAGGACCGCCTGGGCCGCGACCTGGAGGCAGAGCAGCCCGACCGGCGCCCAGGCGAGCTCGACTTCCGCCCCGACGGCGAGGGCGAGCAGCACGGCGACGGCCAGCAGCAGGAGCTCGATCAGCACGCGGTCGTTGCGGGCGCGCCCGACGCGGTAGGCGTAGAGGAGCGAGGCGACCATCGTCGCGAGGGAAGCGAGCACGTAGGTCGAGGGCAGCCGCGCGGCGCCGAGGCGGGAGAGGAGGAGCCCCTCCGCGGCGGTGAGGCCCAGCGTCTGGGCGAGGGCGACCGCGGCGCCGAGGCCCAGGAAGAAGGCGACGCGTCCCCGCTCTCGCGGGCGCACCGAGGGCACGAGTCGCCAGACGAGATCCATCCTTCCCCGGCCGGGCTGCGGCGGCCCGCGACGCGCGATCGCGACCCGTGGATCTTGGCAGACGCTGGGCCGGTGTCACCCCTCCGTGTCCCAGTCCTGCATGCGGCGGCGACGCTGCTCCCGGAAGTTCGTGAGCTCGAGGCGGATGCCGTCGGGGTCCTCGAAGAACACGGCATAGTAGTCGGGCGCGTACTCGGGGTAGTAGGCGCCGTCCGTGACGCCGATGCCGGCGGCACGGAGCTCCTGCGCCGCGCGATCGACCGCGGCCTCGTCGAGCACGCGGAAGCAGAAGTGGTGGAGGCCGGGCGCGTAGGGATCGTGCTCGGGCGTCCCGGCGCGCGCCGGACGAAGCGAGAAGCCGAACTGACGGTTGTAGTAGTGGACGTGCGGCGCGCCGCCGAGGGGGCCCTTCGCCTTCCGGTAGCCGAGCACGCCCTGCATCACCCGATCGTAGAACGCCTCGCTCCGCGCGAGATCACGCACGGCGAGATAGACGTGGTCGATTCCGATCACCTCGACGGGCACCGCGCGATCCTACTCCGGCTTCGGATGGGCGGCGAAGAACGCCCAGATCGTCCGTGTCGCGTCGACGTCGCGACACACGGCGCCGACGGCCGACCGCGGGAGGTAGGCGGGCCCGCCGGGCCAGGTGTGGCCGCCTCCGTCGAGGCGCAGCAGCGACACCACGCTCCCGTCGCGGCAGCCCGACCGGGTCTCGAGCGTCGCGAGGCAGCCGTCGGTCGGATCGCTGTCGGGAAGACGCTCGCTCCTCACCGCGCGCGGGCAGCCGTCGTGCAGCGACCAGAGGTGCACCGCGGTGTCGGTGGCCACGATCCGACCGCGCCCGCCGCCCTCGACGGCCCCTCCGTCGTACGGCATCAAGGGATCGTCGGTCGCCTGGATCACGAGCACGGAGACCGGCGCGGCGGGCGCGAAGCGTTTCGCGAAGGGCTCGGCGATGCCGCCCACGACGGGCGCGATCGCCGCGATGCGCGACGCCCGCTCGGCCGCGAGCCGGTGCACGAAGATCCCGCCGTTCGAGACGCCCGTCGCGTAGATGCGCCGCGGGTCGACGGCGTGGGTGCGCGCCACGTCGTCGATCAACGCGTCCACGAACGCCACGTCGTCGACGTTCTCGCGCATCGACGCTGCGAAGTCGTCGTCGCGCCCGTCGTTCCAGTGGCCGCCCACGGCGTTCGGGAACGCGACCAGGAAGCCCTGCTCTGCCGCGAGCGGTCGGAAGCGCGTGAGGCGCGCGGCGCTCGTCGCGCTCCCGCCTCCGCCATGGAACACCAGGACGAGGGGACGCGGGGTCTTCGGATCCGCGCCCGGCGGCGCGAAGAAGAGATACGAGCGCTCCCGCCCGCCGACCTCGAGGTCGCGCTCGAGGAGGGCCGGATCGGGGCGCGTCACGCGCGGGGGCTTCGCGCAGCTGGCGGCAGCGACGAGGAGCACGGCGACGACGAGCGCGCCCGCTCGGGCGCGCGATGCGTGACTCACGCGCGCGTCCCGTCCGGTGAGACCGGGGCTCCGCCGACGAGCACCGGAAACTGCCGATCGGGCGCGTCCGCGGGCGCGTCCCTCCACGCGCCGTCCGCGGTCTGGGTGAACGTGCGCGCGCCCGCCGGCGCGAACTGCACGATGTAGGCCTTGCGCACGCCCGAGGTGCGGTTCGGGCCCGTCGCGTGGGGCGTCAGGGACGAGAAGACGACGATGCTTCCCGCGCGAGTCGGCACCGCGACGGCGCCGGGCGGCGTCGTCTCCGCGCAGACGAAGCCGAGCGCGCTCGGCCGATGACGGAGCGTGCCGTGGCGATGCACGCCGGGCGCGATCCAGGGGCAGCCGTTCTCGCGCGTGGCGTCGGTCAGGGCGATCCAGCACGTGAGGTAGGCCTGCGGCTCGACGTAGGTGTAGCCGTTGTCCTGATGCCACGGAAACGGCGCCTCGGCGTCGGGCTTCTTGTACACCGCCTGGTCCCAGTAGAGCCGCACGTCGGGCCCGACGAGGTCGTGGACGAGGTCCGTGAACGGAGGCGAGGCGCAGAATGCGCGCAACACACGCGAGCGGAGCACGAGGTGGATCGTGAAGGTGATCTCGCCCGCCCGCGCGATGAACGCGGCCTTCCCGGGGAGGCGCTGGAGCAGGCCCTCGACCTTCTCCTCCCACGGGTCGATCTCGGCTTCGACACCCGCCAGGGTCGCGGCATCGAGAGCATCCTCGAGGACGAAGAACCCCTGCTCGTCGTAGGCGCGCGCCTGCGCCGGCGTCACCAGGCGGAAGGGACCGCGATGATCGCGCCAGACGAAGCGCTCGTTGCGCGGATGTCGCTCGATCGGGCCGAAGCCCGGAGCCACGACGGCCCCCGCCATCCGGTCCTCCTCGAACGGTGGCGGCAGGATGACACAGCGCCCGCGCGCGGCTCCACGGTCCCGGTTGCCGCATCGGGGCGGCGAGGTATACCGGATGCGTGCGCACGCTTCCCCTCCTCGCCCTCGCCGCCGCCCTCACCTCGGGCTGTGCCGGACCGCAGCAGGCCGAAGAGCGCCAGTTCGAGCTCGACCAGGCCGGCCAGCAGAATCGCTGCAACCGCGCCGCGCGGGAGCGTTGCGCGGGCGTGGAGGACGTGGACGCCTGCATGGAGCGCGAGGCCGGGGCCTGCGACGAGGCCGTCGGCAACGAGAACAGTCCCAGCCCCGTGAACCCGGTCCCGCCGAGCCTGCGGGACGAGGCGCCCCTCGCCCAGCCTGGCGACGCGTACTAGCCGGCGGGGCGAGCCCGCCCTAGAGCATCTTGGTCGCCGTCATGAGCAATCCGATGCCACCCCCCGCGAGCGCACCGCCGATCATGCGGCGCGCGAGCGACCATTCGGGCGGGAGCACGGAAGGGCCGGCGAGCGCGCCGGCCACGGTGGAGACCACGAGCACCGCGGTGATGACGGGATGCTGGCGTACGAGCGCGCGAAGCGAGCTGGCCATGGCGCGCGCAATGCTACGCCGCGCACCGAGGGGGCGTCTAGAAGCGCTCCTCGCCGTGCTTGCGCTGGGGATCCGGAAAGTCCCGATAGAGCGCGAAGGCGAGGTTCCGCACGCGCTGGTTCACCTCCGCGTGGAGCCCCTCGATCGGATTCGTGCGGGCGGACACCGCGACGAAGGCGGCGTCGAGCTGGGCGAGCCCCTCGGTCTCGATCGTCACGTGGAACTCGCCGAGCTCGCGCGGCCCGAGGCCGAGCTTGCGCCGCGTCACCCGGAAGCCGTGGATCTTGCCTTCCTCGCGCAGTGCGCCGAGATAGCTGCGAACGGCGTCGCAGACCTCGAGGTCGGACGCGCCGGGCTTGAGGTCGAACCAGACGTGGTAGAGATCCATCCTGTCCCCGCGCGAGCCTACCACGCCGGCCGAGCCCGGCCGGCGTAGACTGTGCGCGTGCCGCTCGCGCCGATCGTCACGCCACGCCTCGAGCTCGTGCCGATGACGCCCGCCTTCCTCGAGGCTTCCCTCGCCGGCGACCTCGCCCGCGCCGCGGATCTGCTGGGCGCCTCGCTGCCGCCGGAGTGGCCGGACGCGCCGAAGATCCTGCGGCTCCGGCTCGGGCAGCTCCGGAACGATCCCGCCGCCCAGGCGTGGCTCACGCGGGCGCTCGTGCTCCGCGCGGAAGGGCGCGTGGTCGGGCACGCCGGCTTCCATACGCGCCCGGGAGAGCCGTATCTCGAGGCCTGGGCACCCGGTGGCGTCGAGCTCGGCTACACCGTCTTCGCGCGCGACCGACGCCGCGGGTTCGCGCGCGAGGCGTGCACGGCCCTCATGGACTGGGCGACGCGCGCACACGGGATCACGCGCTTCGTGGCCTCGATCTCGCCCGCGAACGAGGCGTCGCTCGCCCTCGCCCGAGGTCTCGGCTTCGAGCGTGTGGGCTCGGCGCTCGACGACGAGGACGGGCCCGAGGACGTGCACGTGCGGGAGGTGGCCGGCGCGTAGGGGCGCGCGCAGGGGCGTCCGCCCCACCCCGACGCCGCGGGCGTATCCTGGAGGTGCGCCCGTTCGTCCTTCCCGTAGAGCGCCGAGCGGTGTCCATCCGAAGCCGGAGGCCTGCGCATGCCCTCGCCTCTTCCCGACGGACCGGTCAGCCTGCTCGTGTCGACACGAAAGGGCGTCTGGACGCTCCACGCCGACGCCTTGCGGAGCGCCTTCGAGCTGCGCGGCCCGAGCTTCCTCGGCCACGTGATCCATCACGCCGTGGCCGATCCCCGCGACCGGCGGACGCTCCTCGTCGCGGCGCGCACCGGCCATCTCGGCCCCACGGTCTTCCGCTCGACGGACGGCGGCGCGAGCTGGAAGGAGGCGTCGCGTCCGCCGGCCTTCCGCAAGGCGCGCGACGGCGAGACGGGAAAGGTGGTCGACCACGTGTTCTGGCTCGAGCCCGGGCACGCGAGCGAGCCCGGCGTCTGGTATGCGGGCACCTCGCCGGAGGGGCTCTTCCGGACCGCGGACGGCGGCGACGTCTGGCAGCCCGTGGCCGGCTTCAACGACCACCCGCGCAACGCCGAGTGGACGCCGAAGGAGGTGAACCCGACACCGGACGGTCCGCTCCTGCACTCGATCCAGATCGATCCGCGCGACCCGCGTCATCTCTACATCGCGATGTCCGGCGGCGGCGGCGGCGTGTTCGAGAGCGTGGACGGCGGCGGCGACTGGAGGCCGCTCAACGCCGGCTGTCGTGCCGACTTCCTGCCCGATCCGTTTCCCGAGTTCGGCCAGGATCCGCATTGCGTACAGCTCCATCCCACCGCGCCGGACGTCCTCTACCAGCAGAACCACTGCGGCATCTACCGGCTCGTGCGGCCGTCGGAGACGTGGGTGCGGATCGGCGAGAACATGCCCCGCGACGTCGGCGACATCGGCTTCCCGATCGTGCTCCATCCGCGCGATCCGGAGACGGCCTGGGTGTTCCCGATGGACGGCACCGACGTCTGGCCGCGCACGAGCCCGGGCGGGAAGCCCGCGGTGTACGCGACCCGCGACGGCGGCCGGTCGTGGCGGCGCCTCGACCGGGGCCTGCCGCCGAGCCAGGCGTGGTTCACCGTCCGGCGTCAGGCGATGACCGCCGACGCCTGCGCGCCGCTCGGCCTCTACTTCGGCACGACGAGCGGCGAGGTCTGGGGCAGCATCGACGAGGGCGTCGAGTGGCGCTGCCTCGCGCGCCACCTGCCGTTGATCCACGCGGTCGAGGCCGCGAGCCTCTCGACGTGAGGGTCTGGATCGCACAGCCGCTCCGCTCCTACGTGCAGCAGCGCAGCGCGGTCGAGGCCTTCGGGGCGACGCTGGCGCAGCTCCTCGACGACCTGGAGCGGCGGCACCCAGGGATCCGCTTCCGGATCATCGACGAGCAGGACGGGATCCGCCCCCACGTCCGCATCTTCGTGAACCACGAGGCCGTGCGTCGCCTCGACGTGTCGTTGCGGGAGACCGACGAGGTGCACGTGCTGCAGTCGTTGAGCGGGGGCTAGAGCGAGAGGCTGAGCACCGCCTGCTCCGCGCCGTCCTCGAGCTTCCGCCGCTCCTTCTCGCGGAAGCCGCGCGTGCGTGCGAACTCGAGGAACGCCCGGTCTGCGGCGTGCTCGGCGAACCAGGCGCTCCGGGCGCCGAGCTCGCGCAGCAGGGCGACGAGGTTGCGGTACAGGAGCTCTCCGATCCGGCCGAGCTGCTCGGGGGCCGTCACCACGAAGAGTCGGTAGCCATCGGGCGGATCGCCGGAGCGGCGCTCGAGGGCGCCGTAGCCGACGACCTCGCCGGTCGACTCGTCCACGGCGACGAGCTGACGCTGGATACCCGCGCTGCGGTCGAAGCGCCGGCGACTCTCGGCCCACGCGTCGCGCGAGCCGGCGCCCGGCACGCCCGCGACGCTGCGGTTCGCGAGGGCGAGGATCGCGGGCCAATCGGCCTCGCGCGGCTCGCGCATCACGAGCATCGCCACGAGCGTCCTCCACCGCACGCGTGCGGAGCACCATCCCTCGACGAAGGCCCGCACCCCGGACCCCGCACCTCCAGTGTACGCAGGTCCGGAGCAGCGCCCAGCCCGGGGCCGGGCTCCGGCGCCGTCGGGACGAAGCGGTCGCCAGCCGAATTCCAGTTATGCTTGCGGGTCGACCCGATCCGCTCCGCGTCCGTCGAGCGAACCCTGGTCGAGCGAACCCTGGTCGAGCGAACCCTTGAGAAGGACGATGCCCCATGAACGCGCAAGCGCCCCGGCCCTCCTCGCTCCCCACGATCGCGATCCTCGGCGCCGGAATCTCGGGGCTCTGCCTCGGCATCCGTCTGAAGCGCGCAGGCATCCACTCCTTCACGATCTACGAGAAGTCCGACTGCGTGGGCGGGACGTGGCTCGACAACTCCTATCCGGGCGCGTGCTGCGACGTCCCGTCGCATCTCTACTCCTTCTCCTTCGAGCCCAATCCGGACTGGAGCCGCAAGTTCTCGCCCCAGGCCGAGATCCAGCAATATCTCGAGGGCTGCGCGCGGAAGTACGGGCTCTACGAGCACATCCGGTTCGGGACGGAGATCACCGGCGCCTCCTTCGACGAGGAGTCGGGCGAGTGGCACCTGCGCACCGGCAGCGGCGAGGCGATCCGCGCCCGGGTGTTCGTCGCCGCCACGGGCCAGCTGAACCGACCGCACGTTCCAGACCTCCCGGGCCTCGGGGACTTCGCCGGCGAGCGCTGGCACTCCGCGCGCTGGGACCACGCGCACGATCTCTCGGGCGAGAGCGTCGGCGTGATCGGGAACGGCGCGAGCGCGATCCAGTTCATCCCGCCGGTGCAGCGGAAGGCACGGAAGCTCACGATCTTCCAGCGCAGCGCCAACTACGTGGCGGCGCGCAACGACCGCGCCTACACCGAGAGCGAGAAGTGGCGCTATCGCCACGTGCCGGGGCTGCTGAAGCTCCGCCGCTGGGCGATCTACGGCCTGTTCGAGCTCAACTTCCTGACCTTCGTCCGCGACACGTGGTTCGGTCGCAAGATGAAGGAGCGGGCGATGCAGTACCTGGACCAGGTCGTGAAGGACCCGAAGCTGCGCGCGACGCTGACCCCGGACTACCCGATCGGCTGCAAGCGCATCCTGATCTCCGACGACCTCTACCAGGCGCTGATCGAGCCGAACGTGGAGATCGTCACGAGCCCGATCGAGCGCGTGACGCGGGAGGGCGTCGCGACGAAGGACGGCCGGCTGCACCGTCTCGACACGCTGATCTTCGCCACCGGCTTCGAGACGACGAGCTTCCTCGCGCCGATGACGATCGAGGGACGCGGCGGCCGGAAGCTGGAGGACGTCTGGCGCGACGGCGCCGAGGCGCACCTCGGCATCGCCGTCTCCGGCTTCCCGAACCTCTTCCTCATGTACGGCCCGAACACGAACCTCGGCCACAACTCGATCATCTTCATGATCGAGTGTCAGGCCGGCTACATCCTGCGCACGATCGAGCAGATGGTCGCTCGCGGCGCCGCCTGGGTCGACGTGCGGAAGAGCGTGCAGGACGCCTACAACGCCCGGGTGCAGCGCGACCTCGAGCGCACCGCGTGGACCGCCGGCTGCGCGAGCTGGTACAAGACGGCGTCGGGCAAGGTCACCAACAACTGGTCGGGCTTCACGCTCGACTACTGGTGGCGCACGCGGCGCCCGCGGCTCGACGACTTCGAGCTGCGCGCGCGCGGCTAGCGGCCGCGCTCGCCGGCCTCAGCGCGGCGCAGCGAGCTGCGTCGAGGCGCCCGACAGGAAGCCGTTCCAGAGCTGACGCGTCCGCTCCCGCGTGAGCGCGAGCTTGCAGCCGAGGGCCTGGGAGGCCGCGAGCGTGCCCGGCGAGATCGCCTGGTACTCCGCCTCGCACTCCTGGTCGCGGAAGCGGACCCAGCTGCGCTGCGCCGCCCGCAGCGCGGCGACCGGATCGCGCGCGCCGGCTTCGGGCGGCGTGTCTCGAGGCGACGCGAGGACGCGCAGCGCCTCGGCGTAGTAGCGGTTGAGCTCCCGGTCCGCCGCGTCGAGCTCTCGCGCGAGGCACGACTCGATCTCGCGGGTCGTGCCCACGTCGGCGCAGGCCGCGTCGGACTCGCTCCCGGCGGCGACGCCCTCGAGCGGCCCGAGCAGGAGCGCCGCGAGGGCGAGCGCGGAGGCCCGCCGTGACGCAGCGTCGCGTCGCCTCATCCCCGCGCGCCGCGCAGCCACGCCGCCGTGGCGGTGCCCCAGATCGCGTTGAAGAAGAGCACCGCGAGGGGCGTCAAATGCCCGAGGCCGAGGCCGAGGACGCCGGCCGAGGTCTTCCATGGGAAGAACACGAAGAGCTGCGCGAGGGCCGGCCCGAGGCTCAGGACGAGCCCACGCACGAGCCATCCGGAGCGAGGCACCGACAGCAGGAAGAGGAATCCCCAGAGACCGCCCCAGACGATGCGCGGGTAGAGCCAGGCGGGCGTGAGCGCGGGGGCGATCGCGACACCGAGCGATTGGGTGATGCCCAGGCGGCCGAAGCCAAAGACGGCGAGGCTGTTCACGAGGCCCCCCACGGCGCCCGCGGCGAATACCAGGCTGAGCGTGCGTGCCGACGGCATCGATTCCTCCCGGTGCGGCCGCGGCGTCGCCGCCGCGACCGCCTCAAAGCGGCGCGTCCGGAATCTCGCGCGACATGCTCACCACGGGGAGCGCCGTCCCGTCGGCGAGCGGCGCGTCGAAGCGCTCTCGCGGCTCGAAGCCGAAGGCGCGGTAGAGCGGCTCGCCCGGCAGCGTCGCGACGAGGGCGAGCTCGCGGAAGCCGGCGGTCCGCGCCGCCTCGACGCACGCCCGCAGGAGGAGCGACCCGACGCCCCGACGCGCATGGTCCGGGTGCACGAAGAAGGCGCGGATGCGAGCCGCGTCGACGGCGGGATCGAGCAGAGGGTCGTCGCCCTCCTTCGCCTGGTCGCCGCCATACAGAGTGAGGCGTCGGCTCCAACCCCCGCAGCCGACGATCCGTCCCTCCTCCTCCACCACGAAGTACGTGCCGTCGGCGATGAGCTGCGAGTCCGGCCCGAACATGTGGCGGATCGAGCTCTCGATCTGCGCCTCGGTGTAGTAGCCGCGGCCGAGCGCGCGGACCGAGGACGGAATGAGCTCGCGCAGCGCCGCGAGATCGCCCGCGGCGGCGAGGCGGACGCGGAGCACGCCGTCGCGCGCCATCCCGTCGCTACTCGACGCGGAAGGCCGGGCTCATCGAGTCCCTCGGGATCTCCTCCCGCGGCAGCGGGCGCGAGACGTCTTCCGGCGTCGGCCCGCAGCGCGCCGCGATCGGCGCGAGCTTCGCGAGGTCGAAGCCGTAGAGCTTCGCCGCGTTCCCCCCGAGCATGGCGCGCACCTCGCTCGCGTCGATCGACGAGAACGCGTGGCGCAGCGCCTGCCGCGTGTAGGGGAAGCTGCCCTCGTAGTGGGGATAGTCGTTGCCCCAGAGGATCCGGTCGACGCCGACCGCCGCGCGGCCCTCGAGCTCCATCGGGCTCGGGAAGCTCGCGCCGTAGTAGCAGTTGCGCCGCGCGTAGAAGCTCGGCGGCTCGCGCAGCACGGCGCGGGGATCGAAGGTGAGCTCGCCCAGCGTTCCGGCCTTCATGCGCGCGTGGATGCCGTCGAGCTGGGCCAGGACGGCCGGGGCCCAGGCGCAGCCCGACTCCGTCAGGATGTAGCGGAGGCCGGGAAAGCGCTCGAAGACACCACCCAGGATCAGCTCCGTGAAGCCGCGCTTCGAGAAGAAGCCGACCTCGGCGATCCACATCGCCGGCGCGGTCGGGTAGGGGCCGTAGTCGGGGGAGCCGGTGCCGCCGTGCTGGTTCAGCACCACGCCGAGGTCCTGGCAGACGGCCCACAGCCGGTCGTAGCTCGGCGAGTAGAGGGGCTCGATGTGCTTGTCGTCGGGCGGCGGGTTCGGGAGCAGGATGCCGCCGCGCAGGCCGTGCTTCGCGATCCACTCGACGTCGCGGATCGCCTCGTCGACGTCGTTCAGGTGGACGAGGCCGATCCCGGCGCGGCGCTCGGGATGGGCGGCGCACCAGTCCGCGAGCCAGCGGTTGTGCGCCCGGATCCCGGCGAGCCTGCGCTCGAGCTCGTGGGGCTTCGGCAGCGGCGATACCAGGACGCCGGTCTCGTAGAAGGGCGGCACCGTGTTCGGGAACACGATCTCGCCCACGACGCCGTCCGCCTCGAGGTCCCGGAAGCGCTCGTCGTCGTCCCAGTTCTTGCTCTTCTTGCGGCCGAGGTGCTCCTTCGACGGGTTCTTGTAGCCGCCACGCCAGGCGTCGAACTCGTCGCGGTACTTCGGGTCGAGGTACTCGCGGTAGGTCGTGATGCTGGCACCGGCGTGCGTATCGGCGGAGATCAGGACGTAGGGCTCGCTGCAGCTCGCGCTCACGATGAGGGCTCCTCGCGTCGGCCCCGGCTGGGCCGACACGCCTAGCCTATCACGGAGCCATCCTCCGTTCCGTCCCAGGGACGAAGACGGGGCAGGAAGCGCGGCACGTTCCGTCGGTAGCGCCGCCAGGCGTCGCCGAAGCGATCCTCGAGCAGCGGCTCCTCGACGAGCGGGATGTAGACGGCGTTCAGCAAGGCGAAGAAGCACGCCCAGGCGAGCTGGGGCTCCGAGCGCAGCACGAGCGCCTCGCCGAAGAGCACGAGGGCGACGCCCGAGATCATCGGGTTCCGCACGTAGCGGTAGGGCCCGCGCACGACGAGCCGCCGCGGCGGATCCCAGGGCGCCAGCGTGCCCGCGCCTTCCGTCACGAAGCGGCGTAGGCAGGCCGCGAACAGCGCAGCCCCGAGCCCGAGCACCACGACGCCGGACGCGACGGCGAGCCGCTCCCACGGCGTCGTGGGCCCGCTCGCGGCGGTGGCCCGATCGCGCGCGAGGAGGATCGGCACGACGACGGTCACCATGAACGGCAGGGCCAGGAAGGAGAGCAGGTGTCGGAGCCAGGAGACTCGCTCGGCGGGCGGCGGAGCGCCGGCCGCGCTCATCGCGGCGCGGGCGGCGCGGACGGCGGGCCCTCGGCGAAGCGGGGGAGCGCGTCCGTGAGCTCGAACCACGGGGCCCTCTGCGACGTCCAGATGTGCGCCACCGGGCGCGAGACGGGATCGTCGTCGAGCGATCCCACGCGCACGATGACCTCGGGCGCGCCCTCCCAGGCGGCGATCAGGTGCGAGCCGCAGCGCGGGCAGAAGAAGCGCTTCTTGCCCGGCGTGGACTCGAAGCTCGAGAGCGCGCCCTCTCCGGCCGTCCATCGGAAGCGGGACCGCTCGACGCGCGCCGTCGTGGCGAACGCGGCCGCGTGGGCCTTGCGGCACGTGCGACAGTGGCAGTGGCCCATCGGGCCGAGCTCGCCGTCCACCTCGTATCGGACGGCGCCGCAGAGACAGCCCCCGTGAAGCGTCATCGCGGGCCCCCGAGCGTCTCGCGGAGCACCTCCGCCAGATCGAGGATCGCCCGACGCCCGTCGCCGCGGAAGCTCGAGCCGTGCATCGCGGCCAGGGTGCGCGGCTCCTGGGCCGCGAGCCGGCGCAGGGTCGCGTCGGTGTAGGGCGTGTAGGGCATGTCCTTCGCGAGGGGGCTCGAGAGGTTGAAGACGATCGCCTCGCGTGCGGGTCCGACGACGTCGGACTCCGTCAGGGGCTTCGGGTCGGCCGGCTGGAAGAAGAGGTCCGAGCAGAGGAGCGTGCGCTCGGTCTCCTCGAAGAAGAGGCCGGCGTCCCAGCCGTGGGGCACCTGGGGCGTCGCGAGGAAGCGCAGGCGACGCCTTCCGGTGACGAGCACCTCGTCGTCCGCGAGCGGACGCGGGGGGCGGTCCGCGAAATCGTTCACCGACACCGTCGCGCCGACGACGCTGCAGACCGCCTGGGCGCGCGGCGCCGCCTCGAGCCACGGGTTCAGCGCGCCGCACTCGTCGGACTCGAAGTGGCTGAAGCCGATCCAGCGGAGCGTCGAGGGATCGAGCACACGCGCGACGCCGGAGAGCGTCTCCCGGAAGGAGCGGCGGAAGCCCGTGTGCATCAGGAAGGGCTCGTCGTCGCGGACGAGGAACTGGTTGAACTGGATCCCGAACTCCGGATGGAAGGTCGAGATGCGGAACAGGTCGGGTGCGATCTCGGTGACGTCGGTCTTCACGCGCTCTCCTCCGAAGACGCATCGCGGCTCATCGGCCGTCTTCCGCCGCCGTCGAGCCTATCACGGCGCGGCGGCGGACCTTCCAGACCTCCTCGCACGGCCAGCGGCGCGCCCAGTCGAGGGTCACGAAGGGATGGCGGGTGGTCGCATGCTCGCCCGGACGGAGCTCGACGAGGTCCTCGATCTCGAATCCCGAGCGGCGCAGGAGCCTCACCCATTCGCCGTGGGAGAGATGGAACTCGACCCCCGCATCGCCGGGCCACTCGACGCGGTACATGCCGAACGCCGGGCGCAGGAGCCGCTCGCTCGCGGCGACGTCCTCTTCGGACGGCATGCAGAGCATGAGCAGGAACGAGTTCACGAGGAAGACGAGCCGGCCGTCCGGTCGCAGGAGGCGCGCCGCCTCGGGGACCCAGCGCGCCGGATCCGCCCAGAGACACGCGCCGTACTCGGAGATCGCGAAGTCGAAGCTCGCGTCGGGATACGGCACGGTCTCGGCGTTCCCGTGGACGAGCGGGAACTCGAGGCCGTGGAGAGCCTGGAGACGCCGCGCGGTGGCGAGCTGCGCTTCGGAGCTGTCGATCCCGACGACGCGCGCGCCGCGGCGCGCGAGCCACGCCGAGACGTAGGCGGTGCCGCAGCCGAGCTCGATCGCGTCCTTGCCCGCGAGGTCGGCGGGGAGCATCCCGACCTCCGACTCGGGCACGTCCCAGATGCCCCACGTCGGCGTCTCGCACGCCCAGCTCGCCTCGCCGGGCACCGCGAACTTCGCGGCCCAGCCGTCCCACAACGCGCGATTGCGACGGACGTGATCGGGGAGATCGCTCATCGAGGCTCCTCGGCGGCGCTCGTCTGCACGGCTCGACCCGGCTCGCGCTCGGCGAAGTAGGTCTGCTTGTGGCCCGCGCGCTCGAGCTCCGCGACGCGCCGGCGCGCCTCTCCTTCCGAGTGGCCGCGGCTCACCTCGAAGCGGTTTCCGTGCTCGTCGCGGCGCCAGACCCGCCAGCGACCGTCGAGCTCCGAAGCGGCCTCGCCGCTCGCGGGCGGCGACACGGCTGCGGGTCGATCGGGCGACGCTAGCACCGCGCTTGCGCGATCGGCACGCGCGGGCCCCGCATCGAGACGCAGCACGACGACGCTCGCGTGTCCGATCCAGAGGAAGATCGCCGCCTCCGCGATGCGCTGGCTCACGCCTCGGAAGGGCGCCAGCGCGGGCGTCAGCATGGCGAGGAAGCCCAGCGCCACGAAGCCCGCCGCGACGAGGCATGCCGACGCGAGCACGCCGAGGGACGGGGCGCGGCGCAGCCCGCGATGCAGGAGCACGAGGCCCGCGATCGCGCCGAGGTACTCGAGCAGGCCGAACGCGTTGTGCACCGACTGGGACGGCGAGCCCGCCGTCGGACATCCCGGGTCGCACGGGAAGGCGGCGCTCGCGAGGTAGGCCGCGCCGACCGCGCCGAAGGAGACGAGGCCCGCGGACGTCGGGCGCGAACGGGGAAGGACGCCCGACACCAGCGCGAGGAACGCCAGCACGAGCGCGCCCGTCGGCGCGAAGCCCGCTGCCGCCACGAGCCGCGCGTGCGCCGCACCCGACGCGCCGAGCTCGCTCACGTACTGGGAGACCTGGGAGTAGGAAGCGGAGGCGCATCCTGCGACGACCGGAACGAGGAGGCCCCACGCCGTCGCAGCGAGGCCGCAGCAGGCGGCGAGGACGATCCCCAGGCGATCGACGCGCACGCCTACCACAGCCCCGGAACGAGCCGCCAGGGCACCCGCGCCTCGTACGCGCGGTAGCCCACGAGCTCCCGCTCGAGCACCCGCTCCTCCAGCCCGATCCGGGCCACGAGGCAGGCGATGCCCAGCGCCGACGGCACCAGCGCCCAGAGCGAGCCGAGCGCGATCGGCAGGAAGAGATGGCTCACGATCGGGCCCGCGTAGCCGGGGTGACGGACGAAGGCGTAGGGGCCGGTCGTGACGACGTGGTGGCCGCGCTCGGCCTGGATCCGCACCACCGTCGAGAAGAACGGGTTCACGGCCGCGGCCCAGAGCGAGAGCGCGTAGCCCGCCGCGAAGATCGCGAGCGCGAGCACGCGAAGCGCCTCCGGGACGGGCGGCGAGAGCCGGAGCCGCGCGTCGACGCCGCAGACGAAGAACGCGACCGGGAACATGAGCACGAACGCGAGACCGGCGACGACGAGATCCGCCGGCCGCGCGTCCGGGTGAAGACGAGTTCGCTCCGCGATCAGGTCGGGAGACAGGACCGAGCAGCCGACGATCGTGAACGCCGCGTAGACGGCGAGCGTGGCCCACGCCATCGGCCACACGAGTCGCCCCGCGGCACCGAACAGGATCGCGAACGCCGCGACCTCGAAGGCGACGCTCTGGACGATGGCCCGCGTCATCACACGCAGCGCCTCTCTACGACAGGACGAGCACCATGTGGTGCTCCGCGACGAATCGGCCGTCGTGTCGCAGGGCGGCCGGCTCCGTCCCCCAGACGACGAACCCGTGGCGCAGGTAGAGCCGCAGGGCGCTCTGCGCGACCTCCGTGACACCGAGATGGATCTGACGCACCCGCGGCAGCGCGCGGGCGAACACGATCGCCGCGGAGAGGAGCGCGTCGCCGACGCCCCCACGGCGATGGGCGGGCCTAACGTAGGTGCCGAAGACGCGTGCCTTGTGGTCCGCCTTCCGGCCGGGCTCGCGGTAGATCCCGACGAAGCCGACGAGCGCGCCGGCGAAGGCGCCGAAGATCGCGCTCTCGCCGGGATCGCCGAGCCGCGCGCGCAGGAACTCCGGGTCGAGCACGCGGTCGTCCTCCGGAGAGGCAGTGAAGGCGAGCGGCTCCGCCGAGAGCGCCTCCTGCCGGAGACCGCGGAACGCCTCTTCGTCGTCGAGCGTGAGCCTGCGGAGTGCGAGGTCTGACACGACGTCCTTCTCGCGAATCTACCACGATCCCGCCGGACGGTTGCGCCTCGGCGGCGGGACGGGTATCCGGAAGCCATGGACGAGGCACACGCTGCAGCGTCCGAGGGCGACGCCCGGACCGGGGAGGCGTCGGTCCACTGGCGTCGGGACGGAGCCGGACCGGCGATCGTCTTCCTCCACGGCTTCCCGCTCTCGGGCCGGACGTGGGAGGCGGTCGTCGCGCGGCTGCGCGATCGCTTCACCTGCTACGCGCCCGATCTGATCGGCCTCGGTCTCTCGCACAGCACGGCGGCCGACGACTACGCCTCGCAGGGCCAGGCGCGCGCGATCCAGGCGGCGCTGCGCCAGCTCCGCGTGGATTCCTACGCCCTCGTCGGGAACGACACCGGCGGGTGGATCGCGCGGGAGCTCGCCCTGATCGACGCGCCGCGCGTCTCGCGCCTGGTCCTGACCAACACCGAGATCCCCTTCCACCGACCGCCCTGGATCCCGATGTACCAGGCGCTGGCGCACGTGCCCGGCTTCGGTGTCGTCGTACGCCAGCTCCTCCGGGCGCGCGCCTGGCGCCGATCGCCGCTGGTCTTCGGCGGCTGCTTCCAGGACCTGGGTCTCCTCGACGGCGAGTTCCACGCGCGGTTCGTCGAGCCGCTGATCGCCTCCGACGCGCGGATCCAGGGCGCCCTCGCGTTCCTCCGGCGCATGAAGTTCGCGCGGCTCGACGAGTTCGATCGCCTGCATCGGGAGCTCGCGCTGCCCACGCTCTTCGTCTGGGGAGCGAACGACCCGACGTTCCCCGTGGCGAAGGCCCGGGCGATGATCGGCCGCTTCCCGAACGTGGCCGGATTCCACGAGGTCGCGAACGCCAAGCTCTTCGTCTACGAAGAGCGTCCCCAGGAGGTGGCCGGCCTCATCGCGGGCTTCCTGGCGTCGAGCCCTGCGTGAGCGCGCGGATCGCGGCGTCCGCGGCGACGCGCGTCGCGAGCCTCGTTCCGCGGGCGAGGCGGACGAGCATCGCGACGCGCCACGGCTTCGCGAGCACGTAGCGCGCGACGGCGCGAAGGTCGCCGCCGCCGTCGGGCCCCGCGAGGGCGAGCACGGCCGGATCGGTCGAGCCGTCGTCCGCGCGATCGCTGATCGCGCGGAACACCGACCAGGGACATCCCCGCCGTTCGCAGACGGAGGCGATTGCCGCCGTCTCCATGTCGATCGCGACGACGCCCTGGCGCTCGAGACGCGCGATCTCGGCCGGATCGACCACGAGCCGCTCGGAGGTGGCGAGCGTTCCGCGTGGCGTCGCGTCGCCGAGCGGCGCGGGCCGACGCGCGATGCCGCTCGACACGTCGAGCACGAGCTGCGGCACCACGAGGTCGCCGATCCCGACGGTCGGCCCGATCGCCCCGGCGATGCCCACCACCACGAGGTGGTCCGCGGCGCGCGCGTCGAGCAGGCGCTCCGTCGCGCGCGCGGCCGCCGCGGGCCCGATGCCCGCCGTCGTCGCGACGATCTCGAGCGCGCCGCGCGCACCGACGAAGCGCTCGGGCCCTTCCGCGGCCTCGCGGCGGAGCGAGAGCGCGCGGACGAGCGGCCGCAGCTCGGACCGCATCGGCGCCAGCAGCGCGATCCGCCTCGCTGTCGGAGGCGCCGTCACCCTTCCCGGCTCCCGCTCGTGCCACCGTCCGGCTCCGCCGAGGCCGCGAGCTCGCGCAGCTCGCCCTCGAGATCGCGCCGGAACTTCTCCTCGCCCTCGAAGAGATAGCCGCGCCCCCCGCGCGAGCTCCACGCGTCGAGGTTGTGCGCCTTGTTGTCGATGAGCAGCGCATCGCTCGGGAGGATCGTGCCGCCGAGCCGCGCCAGCGCCGTGAGGCCCAGCTCGCCCTTGTCGAGCGTCCGCTCCTCCCACGACGTGACGATCTCGTCGAAGACGTCCCTCAGGCGATAACGTGGGACGATGAACTGGGAGAACGCTTCCGGGTTCACGGTGACCAGGGCCCGAGGCAGGGACGAGCGCCGTGCGATCGTCCACGGGCGCTCGAAGAAGCGGATGCGGGAGCAACACCAGCGCGCGTGGGCTTCCACCTCCGCCCGGCTGAGGGTGAGCTCCGCCGCGACGGCGGCGATCACCTCCCGATCGGAGATCTCTCCGCGATTCCAGGCGTCCGCGAGACGCCCTCCCGCGAGCTCGGACCAGACCCGCGGCCAGCGGGGAACGCCGGGGGGCGCCTCGAGCATCCAGCGCTCGTCGGCGAGCGTGTCGCCGAAGTCCCAGAGCACGCAGCGGAGCGGCATCGTCGCCTCGCTAGACCGTTCCCTCGCCGGAGGCACGCCCGCCGCGGCGTGCGAGCACGAGGAGCAGCACGCCGGCCACGATCGCGAGATCGGCGAGGTTGAAGACGCCCGTCCGGAAGCGGCCGAGGCCCACGCTCACGAAGTCGGTGACGGCGCCGGCGTGGAGCAGACGGTCGAGCCAGTTCCCGAGCCCGCCACCGGCCACGAGCCCCAGGGCGACGAGGTCTCGGCGAGCGCGGTGGTCCGGTCTCCAGAAGCAGACGATCACGGTCGCCAGGAGGACGGGCACGAGGCCGACGAGGACGGCGTTGCGAAGCGGCTCCGGCAGGCCGGCCCCGAGGCTCAGGAACGCTCCCGGATTCGAGACGAGCTCGAGCCGGACGGTGTCGCTCGCGAGCGCGATGCGATCGCCGCCCGCGAGCAGGAGGCCCGCCGCGTGCTTCGACGCGTGGTCGCAGCCCACGCAGGCGACGAGCGCCAGGACGAAGGACGAGAGCGGGACCCTGCGCATGATCCCGTTCGCTTCCGCCGGCCCTACGCGCCCCCGTACGCGATCGCCGCGCGGGCCGCCATGAACCACACGGGTCATGCTACGGCGCCTGCTCGGAGATCACGCCCTCCGGATACTGCGGCAGCCCGTCGGTGATCGCGTGCCACGGCGCGTTCGCGCTCACCCAGAAGTGCGCGAACGGCCGGCGCTCGGGATCGGAGTCGAGCGTGCCGAGGCGAACCCGTCGCACCTCGGGGTCGGCCTCGGTGCGGCTGTAGATCGGCGAGCCGCAGCGCCGACAGAAGGCGCGGAGCTTTCCGGGCGACGACTCGTACTCCGACACGAGATCGCTGCCCGCGACGAGCTGGAAGTACGCCGTTCGGGCCGGGGCGTTGGCGGCGAAGGCCGAGCCCGAGGCTCGCTGACACATCTTGCAGTGACAGTATGCGGCGGGCCCGAGCTTGCCCGTGACGCGGAAGCGGATCCCGCCGCAGAGGCAGCCTCCCTCGAGCACTCGGTCGCCTCCTCTCGCTTCGAGGCGGGCCGGCGCACGGCCGCCCCGCCCGCGAGCCTATCACGGCTCGATCGCGCCGCAGCGACGGCCCGGCCGGGCCGTCGCTCAGAGGAACTCGTGTCGCACGGGACCAGACCTCCTCGTGCGGATGATGGTGCTCGTGGATCGACGAGCCCGCCTCGATCGAATGTAGAGAGCCCTGCGCCCGGCGTCGTCATCCGAGCGTGTCGGGTGGCAGCGTGAGCCCCGGAAGGGAGCGTCGCAGCCGCGCCAAGAGGTCGGAGAAGCTGCCCTCGTGGAATCGCACCCGATACCCGACGACCGTCGTTCCGTGGGCCGGCACCTCGGCCTGGATCACGGCATGGAGGCAATCGAGGAGTGCATAGGTCACGCCCGCCTCGTGGTCCGTGGCGACGGCGATCGCCGAGCGGCCGTCCGGCCGGACCGCGACGATCACGCCCGCCGTCACGTGCTCTTCGGCCACGCCGAACAGGTCGAGCCCGACGTTCCCGCCGTGCGGAACGGCCTCCGGGCCGAGGGCCCGGACGGAGGCGTAGTGCTGCGTCCAGGGCCGCGGCTGGAGGCGGGCGGACGGATCGGCCACCCCGGGCGTCCGGTGGGTTTCGGAGATCCGTCGCCAGCCCCGCTCCGCGGTGGGCACGAACACGTGGTCGGCGCGAGCCGCGCCGTCGACGCCGTCGAGGAAGGCGTCGGGGAGCTGGAAGCACGGTCCGACCATCACCACGCGCGGCTCGTCCGATCCATTCCGGAGCTCGTAGGTCACGTCGACTCCGTCCGACGTCGGGGCCATGCGAACTCCGATCGTCACCTCCGGCGCGTCGAGGCGCTCGACCGTCCAGCTGAACGCGTCCTCGGTCTTCACCATGTTCCGGACGTTCGCGCGCGTCACGAGCTGGAACGAGCGGACGGCGACGCCTTCGTGGGGCCAGAAGACGTAGTCGAGGCCCGAGCCGGCGTCTTCGATGCGGAACTGCAGGCCCTCGTACCAGCGGGGCACGTCGGTCTCGGCGATCGTGATCGGAGGACGGCCGATCCGCGCCTCGCCGCATGCCAGGACGACGAGAGCGCTCGCGCAGAAGCCGAGCCTCACGCTCCGCGCGGCTCGCACGATTCTCTCCCGGTGACGGAGCGCGGTGGCCGTCACGGCTCCGCCAAGAACGCGTCGACCTCGCGCACGAAGACGTCCGGGGCATCGCGCAGCAGGAAGTGGCGCCCCCCCGGAAGCGGAACGATCCGTGCGTGGCGGATCTTCGGAGCGGAGCGCTCCATCGCCGCGTAGGGCACCGACTCGTCCTCGGTCCCGTGGAGGATCAGCGTGGGCGCCGAGATCTCGGGGTATGCCGCCGCGAGCTCGGCGCGCTTGCTCGGATCGCGCACGTAGCGCAGGAAGCCGCGGCGCGTTCCCCGGATCCGATACCACGGAAGCGCGCGGTCCCGATGCTCCGTCGAGAAGCCGGGAGCGCTCGCGTCGGCCACGAGCCCGAGGGCGAGCTCGCCGACGATGGGCGTCCAGAGGGCACGAAACACGAGGGGCGTCTCGCCGGGCTCGGCGGGGTAGAGGGCGTCGGCGAGGATCAGCCGATCGACCCGCGCCGGATACCGGGCCGCGAACACCGCGGCGACCGCGCCGCCCATCGAGTGCCCGGCGACCGATGCGCGCTCGATGCCGAGCGCGTCGAGCGTGCCGGCGAGCTGGTCGGCCCAGAGCGCGAAGCCGTAGCGGAAGTCGTCGCTGCGCTCGCTCCATCCCGAGCCGAAGAGGTCGAGCGCGATCGCCCGATGCGAGCGCGCGAGCGGCTCCATCACGCGCTCCTCGAAGTCGTAGGTGCTGGCACCGAAGCCGTGGACGAGGAGGAGCGGCGAGCCCTCGCCCATCTCGACCACGTGGACCCGCCGCCCGCCGACCTCGACCCAGCGACCGGGAACGCCGCCCGGCAGCGCTCGCCCGTCGTCGGGCTCCCGCCAGGCGATCGCCGCCGGGCCGAGCGCCGCCGCGATCGCGATCAGCACCGCGAGGAAGACGAGCCCGCGAGCGAGGCGCTTCATCGATCCTCTCCGGGCGGCTCGGCCAGGCGGTACTGGTCGACGACCCGGTACGCGCCCGCGGCGGCGGCGAGCAGGCAGGGCACGGCGAGGTAGTAGACGATGAGCCCCGACGGTGTCTTGCGACGGTCGAGCGCCATGAGCCACGGGGCACCGACCAGGAGCCCGCACGCCAGGCCCACGAACAGGTAGAAGCCGGAGATGGTCACGTAGCGGAACTTCCTCGGGCGGAAATGGCGAAAGCGCGCGTCGAGGCGGCCGAGCACGAGCGTGTAGCCGTAGACGATCAGCGACGCGACGGCCGCGCCGACGGTGCCCAGCACGACTGCCCGATCGGAGACACCGGGCACGGACGACGTGCGCGCGACAGCGAGGAGCGACAGCGTCCAGAAGAGGATCGCCCTGCCACGGAACTCGCGCTCGTGAGGCCACCTCACGGAAGCCGCCCGTCTCCGCCGACGGGCTCCATCAGCTCGATGCGGTTGCCGAAGGGATCGTGCACGTACACGCGAAGGAACCCCGCGAGCGGCTCGGCTTCGACCGCGTACCCCTGCCCGCGGAGCCGCTCGACGAGCGCTCCGAGGCCTTCGACGAGCAGCGCGGGATGGGCCTTGCGCGCTGGAACGAACTCGCGATCGACCCCCAGGTGGATCTTCAGCCGATCGTCTTCGAACCAGACGCCGCCGCGGGCGGCGAGGTGCGGCGGCTTCGGCGTCTCGCGGATTCCGAGCACGCCGGCGTAGAACTCCCGCGCGCGCTCCTCGCCTCCGGCGGGCATCGCGAGCTGCACGTGCTCGATCCCGACGATGCGCATGGCACCTCCGCCTGCGCGCGTCCCGCTCCAGCGCTCACGCGGCGCGCGTGCCGCCCTGAGTCTGCGCCGTCTGGAGCTCGTCCTCCACCGCCGCGCGTACGGCCTGGAGCGCGCGCTCGTTCAAGCGAGCCTTCGTCGCGGCGAAGCTCGGCATGTCGAGACTGCGGAGCCGGGAGGCCTCCTCCTGCGCGGCCTCGGCGAGCCGGGCGGCGTCGACGACGCGGTCGAGGTAGCCGAGGCGCACGGCCTCCTCGGGCGCGAACATGGCCGCGCTCGGGATCCGCGCGAAGCCCGGCGGCGTGAGCCGATGGCGCGCGAGCTCGATCGCGAACTTCGGAACGGTGAGCCGGATGGCCACCTCGTTCATCCCGATGCGAAACGGGCCGGCGACGCCGAGACGCACGTCGGCCGCGAGCATGAGGAACGCTCCCATCGGGTAGGCGTGGCCGGTGCAGACCGTGAGCACCGGAAGCGGATGCGAGAGCAGGCGCTCGACCAGCTTCGCGCCGGCGTGGACCATCTCGACGCTCGCCTCGAGACCGCGCTGGAACGTCGGGAGATCGAAGCCGGCCGAGAAGATGCCCTCGCGACCGCTCAAGACCGTCACGGCTGCGGCCCTCTCGGCCTCGTCCAACGCCTCGCGGAGCTCGCCGATCCTCTCCGCGGAGAGGGCGTTCACCTTGCCGTCGTCGAGCGTGATCCAGGCGATGCCGTCTGCGATGCGGACCCGCGTCTGCTGGCTCATGGAGCCTCCTCGAACCCGGGCGCTGGGTCATGGGCATACTAGACCGATCAATATAATCTTCCAAGGGAGGTGCCGCGGGCCGTGGGGAACGCCGCCAAGCACAAGCAGAACCTCGTCCGCACCGCGATGCGCCTGTTCCGGCGACAGGGCTACGCCTCGACGGGCCTGCAGCAGATCGTCGCCGAGAGCGGCGCTCCCAAGGGCTCGCTCTACCACTACTTCCCCAGCGGCAAGGAGGCGCTCGGCGAGGCGGCGGTCCGGATGGCGGGCGGATTGGTCCACGAGATGCTCTCCGACCTCGCCGAGCGTCACACGGATCCGAAGGCCTTCGTCCGCGCCTACTGCAAGGTCATGGCGGGCTGGATGCAGGAGTCGGGATTCCGCTCGGGCTGTCCCGTCGCGACCACGCTGCTCGAGACGGCGCCGCAGTCGCCCAGGATCACCGTCGCGGGAAGGCACGCGATCGATTCCTGGACCGGCGTGATCGCCGGCGTGCTCGCGAGGAGCGGCACGCCGCGACGCGATGCCACGCGCCGCGCCGAGCTGATCGTCGCCGCGATGGAGGGCGCGCTCATCCTCGCGCGCGTGCGTCGCTCCGCGAAGCCGATCCTCGACGTCGCGAGGCTCGTCTGACACGTTCAGGCGTCGCGTCGGAGGAGCCAGCCGTATCCTTCGCGCAGCGCCTCGCGGCCGCCCGTCTCGAGCACGTCGCCGTGCGCGACCACCACGCGATCGAAGTCCCACGCGAGGATGCGCTCGAGGCTCTCGCGCGCCGCGCGCCGGTCCCGGATCAGGAGCGGATCGAGCTTCGAAGGGCCGAAGCGGCCGTAGCTGCGCAGCAGCCGCATGAGGAGCCGCGTCGGCGCAGGCGTGCGCGGGCCGAAGTGGAACGCCAGATCGCACAGCAGGAGCGTGCGGCTCGCGCGGTGGAGGAAGACGACCTCGTTCTCGTACGGGCGACCCCGGAAGAAGGTCTGCAGCACCTCTCCGCGCCACTCCTCGGGCGGCTCGTCGCCGAGCACCGCCACGAACACGAGATCGGGACGCTTGCGCTCGAGCCCGGGCGCCACCCAGAGCCGTGCGTCCGGATACGCCTTGGCGACGTCGCCGGCGTAGAGGTGATGGACGCGATTCGGAGCGACGACGTATCGGACCCGGCCGATCGCGTCGAGCTCCGCGCGGAGCTCGCGATCGAGCGCGACCGGGGAGTGGAGGAGGAGGCGATCGCCGGAGAGGCGGATCACCGTCATGCGCGTGCCCACCGGCAAGCCGTAGAAGGTCTGCGGGCGCTCCACGGCCCAGAGGTCGTCCGCCAGCGGTGTCAGCGGTGCGAGCGAAGCCATGCGCGCCTCCACTCCGCAGGGCCGCCGCCCGGCTCCGCTCATCCGGTTTGCCTGCGTGAGACGCCTGCCCAGAGCGCGAAGCCGAGGATCCAGGCCCAGACCAGGCCGGCGCCGAGCTGCAGGTTCATGGCGCCGCCCGGCTCGGTGAAGCCCGACGAGCCGAAGATCGTCACCGTCTCGACGGCCTGCTCGACGAAGGCGACCGCGCCCAGGACGCCGAGCCATCGCGGCAGGCCGGCTTGGCCGCGCAGCGCCAGAAGGGTGACCGGCGCCATCATCGTCGTCGTCGCCCCGGTCAGGACCGGGCCCCAGAAGAGGGCCACGTCGAGCACCGTGCGCGCGGTCGCCGGCTCGAGCCGGTCCGCGTGGAGCGCGAGACCGCCCCACGTCCACGACTGGACGGCGATCGTCGCGACGATCCCGATCGCGCCGATCAGGAAGACGTCGCCGTGTGGTGTCGGAAGGAGGCGGCGGAGGAGCGCGAACATCACCGCGACGAGCGGTGCGCTCACCGTGCCCGCCCAGACGAACCAGCGCACGCCGCTCCGATGTGCGCGGAGCCAGGCCACGAGCTCCTCGCCCGTGGCGGCGGCTCCGGGCGGCTCTCCCAGGGCGATCACACCGGCCACGTAGATGCCGAAGGCGGCCAAGCTCACCCAGAACAAGGGACGAAGCGGCATGAGTCCTCCTCGCGCCCCGAACTCCGCGCCGGGGTCTCCGCTCCGGCCGCGGTCGCGACGACGAGCGCGACGTCGCGAAGAGGACCTTCACATCGATCCCGACGCTCTCGCGCAGGCGCGCGCCACGCTCCGTTGCCAGAGCACGAGGAGCGGCGGCAGCACGAGCTCCGCGACCATGGCAAAGAGCGAGCTGCCCGGCGCCGGCGCGAACTGCAGCAAGGAGAGCGCGCGCCCGATCCCCATTCCGAAGATTGCGACGCAGATCAGCGAGAACCAAGCGGAATGCTTCTCGATCGACGGAGCGACGTAGGCCAGCATGAGCCCGAGCGCGAACCAGATGCCGGCGAGCGCGCGGAACATGTAGTCGACGACCGACCACGTCGGGTCCGTGGACGAGATCGGAAGAGGCACCGGCGTGAAGACCGAGAGGCCCGCGACGCCGCGCGAGAGGTAGAGCGCGCCTCCGAGAAGAGCGTCCGCGGAGGAGATCGCGACGGAGACCTGGAGCAGGCGTCGGCTGAGAGCCGTGCGATTCATGGCGGTCCGACGGCTTGGATCGGCTGCGGACTTCGCTTCCACCGAGGCGCGTCGCGCCGCAGCGCCACCGGAGCGAGCCTATCACGCGCCGCTCCGCTTCGGCCGGCCTCCTCGAGCGGAGCGGACGGCCTACGGATTCGCGCGGGGGATGTGGGCGACCGATCATCGTCCCGACGCCATCCGGCCGAAGCAGCACCGCCGGGCTCAGGTAGCCGATCGCGAGCCTCACCTTGCGGCTCTCCGCCCACCACACCGCGCCCAGAGCCAGGTGATGGGCGAGCACGACGTCGATGGAGCGCATCGCGTCGAGCTCTTCCAGCCGGCGGAGCTGATGTGGGCAGTCGGGCAGGACCCGCCGTCGCATGATCTCGAAGAAGCCCGTGCGGGGGTGCATCAGCTCCGGGTGCAAGGAGAGCTCGACCTCGTTCCATTCCGCGCCGGCAACGTGAGCCGTAACGTCGAGCTTCCTGGCCTCCGCGGCGAACTGCTCGTCCCGGTAGCGTACACTGCGATGTGCAACCTGGTCCGCGGGGGAGACCGCCGACCGCCGACGCTCACTGCCGCGTCACCTGCGGGATCTCCGACAGGTCCATCGCCCAGGGGAGAGCCGATTGGCACCACTGCTGGACCCTCGGCAGGAGCTCCGCCCTCTGCCGAAGGCAGCCGACCCTGAGCGAGTATGTCTGCGGATTGGAGGTCGCCGCGGAGTAGACGGGCGATCCACAGCGCGGGCAGAACGCATGGGCGCGCGTCGCCCCGCTATCCGCCGTCTTCACGTAGATCGTGGGCTGGCCGGCTCGCAGGAAGAACGCGTCCTTCGAGGCCTGCACCGTCACGCGATAGGCGGAGCCCGTCAGTGCCTGGCAGTCGGTGCAGTGACAGATCCCGACGCGGCTCGGGTCTACGATCGCCTCGTACGCGACCTCTCCACAGTGACATCTTCCGTCGACCCGCACGTCTTCCTCCTTGGCGACCCGCGCCAGAATGGCGCCGCCGTGCGACCCGAACGAGCTCGCGGGCGTTCGGCGGCATCGCGCACCCACCAGAAGACCGAGCGCAAGGCTACTCGGACCACGTCGACGAATACGCAATGGCGAAGTGACGCCGGGTCGACTCCTCGGAGAATCCGGCGTCGCGAAGCTCGCGTCGGAGCGTGGCCAGGGTGACGAAGTCGGGATCCGGGAGCTGCTCCGACACGGACAGGCGCCCCCGGGCGCGAAGGATGCGCCGGATCTCGCCGATCGCGCGCGACCGCTCCGGGATCTCGCCCAGCGCCGTGATCAGGAACGCCCGGTCGAAGGTGCTCGAGGCGAAGGGCAGCGCAGTCGCGTTGGCCCGAACGAAGTGCGCTGCGTATCCAGCGGACTCGAGCCTTTGCCGCGTCTCGAGCAGCATCTCTTGCTGCACGTCGAGGCAGACGAGCCGGCCCGATTCGCCGACGCGCGCAGCCGCCGCGCTGGAGTAGTACCCGGTGCCGCAGCCGACCTCGAGCACTCGCTCTCCCGCCGCGAGACCGAACGCACCGAGGATGCGGGCCGGGCTCGCAAACGCGCGGCGGAGCGGCGAGTCGAGGATCGCGGCCTCCGAGTACGGAAACGGCCGCGGCTCGAGCTGGCCGCGTAGCCGCTGCCACCAGGTTCGGAACGGACCGCCGACAGCCATGAGGGTCACCTCGCCGCTGCGGCCTCACGGCTCGCTGACAGAGTAGACCGGATCGCCCCTCGCGCGACGGAGAATTCCGCGCCGGGGTCCCGCTCGCGAGCCGCGCGCTCGTCTCGCTGCGACCCTCGCAGTGGTCTCGGGCAGCGCGTGTCCTCACCCGGTAGGCTCATGCTGCCATGGGGGACCGCACGCTTCGGATCAGCCTCCGAAGACAGCAGCTGGAGGTGCTCGAGGGAGCTCGCGTGACCGCCTGCTACCCGGTGTCGACCTCGGCCAAGGGCGCAGGCGAGCGCGTCGGAAGCGAGCAGACACCCCGCGGAGCCCACGAGGTCAGGGAGCTGATCGGCGAGGGAGCTCCGAGCGGAGCCGTCTTCGTGGGGCGTCGCCTCACGGGCGAGGTGTGCACGAGAGAGCTGCGGGCGGCGAGCCCGGACCGCGATTGGATCCTGTCGCGCGTGATCCGGCTGTCGGGATTGGAGGCCGGAAGGAATGCAGGCGGCGAGGTCGATACGCACGGCCGGCTCATCTACATCCACGGCGCGCCGGACGACGAGCCCATGGGCGAGCCTCGATCGCACGGCTGCATCCGCATGCGGAACGACGACGTGATCGAGCTCTTCGAGATGTTGGAGATCGGCACGCTCGTCCAGATCGACGAGTGAGGCGCTCGTGTCGTCGGGCGGATGGCCGTTCAGCGGCCGGCGGTCGGCCGGCGGAGCGCCGCGGCTGCCTCGGCGATGTGCGCGCGGAGCCAGCGATGGGCCGGGTCGCCCCGATGGATCTCGTGCCACGCCTGGCACATCGTGAATCCCGGGATCGGAATCGGTGGCGAAACGATGCGGAGCGGGTGGACCCGCGCGAGGTGCGTCGCGAGCCGCACCGGAACCGTCGCGATGCGCCTCGTACCGACGAGGACGTATGGCAGCACGAGGAACGTCGGCACCTGCACGGCCACCCGACGGGCGACACCGCGGCGGGCCAGCACCTCGTCGACCACGCCGCCTTCGCGTTCGCGGGGCGCGATCAGCACGTGCTCCAGCTCTGCGAAGCGCGCTGCCGTCAGCTGCGGCAGGCGGTGACCCTTCCAGACCAGGCAGGTGTAGCCGTCGTCGAACAGCGGGGACCAGACGATCCCCGGGCCGGACGACTGCCGCGGCGCGACGAGCAGGTCGAGACGGCCTGCCTCGAGGTCGCGATCGTTGCCGGGAGAAGGCTGCCGGAGCTCGACGTCGACGAACGGAGCGTCTCGCTCGAGGGAGGCCACGAGCGGCGCGAGCAGCACGAGCTCGGCGTAGTCGAGCGCGGCGATCCGGAAGCGTCGGCGGGCCGTGCGCGCGTCGAAGCCCGGCTGCTCGAGCACGAGGCGCTCGACGTCGTGCATGACCTGTCGGAGGGGCGCGGCGATCTCGAGCGCCCGCCGCGTCGGGCTGAGCCCGCGGCTCGTGCGCACGAAGAGCGGATCGTCGAACGTCGCACGCAGCCGGCCGAGGAGCCGGCTCGTCGCCGATTGCGTGAGGCCGAGCCGCGCCGCGGCGCGCGTCACGTTGCGCTCCTCGAGCAGCACGTCGAGGGCCGCGAGCAGGTTGAGATCGGGTCGTCTGATATGCGCGGAGCTCATGGAGAACAGGTCGAGAATGCATTGGGATCAGCTCGGCGTCCACCGTACCGTGGCCCCCGAACGCGGGCGATCCCGCCCGTATCCGGAAGGAGAACGGAAATGGCCACGACGATCGGCATTCTCGGAACGGGACGGATGGCGACTCGCCTTGCGCGACTCTTCGCCGACCGCGGGCACGCGATCGTGCTCGGCTCGCGAACCCCGGCCCGCGCGCAGGCGCTCGCCCGCGAGATCGACACGTCGCGCGTCGCGGGCGGCTCGTACGCGCAGGCGGCCGCGGCGGACGTGGTGCTGCCGGCCATGTTCCTGCGCGACGGCCTGCTGGAGGCTCTCGAGCCGCATCGCAGCGCGCTCGCAGACAAGCTCGTCGTCGACATCACGAACCCGTTCAACGCGCGCTACGACGATTTCATCCTCCCGTGGGACACGAGCGGCGCGGAGGAGATCCAGCGTCGCTTCCCGCGCGCTCGCCTGGTCGGCGCCTTCAAGAACGTCTGGTGGGAGGTCTTCGACCAGCCCGAGTTCGACGGCCGGCCGAGCGACGTGTACGTCGTGGCCGACGACGAAGATGCGAAGCGCCGGTTCCTCGCGCTCGTCGAGGGCTCGCCCTTCCGCTACGTCGACGCGGGTCGGCTCGCGAATGCACGGATCGTCGAGCGCATGACGCTGTTCAGCGGGGAGCTCGGGCAGCGCTACGGGTACTTCCCGCGCATGAACTGGCGACTCCTCGGCGAGCCCTGGACGCCCGGGCAGGCGGACCGGCTCGCGCGTCCGGCGCACGGTGGGATCGCCGCATCGGCATAGGAGAGCTTCGCAGGCTCCCGAGACGGATGTCTTCGCGATGCGAGCTGCTTCCCCGGCGAGCTCGTTTCTCGCTGGAAGACTCGTACGTAGTCGATCTCGAGAGCCGCTGGGAACGGCGTCGACCCGTCGGGCGCGCCGGGGAAGTCCCGACCCACAGCAGGTGCCGCGTTGAGGTACATCGGGATGGTCGGAGCTCTCCCTGTGACCCCCGTGTGCCGCGAGGTTGCAAGCTGGGCGCCCCTCTCCGCGTCGCGCCAGTGGACGACACGCGCGCGCGCTCACCCACGTGCTTGATCGCGTCTGCAGCCGAAATCGAATCGGCGGCCGAGCTCCGTGCGACGAGAAGAAGGAATACCCCGAACGCGAGCGTGCGACGCATGAGCTGGCCTTCGGCGGCCTGCAGATGTGCCCACGACGTAGACGAGGAGCATGGCGAGGAGGACTCCTGTCGCGAGGATGAGCCGTGTCATGCGGTCTTCCCCGTCTGGCCGTCATGCAGAGGGAGGCGTTGGGAGGACACCGAGCTGCCGAAGGGCCGTGAGGTTGTCCGGAATGCCACGCTGGCGGACCACCCTTCCGTCGCGGAGCTCGAGGATGACGATCTCCTCGAACTCTACGCGCTTCCCGGTCGGCCGCAGGACGCCCCACCGGCCCGACTGCGTGCCCGAGATGGTGAAGCGCGCGACCACGAGCGGACCCTCCGCGATGAGGTCGTGGAGCTCCTCGTGGTAGTCGGGGAAGGCCTCCCAGGCGCGCTCGACCATGCCGCGGATGGCCTCGTGACCTTCTCGGAGCGGCGCGTACGGCCGGTAGTCGGCGACGTAGTCCGGGGCGTGGAACTCGGGTATGCGGCCGAGGGCGCGCCGATTCCAGATCTCTTCCGTCAGCTCGCGAACGATCGCCTTGTTGCGCTCTGATTCTGCGCTCATTCACGCCGCCCGACGGGCGGAAGCCCGGTGCGTTCGCGGTACCACGCCGTGTCGTTCAGGTGCGGAAAGTCTTCGTCCGGCACGGGCACCCCGAGGAAGCGGCAGATGGGCTCCCAGCCGTCGCCCGGGTGATACACCAGCAGTCTCGAGGCGGGAATCGCGTCGATGACGGCCTGGTTGTGCTGCTCGAAGACGCGCTTGGCATGGGCGCGGTCTGCGAGACGACCTGCGAACGTCTTCTCGAAGAGGAGCCCGTAGAACATCTCATGGAACTCGCGCAGGATCGCGGGCGCGCGCTCCGGGGGCCCCTGCGTGATCACGGGGTAGATGGTGTTCATCACGCTGTCGTACCAGCGATCGGCGTCGCGCAGCGAGAGCAGGACCTTCGCATCCGGGTAGCGCTCGACCAGCTCCCGCCAGAAGGCCGCGGCCGGCCAGTCGACGGTGGCCCGATATCCATGGAAGATCGCATCCCAGTCGCGGGCGCCGTTCCGCGTCGGCTGGAGCCACTGCCGCGCGCGCTCGGGTCGGCCGAGGATCTCCATCATGTGGTAGCAGGGGCCGTATCCGATCCGTTCGAGCGCTGCCTTGAGCGAGAGCGTTCCGGTGCGCCCGAGACCCGCGCCGATCAGCTCGAGTGCCATCGAGACTCGCCTCCGTCCGAGATGGGTCTTCCAGCGCTTCGGCTCGATGGGGCGAAATCGCGGTGACCAGGACGACCAGCTTCATCGAATCTCCTGGCGGCGAACGACCCTACCCCCGCGGTCGGGGCGGCGCGCCGAGCGCACCCGGATGCTGAGGGAGCTCGTCGCAGATCGTGTGCCACGGCGCCTTCGAGTCGACGAAGATGTGAGCGCGCGGCGGATAGGAGGGATCATCGTCGAGGCTCCCCATCGGAACCCCCACGAGGCCACGCGCTTCGTTGAAGAATGGCAGCGTGGCGCCGCACTGGCCGCAGAACACGTGGGTGAAGCGTTCCGCATCGGCAGGCTTGAACGACCGCAGGTGCTCCTCGCCGCGCGAGTATCGAATCGCGCCGATCTTGAAGAAGAGGTTGGACGCAAAGGCGGAGCCGCTCGTCTTGCGGCATCGAGAACAGTGGCAGTTGTGCGCCCACACCGGGCGCTCGGAGAGCTCGTACCGAACGGCGCCGCAAAGGCAGCTTCCGGAAAGTGTCATGCTCTTCTTCTCACCGCCTTGCGGGAAGGCCCGCTCGCGCATCTTGGCTCGAAACCAATCAGGACCGAGCACGAAGCCAGAGGCAACTGCCTCCGAGCCACAGGTAGAAGACCGCTAGAAACGCTCGCTGGCGCGCGCCCGGGAATCGGGTCTCTACCGGCGCGAACGCAAGCGCAAACAAGACCAACGCGGTGACCAGGGAGAGCAGGGTCCACGCGCGGAAGCGCGTGCTGCGAAGACGCTGGCCCGAGAATGCGAGTGGCGCGAGCGAGCCACAGAAGAGGCCCCCACGGGCCAGCTCGATGTGGATGTCGTTGTCGACGCTGCCGTGGAGCGGACAGCCCAGGTCGCAGTGGAAGATCCCTGCTCCGGCAAGCCCGATCCCGCGGAGAGCGAGCAATGCACTGCCCAGCAGTGCCAGCAAGCCCGGTCCGAAGCCGCGGTAGGCGGGAACTGCCGTTGCGACGATGAGCAATCCCGCGGCGAGCCACCGATCCCTCTTCCTCAATGGGCGTCGCATTCCGTGCTCGAGCTCGATCTTCATCTGCGCTGTCCAACGAATCGGCGCTCAGCGGCCGGGCACGGCGCCTTCGAGGCCGGCTGAGCTCCCGCGTGCGAGGCCCACACTACCACGAACCGAAACGGCCCCGGCGCCCCGGACGCACTCCGGGAGAACCGCTCGTCAGGCGGGCACCGGCCAGAAGACGATGCCATGACACGCCAACCCGAAGAGGAGCATGCTGAGTGTCATGGTGGCAGCGTGAGGGAGCAGGACCGTTGGAGCGAAGTAGCGCGCTCGGTAGCCGGAACTGGCACCGCGCGGCGTCGGGCTGGTCGGCCCCGGCGAGAGCCTGCCGAGGAGTACAGCGCGCGCGAGTGACCAGCTCCAGTCGATGCGAGGCGAAGAGTGCGACGGCGGATCGCTGATCTCTGCTCGTAGTACCTCGATCTCTCGCATGCGCGGGTAGTAGCGCATCTGGTGGCTCTTCATCGCACCTTCGATGAGCCAGAAGGCACCAGCGCTGGCGGCGGCCAGCAGGAAGTAGCCAGGAGTCTTGAACTGGAATCCGAGGCCGATCGCAGCAAGGCTCAGCGTGACGCCCCAGCTCTTCACCGTGAGCAGTCGTTGGTCGAACTGACCCACGATGTCCAGGATCTTGTAGTACTCGGAGAGGATGGGGTCTTCGCTCATCGTCTTCTGACCACCCCTGTAGGACCGCGCGCCGCGTCGCCTCAATCGAGCCGGAGCTCGATGACACCTGGGGTGCTCGCCTCGTGCCGAACGAACGCCGCATGCACTCGACTCATTCGCTCGAGGTACGTCTCCGGATCCGCGTCGAGGACTCGAAGTCGGGCTGATCGCCACGCGCCCCTGAAGAAGACGCGGAGGCGACCACCCTCTTCGAGCGCGTTGCGAACCCATTGAGCGCGCGAACCGTCTTCGACGACCACGATGATCCGGCCGCCGTCATCCAGATATCCGACCGGAATCCGGCGCCGCTTCCCCGAGCGACGGCCGATGGTCTCCACGATGAGGGCATTGCCGCGGTTGTATGGAGGTCGCGGAATGCCCGCAAGGAGCGCGAGGTTGGTGACCGCGTTGGCGATGCGTACGACGGCCCGCGGAAGTGTCACTGCCCGACCCTCCGATCCCGCCGTCCAACGGAGGGACCGCCAGGCGGCGGCCTCGTGTGATCCTACCACGGCTCGTTGCGAGCGAGGGCGCCGCGAGAGACGACGCGCGCGCCGCGGCGAGCCTGGCGCGGAACGAGACCAAGTCTGACGCAGCCTCTTGCCATCACGTGTCGTGGGGAAGCTCGCCTCCTCGAGCACCGTAGAAGACCCTCCACACGGCGAGGTCCTCGCTGATGTCGACGAAACGATGCTCGGTCCCTGCGGCCACGGATTGGCAGTCTACCAACCGATGCGCGCGGTCGTCCGGCCGCCGCTCGGCGCGATGCAGACGACACCGCGGGGTTGGTGCTTCCGCTCTGTCGGGAATCCCGATCGCGTCGGCCGAACAGCTCGCTTGACATGCCGGCTGCCCGTAGGTGAGGCTCGATTGCGAGCCGCGGCCGCGAGCTCATCGCCGAGCCGTCGGCCCGCACGAGACGAACCCACCTTCGGAGGAGAGACGATGTGGACTCGACGGCAGTTCCTGCAATCGCTCTCGGCCACGGCCGCCCTGCTCACGGTTGCGGACGGAAGCAACGCATTCGTGGACGTTCCGGCCATGTCGGAGGAGATGCAGCGCAAGATGACGCCGGAGCAGGCGCTCGCGAGGCTGCGGGAGGGGAACGAGCGATTCGTGGGCGGGAAGATGCTCGACCGGAACCTCGTGGCTCAGGTCCACGCCACCGCCAGGGGCCAGTACCCCTTCGCGGCCGTGCTCGGCTGCATCGACTCGCGGGTGCCACCGGAGCTCGTCTTCGACCAGGGGATCGGTGACATCTTCGCTCCCCGGATCGCAGGGAACTTCGCGAACACGGACATCATCGGCAGCTTGGAGTTCGCCACGAAGCTGGCTGGAGCGAAGTTGATCCTGGTGTTGGGGCACACCGAGTGCGGCGCGATCAAGGGCGCCTGCGACAACGCACAGCTCGGCACTCTCACCGCGACGCTCAGCAACCTGGCCCCGGCGGTGTACGCAGCGACCGGCGCGGCGGGAGACCGGAGCTCGAAGAATCCGGCATTCGTTCAGGAGGTCGCCGAGCAGAACGTGCGGCTGACCGTGGAGGCGTTGACGGAGCGCAGCGCCATCCTGCGAGATCTCGTCCACGGCAATCAGCTCCAGGTGGTCGGTGCCATGCACGACGTCGGCACGGGGCGGGTGTCCCTTCCCGGCTAGACGAGGATGTGCGCAGCCTTCGATCACGATCGCTCGTCAGGCGGCGGGCAGCACGTCGCTACGCAAGACCTCGAGCACGAAGTAGCGACCGGGCTCGAACGCCCCGCGCGCAAACTCTTCTGCTAGTCGAACTGCCTCCTGAAGCGTGCCGACCAGGCAGTATTGATTCACAGTGACTTCCAAAGCTGCGTAGTCGCAGGGCCCTGGCGGTCGGGAGGAGCGAACGGCCAGCTGTCTGGTGTCGGCTGGAGCGCCGTGTTGAGCGGCGCGCCTCCAGGAGAAGCCGTCGGACGATACCGTCCTGCGCCTTCGTGTAGGTCTTGTGGTCGCTCCGACCTTCGGCGCCAGACGCTACGACGGCTGGACGGCTCGATCGAAGCTCGCTGTGGCTCGTCGGATGCAGCGCCTTGCTGGGCGCCATGAAGACGCTCGGGCTTTTCGGCACTCTTGGGCCGCTTCTAGCTACATCCGGGTTCGGCCGCATCCGTGGGGCGGCCTTTGGCCTTCTGAAGCACATCACCCGCCCACCTTCGCCAGCTCTCGGACATCCCAGGGATCGCGAGGAGGCGCGCGACCTCTTGCCGATCGAAGGCGTAGATGCGGAGAACATCGCGGATGGTGAGTTCGTGATCGGGGCGCCCGATGACCTGAATCTCGTCACCCGCGCCGACATCGCCCTCGACGACGATGCGCAAATAGGCACCGGGGCGCAGGGCCTCGGTGAAGCGGCGAGGGAAGAGCTTGTCGTTCATCCGCACTCCCAGCCGCCAGCAGGGCACCCGCGGCTCGGAGATCTCGAGCACGGTGGTCCCGATCGCCCAGCGCTCCCCGACGAGGGTCCCATTCACCTCGATGCCCTCCGTCGTGAGGTTCTCACCCAGCTCCCCGTACTGGAGCGGCCGGCCGATCTCCCGCCCCCACCAGCCGAGATCTTCGACGGCGTAGGCGTAGACCGCCTTGTCGGTGCCGCCGTGGGCCCCGCGATCCGCCTGGTCGTCGCCGGCCAAGTTGACTCCGCGGGCGGCTACTCGGCTGGCCACCGGGGACTTCCAGATGGCGCTCCTGGCAGGACGACCGTTGAATTCGAACTCGCGCGGCAAACCCACGTTGACGGAGAGAACCTTTGCTCGAGTCATTGCCATACGCCCTCCCTCTCGGCCGTCCACCAAACCTTCATTCCCCTACCACCGGCCGAAGTGAGCGCCGCCATCGACGTACAGGATGTCACCTGTGACCGTCGCGGCGGCGGCCAGGTACAGGATCGCACCGACGATGTCCTCGACCATCGAAGGCCGACCCATCGGCGACAGTCTCTCCATCACGTCCTTCGGCGTATCCCGGTGCATCGGCGTGTTGACGGCGCCGACCGCGACGGCGCTCGCTCGGATGCTGCCCTTCGCGTACTCCATCGCAAAGTGCCGGGTGATTGGGAAGTTCATCGCGAATCACTCCGCCCTCGGTCTTCCGTCGGCGCCGAATGGATCGGCGCTCAGCTACACCACACAGCGCTGACCGCCAGCGCCATGACTGAGCCGCCGTCGCCAGAATGCCACCACGCCCCGAACGCGGCCAGCTGTTGCGGCGCCTCGATCCGGAACGCATCGTGATCGAGTCGGTCCTTGTGAATCCCTGGCGGGTGCGTCGCTTCGGCGAGGCATTGGCGATCCTGGCCAAGACCGACCCGATCGACGCGCGGCTGCTCTTCCGATACGGAGGGGTGCCGCGCCGCCCGTGACGCCAGTACGCCGGGGGATCGATCGAGCTCTGGCCGACCTCGTGACCCGGCGGGCGCGCCTCCGTGCGGACCGCCCTCTATCTCGCCGCCATGAGCGGTGCCCGCTTCAATCCGGTCCTCCGCGCGCCCTACGAGCGCCTCCGCACCCATGGAAGGCCGGCCAAGGTGGCCTTCGTCGCTCTCCCCCGAAAGCTCCTCACCATCCTCAACGGAATGGTGCGCGATGGCACCGCTTGGAGGGAAGCCGATGCAACTTGATCCTTGACTACTGATCACGGCTGCTTGACCGAGTCGAGCGAGCGTCTCGGCGTCGATCGTCCTTCGATGCGCTCTCGGCGATCAGCCGCACGCGCCGCGGGTTCGCGACGATCGTCTCGAAACCGGACTCGGTGAGAACGCGGCTCACCCAGGGGGAGTGCGCACCCGCTTCGATCACCGCTCGCGCCCCGCGATGGCGCGCCAATCCCGCCCGAAGCGCCTCGCGCTCCGTGCGCAGGCGGAGCCGCTCCTCGCACTCTCCCGCCGCATCGAGCACGCAGATCTCGCTCCAACGATCCCCGAGATCGATCCCGATCGTCGTTGCAGAAGCGGTCGTCGCCGTCGTGATGTCCTTCGACATACCAGCCTCCTGTCTGGGCTTCGAGCCCGCGATTGAACTGGAGACCTCACGGTACTCCGCTCAGGAGGCTGGCCTTCTCATCTCATCTTGTTGGGCAGCATGCGCGCTGTAGATTCTGGGCCATGAAGCTCGCGGTGGAACTATCCGAAGCCCAGGCCCAGCGCCTCGAGGAAGAGGCCGCTCGCCTGGGCGTGGACCCCACCGAGCTCGCGCGCGCCGCGATCGCCGACCTGCTGAGCACCGGAAGCGACGACTTCCGCGCAGCGGCCCAGAAGGTGCTTCGGAAGAACGAAGAGCTGTATCGGCGCCTCGCCTGATGCGATACCTGACGCTGTGAAGTGGTCGAGCTTCACGACGCGCTCATCGAAAGTAGTGGAGGCGCACGAGGGCTCCGCGACTTGGCCGCGCTGGAGGCGGCGATCGCCCAGCCACGGGCGACGTTCGAGGGACACGACCTGCACCCCGGGCTTGTCGAGAAGGCCGCCGCCTTTGCTTCGCGTTGGTGCTCGGCCACCCGTTCGTGGATGGCAACAAACGTGTCGGCCACGCCGCCATGGAAACCTTCTTGATATTGAACGGCGCAGAGCTCAATGCGCCCATCGAGGAACAGGCGCGCGCGATGCTCGCCCTGGCGGCTGGCGAGACGACCCGCGAGGCATTCACAGAGTGGGTGCGAAGGTGGGCTCGGTCGAGCCGATGATCGAGTGATGCTGCCCAACGGATCGGCGATGAGCTGCGGCCCGACCTGGCCGCCAGCATCGCCGCCACATGACCGCGGCCATGATGCCACTCCCCCGCGAGCCGCCCAAGGGCAAGGGCCGTCAGCTCCATTGCGTTGTTGGGCGGCGCTTGAGGGAGCCATACCGCGTAGTTACGCTCGGTGAGTGGCTCACTTGCGCTTCGAGTGGGACGAGCGGAAAGACGCCGAGAACCGGCGCAAGCACGGCGTTTCGTTCGAGGAGGCTGAGACCGTCTTCTACGATGAGCGCGCCCTGCTGGCCCACGACGACGACTCGGACGCGCACGGCGAAGACAGATTCGTGCTGCTCGGCCTGAGCGCCGGATTGCGGACCCTGCTTGTGTGCCACGCATACCGGGCGAGCGACTCGGTGATTCGCATCATTTCCGCGCGCAAGGCAAACCGCAGCGAAGCGCGCACAGTACGAGAGGCGGTGGAGGCGATGAAGAAGAACTACGACTTTGCGAAGGCCCGACGAAACCCGTATGCCGCTCGGCTGAAGAAGCAGATCACGATTCGACTGGACGGAGACACGTTGGCGTACTTCCGAGCACTCTCAGACGAGACGGAGATTCCGTACCAGACTCTGATCAACTTCTTCCTGCGCGACTGCGCAAAGGCGAAGAAGCGGCCGTCGCTGCGCTGGAAGGCCAGCGCATAAGCAGGGTCTCGTCCGCCCAACGGATCGGCGATCAGCTGCCGGCCGCCCGCACACTACCACGCGACGCCCGCGGTGCGGGCGCCGTTTCTGCCTCCGGATGCGGTCGCACCGCGGCCGCTCCCTCTCGCACGCTGACCGGCGAGGCGGACGGTCCGCTGCAACGGCTTCCATGAGAAGGCCAGCCTCTGTCAACAACCAAGACGTGGCGCCGTGGCAGCAGCGCGTGTCGATCGATCCACCGGGCTTCCATCCGCACTCTCGAGGGCCTCGTTCGTCGAGGCCGGTGCACGCTGAGGTCCGTCCCGTCGAGCGCTGCGATCTTGTTGTCGACCTTC
>DATKKW010000031.1:0-41577 GCA_035542715.1 Myxococcota bacterium
CCTCGGCTACTGCGACGAGGAGATCGTCTCGACCGACCTGATCCACGACGACCGCTCTTCGATCTACGACTCGCTGGCGACGCTCCAGAACAACCTGAAGGGCGAGAAGCGCTTCTTCAAGGTCGTGGCGTGGTACGACAATGAGTGGGGCTACTCGAACCGCGTGGTCGACCTGCTGCGCTACCTGGCGCAAAGGGACGGCGCGAGATAGGGGACGACTCCGACATGCAGTGCGGGGGGCTCTCGTGACTTCACCCGTCGACAAGACGCAGGGTCCGGCGCAGGCGGCACCCGCGCATCCCGTGCACGCCGAGACCGAAGCCTCGGTCGCGGCGGGCCGCCGCCGCCGCCGCCGGCTCTCGCTCCTGGCGGGAGCGCTCCTCCTCGCAGCGCTCGGTGGCGGCGGCTATTGGCTCTACTGGCTGCACCAACCGCGGCTTCCCCCGGGCTTCGCCTCCGCAAACGGCCGCATCGAGGCGCAGGAGTACGACATCGCGACGAAGCGCGCGGGCCGCGTGGTCGAGGTGCGCGTGCATGAGGGCGACCTAGTCCAGAAGGGCCAGGTGCTCGCCCAGATGGACATCGACGAGCTTACGGCGCAGCGGCACCAAGCCGAGGCCGAGCTCCAGCGGGCTCGCGAAGCTCGGGCTACGGCGGAGGCGGTGCTGGTGCAGCGAAAGAGCGAGCTGGAGTACGCTCGCATCGAGCACCGGCGCGCGGAGATGCTGGTCGAGCGAGAAGCCGCGCCCATCGAGCGGCTCGACCGTGACCGGAGCCGGAGGGAGGCCGCCGAGGCCGCCGTTCAGGCGGCGCAGAAGCAGCTGGACGAGGCGCAGTCGGAGATCGCGGCAACCGCCGCGAGTCTGCAGAGGATCCAGACGCAGCTCGACGAGAGCACGCTCGTGTCCCCGATCCGAGGCCGTGTCGTCTACCGACTCGCCGAGCCCGGCGAAGTGCTCGACGCGGGCGGCAAGGTGGTCACGATCCTCGACCTCGCCGACGTCTACATGACGATCTTCCTTCCCACGGAGCAGGCGGGCCGGGTCGGGTACGGAGCCGAAGCACGCATGGTGCTCGACGCATTCCCCGGCCTCGTGATCCCAGCCACCATTTCGTTCGCGTCGCCGGAAGCGCAGTTCACGCCGAAGGAGGTCGAGACGCACACCGAACGCGAAAAGCTGATGTTCCGCTACAAGGTGAAGGTCGACCCGGCTCTGCTCGAGCAGCACCTCGAGCAGGTGAAGACGGGCGTGCCCGGCGTCTCCTACGTCCGTCTGGCCGGCGCGGGCGAGTGGCCCGCGTACCTGGCCGTGAAGCTGCCGCCGCCGTGAGCGAAGCGGCCGGCCCCGCGGCGCGGCTCCGTGGCGTCACCCATCGCTACGGGAGGACGCTCGCGCTCGACGGCGTCGATCTCGACGTCCCGGCCGGCGGCATGGCGGGAGTGATCGGGCCCGACGGCGTGGGCAAGTCGACGGTGCTCGGCCTCGTGACGGGCGCGCGCTCGATCCAGGCCGGATCCGTCGAGGTGCTGGGCGGCGACCTCCGCGACGTCGCCTTCCGCTCCGCGGCGTCGGACCGGATCGCGTACATGCCGCAGGGCCTGGGCCGGAACCTCTACCCGACGCTCTCGGTCTTCGAGAACGTCGACTTCTTCGGCCGGCTCTTCGGGCACGCGCGCGCCGAGCGCGAGGCGAAAATCGAAGAGCTGCTCCGGGCTACGGGTCTGGCACGTTTCCGCGAGCGGCCGGCCGGGAAGCTCTCGGGCGGGATGAAGCAGAAGCTGAGCCTCTGCTGTGCGCTGATCCACGACCCGGAGCTGCTCGTGCTCGACGAGCCCACCACCGGCGTGGATCCGCTCTCGCGGCGCCAATTCTGGGAGCTCGTTGATCGCATCCGCGAGCGCCGGCCCGGCATGACCGTGGTGGTGTCGACCGCCTACATGGAGGAGGCCGAGGCGTTCGGCTGGCTCGCCGCGATGGACGCCGGGCGCGTGCTGGCGACCGGCACCCCCGCGGAGCTGATGGAGCGCACCGCGACGCGCAATCTCGACGCGGCCTTCATCGCGTTGCTCCCCGAGGAGAAGCGGCGCGGCCACCGCGAGCTGCACGTCCCGCCGCGGAAGGAGGCCGGGGGCGAGCCCGTCATCGAGGCCGAAGGCCTGACCCGTCGCTTCGGCGACTTCGTCGCCGTGGACCACGTGAGCTTCCGTATCGAGCGCGGCGAGATCTTCGGCTTCCTCGGCTCGAACGGCTGCGGCAAGACGACCACCATGAAGATGCTGACGGGACTCCTCCCCGTGACCGAAGGGCGCGCCCGCCTGTTCGGCCGCGACGTCGAGGCTCGAGAAGGCGACGTGCGCAAGCAGATTGGCTACATGACACAGGCCTTCTCGCTCTACAGCGAGCTCAGCGTGCGCCAGAACCTGGTGCTGCACGCGCAGCTCTTCGAGCTGCCACCGGATCGCGTCGCACCGCGCGTCGACGAGCTGCTCGATCGCTTCGACCTCCGTGAGCACGTCGACCAGCTCGCCGAATCGCTCCCACTCGGCATCCGCCAGCGGCTCTCGCTGGCCGTCGCGATTGTCCACTCGCCCGAGATCCTGATCCTCGACGAGCCCACCTCGGGCGTCGACCCGGTCGCGCGCGACGGGTTCTGGGAGCTCCTGATCGACCTCTCGCGCAACCAGGGCGTCACGATCTTCGTCTCCACGCACTTCATGAACGAGGGCGAGCGCTGCGACCGCATCTCGCTGATGAACGCCGGACGGGTGCTGGTCAGCGACTCGCCCGCAGCAATCGTGCGCTCGCGCTGCGCCGCCTCGCTCCAGGAGGCCTTCATCTCCTATCTCGAGGAGGCGACGGGCGGGAGCGCCGAGGCGCCGCCTCCCGAGGCGCAGTCCCGGGCCCGCGCGCCGGGAAGGCGCAAGGCGTTCTCGCCCGCGCGCCTCTTCGCCTATGCGCGGCGCGAGCACCTCGAATTGATCCGCGATCCGATCCGCTTGAGCTTCGCGCTCGGCGGCGCGCTCCTCCTGATGGTGATCTTCGGCTACGGCCTCGATCTCGACGTGGAGGACGTGCGCTTCGCGGTGCTCGATCAGGACGGGACGCCCGAGAGCCGCGACTACGCGCGGGCCTTCGAGGGATCGCACTACTTCCAAGAGCACCCGCCGATCGCCGACGGCACCGAGCTCGATCGTCGCATGCGCAGCGACGACATCTCCGTCGCGATCGGGCTCCCCCCCGATTTCGGCCGGGACCTGCGCTTCGGCCGCTCGGTGGAGGCGGGCGTGGCGATCGACGGCGCGAACCCGTTCCGCGGGGAGACGATCCGTGGCTACGTACACGGCGTGCACCAGCAGTACCTGGAAGATCTCGCGCGTCGCGAGGGCGTGGCGATCCACGGGCGGCGAGGCGTCCAGAAGGAGCTGCCGGCGGATCTGACGTACGCCGACCTCGAGCTCCGCTATCGCTACAACCAGGGCTTCGTGAGCATCGTCGCCATGGTGCCGGCGGTGATCCCGCTGCTGCTCATGATGTTGCCGGCTCAGCTGGCGGCGCTCGGCGTCGTGCGCGAGAAGGAGCTCGGCTCCATCACGAACCTCTACGTGACGCCGGTGACGCGCTCCGAGTTCCTGCTCGGCAAGCAGCTCCCGTACGTGGCCCTCGCCATGCTGAGCTATTTCTCGCTGGTCGCCCTTTCCGTGCTCGTCTTTCGCGTGCCGGTCACGGGGAGCTTCTTCGGCCTCACGCTGGGCGCCCTGCTCTACGTGATGGCGTCGACGGCGCTCGGCCTCGTGTTCTCGAGCTTCACGAACACCCAGATCGCCGCGCTCGCGGCCGCGGCCATCCTCACCCTGGTCCCGACGGTGTCGTTCTCGGGCCTCCTCCACCCCGTGGCGTCGCTCCAGGGAGGGGGCCGGCTCATCGGCACGGTCTTCCCAGCCACCTACTTCATCACGCTGTGCCGTGGCGCGTTTTCGAAGGGCCTCGACCTGCACGAGCTCCTGCGCGAGATCCTCGCGATCGCGCCTTTCGCGCCCGCGTTCCTCGCCGCCAGCATCGCGCTGTTGCGCAAGCAGGGGCGCTAGTCGTGGGGACTTTCCTCAAGATCTTCCGCCTCGGGGTCAAGGAGCTGCGAAGCCTCTGGCACGACCCGGTGCTGATCGGCCTGATCCTCGTCTCGTTCTCGCTCCTGGTCTACACCGCCGCGAAGGCCGCCTCCCACGAGCTCCACAACGCGCCCATCGCGATCGTGGACCACGACCGCTCGCATCTCTCCGAGCGCATCATCTCGGCCTTCTACCCCCCGCGCTTCCGGAAGCCGACCCGGATCACGCCCGCCGAGCTAGACCCCGGCCTGGACCTCGGGCTCTACACCTTCGCGCTCGACATCCCACCGGACTTCGAGCGCGACGTGCTCGAGGGGAAGAATCCCGAGATCCAGGTCAACATCGACGCCACGCAGATGACTCAGGCCTACATCGGCGCGGGCTACATCCAGAATATCCTGCACGACGAGCTCGCCGAGTTCATGCGGCAAAATGGCAAGGCGGTCGACCTTCCGATCCGCCTGGTCACGCGCGTCCTCTTCAATCCGAACCTCGACGGGGTCTGGTTCGGGGGCGTGATGGAGGTGATCAACCAGGTCACCCTGATCTCCATCATCCTCACCGGCGCAGCCCTGATCCGCGAGCGCGAGCACGGTACGCTCGAGCATCTGATGGTGATGCCGCTCTCGCCCTTCGAGATCATGGCGGCCAAGGTCTGGGCGAACGGCCTCGTGGTGCTGGTCGTGGCAGCGCTGTCGCTGTGGCTCGTGGTGCAGGGTGCGCTCGGCGTTCCGATCGCTGGATCGATCGCGCTCTTCGTGCTCGGGACGGCGCTCCACCTGTTCTCGACGACGTCGATCGGGATCCTGCTCGCGACCGTGGTGCGCAGCATGCCGCAGCTCGGCCTGCTGATCATCCTCGTGGTGCTGCCCTTCGAGATTCTCTCGGGCGCGATCACGCCGCGCGAGAGTATGCCGGTGGCCGTGCGGGACATCATGCTGGCCGCACCGACCACGCACTTCGTGAGTCTCGCGCAGGCGATCCTCTACCGCGGCGCTGGCCTCGACGTGGTCTGGCCGCAGTTCTGCGCGCTGGTCGCGATCGGCAGCGTCGCCTTCGTCAGCGCGCTCGCGCGCTTCCGCCGGTCGGTGAGCCTCGCGTGAGCGCGCGAGTGTCGATGGCGCAGCCGCCCGGAGCACGGGCGCGGTCCGCGGCCCGCAGCAAGGAATCCGAGCGCGACTCGAGGGAACACCATGAGCGACCAGGACCGCACGACCAGTACTGCGCTCTTCGCGCAGATCTTCGAACAGAACTGGGAGAACGTGCGCGGCATCAAGAGCGAGCGGATCTGGTTCATGAACACATACTCGGTCATCAGCGCGGGTAGCCTCTCCCTGCTGCAGGGCGTTCACGGCGAACGCGTGATTCAACTGACACTGATCCTCGCCCTGTGTCTCGTCTCACTGATCGGCTTGATCAGCAGCTTGCGCCTGAAGGCCGAGTTGGAGGAGTGCCTGGAGAAGATCCAGAAGATGGTCGCACGGGCGCAGGTCGACGACTTCGTGGCCCTCGGGCGGCCGGAGGGCGCGTTGCTGCACTACCCGGCGTTCCGATGGGTCTTCCCGACCTTCTACTCCTTGGGGACCGCGTCGTTCGTCGGATTGTTCGTGTATCAACTCGCAGTCGGGGGACGCCCATGAGGCTGCACCGTCGCGCTCAGGCGCGTCGGCCTGCGAGGACCATCTCGCCCCTCCGTCTGAGGCGGACTGGGCCAGAGGGTCACGGCCGGAGCGAGGCGGGCGATTGTCAGCGGGTCGCACCCGGCTCGATGTTCGGATGGGGGGCGAGCATCGGGAAATCCGGATCGTAGTAGGGGCCGAGCCGGTTCAGCACGCCACGCACCACCGCCGCCCGATCCCCGACATCGTGGGCGACGAAGACCTTTGCGGCGTCGTCGCGGGCGCTGCGCGCGAGCTGCATCAGGTTCTCGTAGATCGGGAGTGTCTCCTCGCGTCCCTCGCCGTTCTCCAGCGAGCTGGCGAAATGACGCGCCTCGCTCCGGAGCAGCCGCACGAACTGCTTGAGCTGGTAGTAGGCTCGGGCCTGCATCGACCCCAGACTCGGCGGCGGCTGCTTGAAGAAGGCGTCGTAGAGCGAGTCACTGGACGTCGCCAGCTCCCTCGCGAGCGCGGTGACCTGGGCCTGGTCCCAGGCCGCGAGCTCGCCTCGCGCGCTCGGCGCGAACAGCAACCCGGCGAGCGCGAGCGAACCGAGCAAGCGGGCGAGATGATGACTCGACATGGCTAGGCCTCCCCCACGGCGCGCGCCCGCTTCGCGAGGACCCGCGAGTCAGCGACCCGACACGCTGCTCGCTTCGTTCTCCCAGGGGCCCGCGGTTGTCGAACTCCGTCGTGTCGATCGGCGAGGACACGGAAACACTTACGGCTCACGTCCATCCTGCCAGAAGATCCACGGGCCCTCCAGTCGGTGGGGGTCCCGCGATCGCCCCGGCTCGTTGGCCGGTGCCCACGATGAGGCAATTCGCGCCACGAGCGGCGGAGCGGGCGCTCTTCACGCTCCTGCGCAGTGTCGAGATGCGTTGCTGCTCGCGCATGCGTATGATGACATCTGGATGCTGGCCACGTACGGCCAAGGAGGGAGAACATGGGACTGCTTCGGGGCGTTTCATTCGTCACCTTCTGCTGTGGCACCTTGCTCGCAGCCCACGCGGCGACGGCCCAGGAGGTGACGGTCGCCGAGGTCGGCAAGGACTACTTCGAGCGCTACTGCTCCGGGTGTCACGGACTCGATGGAAAGGGAGACGGGCCCTTCGCGAGCTACCTGAAGACACCGCCGCCGGACCTGACGACGCTCGCGAAGCGCAACGGCGGAGTCTTCCCGGACCAAAAGGTCGCCGCGATCGTGGACGGCCGAGACCCCCGCGTGTCTCACGGAACCCGCGAGATGCCGATCTGGGGCGAGCGCTTCGGCACCACGATGGGGGGCGATCCGTTCAAGCAGTCCGCGATCCGCGGGCAGGTGGCGCTCTTCGTTGCCTATCTGCGCTCGATCCAGCAAAAGTAGGCGCTCAGCCCGACCCGCCCGCCTCGTGCAGGCGCTCGCCGTGCCAGGCTACGTCCGGCTGCGTCGCACGCGCCGCCGGCCGGCCGGTGAGGGCCGAACGATCTCGGTGTGGCTGGTCTCTCCTTGGGCGCCGCAGTTCCAGGATAGGTTGTCATTGCTGCCGTCGCGGTTCTCCTCGCCGTTGGCTTGGTTGTGCTTCGCGTGGTAGCTCACGAGCTCGCTCAGCGTGAAGCCGTCGTGGCAGGTGATGAAGTTGATACTGTCTTCCGGCAGCCGGCCGTCATCCGCGTACAGATCCGCGCTTCCTGCGATGCGGGTGGCGAGCTCGCCGACGAGTCCCGGGTCGCCGCGGACAAAGCGGCGGATCACATCCCGATAGCGGGCGTTCCATTCCGCCCCGGCCATGCCGGGAAAGGCGCCGATGTGATGGAGGCCCGCCGCGTACCAGTCCTCGGCGATCAGCGGCACGGTGTTGACGCGGTAGCCGAGCACCGGCGTGTCGCGGGGCACGCCCTTGACCCTGCCCATGTAGCAGGCCGCTAGGCGGAAGGCCCGCGCCGGCGCCGCTCGCCGAGTCCCTGCATCACGACCCAGAACACCGGCACGAACAGCACGGCGAGGAAGGTCGACGTGATCATGCCGCCGAACACGGCGGTGCCGAGAGCGCGCCGGCTCGCCGCGCCGGCGCCGCTCGCCACGACGAGCGGATACACGCCGAGGATGAAGGCGAACGACGTCATCAGGATCGGCCGGAAGCGGAGCCGCGCGGCCTCCACCGCCGCCTCGGCGATCGCGAGGCCGCGCGCCCGCCGCTCGCGCGCGAACGAGACGATCAGGATCGCGTTCTTGCTCGCGAGGGCGACCAGCAGCACGACACCGATCTGCGTGTAAACGTTGTTGTCCATGCCGCGCAGCGCCACCGCGATCACGGTGCCGAGCAGCGCGAGCGGGACGACCAGCACCACGGCCGCGGGACTGGTCCAGCTCTCGTACTGCGCGGCGAGCACGAGGTACACGAGGATCACGGCCAGCACGAAGATCAGGACCGACTCGCGCCCGACCCTCTTCTCCTGGAAGGAGACGCCGGTCCACTCGTAGCCCATGCCGGGCGGCAGCTTGGCGGCCGCCATCTGCTCCATGATCGAGAGCGCCTCGCCCGAGCTGTAGCCGCGCGCCGACTCGCCCGCGATCGAGGCCGAGGGATAGAGGTTGTAGCGGCTCACGAGCTGCGGACCGAGCGCGCGCTTCACGTCGACCAGCGTCGAGAGCGGCACCATCTCGCCCTGCGGATTCCGTACGTCGAGGCGCTCGATGTCGCGGGACGAGACGCGATAGGCCGGCTCCGCCTGGACCCGGACCTGGTAGGTCCGGCCGAAGCGGTTGAAGTCGTTCACGTACACCGATCCGAGATAGGACTGGAGCGCGTCGAAGACGCTCCCGAGATCGATCCCCAGGGTCTTCACCTTCGTGCGATCCACGTTCACGTAGATCTGGGGCACGGCGGCGCGGAACGGGGTGTTGAGGGCGCTGAGCGCGGTCTGCGTGCTGCCGTCGTGCAGCATCTCCTGCACCACGCGATCGACCGCCTGGAGGCCGAGGTCGGCCCGGTCCTCGATCTGCATCTGGAAGCCGCCGGTCACGCCGAGGCCGCGGATCGCCGGGGGCGGGAAGACGAAGGCCATCCCGTCCTGCACCGTCGCGAACTCCCGGCGCAGGTGCGCGAGGATCGCGTCCTGCTGCAGCTCCGGCGTGCGACGCTCCGCCCAGGGCGTGAGCGTCGTGAAGAACGTGGCGGCGTTCGAGGCGTTGGTGCCGTCGCGGATCGAGAAGCCGCCGATCACGTTCACGTTGGCGACGCCCGGGCTCTGCATGAGGATGCGCGTGATCTTCTCCACCGCCGCCGTGGTGCGCGCCTGGGATGCGGCGTCGGGGAGCTGGATCCCGGCGATCACGTAGCCCTGGTCCTCGGTGGGCAGGAAGCCCGTCGGGAGCGACACGAACCAGAGCAGCGTGCCGCCGACGAGGCCCGCGAAGAGCGTCAGCATGGCCCGCGGCCGCCGCACCATCCGCGCGATCAGGCCCGTGTAGGCGCGCTCCGCCCTCGCGTAGACCTGGTTGAAGCCGCGGAAGAAGGCGTTGTGGTAGCCGCTCGTCGGACGCAGCCAGACCGCGCACTGCGCCGGCTTGAGCGTGAGCGCGTTCACGGCGCTGATGAACGCCGTGACGGCGATCGTGAGCGCGAACTGGCGGTAGAGCTGGCCCGTGATGCCGCCCAGGAACACCGCCGGCAGGAAGACGGCCATCAGCACGGCCGTGATCCCGAGCACCGGGCCCGTCACCTCGCGCATCGCGCGGATCGTCGCCTCCCGGGCCGGCAGCCCTTCCGACTCGATGTGGTGCGACGCGTTCTCGACGATCACGATCGCATCGTCCACCACGATGCCGATCGCGAGCACGAGCCCGAAGAGCGTGAGCAGGTTCACCGTGAATCCGAACAGCGCCATTCCCGCGAAGGCGCCGAAGATCGTGACGGGCACCGTCGTGGCGGGCACCAGCACCGCGCGCCAGTCCTGCAGGAAGACCAGGATCACGATCAGCACGAGCGCGCTCGCCTCGGCCAGCGTGAAGTAGACCTCGCGGATCGCGCTCCGCACGAAGAGCGTGGTGTCGAGCGGCACGGCGTAGTCGACGCCTTGCGGGAAGGAGCGCGCGAGCTCGTCCATCGCCGCGCGCACCCGGTCGGCCACCTCGAGCGCGTTCGCGCCCGGGAGCTGGTAGATGGCGATGCCGGCCGACGGCTTGCCGTTCCTCCAGAAGTTCTGCTCGTAGGTCTGGCTCCCGAGCTCGACGCGCGCCACGTCTCGCAGCCGGGTGATCCGCCCGGCGTCGCTCTTCACGATGATGTCCGCGAACTGCTCGGCGTCGGTGAGCCGCCCGAGCGTCGTCACCGTGAGCTGGAACTGCTGCGTCTTCGGCGCCGGCGGCTGCCCGATCTGGCCCGCGGCGACCTGCACGTTCTGCTCCCGGATCGCCGACACCACGTCCTCCGTGGTGAGGCCGTAGGACTTGAGTCGCGGAGGGTCGAGCCAGACGCGCATGCTGTAGGCGGCCGCCCCGAAGACCGTCACGTCGCCCACGCCGTAGATGCGCGAGAGCGCGTCGCGCAGGTTCAGCGTCGCGTAGTTCGCGAGGTAGAGGCTGTCGTAGCGCCCGTCGGGCGAGCCCAGCGTCACGAACAGGACGATGTTCGTGGACTGCTTCTTGGTGACGATGCCCTGGCGCCGGACCTCGTCGGGGAGCTGCGCCTGGGCGATCGCGACGCGGTTCTGGACGAGCACCTGGGCGATGTCGAGGTTCGTGCCGACGTCGAAGGTGACGGTCAGGCGGTACGAGCCGTCGCTCGAGCTCGCCGACGACATGTAGAGCATGTGCTCGACGCCGTTCACCTGCTGCTCGATCGGCGTCGCGACCGTCTGGGCCACGACCTGCGCGCTCGCTCCGGGGTAGCTGGTCGTGACCGTGACCGTCGGCGGCGTGATCGCGGGGTACTGCTCCACCGGGAGGTTGCGCAGCGTGACGATCCCGAAGATCACCGTCACGATCGCGAGGACGTTCGCGAAGACGGGGTGGTCGATGAAGAAGCGGGAGATCACGCCGCCCGCCTCACTTCGCCGGCGGCGCCGCGGCGGAGGCGGGCGCAGCCGGGGCAGGCGCCGTCGCGGGCGCGCCCGCGTGGACGGGCTTCACCTCGCCGCCGGGCCGCGCGCGCTGGACGCCGCTCACGATCACCCGGTCCTCCGGGGTGACGCCGCTAAGGATCACGCGCAGCTCTTCGCCGACCGGCGGTCCGACCGTCACGCGCCGGTACTCGACCTTGCCGCCGTCCAGGACGACGAGCAGGTACTCGCCGCCCTGGTCCGCCGCGAGAGCGGCGGCGGGCACGAGGAGGGCGTGGATGCGGCTCATCGGGAGCTGGACGCGCGCGAACATGCCGGGGAGGATCTGCCGGTCGGGGTTCGGGAAGACGGCCCGCAGCTCGATCGTCCCGGTGTCGGGATCGACGCGATTGCTCGTGTAGTCGACCTGCCCGAGGTGCGGGAAGCCCGAGTCCGTGGCGAGGGCGAGCCGCGCCTCGCCTCCATCCTGCCCCGTCTCGGCGCCGAGCGACGCCTGCATCTCGCGGTACTGGAGCAGCTCGCGCTCGCTCATCGTGAAGTAGGCGTAGATCGGGTCGACACGCACGATCGTCGCGAGCTTCGTCGGCTCGCCGGAGCCGACCAGGTTCCCGACGTCCACCAGGTTGCGGTCGATGATCCCGGGGAAGGGGGCGAAGATGTGCGTGTAGGAGAGCTTCAGCTCCGCCGCCTGGAGGTTCGCCTTCGCGCGCTCGACCTCGGCGCGCGCGAGGTCGCGCGCCTGCGTCTTCTGCACCAGGTCGGCCCGGCTTCCCGCCGACTTCTGGTAGATCGCCTGGGTGATCTCGAGCTGCTGCTCCGCCGCGTGGAAGTCCGCGTCCTTGCCCTCGAGATCGGCCTTCGCCTGCTCGACCTGCGCCCGGTAGAGGGTGGGCTCGATCACGAACAGGAGATCGCCCTGCTTCACGTCGGAGCCGGGCGTGAAGGCATAGCTGTCGAGGAAGCCCTCGACGCGTGCGCGGATGTCGGTGGTCTCGAACGCCACCGTGTGTCCGGTGAACTCGCCGGGGATGGTGACGTCGCGCTCCTCGGGCTGGGCGACCGTCACCTCCGGCGGCGGCGGAGGCTGGTAGCGGTTCCCGCTCCCGCAGCCGACGGCGAGGGCTGTCCCCGCGACGAGCGCGAGGGCGCCCCCGCGCAGCGCGCGCCGTCGCGTCGCGGCTCCTACCACTTGGGCCACCACCATCTCCCCTTCCACCACGGGCGCGGCTCGGCCTCGGGCCCGCTGTCGGCGCGCGCCTTCTCGACGTCCGCGGCGCGCTCCTCCGGCTGGATCAGCCCGCCCCAGCGGGTGCGCGCGCGCATCGCCTCGCGCGTCTCCGCCGGCACGAAGTCGTCGCCCCGATGCAGCTCCCAGCCGCCGCCGAGGGCCTTGTAGAGGGCGACCACGGAGAGCGCCACGTCGCCGCGGGACGACGCGAGCAGATCGTCCTCGCGCAGCGCCTGCTGCTGGCTCGTCAGCACCGAGGTGAAGTCCGCGGCGCCCTCGCGATACTGGATCACCGACAGGTCGACGGCGCGGTGCGCGGCCTCGACGCTCTCGCTCAGCTGCTCGACGCGCTCCCCCCCGCGCAGATAGCCCACCACGGCGTCCTCGACCTCGCTCTGCGCGCGCAGCACGGTGTTCGCGTAGTTCGTGAGGGTCTCCTGGAACGTCGCGTCCTGCAGCCGCACGTCGTTCACGAGGCGACCGTAGTTCAGGACCGGCCAGCTGAAGGAAGGCCCGCCGACGGCCTCGAACGATCGGCCCGTGAAGAAGTCCTTCGCCTTCTCCGCCGAGAGCCCGACGGAGCCCGAGATCGTGAACGCGGGCAGGAGCTCGGCCGCCGCGACTCCGATGCGGGCGCTCTGTGCCGCCGCCGAGAGCTCCGCCGCGCGCACGTCGGGGCGCCGGCGCAGGAGCTCGGCGGGAAGCCCGACCGCGACCGACGGCGGCACCTCCGGCACCATGCCGCCGCCGCTCCCGATCAGCGCCGCGAGCTCCTGCGGCGGGAGCCCGAGCAGCACGCACAGCGAGTCGACCGCCTGGCGGAGCTGGATCTCGAGCTGGGGGATCGTGGCCTCCGTGTCGCGGAGCTGTGTCTCGGCCTGCTTCACGTCGAGCTCCGACGTGCCGCCCGCCTCGAAGCGCACGCGCGCGATGCGCAGGCCGTCCTCCTGCACGCGCACGTTGTCGCGCGCCACGGAGAGCTGCTCCTCGAGCGTGCGGATCTGGATGTACGTCGTGGCGACCTCCGCTTCGAGGCTCACGAGCACGTCCTCGAAGGTCGCGACGGCGCCGAGCAGGTCCGCGTCGGCGGCCTCGATGCCACGCCGGAACTTGCCCCACAGGTCGAGCTCCCAGGCGGCGTCGAAGCCCGCCCGCCAGGTGACGAACTCGCGCTCGCCGACGGCGCCGGAGAAGGCGTTCTTGCTGCGCAACTCGTTCGCGTACGAGCCGCCGAGCGCCTGCTCCTGGGGAAAGAACTCGCCGATCGCGATCGCGCGACGGGCCTGGGCCTGCACCACCCGCAGCCCGGCCGTGCGGAGCGTCAGGTTCTGGGCGTACGCCAGCTCGACGAGATGCGAGAGCGTGGGATCGCCGAACACGTCCCACCAGCGCTCGATGCGGGTCGTGTCCCCTTGGAGATGCGGATCTCCGGACTCGAGCCAGCTCGGGGAGACGGGCGCCTCGGGCCGCGCGAAGTTCGGGCCGACCATGCATCCGCTGAGGCCGCTGCCCGTGAGCGCCAGGGCGCACGCGATCCGCACCCGCGGGCGGACCCGCGCGGGCCGGGACCTTCGATTGCGCTCCGCCGTGACCGCCTCCTCCTGCTCTCGGGTGGGCTCCGCGTCCGTGCGGCTCGAGGGCGGATCGAACTGCGACGCTACGCTGGAACGGGCGAGCGACAAGGTCGCAACGGCGGGAACCAGCGTACCGCGATTGGAACGGAGCCGTGCTCGATCTGAAGGACCTCCGGATCTTCTTGAAGGTCGCCGAGCTCGGCAGCCTCTCCGGCGCGGCCTCCGCGCTCCGGGTGCCGAAGTCGACCGCGAGCCGGGCGCTGGCGCGCCTCGAGGAGCGCGTCGGGTCCCCGCTCCTGCGGCGCAGCGCGCGCCGGCTCGGGCCGACGGAGACCGGTGTCCTGCTCCAGCGCCACGCCCTGCGGATCCTGGGCGAGGTCGAGCTGGCGGAGACCGCCGTGAGCCGGGTGCGCGGAGCACCGCGCGGCCTGCTCCGCGTGACGGCCCCCTTCACGTTCGGCCGCGCCTTCGTGGCGCCGCTCCTGCCCGAGTTCCTGGCACGCCACCCCGAGATCCGGGTGGCCCTCGAGCTCACCCCGGGCGGCGTCGAGCCCGTGGGCTCGGAGGTCGACGTCGCGGTCCGGCTCGGTCCCCTCGACGGCTCGAGCCTGCGGGCCCGGAAGCTCGGCCGGGCGACGCTCTGGCTCTGCGCGAGCCCGCGCTACCTCGCGGGCCGCAAGGCGCCGAGGCAGGCGACGGATCTCGAGGATCACGACGTCCTCGATTGGTCGGGGCCGGACGGCGAGCGCGGCTGGACGCTCTTCGGGCCCGACCGCGCCGAGACGGTGCGCGTCACCCCACGGCTCACGGTGAACGACGCGTCGGTGCTGCGGGTCGCCGCCCTGGCGGGAACGGGCGTGGCGTGGCTCCCGGACTTCCTGTGCCACGCGGACCTCGAGGCGGGGCGCCTGCGTCGCCTGCTCCCGGGCTGGCGGCGCGACGAGCCGGAGATCCACGCCCTCTTCCCGGGCGGCCGCGCGCTCTCTCCGAAGGTGCGCGCCTTCGTCGACTTCCTGGTCGAGCGGCTCGAGATCCGCGCGCTCGAGACGGGTGAAGGAGCGGGCCACGGCGCGGCCTTCACGCCGCTCGCGGAGGATCGCGTCGGCTGAGCGGCGCGCTGGCGACGGGCCCGGGCCCAGGCGATCCTGCCCGGATGGCGCGCATCGTCCTGATCCGCCACGGCGAGAGCGTCGCCAACGCGGAGCGACGCTTCACGGTGGGGCCGTTCGAGCCCCTGACCGCGCGCGGCCGCGGCGAGGCGATCGCCGTGGGACGTGCGGTGCGCGCCCGCTTCGATCCGGTGGCCCTCTACACGAGCCCCTTCGTGCGCGCCCTCGAGACGGCGCGCCACCTCGGCGGGCTCCTCGGCCTCGACCCGGTGGTCGTCGAGGACCTGCGCGAGCAGGACTTCGGCGAGCTTCGCGGCCGCTCGTACGGCGACTACGCGGGGGATCCCTCGGCCCAGGGCATCGGCCGCTGGGAGCACCGGCCGCCGGGAGGCGAGACGCTGCTCGAGGTGGCGCGTCGCGCGGGCGCCGCCCTCGACGCCCTCGCGAAGGCCCACCTCGGCCAGGAGATCGTCGTGGTATCGCACGGCGCCGTGATGGCCGCGCTGCGCGGACATGCCGCGGGGCACTACCGGGCGGCGCCGCAGCCGACGCGGAACTGTGGCGGCTACGTGCTCTCGTGGCGAAGCGGAACCTGGGAGGGTCCCGAGGAGCTCGAGCTGGGGGCCTAGCGGGCCAGCCCGAGCAGGCTCGCGAGCAGGATGCCGAGCACGCAGAGCGTCACGCACACGTAGAGCGAGTCCCGCTCCTCGAGGAACACGAGCACCGAGAACGCGACGCGGGCGACCGGAGTGCCGAGCAGCACGAGGATCCCGAGCTGGATCAGCCCCGCGCCGCGCAGCGCGAGCGCGTCGTCGAGGATGCCGCGGAACTGCGTCAGGTCCGCGGGCTCGCCGCGGAAGACGCGGTAGTCCGCCGTCGCGCCGCCGTGTCGGAGCAGGAACACGGCGCCGCCGACGAGGACGAACGCCGCCGCGACCAGGAGCCCGACGCGCAGCATCGTGCCGATCGTGCGCTCCGCCTCGCGATCGCGCGTCGCGTGTCGCCCGGCCACGGCTAGACCCGGATGCCCAGGCCCCGCGCGACCATCTGCGCGCCGAGGGCCAGCAGCACCGCCGTGAACAGGAGGCGCAGGCGTCGGCTCGCGAGGTGCGGGAGCAGGCGAGCGCCCGCGAGCGAGCCGGCCAGCACGCCGAGCATGACGGGCATCGCGAGGGCGGGGTCGACGTAGCCGCGGTGCAGGTAGACCCCGGCGCTCGCCGCCGCCGTGACGCCGATCATGAAGTTGCTGGTGGTCGTCGAGACCTTGAACGGGAGGCGCATCGCGCGATCGAGCGCGAGCACCTTGAACGCGCCGGAGCCGATCCCGAGCAGCCCGGAGAGTCCGCCGGCGACGCCCATGATCGCGAAGGCCGCCGGCACGCGATGCGCGTGATACGGCCGCGGGCCGTCGGGCGTCGGCAGCGTCCCGTCGAGCCGGAGCCTCCGTGCGAGCGGGTCCGGCGGATCGTCGCCGGAGGGATCGGCTGCGTGGCGCATCCCGAGGGCCGCGGAGACGAGGAGCACCACTCCGAACACGACCGAGAGCGCCGCGGTCGGAACGCGCGACGCGATCGCGGCCCCGGCCACCGCGCCTGCGGTGGTCGCGATCTCGAGCAGCATGCCGATCCGCAGGTTGCTGTAGCCCTCGCGCACGTACGCCGAGGCGGCGCCGCAGGACGTGGCGATCACCGACACGAGGGCGGCGCCCGCCGCGTAGCGGATGTCCACGCCGAAGCCGAGGGTCAGCATCGGGATCACGACGATCCCGCCGCCGAGGCCCGTGAGCGAGCCGAGGAAGCCCGCCCCGAGCGAGCCGAGGGCGACCAGCGCCGCGAAATCGAGCACCGTCACCGGCTTCTATCCGCGCCCCATCCGCTCGATCACGGCCCGCACCACGAGGGGCCAGCCGATCGTCGCGTCGACCATCACCTCGGCGAAGCGTCCGCCCTCGGACTCGGGCACGAACTTGCCCCACGACACGCCCTCGGAGTACGTGCAGCCCGAGAGCCCGCCCCAGTGGTCGGGCTCGGGGCAGATCCGCACGCCGTAGTGGAAGCGGCGGAACGGCTCCTCCACGCCGAGGCGCTTCTGGGAGATGTCGAGGTACGGGCCCACCTGCTGCGCCCAGTTCCGCGGCACACCGCCGCCGATCGTGAAGATGCCGATGCGCTCCGCGGCGCGGATCTGATCGGTGTAGGCCTCGAGGTCGAGGAAGGGATCGAAGGGCCGGCGTGCCTTTCCCTGCATCGCCCGGCGGCGGTTGTAGACGGCCACGTCGAGGCCGAGCTCGGAGTCGGTGAAGGCCGGGACGTAGACCGGCACGCCCCGCGCGACCGCGCTCTTCAGCACGGCCCGACCGGGCACGTTCCGCGCGAGGTAGCCGCCCAGGGCCTCGGTGATGACGTAGCTGCACAGCGTCGTCGACTCCGGGATCCCGTCGAGCGTCTCGCTCACGATCTTCTCGGCGTCGTCGAGGTTCTGCTCGAGCTCGAGCGTGTCGTAGACGCGGTTGTAGCCCTTGTCGAAGAGCTCGGTGTCGTCCATGCCGCGGCGGTGCTTGAAGTGCGTCATGCCCGCGCCCTCGACGAAGCCGTGGGTCATGAGCGCTCCGGTCGCGACCACCGCCTGCACCCAGCCGCGATCGATCATCTCGCACAGGACGAGGCCCTGCTTCGCGATCGTCATCGCGCCGGCGACCGTCACGACCTTGAGGCAGCGCTCGTCGCGCACCATCGCCTCGAGCACGTCCGCGGCCTCGCCGAGGCGCCGGCCGCCGAATGCCGTGCGCGACATCGCGCGGAGGAGGCCGTCGACGCTGCCGAGGGCGCCGACGTCGAGGGGCGTCAGGGCCTCGAGATGGTCGTCGTGGCCGCTGCGGAGCTTCTGCCGATGGCCGGGGTTGTGCTCGGTCATGCGTCGCTCCTCGTCTCCCGCGCCGCCCGGGCGAGGGCGTCGGGGTCGTGGAGGGGAAGGGTGCAGGTCACGCCGCGGCAGAGCCAGGCCGTCGGGCGGCCCTCGACGGGCGTGCGGCCCGCGAGCCATGCCGGATCGACGCCGTCGGGCGCCGGCGCGCCCGGCGCGAGCTCGATCACCGCCGACTCCGGGCCGAGGGCCGTCCGCGCCCGGGCCACGAGGCCTCGGGTCGCGGCGTCCTCGGGCGCGCCGACGATCACGGCGACGTCGATTCCGCGCTCGGCCAGATGCGCGGCGCGGACGAGGGTCGGGTACGCCGCCGGCAGGCGCTCGAGCACGAAGGCGTGGCTGCGGATCACGCGCTCTGCCACGCGACGGAGCCCCGCGTCACCCGAGAGCGTCGCCGCGCGGAGGAGGCCGACGACGGCGAGGCCCGGAGAGTGCGGCGTCGCGCCGTCGTGGTCGGAGCGGGGCCGCAGGGCGAGCTCTTCGCCGTCCGACGGGGTGAGGAAGAGGTCGCCGTCGGCCTCCTCGTAGAAGCGCGTCGCGACGTCCCGCGCGAGCGCGAGGGCGGCGACGAGGTATCGATCGCCCGCGCCCGCGCGGTGGAGGTCGAGGCAGGCTTCGAGCAGGGCGGCGACGTCGTCGAGGAACGCGGGCACGCGCGCGCGCCCCTCCGCGAAGACGCGCAGCAGCCGGCCGTCGGAGTCGCGCATGCGCTCGAGCACGAAGTCCGCGGCCGCGCGCGCGTCGCGCAGGAGCGCCGCGTCGCCGAGGGCGGTGGCCGCGCGCGCCAGGCCCGAGGCCGCGAGGGCGTTCCAGGCCGCGACGCGCTTCGTGTCGGTCGCGGGGGCGACGCGCCGGGCGCGCGCCGCGAGCAGCGCCGCCCGCTCGGCGGCGAGCTCGGTCCGCGGCCGGCGCGCCACGTCCTGGAGATGCGTCGTGCCGTGCTCGAAGTTCCCGGCCTCCGTCACCGCGTACGCCGTGCAGAACGCCCGCGCCCGCTCGGGGCCGAGCACGGCCTCGATCTGCGCCGGCCGCCACACGAAGAAGCGGCCCTCCTCGCCCTCGCTGTCGGCGTCCTGGCTCGCGTAGAGGCCGCCCTCCGGCGCGGTCATCTCGCGTCGCAGGTAGGCCGCCGTCTCCTGGATGGGCCAGACGAGCTCGTCGTCTCCGCTCCGGCGCCACGCTTCGGCGTAGGTCCGCAGGAGCTGTCCCTGGTCGTAGAGCATCTTCTCGAAGTGGGGGATCGTCCACTCCTCGTCGACGCAGTAGCGATGGAATCCGCCGCCGAGCTGGTCGAAGAGACCGCGACGCGCCATCTCGCGACACGTGAACGAGACGAAGTCCCGCGCCGCACGGGCCTCGCTCTCGGGCAGCACGTCCGACGCAAGCAGCAGCAGGTCGAGGTTCGTCGGCGTCGGGAACTTCGGCGCGCCGCCGAAGCCCCCGTTCTTCGCGTCGGCCTTCGCGAGCAGGTCGCGCGCAGCGGCGGCGAGCGTCTCCGTGCCGGGGAGCGCGTTCGCGACCCCGCCGGGCCTGCGCGAGATCGCCTCGACGATCGAGCGCGCGCTCGCCTCGAGCTCGTCGCGCTGCGTGGTGAAGGCGCGATGCACGGCCTCGAGCACCTGGCGGAAGGACGGGCGGCCGTGCATCGGCTCCGGCGGGTAGTACGTGCCGAGGTAGAAGGGTCGGCCGTCGGGCAGGCAGAAGGCGGTGAGGGGCCATCCGCCGCCGCCCGACAGACGCACCACCGCGTCCATGTAGATCTGGTCGACGTCGGGCCGCTCCTCGCGGTCGACCTTCACGCTCACGAACAGGCGGTTCATGAGCGCCGCCGTCTCCTCGTTCTCGAAGGACTCACGCTCCATCACGTGGCACCAGTGGCAGGCGCTGTAGCCGATCGAGACGAGGAGGGGCTTGCCCTCGGCGCGCGCACGCGCGCGGGCTTCCTCGCCCCACGGAAACCAGTCCACGGGGTTCCGCATGTGCTGGCGGAGGTAGGCGCTGGTCTCGCCGGCGAGGCGGTTCGTCGGGCGCGAGTCGTCGGGAGGCAGGCTCATCGCCGAGTGGGTAGCACGCGACGCCCACCGCGCCGGGCGCTACCCGTTCCTCCCGTGCGACCTCCGCCTCGCGCCGCCAGGCCCGCGCTCGCCGCCGCGCTCGCGCTGGTCGCGCTCGCGACGATGGGCCTCCCGGCCCGGGCGGAGCGCCCCTCGACGCCGCCGACGGGCGCCGCGGTCGACGCCGAGGAACGCCGCGTCGTGCGCGCGAGCGACGGCGACACGATCGTCCTCGAGGGCGGAGAGCGCGTGCGCCTGATCGGCGTCGACACGCCGGAGATCCACCACCCGAACGCGCGCGTGCGCGACTTCGCCGCCGCCGCCGCCCGCTTCACGCGCGATCGCACCGTCGGTCGCGCGGTACGCCTCGAGTTCGAGCCCGGCCCGCGCGAGGATCGCTACGGCCGCACCCTCGCCTACGTCTTCCTGCCCGACGGCGAGTTCCTGAACCTCGCGATCGTGCGCGAGGGATACGGCTTCGCCTACACGCGCTTCCCGTTCGCCTACCGCGCGGAGTTCAAGCGCGCCGAGACGGAGGCGCGCCGCGCGCGACGCGGCCTGTGGGCCGACCTCGGGAACGACGCCCGCCGCAACGCGCGTTGACGCGCCTCGCACCGGGACGCGGCCAGGACGCTCGATCCGGCCGTTCCCGACGCTCCCCGCTACGCTCGCTCCATGCTCGACCTCGTCCTCCATCCCGGCCGCGACCGCTCGGTGCGGCGGCGCCATCCCTGGGTCCTCTCCGGCGCCGTCGCGCGCACGTCGGGCGACGGCGAGGCCGGGGCGTGGGTCCGCGTGCTCTCGGCGGAGGGCGAGACGCTCGGCTTCGGGCACTGGTCGCCCGCGTCCCAGATCCGCGTGCGGCTCCTGCGCTTCGGAAAGGACGAGCCCGGCGACGGCCTCGTCGCCGAGCGCATCCGCGCCGCCGTCGCGCGCCGGGCGGGCGACCCGCTGCTCTCCGACACCGACGCGGTTCGGCTGGTGAACGCCGAGGGCGACGGGCTCCCCGGCCTCGTCGTCGACCGCTACGGCCCGGTGGTCGTCGCGAAGCTCGCCTCCGCCGGCATGCACCTGCGCCGCGCGCTCGTCGCGGAGGCGCTGCGCGAGGCGAGCGGCGCCGTCCACGGCTTCGAGCGCGCCGACGCCACCGCGGCGCGTCGCGAGGGGCTCGCCGTGCGCCAGGGCCCGCTCTGGGGCGAGCCGCCGCCCGAGCGCGTCGAGATCCGAGAGGGCGCACGGCGCTACCTCGTCGACGTCGTCCACGGGCAGAAGACGGGGTTCTACCTCGACCAGCGCGACACACGCGCGCTCCTGCAGACGCTCGCGCGGGGAAGGAGCGTGCTCGACCTCCACGCCTACACCGGCGGCTTCGCCGTGGCCGCGGCGGTCGGAGGCGCGGCGAGCGTCACGGCCGTCGACTCCGCAACCGAGGCGCTCGGCCTCGCGCGCGAGAACCTGGCGCGCAACGCGCCCGCGCTCTCGGTGCGGCTCGTGGAGGCCGATGCCCACCGCTTCCTGCGCGAAGAGAGCGCGACCTACGATCTCGTGATCGCCGACCCGCCGCCCCTCGCGAAGCGGCAGGGCGACGTCGAGCGCGCGGCGCGGGCGTACAAGGATCTCTTCCTCCACGCGATGCGGCGGGGGGCGCCGGGCGCCCACGTGCTGCTCTTCAGCTGCTCCGCCCCGATCGATGCCCGGCTCCTGCGGCAGATCGCGTTCGGCGCGAGCCTCGACGCCGCGCGTCCCGCGGTCGTGCTCCGGGAGCTCGGCGCGCCCGTGGACCATCCGATCGCCCTCGATCATCCCGAGGGCGCGTACCTGCACGGCCTCCTGCTGCGCCTCGATGGCTGACGCCGAGCACGCCCTCGAGGAGGCGCTCCGGCGCGCCCGCGCATTCGTCGCGCGGAGCGGCGACGCGGCCGATCGGATCCGGGTCGACGCGCTCCTCGGACTGCGGCCGCCGCGCGACGCGGAGCAGGCGCTGTCGTCGCGCCGGGAGGCGGCGTCGGCGGACCCCGAGGCCGCGGCGGAGCTCTTCGAGGCGCTGTCGGAGCTCCGGCTGCTCCGCGGTGCGCTCGCCGCCGAGTGCTCGAAGGCGGTCGAGCGGCTCCAGCGCGCGGACGGGTCCTGGTGCGCGGGCGGCGCCCAGGCCGACGCCGGACCGCTCCTCCCGCTCGGCCTCGAGGGCCACGCCGACGCCTTGTTCCTCACGGCGCTGCTCGGCGGCTTCCTGGGCCTGACGGGTGCGGCCCTCGAGACGACGGACGTCGCCGGCGCCTGGCTCGCCGCGCGCTGGTCGCCCGACCTCGTGCAGAGCGGCTCCTGGCACGCGATCGCGTCGCTCCTCCACTTCTTCGCGAACGTCGACCACGAGCTCGGCGACGAGGTGCTCCAGTGGTGCGGGCGCGAGCTCGAGCGCGGCTTCCGCAGCGGAGCGATCGACGCGCTCCACACGGCCCGCGCGTTCGTGCTGTGCGAGGCGACGTCGCTCCCCGGGGCGCGCCTCTCCGGGCGCGAGGTGCTGGAGGCACTCCTCGCTTCCCAGGACGAGGGGGGCGGATTCCCGTCTCGACCGGGCGGCCCGCCCGAGGTCGCGGCGACCCTCCACGCCGTCGCCGCCCTGACCCGCCTCGGTTCGTGGCGCCGCGGGACGCTTGCGGCGGGCTAGCGCCCGCGCGAGCCTCGGCGACCCGATCCCGTCCCGCGTACCGGAGGCCGAGAGCATGCCGCCCGCGAACGACTCCCTGAACCTCGGCGTGATCCAGGAGGCGATCGCCGCGGCGATCCCCGAGCGCGAGTGCCTGGTCTTCGGCGATCGACGCTTCACCTGGAAGCAGGTCGCGGACCGCACGCGCAGGCTCGCGTCCGTGCTCCGCGCCCACGGCCTCGGCTGCCACCGCGAGCGGAGCGGGCTTCGCGGCTTCGAGTCGGGCCAGGACCACGTGGCGCTCTACCTGTACAACGGCAACGAGTATCTCGAGGGCATGCTCGGTGCCTACAAGTCCCGCACCGCGCCCTTCAACGTGAACTACCGCTACGTCGAGGAGGAGCTCGTCTATCTCCTCGACAACGCCGAGGCGAAGGCCGTCGTGTACCACGCCTGCTTCGCCGAGCGCATCGCGGCGATCCGGTCGAAGCTTCCGGGGCTCCGGCTCCTGCTGCAGGTGGCCGACGAGTCCGCCGCGCCCCTCCTTCCGGGCGCGCTCGACTACGAGGCGGCCCTCGCGGCGGCGGCTCCCGATCCGCCGCCGGAGGACCTCTCGCCCGACGATCTCTACATCCTCTACACCGGCGGCACGACGGGCATGCCGAAGGGCGTGCTGTGGCGGCAGGAGGACATCTATCGAGCGGCCCTGGGCGGGCTGCAGCCGAAGGAGGGCGCCTCGGAGGTGGCCGAGCGCGCGAAGGCGGGGGGTCCGCGCGTGCTGCCGGCGCCGCCCTTCATGCACGGCGCGGCGCACTGGGCGGCGTTCACCTTCTGGCACGCGGGAGGCGCGGTGATCGTGCAGCGCGATCCGCGGCGGCTCGATCCCGACGACATCTGGAGCACCGTCGAGCGCGAGCGCGTGAACGCCCTCACGATCGTCGGCGACGCCTTCGCGCGGCCGCTCCTCGACCAGCTCGATCGGAAGTCCTACGACCTGTCGGCGCTCCAGCTCGTGACGTCGGGCGGCGCGATCCTCACGGCGGCGCGGAAGCGCGAGCTCCTCGAGCGCGTGCCGGGGCTGCGCATCCTCGACGCCCTCGGCTCCTCCGAGAGCGGCGCCCAGGCGTCGCAGATGAGTGGCGGCGGCGAGCGGCCGAGCACGGGCGACTTCCAGATCGCGCCGGGCAGCCTCGTGCTGAGGGAGGACCTCTCGGGCGTGCTTCCGCCCGGCACCGGCGAGCGCGGCTGGCTCGCGAAGCAGGGGATCGTCCCCCTCGGCTACTACCGCGACCCCGAGAAGACGGCCCGCACCTTCCCGGTGATCGCGGGCCGCCGCTACTCGGTGCCCGGCGACCGCGCGACGGTCGACGCCGACGGCACGATGCATCTCCTCGGCCGCGACTCGGTCTGCATCAACACGGGGGGCGAGAAGGTCTTCGCAGAGGAGGTGGAGCACGCGTTGAAGCATCACCCCGCGGTGTACGACGCGGTGGTGGTCGGCACGCCCCACGAGCGCTTCGGTCAGCAGGTGACGGCGATCGTGCGGCTGCGCGACGGCGCCGCGGCGGGCGAGGAGGAGCTGCGCCGCGAGGCGGGCCTCCACCTGGCCGCATACAAGGTGCCCCGCGCCTTCGTCTTCGTCGGGGAGATCACCCGCTCGCCGAGCGGGAAGGCCGACTACCGCTGGGCCCGCGACGCGGCGCTCCGCGCCCTCGGCCTCCCCGTCTAGCCGGCGCGCGCCGCGACGAGCTCCGCGCGCATCCAGAGCGCGACTCCCGCGAGCACGAGCGCAGGCGCCGCGAGGCGCGCGACGCGCGCGCCCTGGGGCGCGAGCTTCTCGACGGCGACGAAGGCGGTCAGGGCCGCGATCCAGAGCAGGTTCATCACGCCCCCGACGAACAGCAGCGCCATCAGGGCGGCACAGCAGCCGAGGCAGAGGGCGCCGTTCACGACGCCCATGCGCAGGGCGCCGGCAGCGCCGGGCCGCCAGTGTCGCGTGACGAACCCGACCGGCGCGCGGCATTGCACGAGGCAGCGTCGCTTCCACGGAGTGGCCTGATGCAGCCCCGCCGCGACCAGGAGCCCGCCCGCGAGCCAGGGGCTCGCGCTGACTCCCATCGGTGACAGGAGCGCGGCCCGCTGGAGGCCGAGCTCGGCGACGGTCGCGAGCACGCTGAAGCCGCACCAGACGAGCACGTAGCCCAGCGCGAAGGCGCCCGTCGCGCGCAGCGCCGCGGCGCGCGGCAGCGCCCGGCGTTGGAGCGACGTCACGAGCAGGATCGTCGGCGCCGCGCTCGGCAGCATCATGCCGACCATCATCACGCTCCACATCGCGAGCTCGAGGCCGACCTCGCGCGCGGAGAGCGCCGTGGCGCGGCCCATGCCCATGGCCTCGCACGCCGCCGCGGGCATCGCGCGCATGTCGGCCGCCAGCGAGAGGAGGTAGAGCCAGGAGAGGAGCGTCAGGCCCGCGAGGGCCGCCACGACGAGCCCCCGCTCGCTCGAGAGCGCGCGCTGGATCGGGGACGGGCGGGCGGCGGGCTCGCTCACGAGCGCACGACACCGTCCTGCGTGAGGTGGAGCCGGGCGAAGGAGGCGTGGCTGTCCTGCAGGTCGAGGGCGACGGCGCCTCGGGCGCGGGTCGTGCCGCTGCCGTACTCGGCCCAGGCGTACTCGAAGCCGTCCGGCATCTCCACCCGCACGCGGTGCTCGGCGCCCGACAGCGGATTGCGGATCGGAGCGCCCTGCGCCTCGAGCACATCGGGGATCGCCACGCGCGCCGTCCGCCGCTCGAGGTCGAAGGCGAACTCGATCGGCACGTACTGCGTCGGCAGCACGCGTGCGAGCGTGGTGGAGAAGACCTGGAGGAACGTCGCACCGGGAGCGGTGTCCTCGCCGGCGAGGATCCTGCCGAGCGCCCGTCGCTGGGCGGCGTCCGCGCGCTCGTCGACGAAGTGCTGGCCCGTGCCGTTTCCCAGGTGGATCGGGCCGGGCCATTCGTACGTGAGCGCCCAGCGGAGGCCGTCGAGCCGCACGTCCTCGTAGTGTCCGCGCTCGATCTGCATCGCCGAGATCGCCCGACAGCTGCCGTGGCTGGGGAGCGCGTTGAACTGGCACGGGCACCCGTAGTCGCAGTTGCAGTTCACGAACTCGGGGCCCTCGATGCTCCATTGCGCTCTCGCCACTTCGTTCCCTCCGTCGTCGCGCGGCGGAGGCGAGGCCGGCGTCAGGCGCCGCCCATCGCCCGGGCGAACTCCCGGATCCGCCGCGCGTTCACTCCCATGTCGCCGACGCCGTCGCGGGACTTCGATCGCACGTCGACGCGACTCTTCGCGGCGTCGGTCGGATCGGGGCGCACGCGCACCACGACGTCGTCCACGAAGTGGAAGAGACGCGAGGTCTGGCTGGCCTCGAACGTGGTCGCCTCGGGCTTCGATGCGACGATCTTCCAGCCGAGCTTCACGGCCTCGTCCTGGGCGCGCGCGAAGACGGCGGCGGGGGCGCCGGCGACGACGATCGGCGCGAGGTCGGGGTAGCCCGCGCGCTGCTGCTCGGCGAAGCCCGGCCGGTAGGAGAGGTCGCGCCCGACGTTGGCCGGATCCCGCGACGCGGCCTCGAAGACCGGAGGATCGGCCGGGTCGGTGGTGATGTCGTTGATCCGCGGCAGGCCCCAGCCCGGGACCAGCGCGAGCACGAAGATCGCGAGGACCGCCGCCGCGCGGAGCAGCGCGTTGCGCGCGCGCGCGCGGTCCTCCGCGGCGTCGTGGCCGCGTGACACCACGATCCCCAGGAGCCCGAGGGCGATCACGAGGAGCGAGGCGGGCAGGGCGGCGCCGAAGATCTTGAAGCCGGTGAACGGCGCCGTGATGCCGGAGAACGCGAAGGCCACGCCGGCCAGGACCGCGATCGCCGCCGCCGCGCTGAGAGTCGAAGCCGTGCGCGTCAGGGCCCGCCGCAGCGCCCGTCCGACGCGTTCACCATGCATCCGAGAGGCCGTTCCATCGAGCGCCATCGCAGACTTCTCCTTCGAGCTGCAGGTGGGGCTCCGGTGCGTGCACGATAACACGGACGCCCGGAGGGCTGTGGTAGGATCGACTGGCTGCGCCGCCGGCCACGCGGAGCCGCGAGACCGGCGAGCGGCCGGGGGTCGTCGCGCACGGGCGCGAGCCGTCGACGCGCGCTCCGCGGGGGACGTGGCTCATGGGTACCCGGACGACACCGCGCCGTACCGAGCCCCCTCGGCCCCGCCTCGGCCCCCGGACGCGGGGCCGCCTCTCCAGCATGCACGCCGTCGTCGTCTCGCTGCTCCTGCTCGGTGTCGCGGCCTGCAACCAGCCCTCGAAGCCCGTGGCGATCGCGCGCGTCGACTTCGACGCCGGCCTCGACGCGCAGGTTTCGATCTACCTTGCTCCCGACTACGCCGCCGGGTCGCTCTCGGTCACGCTCGACGGGCAGCCGGTGTCCGGGAGCTTCGCGCGCACCGCGACGGGCGCCGCGGGCGCGGTCGCAGCGGGGTCGCCCGGATCGAGCCATCGGCTCGAGGTCTCGGCGTCGTTCGCGCGCGGCGGGGCGCTCCAGACCTACACCGACGCGCGCAGCTTCGCGACGCCGGTGCGCGCTCCGGCCCTCGTCTCCAGCACGCCGGCGAGCTCCGCGCGGGACGTGCCCCGCACGGCCTGGCTCCGCCTCCGCTTCGCGTCGGCCGTGGCGATCGGGGCGCAGGCCTACTTCTCGCTCGGCTGCGACGACGGCGGGCCCGGCGTCTCGCAATCGATCGTCCTGCATCTGCTCTCCCCGTCGGAGCTCGTGGTGAACCCGGTGGGCGAGCTCCCCGCGGCCGCGCTCTGCGTCCTGCGCTGGTTCGGGCCGTCGGGCGAAGAGGGGATCCTCTTCCGTACCGCCGCCGCGGGCGCGCCCGCGAGGGTGGCCTACGACAGGACCGACGCCGGGGCCACGCATCCCTTCCCCGACGACTTCTGGACGACCGCCGACGCCGCGAAGCCGACGGGCCTTCGGCTCGTCGTGCCCGTTCCCCAGCGCGAGACGGACGTGCGGGAGGTCTTCTCGTCGCTCCTGCCGGACACGCAGGCGCTCGACGGCTGGAGCCCGATCGCGCCCTTCGTGCTCGAGCTCTCGGACGCGCCGGACGTGATGTCTCTGCCGCTCACGCCGGCGGACTCGCTCGATCCGCTCGCGACGATCGGGCTCTTCGACCTCGACCCCGCGAGCCCGACCTACGGCCACCGCGTGCCGTTCCGGACGGAGGTGCGCAACGACACGACCTCCGCCGGGCGATCGTCGCACTCGCTCCTCCTCTTTCCCTCGATCCCGCTCACGCCGCGCGGTCGCTACGGCCTGGTGGTGACGAAGCGGGCGCAGGTCGACGCCACGCGGCCCTTCGAGCCCTCGGGATTCTTCGCCGACGCCCTCGCTGCGCCGGCGCCGGGGGAGCCCGCCGCGGTGGCGCGCGCGCGAGCGCTCGCCGACGAGGTGCTCGACGCCGTCGGCGCGGCGGCGCTGCCGCCGATCCCGCGCGACGACGTCGCCCTTGCGCTGCGCATGACGATCCGCAGCACCGACGCGATCCCGGACGACCTCCTCTCGATCCGCGACGACGTGTTCCACCGCAACCCGGCGCCCGCCGTCACGATCGTGAGCGTGTCGCCAGACTCCTCGCCCACGTCGTCGATCGCCGCGATCGTGCGCGGCACCTTCGACGCCCCGGACTACCGGTCGAACGGCGTGAACCTGCAGCGCGACGTCTCGGGCCGACCGGTGCGCGTGCGCACGCGTCCCCTCGACTTCACGCTGGCGATCCCGAAGGCGGCGCTCGCCGGACCCGTGCCCGTGACGATGTACCAGCACGGGAATCCCGGGAGCCAGGACGAGGTGATCTCCGAGGCGCGCGCCTACCTGTGCGCCGTGGGGTTCGCGGTGATGGGCTTCACCGACGTCTTGAATCGCGACGTGGCACCGCCGAGCACGGGCGACGCCACCGCGCGCATCACCGCGCAGGTCGTGAACATCGTGCTGAACCTGATCGGCAACGACCGGCTCCCCGATTACTGGGTAGAGACGCACGCCGAGCAGATTGCCTTCCTGCGCGTGCTCGAGACCATCGCCGCCGATCCGGCCCTGCGCGACGTCGTGCCGATCGGCGCGCCGGACGGCATCCCCGATCTCGACCCGGGCGCGCCGCGCACCTACGTGGGGATCAGCGAGGGCGCGAACAACGGGCCGGGCTTCCTGCCCTACGCGCCGGAGATCCGCGCCGCGGCCCTCGTCGTGGGTGGAGCGCGCCTCGCCGAGGTGCTCGTGCACCAGCAGGCCGCGGCGTTCCTGCAGACGCTCCCGACCATCTTCCCCGACCTGAGCCCGACCGACATCTGGGTCGGCCTCGCGCTCTTCCAGACGATCTTCGACGTGCAGGACAACCACAACCACGCACCGTTCCTCTACCGGAGCCCACGCCCGATCGACGGCGGGACGCGACGCGCGAGCGTGCTCCTGACCGAAGGCCTCACCGACTCGCTCGTGCCGAACCACGCGACCGAGTCCCTGGCCTACGCGCTCGGTCCGATCCCGCAGCTCGAGCCGGTGCAGAAGGCGGTGCCGTTCCTGCAGAGCCAGGCGGCGCCGATCGTCGGGAACATCGACGCGCAGACCACGGCGGGCTTCTTCCAGTTCGTGCCCGACGGAGTGATCGGGATCCCACCGACGCCGGGCTGCCTCGCCCTCCCGACACAGAGCCGGTTCGAAGGACACTACTGCGCGCAGGACGCCGCCGAGGCGCGGCTCCAGCGCGTGCTCTTCTTCCAGACCGCCCTCGCCGGCGTGCCCGAGATCCGCAACCCCTTCGCCCCGTGAGGTGATGCCATGAGCGATCCGATCCGGCTCGAGCGGCGGGGGGGCGCCGTCGCCGTCGTGACCCTCGCGCGCCCGAAGGTGCTGAACGCCCTCGACCGGGCGACCCTCGAGGCGCTCCTCGCGTGCGTCGAGGGGCTCGCGCGCGACCCGGAGCTCCGCGCGCTCGTGCTGACCGGGGAGGGCCGCGCCTTCGCGGCGGGCGCGGACATCGCCGAGATGCGAGCGCTCGATCCCGCCGGCGCGCGCGCCTTCAGCGAGCTCGGCCACCGCGCGATGGCCGCGCTCGAGGCGCTGCCCGTGCCCACGATCGCCGCGGTGAACGGCTTCGCGCTCGGCGGCGGCTGCGAGCTCGCACTCGCCTGCGACTGGATCTACGCGTCCGCGAAGGCGCGCTTCGGCCAGCCGGAGGTGAACCTCGGGCTGATCCCGGGCTTCGGCGGCACGAGCCGCCTCGTGCGGCGCGTCGGCGTCGCGTGGGCGAAGGAGCTCTCGCTTTCGGGCGAGCCCGTCGACGCGGAGACCGCGCAGCGCATCGGCCTCGCCAATCGCGTGTTCGCGCCGGAGGAGCTGCTCGATGCCGCGATCCGTGCGGCGGAGACGATCGCGAGCAAGGGTCCGAGCGCGGTGGCGTTGGCGAAGCGGGTGATCCAGGAGGGCCAGGACGCCGACGTGCGCCTCGCCCACGCGCTCGAGCAGACCGCGTTCGGCCTGGTCTTCGCGACATCGGATCGCACCGAGGGCATGGACGCGTTCCTCGAGAAGCGCGACGCGAAGTTCACCGGCCGCTGACGCTTCGGTCCGAGGCCCTTCGAGCGTCGGCTTCGCGCTCGGCTTCTCGGCCGGGCGGAGAGGTTTGTCGCCGTGGAGCCGAGCCGGTATCCGTCTCGGGCATGAAGCTCTACGACTACCTCTCCTCCGGAAACGGCTACAAGGTGAGGCTGCTGCTGAACCAGCTCGCGATCCCGTTCGAGCGGATCGAGCTCGACATCACGAAGGGCGAGAGCCGGACCCCCGCCTTCCTCGCGAAGAACCCGAACGGTCGCATCCCGACCCTCGAGCTCGACGACGGCAGCTTCCTCGCCGAGTCGAACGCGATCCTGTGGTACCTGGCCGAGGGCACGCCCTTCCTGCCCGAGGGACGCCTCGAGCGCGCGCGGACGCTGCAGTGGATGTTCTTCGAGCAGTACAGCCACGAGCCCTACGTCGCCGTGGCGCGGGCGTGGCTCCACCTCTTCGGCCTCGACGAGGAGCGCCGCCGCCAGCTCCCCCAGAAGCAGAAGCTCGGCTACGACGCGCTCGGCGTGATGGAAGGCCATCTCGCGACGCGCCCGTTCTTCGCGGGCGGGCGCTACTCGATCGCGGACGTCGCGCTCTATGCCTACACGCACGTGGCGGACGAAGGGGGATTCGATCTCGCGGGCTACCCGGCCGTCCGCGCCTGGCTCGAGCGCGTGCGCACGCAGCCGCGGCACGTCCCCATCACACAGGGATGAGTCAGGCGGAGAACGCGCTCACGTAGGGCAGGCGGCGCGCCGTCGCCTCGATCGCGTCGCCCGCCTCGAGCAGGACGGCGGTCGCGTTCCAGGTGCCCTCGACGAGCGTCTTGCGCGCGCCGTCGGGCATCTGCAGGCGCATCACGCCCGCGCGCGACGTCACGGTCTGCGCCAGGAGGTCGACCACGACCTCGTGTCCGGGATCGATCTCGACCGCGTCCATGAGCTTCGCGAGATCGGGGGCGGCGAGGGTGACGCAGGGCAGGCCGAGGGAGGTGCAGTTCCCGAAGAAGATCTCGGCGAAGGAGCCGCCGACGAAGGCGCGGAAGCCCGCGCGCATCAGCGCCTGGGGCGCGTGCTCGCGCGACGAGCCGCATCCGAAGTTGCGGCCGACCACGAGGATCGCCGCGCCCCGGTGCTGCGCCTTGTCGAAGGGATGATCGCCCTTCGCCTGGGCACGGTCGTCCTCGAACGCGTGCTCGCCGAGGCCTTCGAACGTCACGCCCTTCATGAAGCGCGCAGGGATGATGCGGTCGGTGTCGATGTCGTCGCCGCGCACGACGCAGGCGCGGGCCGCGATGCGCTCGATGCGCGCCATCAGAGGATCTCCCGCGCGTCGACCACGCGCCCGCGGATCGCCGCCGCGGCGACCATCACCGGGGACATCAGCAGCGTGCGGCCCGTCGGGGAGCCCTGGCGCCCCTTGAAGTTGCGGTTGCTCGACGACGCGCAGACCTGGCGGCCGATCAGCTTGTCGGGATTCATCGCGAGGCACATCGAGCAGCCGGGCTCGCGCCAGTCGAAGCCCGCGGCACGGAAGATCTCGGGGAGTCCCTCAGCCTCGGCCTGGCGGGCCACGGCCTGCGAGCCCGGCACGACGAGCGCCTTCACCCCGGCCGCCACGCGCCCCGCCTTGGCGACGCGCGCCGCCTCGCGCAGGTCGGAGATGCGCCCGTTCGTGCAGGAGCCGATGAAGGCGACATCGATCGGTGTGCCCGCGATCGGCTGGCCGGGACGCAGCTCCATGTAGGCCAGCGCCTCCTCGAGCCCGGGCCGCTCGTCGTCCGGCACGTCCTGGAGCGTCGGGATGCGCTCGTCGACCGCGACGCTCTGGCCGGGATTGATGCCGAAGGTCACCGTCGGCGCGATCCGGGCGCCGTCGAGCGCGACGCGCTCGGCGTAGGCGGCGCCGGGATCGCTCGCCATGCCGCGCCACCACGCGACGGCGCGGTCGAAGGCCGGGCCCTGCGGCGCGAGCTCGCGCCCGCGCAGGTAGGCGAAGGTGGTCTCGTCGGGGTTCACGTAGCCGCAGCGCGCGCCGCCCTCGATCGACATGTTGCAGACCGTCATGCGCTCTTCGAGGGTCATCGCCTCGAGCACCGGACCGGCGTACTCGTAGGCGAAGCCGACCCCGCCCTTCACGCCGAGCCGGCGGATGATCTCGAGGATCACGTCCTTCGCGTACACGCCCGGCGCGAGCTTCCCGCCGACCTCGATGCGCCGCACCTTGGGTCGCGTCATGGCGAGGCACTGGGTCGCGAGCACGTCGCGCACCTGGCTCGTCCCGATGCCGAAGGCGACGGCGCCGAAGGCACCATGCGTCGAGGTGTGGCTGTCGCCGCAGGCGATCGTGAGCCCCGGCTGCGTGAGGCCGAGCTCGGGCCCGATCACGTGCACGATTCCCTGGTGCCCGCTCGCCGAATCGAAGAAGCGGATGCCGTTCGCGCGGCAGTTCTTCTCGAGCTCCGACATCATCGCCTCGGCGAGCGCGTCGGAGAACGGACGCGCCTGGGAGTCGGTCGGGATGATGTGGTCGACGGTCGCGAAGGTGCGCTGGGGAAAGCGCACGCGCAGGCCCATGTCGCGGAGCATCGCGAAGGCCTGCGGGCTCGTGACCTCGTGGATCAGGTGCAGGCCGATGAAGAGCTGCGTCTCGCCGCTCGGGAGGACGCGCACCGCGTGGGCGTCCCAGACCTTGTCGAACAGCGTCTTCGGGGCGGGAGAAGTCGCCATGGAGCAGCGGAGATAGCACGCCGGGGCGCCTCCCGGCAGCGCCGCAGAGCGCTTCCGCGTATGCTGCGCGGCCATGGATCTGCTCCACACCGCACACGTTCCCGCCGGCCCGGGCCCGTTCCCGACGATCGTGGCGCTCCACGGCTGGGGGGCCAACGCGCACGACCTCCTCGGCCTGGCGCCGCTCTTCCACGGCGGCCAGGCGCTCGTGCTGTGCCCCGAGGGCCCGCTCGCGTTCGAGATCGCGCCCGGCTATCCGCCGGGCCATGGATGGTTCCCGCTCTCGGGCGGCGGCGGGCTCGACCCGATGGAGTTCCGCAAGGGCGTCGCCGCGCTGCAGGCGTTCCTCGACGAGGCCCTCACGCACTACCCGGTCGACCGCCGGAAGGTCGTGCTGCTCGGCTTCAGCCAGGGCGGCGTCATGGCCTACGACCTCGCGCTGCGCGACCCGAGCCGCTTCGCGGGCCTCGTGGCCATCTCCTCCTGGCTGCCGCGTCCGCTCTCCGACGCCATCCCGCGGCTGCCGGAGCACGAGGGCTTCCCCGTGCTGGTGCAGCACGGCACGCGCGACGAGATGATCGGCGTCGAGCGCGGGCGGGAGTCGCGGGAGCTCCTGCTCGCGCGCGGCGTGAGCCTCGCCTACCGCGAGTACGAGATGGGCCACGAGATCCGGCCGGAGTCGCTGCGCGACCTCGTGAGCTGGCTCGAGGAGAAGGTCCTCTCGCCGATCAAGCTCGCGCTGTAGGCGCCGCCGCGGCGCCGCGCGTTCCGTCGGCGAAGCGCGCGAGGTCGCGGTCGACGCCCATCACCACGATCGCGTCGCCCCGCTCGAAGGGCCGATCCGGGTCGACTCCGACGTCGATCCCGTCGCGCCGCAGCGCGATCACCGACACGCGCCAGCGCGAGCGCACCTCGAGCGAGCGGACCGACGATCCGACGAAGGACTCCGGCACGGGGAACGTACGCACCTCGACGCCGCCCGCGAGCCGGAGCGCCTCCTTCGACGCGAGCGCGTCGCCGTCGTGCGTGCGGATGCCGACGTACTCGCCGCGCAGCGCCTCGCGCGCGAAGACGTCGGCGATGCTGCGCAGGGAGAGGGCGCCGGCGAGGCGACCCTCGGCGTCGACGACGCCGATCACCTCGCGATTCTCGTGGGACATGCGATCGATCGCGGCGGCGAGGTTGTCGTCGGGTCGCGCGGACGCCGCGGCCTCGGAGACGTCGCCCGCCACGACGATGCCGCCGAGGGTGCCCTGCTCCGTGAGGGCGGTCTTCACGTCGTGGAGCGAGACCTGGCCCACGAGGCGGCCGTGGGCGTCCGTCACGAACACCGCGCCGAGGTCGCTGTCGAGGAAGCGGGCGAGCACCACGTCGAGCGGAGCGCTCACGCTCACCGCCGGCGGCTCCGTCTGCATCACCTCGGCGATGCGAACGCCGCGCAGCGCGAGGTCGTCGCGCCGATCGAGGTCGATGCCGCGCTCCGAGAGCTTGCGCGTGTAGATCGAGTCGCGCCGCACCGAGCGGGCGATCAGCGTCGAGACCGCGCTCGCGACCATGATCGGCAGGACCAGCGCGTAGTCGTGGGTCAGCTCGAAGGCGAGGATGATCGCCGTGATCGGCGCGAAGGACGTGCCGGCGAGCACGCCCGCCATCCCGACCAGCGCCCAGGCGCCGGGAGACGTCCCGGCCGCCGGCAGGAAGTGCAGCACGCCGTAGCCGAAGAGTCCGCCGGCCAGCCCGCCGATGTAGAGGGAAGGCAGGAACACGCCGCCCGATCCGCCGGAGGCGAGGGTGAGGGAGGTCGCGAAGGGCTTGAGCAGCAAGAGGAGCGCGAGCTGCTCCCAGGTGAGCGTTCCGCCCAGCGTGGCGTCCATCGTCTCGTAGCCGGTGCCGTAGAGCGCGGGCGAGAGCAGGATGAGCGCACCGACGCCGAGCCCGCCCACCGCGGGCTTGAGCACCGCCGGGAGGGGAATCCGCTCGCACACGTGCTCGAGCCGCTCGAGCACCGTGATGAAGAACAGCGAGACGAGCCCGCAGCCGAGGCCGAGCAGCACCGCGAGCGCCGTCTCCCACATCGCGCCGGCGCCGAACTCCGGCACCAGGAAGGCCGGCGCAGGACCGAAGTAGATGCGCGAGACCGCCGTCGCGAAGACCGCGCAGAGGACGACGGGGCCGAAGGTCGGGAGCGCGAAGTTCCGGGCGATCACCTCGAGCGCGAAGAAGGCGCCTGCGATCGGTGCGTTGAAGGCCGCTGCGATGCCGCCCGCGGCGCCCGCGGCGGTGAGCGTGCGCAGCCGGTCGGCCGGCATGCCGAGGCTCTGGCCCACGGCGGACCCGACGCTCGCTCCGATCTGCACGATCGGCCCCTCCCGGCCGACCGAGCCGCCCGTCCCGATCGTGAGCGCCGAGGCCAGGGACTTCACGAAGGCCACCCGCCGTCGGATGCGCCCGCCGCGCAGGGCCACGGCCTCCATCACAGCTGGGACGCCGTGGCCGTGGGCCTCCGCGGCGAGGTAGCGGGTCACGAGCCCGACGAGCAGCCCGCCGGCTGCGGGAACCAGGAGGACGCGCCAGACGGGCAGGGTGGGGATCTGGTAGAGGGCCAGGTCGGGGACGTCGATCGCGATCCCCTGGACCAGGCGGATCAGCTCGGCGAAGAGGATCGCCGCGCCTCCCGTCAGCACTCCGATGGCGCACGACGCCGCGAGGAAGCGCGGATCGTCTCCCACCGGCAGGCGACGGCGCAGGCCCTCCGACAGACGATCGAGAGCTGGGGAGTGGCTGGCGCTCACTGCGCGCAGCCTATCACGCCGCGGCCTTCGCTTCCCGGGGCCCCGCCCCTCTGATAGGTTCGGCAGACGTCGACTCCGACCGGGGTGTAGCTCAGCGGCCAGAGCCGGAACTTTGGGGGTTCCGCGTCGTGGGTTCGAATCCCACCACCCCGACCACTCACTGCCAACGTTGTCGAGTGGTTCCGGCGCCGAGATCTCGTTGCTGGCTTGTTGCTGACCTACGCGCCGGAGGTCAGCGCTCTCTGCGGAACGGCACGACGCGATCCTCTCTGCGCTGTCGCTCCTCGAGTTCTTCGCGCGCACGCTGAGTTTCGCCGCGCGACGGCCCGAACTCCTCGATATAGCCGAGCGTCGTCTTGGGATCGCGATGGCGGCCCATCCGCTGAAGCGCCAGCAGATCCCACCCCGCGCGCGCGAGCTCGCTGTAGATCGTGTGCTTCGACGCCGCGTAGGGCGACACGCAGGGCACGCCCGCTTCCTGACAGGCGCGGCGCCAGATCTTCGCGAGTGTGGCGTCGCGGTACGGGTGCGGGATGCCGTCGTGGCGATCGACACGCTCACCAACCAGATCATCGCCACCATCCCCATCGGTCAGACTCCACAGGCGCTCGTGTACGTGCCTGGCGCCGTCGCGACGGAGACGGCACGGCTGGCCTTGCGCCCCTCGGCGCCGCTGGCCAGGCGGTTCACCCAACGATGGTTCCGCCGCCCGAGGGCAAGAGCGAGGCGCGGGCGACGATCGCGGTGAACTCGCTCGGAGTGATCGATCTGCTGCAGATCGCCGCAGCCGGCCTCGAGCCTGGGCAGGAATATCAGCTCTGGTTGGTCGACCCGTCGACGAATTCGGATGCCGGCCGGACGCTGCTTGCGAAGTTCACGGCGAACATCAGCGGAGGCGCCGTCGCTCAGGCGATCGGCCCACTGCGAAGAGTCCTGACCGAGGCAGAGAGAGCGAGTAGTCACCGGCGCGCGAAGCGGTGTCGGCCACCAGTATGCGCTCCACCTCGCGCAGCACGGCACGCGCGTGTTAGAGAAGGAGGTGGAAGGCGTACTGTGCCAAGACTCAGCCGAGCTACTCCCGTGACGATCGCGGTGAGATCCTTCACGACCTCTACTCCTTACCCGCGTGCCGCCCCGCGCCGTGATCGGTCGGGTCCATCTCCTGCGGCGCGCGACCGACGACAATGCCGAATACTCGCTGCCCGACAGCCAGCCTGGTCGAGATCTCAATCGACGAGGCGGCCGGACGCGCCTATTTCCTGAATGGGATTTGAGCGCTAGCTACGTGACAGGAGACGTCGATCGACGCCACGTGTAGCGCGGAGACTGCCGAGTCGACGGCCGGTTCTGCAGTTCGACATCAGGTGTCGGCCACGTCGCCGAACTCGCCCGTGAATGCCATCTTGGTCGACGCCAGCGCGGTCCTTCTTGGTGCGGGGTCGCGCCTGTCCCAAGGAGCAGGCTGTCGCAGTCCGCGGTTTCGCTACTTCACGATCGAGGTGTCTCCGTGAATTCACGACCGCTGATGACGCTTCGGGTCGTCGTGTCCGCGTTTCAGAGTATCGGCGCCGTGGCTCATGGGTCACGTGCGATCGCGCCGATCGTCAGTGGCACCTTCGACGGCCCTCGGCTGCGCGGAAGAGTCCTTGGGGGCGGTGATTGGACGCTCCTGCGGTCCGACGGCGCGCTCGAGCTCGACTTGCGCATCACACTCGAGACGGACGACGACGCCTTGATCTACATGACATCCTTCGGCCTGCGTCATGGCCCATCCGAAGTGATGGCAGCGCTCGCGCGCGGCGAGAAGGTCGATCCGTCCCGATATTATTTTCGGACGGCTCCGAGGTTCGAAACGAGCGCGCCGCAGTACGCGTTCATGAACCGGTTGATTGCGGTCTCGACAGCCGATCGCCAGCCGGATGGCCCGATCTACACGATCGACGAGATCCTCTAGAGAAGGCGCAGTCGAGTCGGGGTAGCACCGTGCAAATCCACCGAAGGGATGTGCTGAAAGCAATGGCCACGGCTGTCGTCATCGGCGCGACGAGCAAACTCACTGGGTGTCTAGATGACGCGCCCGCCGGCAATCGTCCTCCGCTCGCTCAACAAACAGGAGAGTCCGCCATGAAATCGCAACCGCTGATGACCGTGCGAATCACGGCGGCTCCTGCCCAGAAGATCGGCGCGGTACCTCATGGCACTCGAACGATCGTTCCCGTGATCGGGGGCGACTTCGATGGCCCGCGGCTCCGCGGCAGGATCGTGCCTGGTGGTGGCGATTGGTTGCTGCTGCGCGCCGACGGCGTTCTGGAACTCGACCTGCGCATCACGCTCGAGACCGACGATCAGGCGCTGATCGACATGAGGTTCCTGGGGGTGCGCCACGGCCCGCCCGAAGTCATCGCCGCGCTCGGGCGTGGAGAGGTGGTCGATCCCGCGAGCTATTACTTTCGAACGCTGCCGAGATTCGAAACCGCGGCGGAGAAATACTCGTTCTTGAATCGCATCGTCACCGTCGGTGTCGGCGAAGCTCGCCCGGACGGAGCGATTCATCGGATCGACGAGATCCTGTAGATCGTCTTGTATCGGGCTGGCGGCTGCGCCTGCGCTGGCGGAGGTCCGCTCCTTCCTGGCTTCCACTACATCCGCCTAGTCCTGCTCTGCGGCGACTTCGGCGCAAGACCTGGCCACCCACTGAATCCCCGCCGTTTCGCAGACTTTGAGGCCGCTGAGGCGGGTCGCATAACACAGCAGATCGGGAAATCTGGCTACTTCGTTCGAACGAAATCCCTGACGAAGGGAAGAAATCCTCATGTTGGAACGCGCGCAATCTTCTGTCATCACCAAGCTCAGCAGCAGGTCCGTCGCAGAGACTGTCGAACGACTGACGCGCGTCATCGCGGATCGGGGCTTTACGTTGTTCAGGGTCATCGATCACAGCGGCACGGCCAAAGGAGTTGGTGTGCAGATGCCCGATTCGAAACTCGTGATGTTTGGGAACCCGACCAAGGGCGCGGCGGTGATGCTCGCGGCACCACTGGCGGCATTGGATCTTCCGCTCAAGGTCCTGGTCTGGGAGAACGGGAACGGAGTGGTATCGGTGAGTTACAACTCACCGGGGTTCATGGCCGAGCGGCTCCACGTCGAGGGTGTCCTGCGTGCGCCCTTCGACGCAGTCGAGTCGATCGTTGAGGCAGTACTTGGTGCATAACTTTCGCTGATCTGGACGGAACACAACGCCGCGTGACGGGTGGCTCGGCGAAGTGAAATGGACTCCGGAAGTGCTATTCGCGCGCTCGGTGCCAGCGGGCGAGTGTCGCGCCTTCTCAAGCGCCCCCCGTAGTGTGGCAAGACCCAACTGACGCAAAACGCTCCCGAGTTCGCGAGGTTGAACCTTCGTCGATCGCTCGAGCATGCGCCGATTATGGGACGCGCGAACCCGGCTCGGAGAAGGTCGCGCCGCTCGTCGCGACGGGAAGAGCGCCGCTCGCGCGCAGCCGCTCCCAATGTGCGTCGAGTTTTCGAGGTCGTGGAGGGTCTTCGTGAAGAGCTGTATGGCATCGTGAGGGTCATGAACCCTTCCTTCGGATGGGCGCGGACACGGAGAGCCTGGACGATTCTCGCTCGCGAACGGCGTGGCGAGCACCCGTGCGAAGTCGCTGGGACGAGACGTCTCCGATGATGAGCGTGGTCCGGCCGCCTGCCGACGAGGCCCTGGTTCGTACCGCACCGACCACCCCGTAATGTGCCAAAACTCGGCCGAGCTCTACGCGGCTCGGCAGTAGTATCGAAGCAGCCCACCAAGTCTCTCTCGGCATTCGATCGAACCTGATCTTCGTGAGCCATCGACCGACGAGCGGATGAGCCGATTGCCAATACCCTGGTGATTGCGCTCGCCGTGGTAGTGCTCGACGTACTCGCGCACGACTCGTCGCATATGGCCCTCTCCGATCGGATTCACCTGCGCCAAGCATTCCGACTTGATCGATCGGACGAAGCGCTCGGCATAGGCGTTCAGGTTAGGACTCCGGCTCGGAAGCCCTACGGGATGCACTCCCGAATGCTCGAGAGTCGCTCGGAAGGCACGCGTGAAGAGTGGATCGCGGTCGTGAATCAGCACTCGCGATTAGCGGCTACCTGGGCAAGACCGAGAAATTCGACGAAGCGATGGGCAGTTTTGCCGTGGCCTACGCCGACCAGACGGAGCGCAACCATGCGGCTATGAAGGCCGCCGTCCGGTCCGGCAAGATCAAGGTCCAGTCCGAGGAACAGTTCGCGGGCACGTTCCATCCCTCTAGGTCTTCGTCTCCTTGTTGCCCGTTGATGCCCGGGCCATGAGCACCGACAGGGTCATGTGTAGGACGACCGCCGGCCAAAGCAGTATTCCGCCAAGGCCGCCCGCGAAACCCAGATAGGCGAGATACAGCGTGACGGCCGCGCTGTAGAGCAACATGCCGACTCGTGGCGAGCCTCCCGGAAAGCAGGCGACGCCGAGAGCGATCAGGGCGATGCCGGTCACGCGCGCCACCGGTATGGCGACGCCGGCAAGCACCTCACCGAACAGCAACCGGCCAACGAGCGACGGAACGATCAGCAACGCCGCGCCAGTCGCGGCTTCGCCCACGGCGGCAAGAATCAGCACCCGCTTCATCGCGCCGACCACAGCTAGTCCTTGGCGCGGGCGACGGCGTCGTGGATGGCAGGAAGTTGCTTGTGCTCTTCCTCCGTGTACTGCGCTGGCCCGAGGTCGAAGGTCAGCTTGTCGATCTTGCCGGTGAACTTGAATGGACAGTCGTAGCGATACTCGAGGAGCGCGACCGGGGTCCGGGTGTCCTGACCGACGTCGAAGTCTTCGTCCTCCGGGAACATGATGGGAGTGGTGTGCTCCATGGAGTTCCGGGCCACCTCCTTGCCATCCACAGAGAGAACACCCGTGCCGCCCTTCCCGAGACCGGGGCCGTCGAATTTGAAGTCGAACACGATGGTGTGCTTGCCCGCGCCGAGCTCGGGCCCCTCCCAGGCCGTTCGCTTGAGATCGAGCAGGTTGTAGAGGAATACGACCTTGCCCCGGCCGACTCCCAACTCGCCCTTGCTCAGGAACAGGCCGTATCCGCCGAAGCGCCCGCCCTCAGTGACGATCATGCCTTCGGCACCGCCTTCGGGGATCTCGACCTCGGCAGTGATCGTGTAAGACTTCTGCAGGATGCTGGGCGCGGCGCTGGCCGGCACGCCGCTCAACTCGCCCGAGTACGTGAAGACGGTTCGACCTGCCGTCGCGCTCGGGCGCGGCGTGGTGAAGCGCGCGAGCGTCGAGTTGTCGAGCGGCAACACGTCGTACTTCTTCGCCTCGGCGTAGAAAAGGTCCTGCATCTGCTTGAGCTTATCAGGCATCTTGGCGGCCAGGTCGTTGAACTGAGTGGGGTCCTCTTGGACGTTGTAGAGCTCCCAGTTGTACCCGGTGATCACATCCGGCGGCGTCTCGGTGCTCAACTCCCACGGGAGCGTCGCCGGGGTCGTGCAAGCCACCCAGCCGTCGTGGTAGATGGCGCGATTGCCGAGCATCTCGAAGTATTGCGTCGTGTGCCGGGTCGGGGCATTGGCGTTCGCCTTATCCCACGTGTACATCATGCTTACCCCTTCGATGGGGCGCTGCTTGATGCCATTGATCGTATCGGGCGCCGGGATGCCGGCAGCTTCGAGGATGGTTGGCACGATGTCGATGACGTGGTGGAACTGACGGCGGATGCCGCCCAAGTCCCTGATGTGGCCGGGCCAGGACACAGCCATGCCCTGAGCCGTTCCGCCGAAGTGCGACGGCACCTGCTTCACCCACTTAAACGGCGTGTCCATCGCCCACGCCCATTCTGCCGCGAAGTGCGGGAAGGTCCGGTCGGACCCCCAGAACGGGTACCAGAGAAACTGGGCCTTGACCGGCACGGAAACGCCATTGAACGTGGTGAACTCGTTGGGCGTGCCGTTGAGCATGCCTTCAGCGCTCGCGCCGTTGTCGCCGCTGATGTAGATGATCAAGGTGTTGTCGAGCTCGCCGAGGTCTTCGACGGCCTGGAT
>DATKKW010000032.1:0-75564 GCA_035542715.1 Myxococcota bacterium
GGGCCGGAGGTCTCGAAGATGGCCGCTTCCTACGAACGACTGTCCGCGGTCGACGCCACGTTCCTCGCGATCGAGACCGACGCCGCGCCGATGCACGTCGGCGCCGTCGCGATCTTCGAGGCCGGGCCCCTCGCGCTTCCCACGGGCGGGATCGACATCGAGCGCCTGATGGCCCTCATCGAGTCGCAGCTCGTGCCGCGCTACCGGCAGCGCATCGCGCGCATCCCGCTCTCGAACCATCCGATCTGGGTCGACGACGACCGCTTCAACCTCCACTACCACGTGCGGCACATGAGTCTCCCCGCGCCGGGCGACGAGCGGCTGCTGAAGCGGCTCGCGGGACACGTGTTCTCGCTGCCCCTCGATCGCAGCAAGCCCTTGTGGGAGCTCTGGGTGGTCGAAGGCCTCGCGAACGGGCGCTTCGCGCTCATCACGAAGACGCATCACTGCATGATCGACGGCGTGGGCGGCGCGGAGCTGATGGCCGCGTCGATGAGCACGTCGCCCGTCGCGAGCGCGCCGCGACCGAAGCGCTGGCGAGCGCGTCGGGCGCCGAGCGGCCTCGAGCTCCTCGGAGGCGAGCTGCGCCGGGGCGTGGGCGGCGCCTTCGCGGCGCTCCGGGGCGCGCGGGACGTCCTCGCACACCCGCTCGAAGGCGCGCGCGCCGTGCGCGATGCCGTGGCCGGCGTCGGCGAGGCGCTCGGCGCGAGCATGCACCGCACGTCGGAGACGCCGCTCAATCTCGAGATCGGTCCCCATCGCCGCTTCGACTGGCTGCGCTTCGATCTCGCCGCGGTGAAGCAGGTGAAGAAGGAGCTCGGCGGCACCGTGAACGACGTGGTGCTCGCCACCGTCGCCGGCGCGCTGCGGCGCTTCCTGCGCGGACGCGGCGTCGACGTCTCGAAGCTCGACTTCCGGGCGATGGTGCCGGTGAACATCCGCACGCAGGACCAGACGGGAGCCTTCGGCAACCGCGTCACGACGATGAGCGCCGAGCTCCCCCTCGCCGAGCGCGACGCGCGGCGCCGCCTCCAGCGCGTGATCGAGACCACGCGCGAGCTCAAGTCCTCGCGTCAGTCGCGCGGCGTCGAGATCCTGGAGGAGCTCAGCGAGCTCGGCCTCACGCCCCTCTTCGCGGAGTTCGCGCGCCTGACGGCGGTGACGCGCCCGTTCAACGTGGTCGTGACGAACGTCCCGGGGCCCCAGTTCCAGGCCTACCTGCTCGAGGCTCCGCTGCTCGAGGCCTATCCCCTGGTTCCCCTCTACCGCAACCAGGCCCTCGGCATCGCGCTCTTCAGCTACAACGGCGGCCTCTACTGGGGATTGAACGCGGATTGGGACGCGATGCCCGACCTCCACGACCTCGTGGAGGCGCTCTCCGCGGAGTTCGCCGCCCTGTGCAAGGCGGCGGGGCGCGCCGTCGAGGCCGAGCACGGCGCGACGGCCGGGCCCGCCGTGCACTGAGCGCGCTCGATCGACCTCGCCGCGGGCACGGATCCCGACGAGAGCGAGCGGGTCCTGTCGATCTCGCTCGCCCTTCTTCGTCCATCGGGTGAGGCAGGGGAGAGGCGGAGGGAAGGCTTCGGCCGCCGGCCCCGGGAGCCCACGAAGGAGGAACCGATGCGCTTCATGATGCTCATGATCCCGAAGGGCTACGAGACGGCGGAGCCCGGCACCGTGCCCGACGCGAAGGCCGTCGAGGCGATGATGAAGTACAACGAGGAGCTGCAGCGGGCGGGCGTGCTCCTCGCCCTCGACGGCCTCCACCCGCCCTCGACGGGGGCGCGCGTGTCGTTCGCCGGCGGCAAGCCGACCGTGACCGACGGGCCCTTCGCGGAGGCCAAGGAGGTCGTCGGCGGCTACTGGATGATCCAGGTGAAGTCGCGCGAAGAGGCGATCGCCTGGGCCCGGCGCTGCCCGGGCGGCGACAACGAGGTGATCGAGATCCGCCAGGTGCAGGAGCTCTCCGACTTCCCGGAGGACGTGCAGGCCGTCGCGAGCAAGCTGCCGGAGATGCAGCCCAAGGCGTGAGACGAGCGCGCCCTGCCACCGCGCGGCCGCGCCGGTCGAGGTGCGGCCGATCGAGACGTTCGAGACGGACAGGCTCCGGTGTCGGCTCGAGCTGCGGCAGCGAGGAGAGCCGTAGCCGGCGAGCGTCGGCCCGCGAGCGCTAGATCCAGCGTCGCACCGAGCGCTTGTAGGCGAGGTAGGTCTCGCCGAACTTCCGCTCGAGGTAGGCCTCCTCGTGGCGGATCGCGGTCGCGTACACGACGACCATCGACACCGGCACCAGGAGAAGGATCCAGCCGTTCCCCCAGCCGAGGGCGATCGCGGTCTGGAGCAGCGCCATGCCCACGTACATCGGATTGCGCGTGAGACGGAAGGCGCCCGACGAGACGATCTCCGGTGTGCTCTTCCAGGGCTTCGGATCCTGTCCCGTGCGCCGGAAGTAGCCGATGGCGCTGCCGCCGAGCGCGAGGCCGAGCCCGGCCGTGACGACTGCGAGCGTGATCCGGAGGCCGAGCGGCAAGGCAAGGGGCAGGGGGAGGACGAGCAGGTGCAGGATCCCCCCGACGACCACGGCAGCCAGATAGACAAGGGGGGGCGGAAGCCGTACTGCCGCGCCGTCGGGCTCGTCCTCGCTCATGGGTGCAGTATGCACCCTCCGGCGTCGGATGCCTCGAGGACGGCGCGCGGCCGGCTACTCGGCGGGTGCGCTCGTTCTCCGTGTGCGGACCATCAGGATGTGCTCGCCCTTGTAGAAGCGATCGAACGCCGCGCCGACATAGTTCCAGTCGTCGAGGGGATCGAACCATGCCTGCATCTTCGGGAGGAAGGGTGCGACCAGGACGCCGAGCCAACCCAGGTCGGGCTTGAGCTCGATCGTTGCGAGCACGCCCGGATACATCGTCCACCGCGTCCGCGTCGTCGTGACCGAGGCCTCGATGGCCATGATCTTCGGCCCTGGCAGACAATTGAACGCGTGGAGCTTGATCCGCTCTCGCTCGCCCTGACGCAGCCGAGCGACGATGAGCATCAGCTGTGTGGCACCCGCATAGGTGTCGGCTGGAGCCACGACCGTCGAACGATGCACCTGGGCGGTGCCGTGGACGTAGACCGCGCACGAGGCCGTACCGGCGCTGGCGTCCAGACGATCCGCGAGAAGCGGCGATCCATCTGCGCCGAAGAACGAGTGCTCCGCGTCGAGAAGGATGGGCGCCTCCCCCGGCGCTCCCACCTTCAGTCGCTCGCGTTCCCGGTCGTGCCGCCCGTCGAAGTATTCGTTCTCGCCTTCGACGATCTCCATGCCATCGGGCCGGTCGATCCGGTAGCGCCCGTGGCCGACGACGCGCATGTCATCGGGATCGTAGATGGTGACGTCCGTCGGGAGGAAGTCGAAGGCGGTCTCGGGGTCCACGCCGGGCTCGAGAGCGTCCGACGAGCGAGCGCCGATCAGCACGGGCGTCGTCAGAGCAGCGACCAAGGCGAGGACCCCGAGCCAATGCCTCATGCCTCCCTCCGCTCCGACGCAGATCCTGCCGGACGAGGAGGCCGCGCCGCCGAGATGCGCCTCCGCCCTCCAGGACCCGGCGCCGCGGACGCGCCTAGCCGCGAAACCGACTGGCGTACGACTTCAAGGTCCGCAGATAGTTCGCGCGCTCGAAGGCGGTGGGATCCGCCACGTTCTTCTGGCTCGCGCTGCCGCGGAGCTGGGCCACGGACTCGTACTCGCGCTCGCTCATCCACTCGACGAGCCTGCGCTCGACGCGCCGCAGGTGCTCCGCTCCGTGCTCGAGCAGTGCCGACGTCATCATCGCGACGTCGGCACCCGCGAGCAGCGCCTTCACCACGTCCTCCCCGGAGTGCACCCCCGTGGTGAGCGCGAGCGAGCACGGGACCCGCCCGTGGAGGATCGCGATCCAGCGCAGCGGGAGGCGCATCTCCTCGCTCGTGCTGAGGCTGAGCCGCGGCAGGACGTCGAGCGTCTCGAGGTCGAGGTCGGGCTGGTAGAAGCGGTTGAACAGGACGAGGCCGTCGGCGCCCGCGGCCGCGAGCTCGCGCGCGGTGTGCGCGAGGGCGGTGAAGTAGCAGCCGAGCTTCAGCGCGATCGGGATGCGCACCGCGGCGCGGAGCGAGCGCACGAGCTCGAGGTAGCCCGCCTCGATCGTCGCCGCGTCGTGCTCCGGGTCGGCGGCGACCAGGTAGAGATTGAGCTCGAGGGCGTCTGCGCCGGCCTGCTCGATCCGACGCGCGTGCTCGATCCAGCCTCCCGGAGAGAATCCGTTCAGGCTCCCGATCACGGGGATCCCGAGCGAGGCCTTCGCCTTCTGGACGAGCTCCAGATAGTGCTCCGGACCGGTGTTGTAGTCGTCGAGCTCGGGGAAGTACGAGAGGGCCTCGGCGAAGCTCTCGCTTCCGCTCTCGAGCATGCGGTGGATCTCGATCGCCTCGTGCTCGAGCTGCTCCTCGAAGAGCGACGGCAGGACGACCGCCCCGGCGCCGCACGCCTCGAGGTGTCGCAGGCCGGCGAGGTCGGAGGTGAGCGGCGACGACGACGCCACGAGGGGGCTGCGCAGCTCGAGACCGAGGTAGCGGGTGCGCAGGTCGGGCATCGCCTCACTCCTTCGCGGGCGCCGCCGGCGCGGGCAGGTCGGCCATCCCGCCCGCGCCGTCGCGGCCCCGCTCCTGCGGCAGCGTTCGCTCGACCTGTGCGAGCTGCGAGTACAGGCGCCAACGCTCGTCGGCGTCGGCCTGCGCGAGGGACTGGAGCCGACGCGCCTCGGCGGGATCGGTCCGCGCGAGCATGGCGAAGCGCGCCTCGTTCGCGAAGAAGTCCTTGATCGGCAGCGTGGCGGGCTTCGAATCGAGCAGGAACGGGTGCTCGTGCTCGCCGAGGCCCGGGTGGTAGCGCCAGAGCGGCCAGAAGCCGCTGCGCACGGCGTCGTGCTGGTGCGCCATCGAGCGCGACATGTCGATGCCGTGGGCGATGCACGTGCTGTAGGCCAGCACGAGCGAGGGGCCCGTCCAGGCGTCCGCCTCGCGAAGCGCCCGGAGCGTGTGCGCGTCGTTGCCGCCCAGCGCGACCTGCGCCACGTACACGTTCCCGTACGCGCTCGCGATCATGCCGAGGTCCTTCCGCGCCGCGCTCCGGCCTCCGGCCGCGAACTTCGCGACGGCCCCACGCGGCGTCGCCTTCGAGGCCTGGCCGCCCGTGTTCGAGTAGACCTGGGTGTCGAGCACGAGGACGTTCACGTTGCGTCCCGACGCGAGCACGTGATCGAGGCCGCCCGCGCCGATGTCGTGGGCCCAGCCGTCGCCCCCGACGATCCACACGCTCTTGTGCACGAGCTCGTCGACGATGCCGAGGAGCCGCGTCGCGCGCGGGTCCTGGAGCGCGGTGAGACGGCGGCGCAGGATGGAGACACGATCGCGCTGGGCCTCGATCTCCGCCTCGTCCGTCTGGCGCGCGGTGAGGGTCTCCTCCACGAGCTCGGCGCCGAGCTCGCTGGCGAGGCTCGAGAGGAGTCGCCGTGCCTCGTCCGCGAGCTTCTCGCGGCCGAGCGCGATCCCGAGGCCGAACTCCGCATTGTCTTCGAAGAGCGAGTTCGCCCACGCCGGGCCCCGGCCGCTGCGGTCGACGCTCCAGGGTGTCGTCGGGAGGTTCCCGCCGTAGATCGAAGAGCAGCCGGTCGCGTTCGCGACGAGGATCCGGTCGCCGAAGAGCTGGGACAGGAGCTTCAGGTAGGGCGTCTCGCCGCAGCCCGCGCACGCGCCCGAGAACTCGAACAGGGGAGGGCGGGTCTCGACGTTCTTCACCGTCGTCGGCGCGAGGGCGGCACGATCGGGCTCGGGCAGGCCGAGGAAGAAGGCGAAGCTCTCCCGCTCCCGCTCGCGGTGGGCGTCCGCCGGCAGCATGTCGATCGCCTTGTGCTTCACCTCCTCCTTGCTGCGCGCCGGGCAGACGTCGACGCACACGCCGCAGCCGGTGCAGTCGTCCGGCGCCACCTGGATCGTGAGCCGCGCCCCCGGGAGCTCCCGCGAGCGGAAGAGCTTGTGCTTGAAGCCCGCCGGCGCGCCGAGGGTCGCGCTCTCGGGATACACCGCCATGCGGATCGCGGCGTGGGGACAGGCGAGGGCGCACTTCCCGCAGTCGATGCAGATCGAGGGATCCCAGATCGGGATCTCGTCGGCGAGCATCCGCTTCTCGTACCGGGCGGTGCCCGTCGGGAACGCGCCGTCGGCCGGGAGCGCGCTCACCGGCAGGAGGTCGCCCTCTCCCGCGAGGAGCCGGGCCGTGATTCGCGAGACGAAGTCCGGCGCGTCGGGGGGCACCGGCGGGCGGCGGTGGAGCGTGGCGTCGACGGCCGTCGGCAGCGGCACCTCGTGCAGGGCCTCGAGGGCGTGGTCCACGGCGGCGAGGTTCCGCGCCACCACGGCCGGCCCGCGCTTGCCGTAGGCGCGCTCGATCGACGAGCGGATGGCCGCGAGCGCCTCGTCGCGCGGCAGCACCCCGGCCAGCACGAAGAAGCAGGGCTGCATCACGGTGTTGATGCGCGGCCCCATGCCTGCCTCGCGCGCCACCCGATCGGCGTCGATCACGAAGAAGCGCAGGCGCTTCTCGAGGATCGGCCGCTGCACCTCCTCGGGCAGGTGACGCCAGACGTCCTCGGGCGCGTAGGGGCTGTTGAGCAGGAAGGTCGCGCGGTCGGCGGCGGCGGAGAGGACGTCGATGCGCTCGAGCAGCGCGAACTGGTGGCACGCCACGAAGTCCGCGCGCGTGATCAGGTAGGTGGACTCGATCGGTCGCGGCCCGAAGCGCAGGTGCGACACCGTCACCGCGCCCGACTTCTTCGAGTCGTAGACGAAGTATCCCTGGGCGTGGAGGTCCGTGTGCTCGCCGATGATCTTCACCGAGCTCTTCGTCGCTCCCACCGTGCCGTCGGAGCCCAGGCCGAAGAAGAGGGCACGCACGCCCGTGCCTTCGGTCTCGAATTCGCGATCGACGGGGAGGCTCGTGTGCGTCACGTCGTCGGAGATGCCGAGCGTGAAGGGGTGCCTCGGCTCGGGCTTCTCGAGCTCGTCGAAGACCGCCTTCAGCATGGCGGGCGAGAGCTCCTTCGAGGCGAGGCCGTAGCGCCCGCCGACGACTCGGGGCATCGACGCGCCCCGCGCCGCGGCCTGCGCGAGCGTTTCGAGGACGTCGAGATACAGCGGCTCGCCCGGCGCCCCGGGCTCCTTCGTACGATCGAGGACGGCGACGGCGCGCACGCTCGCGGGCAGGGCCGCGCGCACCGCGTCGGCCGCCCACGGGCGATAGAGCCGCAGCGCGAGGCAGCCGACCTTCTCGCCGCGACCCACCAGCGCGTCGACGCACTCGTGCGCCGCCCCGACGGCCGATCCCATGAGCACGATCGCGCGCTCGGCGTCCGGCGCGCCGCGCCACTCGACGAGCCCGTACCGGCGTCCGGTGCGCTCGGCGAGCGCGTCCATCGTCTCCTGGACGATCGCGGGCACCGCGGCGTAGTAGGGGTTCGCCGCCTCGCGCGCCTGGAAGAACACGTCCGGGTTCTGGGCGGAGCCGCGGAGGGTCGGCCGATCGGGCGAGAGCCGCCGCCCGCGATGCTCCGCGATCTTCTCCTCCGGGACGAGCGCGCGAAGGTCGTCGTCGTCGACGAGCGTGATCCTGTTCATCTCGTGCGAGGTACGGAAGCCGTCGAAGAAGTGGAGGAAGGGCACGCGGGCCCGCAGGGTCGCGACGTGGGAGACGAGGGCGAGGTCGTGCGCCTCCTGCACCGAAGCGCTCGCGAGCATCGCCCAGCCCGTCGTGCGCGCGGCCATGACGTCGCTGTGGTCGCCGAAGATCGAGAGCGCGTGGGTGGCGACCGTGCGCGCGGCCACGTGCAGCACCGCGGGCGAAAGCTCGCCTGCGATCTTGAACATGTTGGGGAGCATGAGCAGGAGGCCCTGGGAAGCCGTGAACGTCGTCCCGAGCGCGCCCGTCGACACGGCGCCGTGGAGGGCGCCGGCCGCGCCCGCCTCGCTCTGCATCTCGACCACCTCGGGCACGCTGCCCCAGAGGTTCGTCGCGCCCGCGGCCGTCCAGGCGTCGGCGAGCTCGCCCATCGGGGAGGCCGGCGTGATCGGGTAGATCGCGATCACTTCGGACAGGCGATGGGCGATCCGGGCCGCGGCCTCGTTCCCGTCGAGGCAGGCCGGGCGGGGGTTCGAGGCGGTCATGCGTCCTCCCGTCAGGGCAGGGGAGCACGAGCCGTGCCAGGGCGCAGGCGGTCGAGCGCTCGGCGGCGACGCGCGAAGCGAGACGAATGGCACCAAGAGCGGTCGGAGACGGGACGTTTGGGCACATCGAGCATCGTGCGACCAGCAGGCCCGCGCAGATCCGTGCGTCCCGGAGCGCAGCCCGGTCCTGTCGGTCCTACGAAAGGCCCGCGGCGGCGCGGACCTCGTGCTCGTCGAGCGACTCGCGCTCGAGCAGCGTGCGCGCCAGCGAGTCGAGGTTCGCGCGGTGCTCGGCGAGCAGGCGATCCGCCTCGCGGTGACACTCCTCGACGATCCGGCGCACCTCGGCGTCGATCAGCTCCGACGTGGCGTCGCTGTAGGGCTGCTGCTGGAAGGCGGGCGGCAGGCCCTCGTCCGACGGCGCGACGAAGCTGATCGGGCCGAGCTTCTCGCTCATGCCCCAGCGCAGCACCATGCGGCGCGCGATCTCGGTCACCTGCTGGAGGTCGTTCTCGGCGCCGGTCGTGACCACGCCGTAGACCAGCTGCTCCGCCGCGCGCCCGCCGAGCGCGCTGGTGATGCGCGTGCGCAGGTAGTCCTCGCCGTAGCTCGCGCGGTCGTCGACGGGAAGCTGGTACGTGGCGCCGAGCGCCGTTCCGCGCGGCACGATCGACACGCGCCTCACCGGGTCGCTTCCGGGCACCAGCAGCGCGAGCAGGGCGTGTCCGGCCTCGTGGTAGGCGGTGCGCTCGCGATCGGCCGGATTCAGCAGGACGTGGCGCGCCGGCCCGAGGGTGATCTTCTGGAGCGCTTCGCCGAAGTGCTCGAGGCCGACGGCCGCCGCGCCCTTGCGAGCCGCGAGCAGCGCCGCCTCGTTCACCAGGTTGCGCAGGTCCGCGCCGACCAGTCCCGGGGTCTCGGCCGCGAGACGGTCGAGCGACACGTCCGGCGCCAGCGGCACGTTGCGCGTGTGGACCCGTAGGATCGCGGCGCGGCCGGCGCGATCGGGACGCTGCACCACGATGCGCCGGTCGAAGCGGCCCGGCCGCAGCAGCGCCGAGTCGAGCACGTCGGGCCGGTTCGTCGCGGCCAGGACGACGATGCCCTCGCGCGGGTCGAAGCCGTCCATCTCGGTCAGGATCTGGTTCAGGGTCTGCTCGCGCTCGTCGTGACCTCCGAGCGCTGCGCCGCTTCCGCGCGATCGGCCGATCGCGTCGAGCTCGTCGATGAAGATGATCGAGGGCGCTGCCTTGCGCGCCTCCAGGAACAGATCGCGCACGCGCGCCGCGCCGACGCCGACGATCATCTCGATGAACTCGGACGCGGAGAGACTGAAGAACGGGACGCCCGCCTCGCCGGCGATCGCGCGCGCGAGCAGCGTCTTTCCGGTACCGGGCGCGCCGACCAGCAGCACGCCCTTGGGCATCGTGCCGCCGAGCCGCTGGTACTTCTCGGGGTTCTTCAGGAAGTCGACGATCTCGATCAGCTCGTTCTCGGCCTCGTCGATGCCGGCCACGTCTGCGAAGGTGACCTTCTTCTCCGTCTCGCTGTAGAGCTTCGCACGGCTCTTCCCGAGGCCGAAGAGACCGCCGCCACCCGCCGCTGAAGCGGCGCGCCGCGAGAGCCAGACGAAGGCGCCGATCAGCAGCAGGGTCGGCCCGAAGCCGATCAGCACCGTGAGCCACGAGGGCCCGCCCTCGTCGCGCGCGTCGATCACGACCCCCTTTCGCTCGAGCAGCGCCTCGAGCCCCGGATCGGCGAAGGCCGGCCGCAGCGTCTGGAACTCCTTGGAGGAGATCGGGGCGGGCCGAGCCGCGGGCGGATTCGCGGGCTCGGTCTCCTCGGGCGCGGCCTTCTCCTCGGGCGGGTAGCGGAGCTCCGTCTTGAAGGTGCCTCGGATCGTGTTGCCCACGCCCGTGACGCGGAGGACGTTCCCGGCCTCGACCTGCTGCTTGAAGACGGTATACGGGATCGTGACCGACGGCGGCTCGGTCGAGCAGGTTCGCATCACGAGATAGTTGGCCGCGAGCACGACCATCACGACGATCCACCAGGGCGGCGGTCGCGTCCCGGTTTGGACGGGCCGCGCGGGCCTCGTGGGCTTCGGCTGCGTGCCGGCGGTCGGCGTCGCGGCTCCGTCGGTGCCTCGGGTCGCCGTCATGGACGCACGATGGCGGGGCCCGCACGGCGGGGCAAGGTCGGGGGGAATCGTCGCGATCCGCGGCGCGTCGCGACGTCGAGCGCGGACACGCCGTGGGAGAGACCGTCCGCCGTGTAGACCGTGCGCCCGTCGCCCGCGAGCCGCCGGGCCCCGCGGAGACGCAGCCTGGCGTCGCTCCGCAGGACCCTCGGCTGGTAAGCGGTTCCAATTTTCAACCGCGTTCGACCGAGCCGGGGGCCTGGAAGGGGCCCGGGCCGCGCGGCACCGCTTCGCTGGCTTGGCGTGAGGCTTGCTCCACCTCCGCAGCGTGCGCGGGCGCGGGAGATCGCGTCGAGCCCGGGACGGGGCTCCGTTCCGCCTCGCGGATCCACCGCTAGAGTCGTTCCCGCGCCTCGCGACGCCGGAAGGGGCCGCTCATGAGCCGATCCCGCGCACGGGCAGATGCGTCCGACGGGCAGGTCGAGATGCGTCGTCTGCTCGAGAACCTCCCGACCGCAGCCTACACCTGCGACGCCGACGGTCTGATCACGTACTTCAACCGCCGCGCCGCCGAGGTCTGGGGCCGCGAGCCCAGGCTCCACGATCCGATCGACCGCTACTGCGGGTCCTTCCGCCTGTTCGCCGCCGATGGCCGAGCCATCCGCCGTGACCAGTGCTCGATGGCGCTCGCCCTGCGCGAAGGGCGGCCCCACGAGGGGCAGGAGCTCGTGATCGGCCGGGAGGACGGCTCGCGCGTGACGGTGCTGGCCCACGCGCATCCGATTCGCGACGCGAGCGGGCGGATCCTCGGCGCGCTGAACATCCTGATGGACGTCACGGAGCACCGGCTCGCGCTCGAGGGATCGCGCCGGCTCGCGGCGATCGTCCAGTTCTCGGACGACGCCATCGTGAGCAAGTCGCTCGATGGCACGATCCGCTCGTGGAATCCCGCAGCCGAGCGCATGTTCGGCTGGCGCGCCGACGAGGTGATCGGCCGCTCGATCCGGCTGATCATCCCGCCCGACCGCTCCGCGGAGGAGGACGAGGTCCTCGCGCGCGTGCGGCGGGGCGAGTCCATCGAGCACTACGAGACGGTGCGCGTGCGCAAGGACGGCACCTTCCTCGACATCTCGCTCACCGTCTCTCCGATCAAGGACCCCGACGGGAGGATCGTCGGCGCCTCGAAGATCGCGCGCGACATCACCGACCGGAAGCGGGCCGAGCACGCGCTGCGCGAGGCGGACCGCCAGAAGGACGAGTTCCTGGCGACGCTCGGCCACGAGCTGCGCAATCCGCTCGCGCCCATCGCGAACGCGGTGGAGATCCTGAAGCTCGACGTCGCCGACCGGACGATGTGGGAGCGCGCCCGCACGGTGATCGAGCGACAGCTCCATCACATGGTGAGGCTCGTCGACGACCTGATCGACATCTCGCGAATCTCCCGCAACAAGCTCGTGCTGCGCAAGGAGCGGATCGAGCTCGCGACCGCGGTGCAGAACGCCGTCGAGGCGGTCCGCCCGCTGCTCGAGGCCGCGAGCCAGCGCTTCGAGCTCGAGCTGCCTGGACATGCGCTGTACCTCGACGCGGATCTCACGCGGCTCACGCAGGTCCTGCTGAACCTCCTCCACAACGCCGTGAAGTACACCGAGCCCGGTGGCCGCATCTCCCTCGTCGCGAAGCTGGAGGACGGTCGCGCGGTGGTGCGGATCCGCGACGATGGCGTCGGCATCCCGCCGGAGATGCTCGGCCGGATCTTCGACATGTTCACGCAGGTCGACCGCTCGCTCGAGCGGTCGCAGGGCGGCCTCGGCATCGGTCTCAGCCTGGTGAAGCGGCTGGTCGAGATGCACGGAGGAAGCGTCGAGGCGCACAGCGAGGGGCTCGGTCGCGGCAGCGAGTTCGTCGTACGGCTCCCCTCCATCGCCCCGCGAGAGACCCGAGGCGCCAAGACGAGCGGTCGGAGCGACGGCCTCGGGCGGTCTCCGCTCTGCCGGATCCTCGTCGTCGACGACAACACGGACGCGGCGCTCACGCTCGGAGCGATGCTCGAGCTCCAGGGCCACGAGGTGCGGACCGCGTACGATGGCCTCGCCGCGCTCGAGATCGCGGCGTCGTTCCAGCCCGACGTCGCCCTGCTCGACATCGGCCTCCCGGGCATGAACGGCCGCGAGACGGCACGGCGGATCCGCAGCCAGCCCTGGGGCCGCGAGATGCTGCTCGTCGCCGTCACCGGATGGGGTCAGGGCGAGGACAAGAAGCGCTCGATCGAGGCCGGCTTCGACCTCCACATGGTGAAGCCGATCGACCACTCGGCGCTGGAAGGGCTCCTCGCCGGCTTCGGGCGAGGCAGCACGCGTGGGAGCGGCGGCTGAGCCGATCGGGGAGGAGCGTCAGCCCGCGAGCTCGGGGCCGAGGTCGACCGCGGCACCTCCCAGATCGAAGCTCACGACCAGGCGGGGGACGCGCAGCCCCGGCTCCGAGTCGTAGAGCTGCAGCACTTCGGCGTGTCGCTCCGATCCGGCCCGGGTGAGTGGCGTGGCGTGATCCGCGCGGCGCGTGGAGGCGTTCCCCGGTCGGCTCACCTTCGCGGCGAACTGGGGGCGCGAGGAGGACGTCGCCTTCTGGGATGCGCTCGACTTCGCGGGCGTCGACGAGTACGCCCTCCTGGCGGAGCGGGGCAACACGAGCGAGCCGGCGCTTCGCGCCGCCGCCGCTCGCCGGCGAGAGCGGCTGCGGCGCTGGGCGGCGACGCTCGGTCGGCCCGTCCTCTTCACGGAGATCGGCTTCCGAAGCGTCTCGCACGCGGCGATCGATCCCGCGGACTGGCAGCGTCACGGTCCCGTCGGCCTCGCCCTGCAGGAGCGACTCTATCGGGTGACGATCGACACCTACGCCCACGAGCCGTGGCTCGCCGGCACGTACTGGTGGGCGTTTCTCGAGCACCCCGCCGGCGGATCCCGCTGCCGACGACGGCTTCAGCCCGCAGGGAAAGCCCGCGTTCGACGCGCTCCGCGCGTTCTACGAGCGGCCATCCCGATCGGCGGGCGCGGACCGTGGCGCGGCCTCGAGCCGCGCACGCAGCAGCCGAGTCGCCGGCCGCTCCACCAAGCGGTAGAGGAGGGAGCCCCAGAGCACGCAGAGCACGACGAGGGCCGTCGGCTCCGCCACGTGGATCGCGCGCGCCCACTCGGCCGGGGGATCGGGATAGAGCCGCTCCTCGGCGAAGCGCAGCAGCTGCAGCCACGTCGTCTGTCCCAGGTAGATCGCGAACGACCACTCGCCGAGCACGCGGAGCGGTCGGGTGGAGAGGAGCCGCGCGAGGAGCCCGCGATCGAACGCCACGACGAGGAGGAGCAGCATGAGCGGCGGCACGACCCAGAAGTCGGACGGGGCGTGCGACCAGCCGGTGCGGTAGACCGCGCACAGGAAGAGCGCGGCGGCGAGCGCCTGCGCGAGCGTGTGCTGCCACTCGGGCGCGGCGTCGGCGCGGGGCTTCCAGCGCCGGTAGAGCATGGCGAGGCCGGCGCCGATCCCGAAGTCCGCGAGTCCGCGGATCACGCCGAAGTCGAACGTGACGTCGAGCCCGTGTCCCGAGCTGCGCACGATCGCCCCGAGCGTGGCGAGCGGCAGCGCGATCAGCGCGAATGCCGACCATCGTGGGCCCTGGGCGAGCCAGAGGAAGAGCGGGAAGACGAGGCAGAGGAAGAACTCGACGCTCACGAACCAGCTGACACCGTTCCAGGACAGCGACGGAAAGAGGTGCCACGCCTGCACGAGGAACAGGCTCGCCACGAAGCTCGGCCACGTCGCGTAGGGATGGCGGCCGGGCGCGTCGTAGATCGAGACGTAGCCGCCGTGCGCCGCGAGGGCGCGCAGCGCGAGGATCATCGCGAGCATGATCAGCAGCGTGACGACGTGGAGCGGGTAGAGCCGCGCGAGCCGGGCGCGCAGGAAGGAGAGGTAGCCCCGGCCGCTCCACAGGGCGCCCGCGCGCGCCGAGTAGACGTGCACGAGGACGAAGCCGGAGAGCGCGAAGAAGAACTCGACCCAGAGATAGCCCTTCGCGACGAGCAGGTCGAAGGGGCGGAAGTGCTGGAAGCCGTGGACCTCGTGATAGTGATAGAGCACGAGCAGGAGCGGCGGCAGCGCCCGCGCGCCGGCGAGGGCGCGGATCTCGCCGGGACGCGACGCCGTCACGCGCGGCCGAGGCCCGGCGAGCGCGCGTCGAGGGCGTCCGGATCCGTGTGCCGCAGGATGAGCCGCTCCATCGATCGTGCTGCCGCCGGCTGCTCGAGGTGACGGCCGGGAACGATGGCACGGAATTCCGCGGTGTCACGGGCGCGCTGCCGAGCGCCGCGCCGACGCGGCCCGCGCGACCGGCAAGGACCGGCCCAGAGCGGCGCTCCTACTCCGATCGTTCCTCGAGCTGCCGCTCGCAGGCGGGGCAGATCGTATGGGTCAGCCCCGGCAGCTCGCGGCGGTCGAACAGGTCGAGGCGGGCGACCGCGTCCTCGACCTCCATCGGCTCCTCGCCGGGGAGGAGCACGCGTTTGCACCAGCTGCAGATGCGGAGGAGCTCGTCCGAGCGGGGCGCCGAGGCGTCGAGCAGCCGCACGAACGCGCGCGGCTCCTGCCGGAGGATGCGCACCCGGAACTCGACGTCCCGGCCGTCGCTCGGAAGCATGACGAGCTCCACGAACCTCCGAAGATCGGGCGCGTCGCAGCGAAACGGAACCGCGACGCGCCGCCGCAGGCTGCGGACCTTCTCCAGGAGGATGCGATAGAGATGGCGGACCTCGAGGCCCGCCACGAAGTCCCAGAGGCTCCGGCCGACGACGGCCTCGGGCGTCAGCTCGGGAGCGGAGTTCGCCTTCGCGAAGCCGACCCAGCCCGGGCCCACGGATCGGATCCGGTCTCGGGCATCCACGAGGTAGACGCACTCGTTGTCGCCGGATGCCTGCAAGTCCCTCGCCGCCCGGGATTGGACACGCGGTCTGCCGGAGCCTACCACTCGCCTGCCGCCGCGCAGTGTGGCCCCGTGACACGCTCTGCGGAGTCGGCGCGATCCGGCTAGCCTGCCGCCATGCTCGACCCGAGCCTCCGTCACGAAGAGGTCCACGCGAACGGCCTCCGCTTCCACGTCCTCGCCGCGGGCGCGGGCGATCGCCTCGCCATCTGCCTCCACGGCTTCCCCGAGCTCGCGTTCTCGTGGCGCCACCAGCTCCCGCTCCTGGCCGAGCTCGGCTACCGGGCGTGGGCCCCCGACCTTCGCGGCTACGGCAAGACCGACCGGCCGCTCGGCCTGCAGGCGTACGCGATCGAGACGCTCCTCGACGACGTGGCCGGCCTGATCGACGCCTCCGGCGCGAAGGAGACCGTGCTGATCGCGCACGACTGGGGCGGTGTCATCGCCTGGTACTTCGCGCTGCGGCGGATCCGTCCTCTCTCGCGCCTCGTCGTCATGAACCTCCCACACCCCGCGGTGTTCCAGCGCGTGCTCGAGAGCGGCTGGCGCCAGCGGCTCCGCTCCTGGTACGTGCTCTTCTTCCAGATCCCGTGGCTCCCCGAAGCGCTGCTCGGCGCCCGGCGCGCCCAGGCGATCGTCGACGTGTTCCGCAACATGGCGATCGACAAGAGCCGCTTCCCCGACGAGGTGCTCGAGGTCTATCGGCGAGCGGCCCTCGAGCCCGGCGCGCTCACCGCGATGGTGAACTACTACCGCGCCCTCGTGCGCGGGGGCGGCGCAGAGCGCCAGCGGAGCCTCGGCTTCCCGCGGATCGACGTCCCCGTGCTCCTGGTCTGGGGCGAGCACGACAGCGCGCTCGGGAAGGAGCTCACGATCGGTACGGAGCAGCACGTCTCCGACTTCACCCTGCGTCTCCTCCCGAATGCATCGCATTGGGTGCAGCAGGATGCGCCGGACGAGGTGAACGCCATCCTGCGCGAGTGGCTGGGAGGAGCGCGCCCGAGCCGTACCTGACGCGGCCGCCGCGAGGGCCGCCGCCCGGAGGGTGGTAGGCTTCCGGGATGGCCGATCGCGGACCGCACCGGCGTCTCTTCGACGTGTGGTCGCTCTTCTACGACGCGCCGCTCGTGCAGCGGATGGTCTACCGGCCGCCCCAGGACGCGATCGTCGAGGCCGTGCGCACCGCGGCGCCGGGGCGCGTGCTCGACGTGGGCTGCGGCACCGGGCTCCTCGCCTCGCGCCTCGTACGAGAGGGGGGAGTGCGCATCGTCGTGGGCTGCGACTTCTCCCTCGGCATGCTCGAGCACGCCCTCGCGCGGAGCCGGGAGGTGGCGTGGGTGCAGGGCGACGCGCAGCGGCTGCCCTTCGCCGACGGTCGTTTCGGCGCCCTCGTCTCCACCGAGGCCTTCCACTGGTTCCCCGATCCGGACGCGGCGCTCGCGGAGTTCCACCGCGTGCTCGAGCCCGGCGGGCTCCTCCTCCTCGCGTTCGTGAATCCTCCGATCGAGGCCCTGGGCCAGCTCGCGCGTCTCGCCTCGCGCTTTGCCGGCGAGCCCTTCCGCTGGCCCACGCCGGGCGCGCTCCGCCGGCAGGTCGAGCGCGCGGGGTTCCGCGTGGCGGAGCAGCGCAGGATCTTCCGGCTCCCGGCGCCGGTCTTGTTCCCGACCTACGTGACGCGCGCCGTGCGTGGCGCGGGCGATCGGCCATGAGCTCGGTGGCTTCCTACGGCCGGCACGACGGCCGCCGCGACGTCGAGCGCGCGGTGGCCGAGCTCGCCGAGCGGCTGCCCCCGTCGCTCGAGCCGCTCGCGCGCCTGGTGTTCAACTTCGGCTGGGCTTGGCTGCCCGGCGGGACTGCGCTGTTCCGCGACATGGATCCTCGCGGCTGGGCGAAGAGCGGATGCAATCCGCGATTCCTGCTCGAGGCGTTGCCGCCACACCGGCTGCGCGCGCTCGGCGACGATCCGGGCTACGTCGCGCGCGTGGCGGGCGTGGCGGAGGCGCTCGAGGCGCAGCTCGCACGCGAGGTCGTGCCTCTCGCAACGCCGCCCGATCGTCCGATCGCCTACTTCTGCTCGGAGTTCGGCGGCCACTGCTCGCTCCCCTTCTACGGCGGCGGGCTCGGCGTGCTCGCGGGCGACATCCTGAAGGCGGCCTCGGATCGCGCCCTGCCGCTGATCGGCGTCGGCCTCTTGTACCGCGAGGGCTCCTTCCATCAGCGTCTCGACGACGCCGGCTGGCAGCACGAGTTCTGGGTCTCGACGCCTTTCGAGCGGCTGCCGCTCGTGCGGGTGTGCGACGAGGCTGGGCGCCGGCTCCGGGTCGCGCTTCCGATGCGCGGCCGCACGGTGCAGGTGCTGATCTGGCGCGCCGACTTCGGACGCGTGCCGCTCTACCTGCTCGACACCGACAGCGAGGACAACCACCCGATCGACCGCTGGATCACGGCGCGGCTCTACGTCGGCGACCGCCAGACGCGGCTCGCGCAGTACGGCGTGCTCGGCGTCGGCGGGATGCGCGCGCTCGCCGCGCTGGGCATCCGGCCCGGCATCGTGCACCTGAACGAGGGCCACGCCGCGCTCGGCACGTTCCAGCGGATGGCGCCGCTGATCGCGAGCGGCATCGCCCCCGAACAGGCGCTCGCGCGGGTGCGAGCCGAGACGGTCTTCACGACGCACACCCCGGTCGCCGCCGGCAACGAGTGGTACTCGGCCGAAGAGGTGGAGCAAGTGTTCGGCGACCTGCGGCGCGCGCTCGCGATCCCGCCCGAGCTGTTCTTCGGCCTCGGCCGCATGGACCCGCGGCGCAGCGACGAGCCGGTCGCGATCACGCCGCTCGCCTTGCGCGCGAGCCGCGCCGCCATCGGCGTCTCGCGCCGACACGGCGAGGTGGCGCGCGGAATGTGGCACGCCCTCTGGCCGGGACGCGACGTCTCGCAGGTGCCGATCGGGCACGTGACGAACGGCGTGCACACGCCGAGCTGGATGGCCGAGCCGATGCAGCGCCTGCTCGAGTGCTTCCTGGGCGCGGACTGGCAGTCGCGGCTCGGCGACGAAGCGTTCTGGACGGGCATCGCCCAGATCCCCGACGCCGAGCTCTGGGCGGTGCGCAACCAGCTTCGCAGGCGCCTGGTGGAGTACTCGCGCGAGAAGTCGATCGTGGACCGCCTGGGGCGCGGCGAGCCCTCGGAGTACGTCGAGGCCGCCGCGCGCGTCTTCGATCCGAGCTACCTCACGATCGGGTTCGCGCGCCGTGTCGCCACCTACAAGCGCCTCCACCTCCTGCTGCGCCAGATCGAGCGCGGCACGCGGCTGCTGGGCGATCCCGCCCGTCCCGTGCAGCTCGTGATCGCCGGCAAGGCGCACCCGCAGGATCGCGAGGCGAAGGAGACGCTGCGCTCGGTGCTCGCCGCGCGGCGCATCCCGAACGCCGGCAGCCACATCGCGTTCTTCGAGGACTACGACCTCCATCAGGCGCCGCGCGTCGTGGCCGGCGTCGACCTGTGGCTGAACCTGCCGCGCCCGCCGCTCGAGGCGAGCGGCACGAGCGGCATGAAGGTCGCCGTGAACGGCGGCCTCCAGCTCTCGGTGCTCGATGGGTGGTGGGCGGAGGCGCACGACGGCGCAGGCGGCTGGTCGATCCGGTCGCCGGAAGCCGATCCCGACGCACAGGACGATCACGACGCGGGCGTCCTGTTCGACCTGCTCGAGAAGGAGGTGATCCCGCTCTTCTACCAGCGCGGCGAGGACGGCGTTCCGCGCGCCTGGCTGGCGCGCGTGAAGGCCTCGATGGCGAAGCTGGTTCCGCGCTTCAGCGCGGAGCGGATGCTGCGGGAGTACGAGGCGAAGCTCTACCGCGCCCCGGTCGAGCCGCCCGCGGACGCCGGCTAGGCCTTCGACTCCCGCGGCCCGAGGAACTTCTCGATCTGGCCCGTGTCGAAGTACTCGTATGCGCGCGAGATCATCCCGTCCCGGGTGTAGGCGACGAAGCAGACGTCCATCTGGCCGACGAAGTCGTTCTGGTGCGTGACGAAGAGCGTGTGCTGCTGCACGAAGCCGCCCTCGAAGACGTGGATGCGCCGGTTCCGGTAGCGCATCTTCTTGAAGCGGGTCATTCCATCGCGGAGCGTCTCCAGGTTCGACGCCCGTGGCTGGTAGAGGCAGTCGCGGCTGTGCCAGACGATCGCCTCGGGGGCGTAGCAGCTCTCCACCGTCGCGAAGTCGTTCTGCTCGATCGCGTCGAAGAAGCGATCGCACAGGCGGAGCATGTCGCAGTCTCGCCTCATTCCTTCCTCCCCGGACGGGCCCGGGCCCCCGCCCACGCCGCGAACTTGCCGGAATCGAGGTACTCGTCGATGCGCGTGATCTTGCCGTCCCGGCACAGGGCGACGATGCAGACCCAGAGGGCGCCGCGATGGCCGTCGTGCTGGACGCCGTGGAGCGTGTACTGGATCACGTAGCCTCCGTCGAAGGTGTTCACCGTGCGGTCGTCGTAGGTCCGCCGCCGCTGCTTCGTGTAGCCCTCCGGCAGGCCGCGAGGTTCTCGCTGCCGCGGGTCTCGCGGCGAAGACGTTGTGCCAGACGATGCAGTCCGGCGCGGAGATCTCGGCGAGCTCTTCCACGCGGCGGTCCTGGTAGGCGTCGAAGGAGCGGTGGCAGAGCTCGCGGATCTCGGCGTCCGTCACGATGCCCTCCGCCCGCGCAGCCGGAACTTCCCCGCGTCGAGGTACTCGTCGATCCGCGTGATGCGGCCGTCCCGGCATCGGGCGACGACGCAGGCCCAGAGCGACGTCCGGCGCCCGCTGTGCTCGACCACGTTCACCGAGTAGCGCGCGACGAAGCCGGGCGCGTAGATCTCCGCCACCGTCTCGACGTCGCGGCGCTCGACGGCGTCGAGGTAGCGATGGCAGAGCGCGCGGAGCTCGGTGTCCTTCATCGGCCGCAGCTCCTCGCAGCCGGCCGCATCTCCTGGTATCCCGCCGTGGTGACGCGGGCCGCGGCGGCCCGGCAGGGGGAGCGATGGCCGGACGATCCAAGCCCGGGCGATCCAAGGCCGTGCGAGCGCGCGCGAGCGCGCGGGAGGCGTTGCTCGAGGCGGCGGTGGCGGAGTTCGCGGACAAGGGATACGAGGCCGCGACCCTCGCCGGCATCGCCCGGCGCGCCGGGGTGACGACGGGCGCCGTCTACGCGCACTTCCGCAGCAAGCTCGAGCTCCTGCTCGAGGCGGTCGGCCTGCACACCGTCGAGACCTACGGGCGCAGGGCCGCCGCGCTCGGGAACGAGCCGGCGCCGACCGTGGCGCACGCCCTCGCGCGCGGCCTCGTCGGCGCGCCGAGAGGGCGTCGCGATCTGCTCCTGATCGACGCCCTCGTGCTCGCGCGCCGCGATCCCTCGGTGGCCGCGACGTATCGGCGCCTGCTCGAGACGCACGTCGAAGCCTTCGAGCGCACCGCCCGGCTCGGCGTCGAGTCGGGTCGGATCGACCCGATCCTCCCGCACGACGAGCTCGCGCGCCTCGTGCTCGCGGTCTCCTTCGGCGTGATGGTGCTGCGCGCGCTCGGCGAAGCGCCGCCGAGCGAGACGACGGTCGCGGGGCTCGTGGAGCAGCTCGTGCAGCCCGCGCGCGGGCGCGCGGCGCCGAGGGAGCGCGGGCTCGCGCGCGTGCAGTCGCGCTCGCGCGGCCTCGAGCGCGCCGAGGCGGATCTCCACGAAGCGATCGTCCAGGCCGCCGCGGAGGGTCACAGCCTGCGCCGCATCGGAGACGCCGCCGGGCTCTCCCACGAGCGGATCCGCCGCATCGTCTCCGAGGGGGCGCCGGCGCCCGCTCCGGACGCGTCGTCAACGAAAATGACAAAGGCATCCAATCGCCCGAAGATTTGACTTCTCCGCCGCCGCACGAGCATAATCCAACTATCTCGAGAGCCGGGCAAGGGAGTTCGGGAGTCTCGGCAGGGAAGAGGAGGGAAGGGCGTGCTGAAGACCCGCGGGTTCAATCACATCGATCTCGCCACCCGCGACATGGAGGCGACGCGCGCCTTCTACGAGGACGTGCTCGGCTTCCCGCTGGTGCGCGCCGACCTGGTCGAGATCGGCGAGGACGGCGTCCTGAAGCACTTCTTCTTCGACGTGGGGAACGGCCAGCTCATGGGCTTCATGAGCGGCGAGGACGTGAAGGGCTACCCCAAGGAGTTCGACAGCGGGATCAACGGTGCGATGGGTCTCAGCGCCGGCGTCTATCACTTCGCCTTCGACGCCGACTCCGAGGAGGATCTCGCCCGCATCAAGCAGCACCTGCGCGATCGCAACGTCCGGGTGTACGGCCCGGTCGATCACGAGGGCTGGTCGAAGTCGATCTACTTCCAGGACCCGAACGGGCTCACGCTCGAGGTCTGTCACCTGACCCGGCGCTTCGAGACCGACGACGCGATCCCCCGCGTGCGCTTCCGCACGGACGGCGGACGCAAGACGTCGGTGGGCGGCGGGCGATAGGGCGAGGCGACACATCTCCACGTCGACCGAGAGCCCGCCCGCCGAGGGCCTGCTCGAGCGGGTCCGTGCTCTCGTGCCGCTCGTCGTCGAGCGGGCGGCCGAGGCCGAGCTCCAGCGCAAGCCCGACGACGACGTGATCGCGGCGCTGAAGGCGTCGGGCGTCTTTCGCAGCTTCGTTCCCCGGCGCTTCGGCGGCTACGAGATCGACCTCGATCTCTTCGTGGACGTCGGCATCGCCGTCTCCGAGGCCTGCGCTTCCACCGGCTGGATCACGACCTTCTACATGGAGCACAACTGGCTGCTCGGCTTCTTCGCGCCGGAGCTCCAGGAGGAGGTGTTCTCGCGCCAGCCGTTCGTGCTGGCGCCGGGCAGCGTGAACCCGAAGGACGGCCTCGCGACACCGAAAGGCGACGGCTACGAGCTCGCGGGCCACTGGCGGTTCGGCACCGGCATCGTCCACGCCGACTGGGTGCTGCTCTCGGGACGCATCGCGACCGAGCCCGCCGGGCCGCCCCGCATGTTCCTGGTGCGGCCCGACGCCGTCGAGGTGCGGGACACCTGGCACGTGGACGGCATGGTCGCGACGGGCAGCCGCGACATCGTGTCGAACGGCGTGCACGTCCCCCCGACGCACGTATCGCTGCGCGCGATGGACGCCGGCAGCGCGGACGCGGGCTACCTCGGGCGGCTCCCGGTCGGGCCGATGCTCTCCCTGACCGCCGCGATCCCCTCCGTCGGCGCCGCCCGGCGCGCCGTCGAGCTGTTCCGCCGCCTCCTGGCGAAGCGGATCCCGTTCGGCACCAGCCGGCCCCAGGGTGAGCGCGCGGCGGGACGCATCCGCCTCGCGAACGCCTTCGCCCAGGTGCGCGCCGCCGAGGCGGCGCTGCGGGCGGCGGCGCGCGACGCCACGGCCCACGCGCGTGGCGGGCGGCCGCTCTCGCTCGTAGACCAGCTCCAGATGCGCCTCGACCTCGCCCACGTGGTGCACGCCTGCCGCGGCGCGGTCCGCGCGGTGATGGACGGGAGCGGCGCGAGCGTCCACTACCTCGACCAGGAGCTCCAGCGCATCCACCGGGACGTCCAGATGATGAGCGCGCACACCGTCTTCGACCTCGACCTCGTCGCGGAGACCGCGGGGCGCGCGCTCCTCGATGCGGACGTCCCGCTCTTCCCCAACGCCCCCTAGCGAAAGGAGTCGCCGTGCCGCGCCTGCGCCAGGTCTCGCGAGACGAGGTCCATCCCAACGGCAAGAAGCTCTACGAGCTCCTCTTCGGCGATCGCGATCCCGTCGCCTCGCCGGGGACGGCGACCGGGACACCCGGCAACTGGTGGACCGTCTTCGCGAACGTGCCCGATTGCTTCGATCACACGGTCCAGGGCTTCCAGTTCTATCGCAGCCGAAAGCGCCGGATCTCGCCCCAGCTCCGCGAGCTCGGCCAGCTCCGGGCGGGCTACGCGCGCGGCAGCCGCTTCGTCTTCTCCCAGCACTGCAAGGCCGCGCGCGCGGTGGGTCTCGGCGAGGAGAAGATCCAGGCCATCAAGGCGTGGTCGGTGGCGAGCTGCTTCTCGCCGATCGAGCGCGCCGTACTCGCCTACACCGACTGCCTCGTCCTCGAAGGCGGCCGCGTCCCCGACGGCGTCTTCGACGCCCTGCGCGCCGAGCTCGACGACGTCCAGATCCTCGAGCTCACGTACGTCACGTGCACCTACGACATGCACGCCATCATGAGCCGCGCCCTCCGCCTCGAGTACGACGACGTGGACGACCCGATCACCGAGGTGCCGGCCCCCGCGAGCGCATCGAACGACGTGATGGCGGCGGTGGATCGGGCGAGCGGGTAGAAGAGGCCGCCCGTTCCCCCGCGCGCGGAGGCGCGCCTCCGCCGCGGCACTTTTCAGGACATCCGGATCCTGATATCCATAGTACGTGCTGTCCCAGACGAGCGAGTATGCGCTCCGCGCCTTGACCTACCTCGCGAGCGAGCCCGAGACGCCGCGAACGGGGCAGGCGATCGCGCGCAAGACGCAGGTGCCGCCGGGCTACCTGGCGAAGGTGCTCCAGCAGCTCGCGAAGGCCGGGCTCGTCCGCTCCCAGCGGGGCGTCGGTGGCGGGTTCGTCCTCGCGCGGCCGCCCGGCGAGACGTCGATCCTCGCCGTGCTGAACGCCGTGGATCCCATCCGACGCATCGATCGTTGCCCGCTCTCCCTGCCCGAGCACGCGCGCGCGCTCTGCGCGCTCCACCGCCGGCTCGACGACGCCTTCGGTGCGGTCGAGGCGTCGTTCCGCGATTCGACGATCGGCGACCTGGTTCGTCGGCCGCAGCGCCGCGGCGCGCCGCCGGCGTGGCCGCTACCCGCGGCGCCAGTCGCCCGGCGCCGGCCCACGAAGCACGCGCGTCGCAAGACCGCGACTCCTGTCCGCGAACCCCGAAGGAGGACCCCATGGAAGTGATCGTCCGAAGACCCGCGCCGGTCTGGCTCTCGCTCGTCGGCGGTGTCGGCCTCGTCGTCCTCGCCGTCTGCCTTGCCTACGCCCTCTACATCGGCGCGATCAACATCGCGCGCATCGCGGTGTAGTCATGGCGGCGCACGACACCTCGGCCACGCAGGCGGGACGATCGGACGTCACCCTCGCGCTGCTCGCGCTGCTCGCGAGCGGGCTCGCGCTGCTCGCGCCGGTGGCAGGCCGCGCCGGCTACGCCGTCGTCGCGACGGCGTCGATGCTGCTCGCGGCCGCCGCGGGCGTAGCGGCCTTCGCGCTCGCCGCCGTCCACACGATCCGCGCGGCGCGAAGGCCGGCCGCGGCGGGCGCGCGGAGGATCGATCGATGACGAAGGCCACGACCCGACGCTTCTTCTTCCTCGGGACGCTGCTCTTCACGCTGGTCTTCATCGGCCTCACGATCCAGACGCACACGACCATCTCGGCCCGCACCCACGACGAGACGCTGACGGACGCCGTGAAGCGCGGGCTCCACGTCTGGGCGGCCTACAACTGCGAGAACTGCCACACCCTGCTCGGCGAGGGCGCGTACTACGCGCCGGACCTGACGCAGATCGTCGCCCAGCGCGGCGAGGTGTACCTGGGCCAGTTCCTCGCCGATCCCTCCCGCTTCTACTCCGAGACGCGGAACGGCCGCCTGATGCCGACGCTCGGGCTCTCGCAGCAGCAGATCCAGGACGTGATCGCCTTCCTGGGCTGGGTCGGCAAGATCGACACCAACGGCTGGCCGCCCCGACCCCTGGTCGTCTCGGGGGTGTCGGTGCGCGGCCTCCCGGGGGTCGAGACGAGCGCCACGGCCCAAGGCCCGGCGGCCCGCGGCCAGGCGATCTTCAACGGCCGGGGCGCCTGCTCCACCTGCCACGCCGTCGCCGGCGACACAGTCCTCGTCGGTCCGTCCCTCGCGCAGGTCGCGGTGCGAGCGGGCGAGCGCGTGACCGACCCGGCCTACACCGGAAAGGCGAAGGACGCGCAGGGCTATCTGCGCGAGTCGATCCTCGATCCGAGCGCGTTCCTCGTGCCCGGAGACCGATTCTCGACGCCGGTCCATACCTCCCTCATGCCCGGCAGCTATTCCACACAGCTCACGGGCGAGCAGGTGGACGACCTGGTCGCCTACCTGACTACGCTCGACTGAGGAGGACGGCACGATGATCTACCGCAGCCAGCGCGTCGCCTACTTCTACTTCCTGGCCGCCCTCGTCCTGTTCGCGCTCCAGGTCGCCTTCGGCTTCCTGCTGATCGCGAAATACCTCGGCCCCGATCCGCTGCTCTACGTCGTGAACTTCGCCACCGCGAAGGAGATCCACACCAATCTGCTGCTGGTGTGGCTGCTCACGGGCTTCATGGGCGCGGCCTACTACCTCGTGCCCGAGGAGTCGCGCACGGAGATCCACAGCGAGACCCTGGCCTGGGTGCAGCTCGGGCTCTGGCTCGCCATCGGGGTGACGACGATCGTCGGCTACCTGTTCGGCGTCACCGAGGGGCGGAAGTTCCTCGAGATGCCGTTCGCGCTGAAGCTCGGCGTCGTCGTGGTGTTCGTCATCTTCCTCTACAACGTCGCGATGACGATCCGGAACGCCGGACGCTTCACCACCACCGAGGGCATCCTGATCGGCGGCCTCGCGTCGGCGGCGCTGCTCTTCGTGCCGGGCCTCATCCCCTTCGACAACTACACGCTCGATCGCTTCTACCGGTGGTGGGTGGTCCACCTGTGGGTCGAGGGCGTCTGGGAGCTGATCCAGGGCGGGCTCCTCGCCTTCCTGCTGATCCGGCTCTCGGGCGCCGACCGCGAGGTGCTCGAGAAGTGGCTCTACGTGATCGTGGGGCTCACGTTCCTCTCGGGCATCCTCGGCACGGGCCACCACTACTACTGGATCGGCACGCCGCGCTACTGGCTCTGGGTGGGCGGCGTCTTCAGCGCGCTCGAGCCCCTCGCCTTCCTGGGCATGGCGGCCTACGCCTACAACACGTTGCGTCGGTCCGGGCTCGCGCATCCCAACACGACCGCGCTTCACTGGACGATCGGCTCGGCGTTGTTCTCGACGCTCGGCGCCGGGATCCTCGGGCTCTCCCACACCTGGCCGCAGGTCAACCGGTGGACCCACGGCACGCACATCACCACGATGCACGGCCACATGGCCTTCTTCGGGGCGTACGTGATGATCGTGCTCGCGATCATCACCTACTCGCTCCCGGCGCTCACCGGCCGCAGCGACGAGGAGCGCCAGACGGGCCTCGGTCTCTGGGCCTTCTGGCTCATGGTCGGGGGGATGTTCGGGATGACGATGGCCTTCGCAGCGTCGGGCATCACGCAGACCTACCTCGAGCGCATCCTCGGGCTCGGCTACCTCGAGACGCAGCAGAAGATCCAGGTGCACTACCTCATGGTGCTCGGCGCGGGGACGATCTTCGCGACGGGCGTGGCGCTGTTCCTGATCGACTTCGTCCGCGCGGGCGCGCCGGAGACCGCGACGCGCGCCGTGCCCGCGATCACCGTCGCGGCGCGCTGAAGGAGACGCGATGAGCGCACCGATCCGTCTGCACGGCCAGGCCGCCGCATCCGCGGGCCTCGCGCTCGGGCTGCTCGAGCCGCCGCCCGAGCGCGAGCCCTTCTACTCCCCGAGCGGCGACGAGGTGACGCTGTTCGAGGCGGCGGCCGCCCGCCGTCTTCCGGTGCTGCTGACCGGCCCGACCGGCTGCGGCAAGACGCGCTTCGTGCGCCATCTCGCCTGGCGGCTGCGTCGGCCGCTCGTCACGATCGCGTGTCATGACGATCTCTCCGCCCACGACCTCACGGGGCGCTGGCTGGTGCGTGGCGGCGAGACGATCTGGCAGGACGGACCGCTGACCGCGGCGGTCCGGGCCGGCGCCATCGCGTACCTGGACGAGGTGGTGGAGGCGCGTCAGGACACGGTCGTCGTCCTCCACCCGCTGGCGGACGATCGACGGCTGCTGCCCCTCGAACGCAAGGACGAGCTGATCGAGGCCCATCCGGACTTCCAGCTCGTGATCTCCTACAACCCGGGCTACCAGAGCGTCGCGAAGGAGTTGAAGCCGTCGACGCGGCAGCGCTTCGTGGCGATCGGCTTCGACTACCCTTCGCCGGCGCGCGAGACCGAGATCGTCGCTGCGGAGGCGGGCGTCCCTCCCATGACGGCGGCCGCCCTCGTGCAGCTCGCACAGCGGCTGCGTCCGCTGCGCGACCGCGGTCTCACCGAGGTGCCGAGCACGCGCCTCCTCGTGCATGCGGCGCAGCTCGTCGCGGCGGGTCTCACGCCGCGGAGGGCTGCCGAGGTGGCGATTGCCGAAGCGCTCACGGACGACGCCGAGCTCGCACGGACGATGCGCGAGATCGTCGCCGCGGCCCTCGGCTGAAGCGGCGCCGTGCCCGAGGCCGAAGACGTCGCGCTCCACGCCGCCTTGCACGCGACCCAGACCGTGCGCGCGCTCTGGCGTCGGCGTGACGTCTCCGCCGTGTTGGACGCCGTCTCGCTCGCCGGCGAGGAGCGTCGTCTCGCGCTCTGGATCGAGGCAACGGTCGGCGCGAGCCTCGCGCTCGCCGCGTGCGATCCGGCGCCCGCGGCGAGCGGCCTCGCGGGCTGGCTGGCGCGGCATCTGGGCGATCGACCGTCCTGGGCGGACGAAGGCACGGACCGCGCCTTCTCGGACGGCGAGCGGATCTTCCTTCCGCGCCGTGTCCAGGAGCGAGACCTGGCACTCGGCCGCACGCGGCTCCTCTTGATGGCGCTCGGCCAGGCGCGTCGCGTGTCGCGCGGCAGCCTGGCCGCGCTTCCGGCCGATTCCCTGGCGCGCGACGTCTACTGGGTGCTCGACGGTGCGCTCACCGATGCCTGGCTCGCCGCGCGCTGGCCGGGGCTCGAGCCGGCGATCGACGCGGAGCGGGCGCACGCGCTTCGCCGGCGGCCCGCGGCCCGGCTCCTGCGGCCCGCAGAATGGCAGGTCGAGGGCATCGTGCGCAGCCTCCTCGGCGGGAGCGCCGCCGAGAGCGCCGCCTTCGCGACGCGGCTCGCCTCCGATGCGACGGAGCCCGCGTCCCTGGCCCGTGTCGCTCGCAGGATGGCGGCGGCGTTTGCCCCGCCCCTCGTCGAAGATCGACGGGCGCCGCGCGCGCGCGCCTATCGGGGCACGGCGCCCGTCGTCCACTGGGGCGTGCCGCGCGGCGATCTCCTCGTGCGCGTCGCCACCGCAGTATGCGCCGACGAGGAGACGATGCGCACGGGCGGACGCACCCGCGTGCTTCCCCGACGCGCCGAAGCCCGGGAGGCCGATCCGGACGAGCTCCAGGGCCGAAGCGGCCCCTTCGTGCTGGCCTTCGGCGATCCGGAGCTCTCGGTGCAGGATCCTGCCGGCGTCGCGCGTCCGCGCGACCAGGGCGAGGAGCCCGAGCTCGACGCGCTCGCCGAGGAGCTCGCGCGACTCGACGCCGCGGCGCGCGTCCGAGCGCCTGGTCTCGTGCGCGACGTCCTCGAAGCCGAGGAGCCCAAGCGCAGCGCGGCGACGTCCACGGGCGCGACACCGATCGGAGACGCCCCCGGGCTCGTGATGCATTTCCCCGAGTGGGACGTGCGGCGCCACGCGTACCGGGCCGACCATTGCCGCCTGACCCTGACCGACGCGGTGCCCGGCGACGCCCGCTGCGACCGCCGCGGCGCCGCGGAGCGTGCGCGTCTCCTCGCCCGCATCCGGCGTCGCTTCGAAGCGCTGCGGCCGCGGCGCGCGCGGATCCCGCGCCAGATCGACGGCGACGACCTGGACCTCGACGGCTTCGTGGAAGAGCTCGCCGACGCACGCGCAGGAATCGCCCCGGCGGGGCGCGTCTACAGCGTGGCCCGGCCCCGACGCCGCGACGTGTCGGTCGCGCTGCTGCTCGACGTCTCGGGCTCGACCGACGCGCAGGTCGACGGGAGCGAGCGCGTGATCGACGTCGAGAAGGCCGCGACCCTCTCGTTCTGCGAGGCCCTGGCCGCCCTCGGCGACCGGCACGCCGTCTACGCCTTTTCGGGACGCGGCGCCCAAGGCGTCCGGGTGCGCTGCGTGAAGCGGTTCCAGGAGCGCCCGTCGGAGGCGGTGCGCGCGCGCATCGGCGGCCTCGAGCCGGAGTCCTTCACGCGCCTCGGCGCGGCGCTGCGCTTCGCGACGTCGCAGCTCGCACGCGAGCGCTCGCGCGTGCGGCTCCTGCTGCTCCTCTCCGACGGCAAGCCGTACGACGAGGACGGGTACGGCGGCGAGCACGGCCACGCCGACGTGCGTCAGGCCGTGGCCGAGGCGGAGCTCGCCGGCGTGCGTCCGTTCTGCGTGACGGTGGACCGCGAAGGGTCGCGCTACCTCGGTCGCCTGTTCGGCCGGGGGCGCTACGCCGTGATCTCCCAGCTGCGCCAACTCCCCGAGCGCCTGCCCGAGATCTACCGCCGACTCACGGTGGGCGCGTGAGGGCGCCGGGACTCGAGCGGGCGCGGGAGCGGCGTGAGCCGCTCTTCCCGCGCGCCGTGGGGCTCCGGTCGGAGGGGCATGCCACGCGCCTCCGCCGGGCCCCCGTCGGTTCGTCGCTCGCGTTCGTGGCGAGGGGGTAGACTCGGAACATGAACCTCCCTCGTTTCCTCCGGCAGGTGAATCGCGTCTTCACGAATCCGCTGATGCGGACCTTCGCCTGGCGGGTTCCGCCGCTCGCGGTGGTGCATCACGTCGGACGCAAGAGCGGCCGCGCCTACCGCACGCCGGTGGTCGCCTTCCCGTCCGGGAAGGGCTTCGTGATTCCGATGACCTACGGCCGCGACGTCGACTGGGCGCGCAATCTCGTCGCCGCGCGCGGCGGCGAGGTCGAGCAGCGGGGCGAGCGCGTCGCCCTCGGCAATCCGCGGATCGTCGACTTCGATGCGGCCGAGAAGTCCCTGCCCCCGGCCCTGCGCGGCATCTTCAGGGCGATGGACCTTCCCGGCTACGTCCTCCTCGAGCGGCGCGGAAGCGCGGGCAAGCGAGCCGCCGGCAAGACGTGAGCTGCGCTTCCGGGGCCGCCGCGGACGAATGGAGAGCCATGACTGCGAGCTCCGACGTCTGGCCGAGCCTGCCTCTCGAAGCCTGGAGCGACACCTGCGCGACCTTGCACCGATGGACCCAGATCGTGGGCAAGGTCCAGCTCGTGCAGCGTCCATGGGTCAACCACTCCTGGCACGCGACGCTGCACGTGACGGCGAGGGGGCTCAGCACCGCTCCGGTGCCCTACGGGACCCGGATCTTCCAGATCGCCTTCGACTTCATCGCTCATCGGCTCGACGTGCAGTCGAGCGACGGCACGACGGGCGGATTCGCCCTGGAGCCGCAGTCCGTCGCGACCTTCCATGCACGGCTGGTGGAAGAGCTGAGCCGGCTCGGCCTCCACGTGACGATTCGAAAGAGACCGAACGAAGTGGCCGATCCGATCCCGTTCGACCGGGACGAGATGCATCGCTCGTACGATCGAGAGTATGCGCGGCGGTTCTGGCAGGCCCTCGTGCAGGCCGACCGGGTCTTCGAGGTGTTTCGTGCGAGGTTCATCGGCAAGTGCAGCCCGGTGCACTTCTTCTGGGGCGCCCCGGATCTGGCCGTCACCCGCTTCTCGGGCCGGCGGGCTCCCGAGCATCCCGGCGGCATTCCGAATCTGCCGGACTGGGTGACCCGAGAGGCGTACTCGCACGAGGTGAGCAGCTGCGGGTTCTGGCCCGGGGGCGCGCCGATTCCGCATCCCGCGTTCTACTCCTATGCCTATCCGGAGCCGACGGGGTTCGCGAGCGCGCCGGTCCGTCCGAGCGACGCCTTCTACAGCACCGATCTCCGCGAGTTCATCCTCCCCTACGACGTCGTGCGTCAGGCCGCCTCCCCGGACGACGTGCTTCTCGACTTCCTGCAGACGACCTACGAGGCGGCCGCGAACCTGGCCGCGTGGGACCGGCGGTCGTTGGAGCGGGAGCCTGGCTGGGAGACGTACGCCCGGGGACGTTCGTAGCGTTTCGACCGGATCACTCCCGCGTGTCGCCCCGGGAACGCGCGGCGCCGACCCGCCGGCGCGCCCAGGCGGCGCCGAGCAGGAACGGGAACGCCTCGATCCCGACGAGCCCGCACGAGCCGCCCGCCGGCCCGACGTGGATCGGCTGCGTGCGCGCCACCGCCTCGAGCAGCCCGCCGTAGTTGGGATCGGGCGTCATGAGACGGATCTCGTAGTTGCCGAAGGGGAGATCGGCGGGGAGCTGGAGCGCGAGCGTCCCGGCGGCCGCGCCGCCGGTCGTCCACCAGGTCACGTACGAGTCGCTGCCCGCGCCGAGAGCGAAGAGGAGCAGGGCATCGGTGGGCGTGGGGTTCGGGATCGCCCAGGTGGCGTTCACCCTGGCGCCGGGAGCCACGTCGGCGGGAGCGACGCCGACGCGCGTCGGGGCGACGACCCCGGGGCCGCCCGCGCCGATCTTCGCGACGAACGCGTCGCCGCACGGCCCGCCGAAGTAGTCGCACGTTCCGCCGCCGATCGTCGGCTGGAACGCGCCCGGCGTCGTCGGAAGGTCGTAGGACTTCGTGAAGCCCGCGACGTACGCGTTGCCCGCGGCGTCGATGGCGATCGCCGACCCCTCGTCGTCGCCGGTCAGCGGGCTCGCGCCTCCGCTCCCGCCGAAGTACGAGGAGTAGAGGAGGTGCGTGGCGTCGGGGCTCAGCTTCGCGACGAACGCGTCCGAGGGGCCGCGCACGCGGCACGTCGCCTCGAACGCGTCGCGGATCGGGAAGAAGAGGGACGAGGTCGACCCGATGACGTAGGCGTTGCCACCCCCATCGACCGCGATCTTCGTGGCGCCGTCGTCGCCCTCCCCGGACAGGTACGTCGAGTACACCAGGGCGTTTCCGGCCGCGTTGATCTTCGTCACGAAGGCGTCGGTGCAGAACTGGTCGATGCAGATGACGTTCCCCCGCTGCGGCTGGAGGACGCCGGGCGTCGTCGGGTAGTCGGTCGATTCCGTCTTGCCCGCGACGTAGGCGTTCCCCTGGCCATCCACGGCCAGGCCGTTCACGTAGTCGTTGATCGATCCCCCGAGGTAGGTGGAGTAGACGAGGTGCGATCCGTCGGCGGCGAGCTTCGACACGAAGCCGGTGATGCCGAACGGATAGGTCTTGGACGTGGCCTGGAAGGGATTGACGGTCGGGAAGTCGCCCGACGCGGTCCAGCCCGCGACGTACACGTTGCCGCCCGCATCGAGCGCGATTCCGTTCGGCTGGTCGAACCCGTCGCCGCACAGGAACGTCGAGTACGAGAGCACGCCGGCGGCGCTGAGCCTCGCCACGAATCCGTCGGTGTAGGTGGGGTCGATCGCGGTGGCGCAGGGCGTGTTCCGGATCCCCCCGGTCACCGGGAAGTCGGACGAGGAGGTGGTGCCGGTCACGTAGGCTCGACCCTGCGCATCGATCGCGATGGCACGCCCCATCGAGGTGTCGACGAGCGCCCCGCCGAAGACCAACGCATAGACGAGGCCGCCCGTCGGACCGAGCTTCGCCACGAGGGCGCCGGAAGTCAGGCCCACCATGCAGACGCCGCCGTGCGCGCGTCCCGTGACGTAGGCGTTGCCCGCGCCGTCCACCGCGATCGCATTCGCGATGTCGTCGCAGGGGCCGCCGAGGTACGTCGAGTACAGGACGGTCCCGGTCGGCGAGAACTTCGTCACGAATGCGTCCTCGCCCCCGAGAGCGCCGCTCGCGCCCGGCGTGGTCGGGAAGTCCACGGAGCTCGTCGTGCCCGTCACGTAGGTGTTTCCGGCGCCGTCGACCGCGATGCCGAAGGCCGGTCCGAACAGCCAGTCCATCTCCTCGTTGCTGCCACCGAGATAGGTCGCGTAGGCGAGGACCGGGTCGATCACGAGCGTGCGGGAGCGGTCGTAGCCGCCGAGCTGCAAGCGAACGCGCCCGTTTCCGTCGACGACGTAGCTCGCGCTCACCGTGCGCCGTGCGCCGTCGATCTCCTGGTACGCGACGGGGCGCGGCTGGCGCAGTTCGCCCGCGGCGGTGTGCACGACGAGCTCGCCCTCGGCGTCGAGCTCGAGCCGCTCGGCGCCCTCGAGCGCGAGGGCGATGCGATCCGGATCGGCGCCCGGCGCGACGACGAAGTCGTACTCGAGCGCCCGGGGGCGCCCGTAGTAGACGAGGTCGACGCCGGGGTAGACGCCCGCGTAACGCACCCGCGCGTAGGCGGAGACGCGGAGCGGCTCGGCGGCCGGGAGGGGCGCGTAGTTCACGACGCCGGGAAGAGCGTCGTCCGGAACGAGACGCGCGGTCGGACTCGCGCCCACGGGCTTCACGCGCACGACCGCACCCGCGTTCTCCCGCCCGCGCAGGGAGAGGACCGCCTCGGTCGGAGTCAGGAAGACCGTGTAGCCCGCGCTCCGGGCGACGAACCGCACCCGGGAATCGGTCTGCCCGCGGTTCTCCTCGAAGGCGAGAGGCCGATCCTTCGCCGCGGCCGGAAGCTCGACGGCGCTCGCGCGCGCTGCGCCGAAGCCGAGCAGCAGGAGGAGCAGTGCGCTCCCGCGCACGAGGAGCGAGAGGCGTCTCGAGAAGTGGTCGATCGTTCGATTCACGGCTCCGATCTCTCCCTTTCGCCGGAAGGAATCCGGGCGAGGGGAGAGGTACCGTGGGAGGCCGGCACGAGTCCTGGGAAAACCCGAGGGATAGGCGGGGAATACCCGGGGAGCCCGCGTGCGGCTACGTCGCGTCGGGGTCGCCGAGCGCGGCGAGGAGCGCGCGCGCGTCCCTCCAGTCCGCCGTGCCGAAGCCCTCCGTGAGCCCGGCATGGGTCTCGGCCAGGAGCGCGCGTGCCTTCCGCGTCTTGCCCTGGCCCGCCCAGAGCCGAGCCAGATCCGTCGCCGCCCGCAGCTCGAGCGACCTCGCGCGCTGTCGCTGCGCGATCGCGACGGCGTCGAGGAGCGACGACTCCGCGTCCTTCTCCGAGGCCGCGAGCCTCCCGCGCAGGCGATGGAGCTCGGCCGACCAGTACTGGTTCCCCGATCGAAGCTCCGCGGCCAGCGCCTCGGCCACGAGATCCAGCCCTTCGCGTGGCCGGCCGGTCTTCCCGTACACCTCGGCGAGCCAGCCCAGGTAGTTCGGGTTCAAGCACTCCGCCCGGGTCTCGCGGCAGCGGTTCACCCAGGCCCGCATCGACGCCAGGCCTTCCTCTTCGCGTCCCTGCTCCGCCGCGAGCCACCCGAGGTGGAACCTCGCGGCCAGGAGGACCGCGCCGAAGCCGTGCTCCGTCGAGACCGCGACGCTCGTCTCGGCGTGCTCCCGGACGGCGTCGCGCTCGCGCAGGCAGTGATGGAACGCGGCCGCGGATCGATGGGCGTGCGCGAGCGAGAAGGGATGGCCGAGGGAGCGGATCGCCGCCAGCGCCTCGCGCATGCGCGCGGCGGCGCGATCCGGACGTCCGAGGGCCCAGAGCGTCCACGCCGCGTGGACGGTGCAGGACGTGCCCGAGTCGATCAGGAGACGGAGGCTCGAGGAACGTGCCGGGCTGTGGGCGGCGGGATCGTAGAGCTCGATCCCCCGCTCGAGGTGCGCGAGCGCCGCCTCGAACTCGCCGCCGTAGAACGACGCGATGCCCAGCGTGTTGTGGGCGGCGAGGAGCAGCGCCGTGTCCCCTGTCGCCTCGGCCATGCCGAGGAGCCGGGTCCCGACGTCGCGCGCCGCGGCCAGCGATCCGCGCACCAGGTAGAACCAGCCGAGGCCCGGCAACACGCGGAAGAGACGCGCGGCGTCGTCCACGTGGTCGCAGAGCTCGCGGACGCGCGCGAAGGTCTGCTCGACCTCGCGCGTTGCGTGGCCGTCGATCGCCGTGAGCGCCGAGCCCAGCATCATGCGCAGCGTGAGCTCCTGCTGGAGTCGCTCCTGGGTGTCGGGCAGCGCATCCAGCGCGTCGAGCGCGCGGCGGAGGTGGTCCGCCGCCTCGCGGTAGCCGTGGGCGCGGAGCGCCGTCTCTCCCGCCTGGACGTGGTATCGCGCGGCCCGCTCGAAGTCCCGGCCCTCCGCGAAGTGCATGGCGAGCTCGCCGGCGATCTCGCCCGCGCGCGGCCCGTAGCCCTGCTCGAGGCGCTCGGCCGTGCGCAGGTGGAGGCCCACCCGGTGCCCGATCGGAACGCGCGCGTAGAGCACGTGCTGGTAGAGCGCGTGGATGAAGGCGTAGCGGCCGGCCAGCGTGCCGTCCGGCCATTCCGCCACGCCCGTCGCGCGCAGGAACTGGCCGCGCCGCGCGAGGGCCGCGCAGCGTCGCTCCCCTTCCTGCACGCCGATCCCGTCCACCGTCGCGACCGCCGCCGAGAACTCCGCGCCCGCCACGCTCGCGATCGCGAGCATCGACTGCTCGTCCGGCCCGAGCCGCTCGATCTGCTTCTCGACGATCTGCCAGAGCGTCTCGGGCGCCTCGAGGGCGAGATCCTTCGCGGGCACCGCGAGGCCGAAGCGACCGTCGGCCTCGCGCAGCTGCCCCCGGGCGAGGAGGTCGTCGACCATGTTCACGAGGAAGAGCGGATTGCCGTCCGTCCGTCGATGCAGCATGCGCGGGAGCTCCGCGGGCCAGTGCTCCTGCCCGAAGCGCCGCGAGAGATACGCTGCGACGGCCTCGAGGCTCAGGAACTCGAGCGGGATCTCCTCGCAGTGTCCGTGCAGCTCGAGCTCTCGCTTCGCGGCCTTCAAGGGATGCTCGCTCACCGCCACGTCGGCCGGTCGATAGGTGCCGAGGACGAGGAGCCGAGAAGGATCGCGCCGGCGCGCGAGCACCGCGAGGAGATCGATCGTCGCCGAGTCGCTCCAGTGCAGGTCCTCGAGGACGAGGACGAGCGGCGCCTCGACGGTGAGCGCGTCGAGCCCCTCCACGAGCTCGCGCAGCATGCGCTCCCGCGTCGCGCCCTGGGCCCGGCGCTGCACGGACTCGAGCTCCGCATCGGGCACGAGCGCCGGAAGTTGCGCGAGCCAGGTTGGCGCGTGCTGCTTGAGCACGCGCACGATCTCCCCGCCGCGCGCCTCCCGACCCAGTCGTCCGAGCGCCTCGAGCACCGGGAGGTACGCCTCGCCCGCGCCGTACTGCTCCACGCACTGCCCGCGGCCGATGCGCAGGCGCTCGGCGGGGCCGATCTGCGCGAGGAACGCCTCGACGAGGGCGGTCTTCCCGATCCCCGGCTCGCCCGTCACGAACACGAGCTGGCGCTGGCCAGCCAGCGCCTTGCCGAGGAGCGCGTGGAGCCGCGCGAGCTCGGCCTCGCGGTCGACCAGCGGTGTCGGCGGCACGGGCGAAGCCACGGTCGCCGTCCAGGGATCGACGGTGGCCGGCGCGCTCGCCGTCGTTCCGGGCTCGGCGATCGGCCCGACGAACCGGAAGCCCCGCCGGTGCACGGTCTCGATGTAGCGGGGAGACGACGACGAATCGCCGAGCGCCTTGCGCAGATCGCGGATGCAGCTCGTGAGCGCGGACTCGCTCACCACGGTGTCGCGCCACACCGCGCCGAGGAGCTCGTCCTTCGTCACGAGTCGCCCCGCGTGCTCCATGAGGTGGCGGAGCACGGCGAAGGTCCGGGGCATGAGCGCGAGGCGTTCCTCCCCGCACCAGGCCCACTCGTTCTGGGCCTCGATCCGCAGCGCGGGCGCGTCGCCGGCCCGGGCAGGCTTCATGGCCGCCCCCTCGATCTTCCCTCGGGTTTCCCTCGCGTAATCCCCGGGCTCGCCTCGGACTCCCATGGGGCGCCGCGGTAACCCTCCGTGACGAGACGCGCGCGTGGTCCACCGTCGCGCGACACAAGAGGGGGTCGATGGCAGAGCGGGATCAGCACGGCTCGACGCTCTCGGCGCAGCGTGCGTTCGTCGTGCACCTCGGCCCGAACGGCGGCTCCGGGCGGCGGCGGTTCCGCGGTCGGGTCGAGCATTTGTCGTCGGGCGAGAGCGCGCACTTCTCCTCGCTCGAGGCCTTGCTGGCGTTCTTCACCTCGATCCTCGACGCCGCTCCCGGCGCCGGCCCGCGCACGGGCGGGGATCGGCCGAGAGAAGGCCGGCGATCGGACCGCTCATGACCCGCGACGCGTCGGCCGACCGCCCCGACGCCCTCGGCACCCGAGCAGTCTACGTCCGCCGCTCGACGGCCCTCAACGGTCTTCGGCGTCCGCCCGGGTCGTGGCGCTCGGGCGCGTCCCGACACCGTCTCTTCACCGCACGGTGAGGGTCAGGACTTCGGGGAAGGCTTGACTCGAGGCCGGCTCCCGGGGATACACTCGCGCGGCCTCGCGCCATCGACGTCCACCGCCCTGCTCCCGGAGACCCCATGAGAATCCTGCCGCTGGCGCTCATCCTGTTCGCGACCCCGGCCTTCGCCGGAACCAGCCTCGTCCTGCCGCCCTTGAGCCCATTCGAGGTGATGGGAGTGCAGTGCGGGGCGGGCACCAGCGTGGCCACCGCGACGGGCTTCGTTGGGGCGTACGCGACGACCTACACCGACGCCACGACGCGCTGCGGTGGCTCGGGCCGCGGCGGCGGCTACACGACCCATACCTATCACGGCTGCGCGACGGCCCGCTACACGCTCGCCGGAGCGCTGCGCGACGTCACGCCCGTGGCCTGCTCCGCGCCGGATGCGACGTTGGTGTTCACGACGCCCACGGGCTACTCCGAGGCGACGGTGGGCGGGACCGGCGTCCTGACACTGCCCGATGTGACGCCGACGGCGAGCTTCACGGGGCCGGGCGCCGTGCAGGCGACGGTGGGCGAGCTGACGACGTTCTCGGCCGCCCTCGCGAACGACAGCGCCGTACCGCTCCACGTCTATGGGATCGCCGCGTCGGGCACCGGGCTGAGCGGCATCTCGGCGGACTGCACGGAGGTCGACCTCCAGCCCGGCGAGGCGTGCCCGTTCACGGTGGACGTCTACCCGGGCAGCGAAGAGCTGACCGCGACGACGATCAGCTTCACTGCGGACACCAACTCCCTCACGCCCGCTTCCTTCGCGCAGGTCGTCGACATCCTGGAGCCGCCCGACCCGCCGCCGCCGCCGCCCACGGCATGCGGCCTCGGCGTCGAGCCGGCGGTCCTCCTGCCGCCCCTCGTGTGGCTGCGCGGGCGAAGGAAGCGACGCGCCTCGTAGCGCCGCACACCGGCGAAGCGATCTCCTCCCGCGCGCGGCCGACCTGCCGATCCGTCGGCTCCGGTGCCCAGACGTCGGCAGCGCACAGCCGCCTTCCAGCGGAGCGGAGGGCGCGGCGGCGGCACGCCTGTTGCTAGCCACCTCATTGCCGGCTCGCGGGTCACACCGCCGCACGGCGATCGTGAAGAGCCCACGCCCTGAGCGTGGGTCGAACCCGAGGAGGTCGCAGCATGAGCGCTCGAGGAACGTTCCTGTCGAACATCGCGGAGATCCGGCGTCGCGCGCGCGAGGACCTGACGGCCGGGGCCGTGACGAAGAACTACGGCGGCGACGTCAAGGAGGCCATCGCCGTCCTGAACCCCGACGGCGTCGCGGAGCGGGCCGCCTCCCAGTACGTCGAGGACGGAACCTCGTGGACATGATCCACGAGGACCTCGTCGCCGAGCGCATCGCGATCGAGGCCTACCGGGAGATGGTGCGCTACTTCGGCGATCGCGACCCGACCACCCGCACCCTCCTCGAGCGCATCCTCGCGCAGGAAGAGGAGCACGCGAACGACATGCACGACCTGCTGGTCAGCCACGAAGGGCGGCCGATGCTCGATCGCTAGGGCGCGAGTGGCTGCGCCGCGTCGCTGGCGGACGGCGTGACGCCCGCCACGGCGCCCCTCATTCCAGGAGGAAGGCGAGCAGATCCGGATTGATCACGTCCGCGTGGATCGTGAACGCCCCGTGCGGGAAGCCCTTGTAGACCTTCAGCGTGCCGTGCTTCAGCAGCTTGGCCGAGAGCGGCGCCGAATCCGCGATCGGAACGACCTGATCGTCGTCGCCGTGCAGGACGAGGACGGGAACGTCGATCCGCCTCAGGTCCTCGGTGAAGTCCGTCTCCGAGAAGGCCGCGATGCAGTCGTAGTGCGCCTTGGCGCCGCCCATCATGCCCTGGCGCCACCAGTTCCGGATCACGCCCTCCGACGCCTTGGCTCCCGGACGGTTGTAGCCGTAGAAGGGGCCGCTCGCGACGTCGAGGTAGAACTGGGCGCGGTTCGCGGCGAGCGCGGAGCGGAAGCCATCGAAGACCTCGCGCGGCGTCCCACCCGGGTTCCGGTCCGTCTTCAGCATGATCGGCGGCACCGCGCTGATCAGCACGGCCTTGGCGACGCGCCCCTCGCCGTGGCGGGCGACGTAGCGCGCCACCTCACCGCCGCCCGTCGAATGCCCGACGTGCACGGCGTTCCGGAGATCGAGCGCCGCCGCGAGCTCGGCGACGTCTGCGGCGTACGTGTCCATGTCGTTCCCGGTTGCGGTCTGCGTCGAGCGGCCGTGCCCGCGCCGATCGTGCGCGATGACGCGGTAGCCCTTCTCCAGGAAGAACAGCATCTGGGTATCCCAGTCGTCGGCGCTCAAGGGCCAGCCGTGGTGGAAGACGATCGGCTGCCCCGTGCCCCAGTCCTTGTAGAAGATCTCGGTCCCGTCCTTGGTCTTGATCGAGCCCATGCTTCTCTCCCTTCTCCGGAGTGAGCGAGCCCACTCGGATCGGCCTCGGCGACCCCGCGTCGATCGCGTGGTGTCGGCCGCGAGGCGGTGCAAGCAGCGCGCCAGTACGCGAGCGGCACCGCCGAGGCCTCCCTGGGCGAATCGGGTGCAGGTGCCGAATGGCGGCGCTGCGCTGGCGACGATCGGGCAGGATGCGAAGGAGCGCTCGCCCGCTCAGCGTCGGCATCGATGTTTGCTCGCTCCGGCGAAGCTCTTCGTCGGCGCGCCTGCGCGCCGTGATGTCGCTGTTCGTCTCCAGGATGGCGACGGGCCGCCCCTCCTCGTCGCGCTGGAGCGACCAGCGGCTCGCGACCACGATCGGCGACCCGTCGCGACGGACCTGCACGAGCTCGCCGTCCCATCTCCCCTGCTCGCGCGTGATCGGCCGTCGTGCTCGCGCACTCGCAGGTCCGCCCTTCCGCTCGAGCTCGTCGCGAGCCTCGACGATGGACCGCTCCGCGCGGTGGCGTCCCTCGCTCAGCGCCGTGAGAACGGCGGCGAGCACCGCGAAGACGCCGAAGTACGGATAGGTCGGCAACATCGCCCCGGTGTGGGCGGGGGCGAAGAAGAAGTAGTGGAGCACGAGGACGGAGAGCACGACGGCCAGCAAGCCCGGCCCCGGCCCGCCGACCCAGACCGCCACCGCGACCGCGATACCGAAGAGGAAGCCCTCGAGATCGAACGAGTGCAGCGCGACGGCGGCCCCGAGCGCGACCAGGACCGCGAAGAGCGCGCGGCCGTATCGCACGAAGACGGATCGTGCTCCCCGCGACACACACGCCCCTCCGGGAATCGGCGTTGGGTCAGCCCCGCGCTGCTCGCCACCGGGTCCGCTCAGGGGCCCGTCAGATCGGGGAAGACGTCGAGCCAGACGCGCTGCCCGAACGGCCCGATGACGCCGCGGGTCTGGGTGCTCGCGTGCGCTTCGGGCCGGCCGCGCAGGTCCATCCAGCGCCACGGGCTGCGCCCGCCCACCGGGATGCGCGTGCCGACGTGCGGCGCGAACGCCGTCGTGCCGGGCGGCAGGAGCCAGACGCCCACCGCCTCGCCGCCCGGGACCGGGTGGAACTCGTTCGACGGCCCGGTGCAGGCCTGCCCGCCGTCGCCGAGCGGGCTGCGGTGCAGGCCGCCGTCGCGGTCGACGTAGCGGCCGGCGAGGATGGGATCGCGCGGGGGCGGCAGGATCGAGACGAGCGCCTCCGCGACGAGGTCACCCGCTGCGATCGCGGCCGCCTCGCCGTCGTCGGAGTGCCCACAGCCGAAGCGGTCGGTGTCGTCTACGTCGAGCGCGACCGGCACGCCGACCGCATTGGTGCGCGGGAACATGTAGCCGATCATGTCGTCGCCCAGGCCCACGACGAAGCGGAAGGGCTGGCTGAGCCGGGCCATGATCCAGGGCGGCGGCGGGTCGCCGTCGGGCACGGCCTCGTCGTCGGGCCCGCCGAAGTGGCGCGCGTACGTGTACGGGAACACCTCGCCGGGCGCGCTCACGAACTCGCCGTCGCCGATGCGGAGCCAGACGACGTCGGTCTGGAACTCGTCGCCGGAGACCGGCGCGGTGCCGCCGCCCGGCCCGCGCGGGATCGCGACGCCGTCGAGGAAGGCCGTCTTGCCGTTGATCACCCCGATGGAGGAGGCGAGCGAGAACAGCAGGTTGTCGAGCGGGAAGAAGATCGTGGTGCGGCGTGCGTCGACGACGCCGGAGCGCGACCAGGGTCCCGCCTCGAGCGCGCGCTCGCCCCAGCTTGCGATGCGCTCGCCGCGCGCGCGGGTCGACAGCTCGTAGCCGTACGGCACCCGCGTGTTGTCCGTGGCGTAGATCGTGCGACAGCCACCATTGCCCTGCGAGCTGTGCTCGGCGACGGGCGTGAGGTCGCGCGGGCCCGGATACACCTGCGGCATCTCGACCGACCCGACCGAGCCGGCCAGCGTCAGCGCGACGCCGCCGTAGCGCGCCTCGAGCGCCTCGCGCGCGAAGTGGTGCCAATCCGAGGACAGGTGCAGGCGGTCCTGCGCGTCGTCCGAGAAGCCGAGCTCCTCGGCGTGGATGCCGTAGTTCAGGAGCGTGAGCAGCGGGCGTCCGCGCAGGTCGACGGCCTGCATCATGCCGATCTGCTCGTCCGCGGCGAACGGGTAGGACGACCAGCACGGCACGAGGTCGTCCGGGCGCACCTGGCCGTAGCGGATCCAGGCCGGCTTCCGGGCGGCGTAGGCCTGCTCGATGCTCTGCGCCGTGCGCTCGATCAGGAACTGCACGTAGAACGGGTCGACGCCGGAGACGAACATGCTGGGCCCGCTGATGCCGATCGTGTCGGGCGCCGACTCGTCGTGCGTCGAGCTGAAGATCATCTCGTCGAGGTCGGTGATGCCGTCGGCGCGAACCTTCTCGCGGACCTGATCCCAGATCTCCTTGAACACGCCCTCGTTGTCGACGCTGGTCAGCGAGATCGTGCGCCCGCCACGCGAGACGACGACGGTGCGTGCCCAGAGCCGGTCGAGCACGGCCGTCGGCTTGCGGTCGCAGCAGTCGCCGCCGCCCAGGTAGATGCCGTCCCAGCGGCCGTCGGGCGGCAGCACGCCGCCGCCGACGGTCGGGACGGGACAGTCGAGGAACGGCTCACCCGGATCGTAGTGGCCGTTGCCGTTCGCGTCGGTGTAGGGCTCCTCGAGCGAGAGCAGGTGCGGTCCGGTGTAGGCCTCCGCGCCCGCGCAGGCGGCGGGGTTGGGCGCCGCCGCGTCGAGCGGCGGCGTCACGTCGACCGCCGCGGCGCCGACCGAGAACACGGGCAGCGGCAGGAGCTCGAGGAGCCAGTCACGAATCGCGGGCGGCCCCTCGCAGCGCGACCCGAGAGCGGCGGGGGTCAGCAGGGCGAGCAGGACGAGCAGCGTCGATCGCGGGCGAGAGGTCCGGTGGAGAGGCATGGCGCCTACTCTACGTCCGCCGGGTCGCGCAGAGAAGCGGAGAACGCTGGCTGAGGGTCGGCCGCGGCGGCGAGGGCCGAGCTCGAGCCGGAGCTCCTGCCGGAGGCGGCCGTCGAACCCGGGCCGCGGCTGGGCGCGCGCGATGACACCGCACGAGGCCTGCGCGCCGTCGATCCGGCCCTTGCAGCCAAGGATGAAGAAGGCCCTCGCGCTACGGGCCCGCACGGCTCGCTTGGTGGCTGGCGAGCGGCTCCCGGAAGGGCTGGATCAGCATGCGGTCGAGACGCAGGTCTGTCGGGTCGCGGAACTGCTCCAGCCCGATCGTCATGCGATCGTGACCGGCCATCGGCTGGGCTCGGTAGGTGCCGAGCAGCCGATCCCACCACGGAAGGTTGAAGCCGAAGTTGCTGTTCGTCTCGGCGGAGACGACCGAGTGGTGCACGCGATGCATGTCCGGCGTCACGACGATCCAGCGGAGCCAGCGGTCCAGGCGCTCCGGAAGGCGCACGTTCCCGTGATTGAACATCGCCGTCGCGTTCAGCAGCACCTCGAACGCGAGCACCGCCACGGCCGCTGGCCCGAGCGCCGCGACGATCGTGAGCTTCCACCCCATCGAGAGGACGATCTCGAGCGGGTGGAAGCGGCTCCCCGTCGTGACGTCGAAGTCGAGATCGGCATGGTGCATCCGATGCACGCGCCAGAGCGCCGGCACGGCGTGGAAGAGCACGTGCTGGAGGTACACGGCGAGATCGAGCGCCACGCAGGCGACTGCGGCGGCGAGCCAGCCCGGCAGACCGAGGCGCGGGAGGATTCCCCAGCCGCGCGCCTCTCCGAGGAGGGCAGTGCCGACCGCGGCGGTCGGGAAGAGGAGGCGGACGGCCAGGGTGTCGAGTGCCACGATCGCGAGATTGCTCGGCCAGCGCCGTCTGCGTCCGATCGCGAGCGGGCGACGAGGCGCCAGGAGCTCCCAGAGCGCCATCAGCGCGAAGACCCCTCCGAAAGCCGCGATCCGGATCGCGGGCTCGAGGGCAAGGAGGCTGGTGGCGGAAGCAGGCTCCACGGTCTCGCCTTCGGCCAGGTCTTCCGGTCTACTGGAGGCCCGATCGAAGCTAGCTGGAGCGGGCCTCTCGGCGAGCTGACATGGGCAGGTGCCGAGGGCGGCACCCGCGCGCAGCGCGGTCTGCACTTGCGCGGGCGTCAGCGACGGATCCTTCTGGAGGAGCAACGCCGCCACGCCAGACGCCCTGCGCTCCTCATGCGTTCCGTCGCCATCCTCCGGTCCTCCTCCTGCGTGCCGTGGGTCCCCGCGCTCGTTCAGCCGCCCTTCGCGAGCGGCATCACGAGGAGCGCCAGGGACCGGGGCTCCACCCGGTAAGTCGTTTCGATCAGTCGAGGCGCCTTCTCCCACGCCACCAGGTCGTTCGGCGAGGGGAGTGACGTATCGACCCAGCGACGCCATGCGTCACCGCCGCCACTCGCCGGCGGCAGCTCGAAGCGCAGCGCCTCCCAGAACGCATTGATCATGCCGTGCAGGCGGAACCGCTCGTGAAGGCTCGTGATGGTGAAGGCCAGCGAGTGCGAGCTCTGGCTCCAGTCGGGCCGGCGCAGCGCGACGCCGTGCCACTCGATCCGGGCCAGGCGCAGCAGCTCGTTCAGCGTGAGCTGGGGGCGCTCCACGATGACGTCGCGCCGCCGGCGGAAGGCGAGCATCTCCTTCACGAAACGATGGACGTCGCGGTGGCGCTCGAGCAGCGACCAGTCGAGCCAGCTGATCTCATTGTCCTGACAGTAGGCGTTGTTGTTGCCGCGCTGGGTCCGCCGCATCTCGTCGCCCATCGAGAGCATCGGCGTTCCCGCCGCGAGCACGACCGTCACGAGAAAGTTCCGGATCTGGCGGCTCCGTAGCGCCTCGACCGCCGGGTCGTCGCTCGGGCCTTCGACGCCGCAGTTCCAGCTCGCGTTGTCGTCGCTCCCATCACGGTTCTGCTCGCCGTTGTCGTCGTTGTGCTTGCGGTCGTAGGAGACGAGATCCTCGAGCGTGAAGCCGTCGTGGCAGGTGACGAAGTTGATGCTCTGCTCGGGCTCGCGCTCCTCGTGTCCGTAGACGTCTGGGCTGCCCAGGAGGCGATTCGCGAGCCTGCCGACCATTCCCTCGTCGCCCTTGAGGAAGCGGCGCACGTCGTCGCGGAAGCGGCCGTTCCACTCCTGCCAGCTGTCGCCGATGAAGCTGCCCACCTGGTAGAGCCCGGCGGCGTCCCACGCCTCGGCGATCAGCTTCGTCCCGGCGAGCACGGGATCCGACTCGATGTCCCAGAGGATCGGGGGGTTCGGCATGGGCCGGCCCGCTTCGTCGCGCGCGAGGATCGACGCGAGGTCGAAGCGGAAGCCGTCGACGTGCATGTGCTCCACCCAGTAGTGCAGGCTGTCACGGATCAGCCGCCGCACGACCGGGTGGTTGGCGTTCAGCGTGTTCCCCGTGCCCGTGAGGTCCGAGTAACGGCTGCCGCCGTTCTCGAGCAGGTAGTACGCGGCGTTCTCGAGACCGCGGAACGAAAGGGTCGGGCCGTCCTCACCCCCCTCCGCGGTGTGGTTGAAGACCACGTCGAGGATCACCTCGATCCCGGCGCGGTGGAAGGCCTTCACCAGGTCCCGGAACTCGTCCATCGGACCGAGCGGGTCGCGCCGCGAGCTGTAGGCGCGGTGCGGCGCGAACAGCGCGACCGGGGCGTAGCCCCAGTAGTTGACGCGGCCAGCGGGCGCATCCTGCGCGTCGAACTGGAAGACCGGGAGCAGCTCGACGGCCGTCACGCCGAGTGCCTGCAGGTACGGGATCTTCCCGATCAGCCCTGCATAGGTGCCGGCCTCCCCGGGCGCCACGCCCGAGCTCGGATGCCGGGTGAAGCCGCGCACGTGGAGCTCGTAGACGACGGTCTCGGCGCGCGGGCGCTGCAGCGGGCGATCGCCCTCCCAGTCGTAGCGGCGGGCGTCCGCGACCACGCCCTTCATCGCGATGGCGGTGTCATCGCCCGCCGCCGATGCCGCCGCGCGCGTGTACGCCTCGGGGACGACCACCTCGAGCGCGTAGGGGTCGAGGAGCAGCTTCTGCGGATCGAAGCGAAGCCCCCGCTGCGGCTCGAACGGCCCGTGAACCCGGTAGCCGTAGAGCTGCCCCGCCTCGAGCCCCGGCACGAAGACGTGCCAGTAGTGGTAGGTCCGGTGGCGGGCGGCATCGAGCGCGATCGTCCGGGACGGCTGCGCCGCGTCCTCCCGGTCGAACAGCAGGAGTTCGACGCAGGTCGCGTGCTTCGAGAAGAGGCTGAAGTTCACCCCGCCCGGCTGCACCGATGCGCCCAGGGGAGCGCTCGCGCCCCGCCGCACGCCGTCCGTGCTCACGTCCATTCCCCCCCGTGTGGGCTCCTTCCCCGCGCACCGCCGTCCCTCACACGTTGTCCGCTTCCGTCGAGCTGCCGCGGGCGGCCGCGGAGCCCTCCTGGCCCCAGCGCCAGCCGCGGATCTCGGGCATGTCGTCGCCGTAGCGCCGGATGTACTGCGAGTGCTCGAGCAGCTTGTCGCGGATCGCCTGCTTCGCGTAGGCCGCGCGCGCGCCGAGCTTCGGGACACGATCGATCACGTCGCTGACCAGGTGGAAGCGGTCGAGGTCGTTCAGCACCGCCATGTCGAAGGGCGTCGTGGTCGTGCCTTCCTCCTTGTAGCCGCGCACGTGGAGGTTCGCGTGACCCGTGCGGCGGTAGGTCAGCCGGTGGATCAGCCAGGGATAGCCGTGGAACGCGAAGACGATCGGCTTGTCGGTCGTGAACAGCACGTCGAACTCGCTGTCCGAGAGGCCATGCGGGTGGTCGCTTCGGGGCTGGAGCGTCATCAGATCCACGACGTTCACGACGCGGACCTTGAGCTCCGGCACGTGCCGTCGCAGCAGATCCACGGCGGCCAGCGTCTCGAGCGTCGGCACGTCGCCGCAGCACGCCATCACGACGTCCGGATCGCCGCCGCGATCGTTGCTCGCCCAGTCCCAGATCCCGATCCCCGCGCTGCAGTGCGCCACCGCCTGCTCCATCGTGAGCCACTGCGGCGCGAGCTGCTTGCCGGCCACGATCACGTTCACGAGGTTGCGGCTGCGCAGGCATTCGTCCGTCACGTAGAGCAGGCAGTTCGCATCGGGCGGGAGGTAGACGCGGATCACCTCGGCCTTCTTGTTCACCACGTGGTCGAGAAAACCCGGGTCCTGGTGGCTGAAGCCGTTGTGGTCCTGGCGCCAGACGTGGGAGCTGAGCAGGTAGTTGAGACTCGCGATCGGCCGCCGCCACGGAATCTCGTTGCAGACCTTCAGCCACTTGGCGTGCTGGTTGAACATCGAATCGATGATGTGGATGAAGGCCTCGTAGCACGAGAAGAAGCCGTGGCGCCCGGTCAGCAGGTAGCCTTCGAGCCAGCCCTGACACTGGTGCTCGGAGAGCACCTCCATCACGCGCCCGTCGGGCGACAGATGGTCGTCCTCGGGGTAGATCTCGGCCACGTAGCAGCGATCCGTCACTTCGAGAACGTCCTGCCACCGATTCGAGTTGCTCTCGTCCGGCGAGACGATACGGAAGTTGCGCGCGTCGAGGTTGCTCTTCATGACGTCGCGCAGGTAGCTGCCCATGACGCGCGTCGCCTCGGCGTCCTTCGCGCCCGGTGAGGGAACCTGGACGGCGTAGGCGCGGTAGTCGGGCAGGCGCAGGTCGCGCAGCCGCAGCCCGCCGTTGGCGTGAGGGTTGGCGCTCATCCGCCGCGTTCCCTTCGGCGCGAGCGCGGTGAGCTCCGCCTTCGGGCCGCCGTTCGCGTCGAAGAGCTCCTCGGGCCGATAGCTCTTCATCCACTGCTCGAGGATCGCGACGTGCCCCGGGTGATCCATGTCGCCCATCGGGACCTGGTGGCTGCGCCAGTAGTCCTCGCACTTCTTGCCGTCGATCTCGGGCGGACAGGTCCAGCCCTTGGGCGTGCGCAGCACGATCATCGGCCACGCCGGACGCCCTTGGAAGCCGCGCGTGCGCGCTTCGCGCCAGATCGCGCGGATGCCCGCGGTCGCGGCGTCGAGAGCCGCGGCGAGCGCCTGGTGGACGACCGCGGGGTCGTGGCCTTCGACGAAGAGCGGCTCGTAGCCGTAGCCCTCGAAGAGCTTGCGCAGCTCTTCCTGGGGGATGCGCGCGAGGAAGCAGGGGTTGGCAATCTTGTAGCCGTTCAGGTGCAGGATCGGCAGCACGGCGCCGTCGCGGACCGGGTTCAGGAACTTGTTGCCGTGCCAGCCGGTGGCGAGCGGTCCGGTCTCGGCTTCGCCGTCGCCGACGACGCACGCGACGATCAGCTCGGGGTTGTCGAACGCCGCACCGAAGGCATGGGAGAGCGCATAGCCGAGCTCGCCGCCTTCGTGGATCGATCCGGGGGTTTCGGGCGCGACGTGTGACGGGATGCCGCCGGGGAACGAGAACTGGGTGAAGAGTCGCTTCATTCCCGCTTCGTCCTGCGTGATCTCCGGATACACCTCGCTGTACGTTCCCTCGAGCCAGGCGTGGGCGACGATCGCCGGCCCGCCGTGCCCCGGACCGATCACGTAGATCACGTCGAGGTCGTCGCGTGCGATCACGCGATTCAGGTGCACGTAGAGGAGGTTGAGGCCGGGGGTGGTGCCCCAGTGGCCCAGCAAGCGCGGCTTCACGTGCTCGCGTCGCAGCGGCTGGCGGAGCAACGGATTGTCGAACAGATAGATCTGCCCGATGGAGAGATAGTTGGACGCGCGCCAGTATGCATCGAGCTTGCGGAGCTCATCGGCTGAGAGCGGCTTCGAAGTCACGGCGGTCATGAGATTCTCCCCTTGGAGCAGCCGGCATTGAAGTGTCAGGTTCGCGGCGCGGCGAGCGAGCTTCCGATCGTCGCGTGGAAATCCGCGAGGTCTCGGCCGTCGACGGTCACGCGCACGAGCGGTCGGGGCAGCGGCGAGCGCACGACGATGCCGCCGGGCGGCAAGTCCGGCTCGGGTCCCTGCGGAATGGTCGTGAACTGGAGCAGGGCCTGGTCTGCGTCGGTCGGCAGCCGGTCCAGGTCGTCGTCGCTCCACGGGATCTGGATCATGGCTCGATCGCTCCCCCGGACCGAATGGCGTGGCACGGCACGCCGGTCGATCGTCGCGCAGCGAAACCCCTTCGACAAATCATGGGCGAGCTCGCCGCAGCGTCCGACCGCTCCGCAGCGGGCACGCTCTGGATCGAGGAGCTTCGCGTCGAACCGCGCCCGCCGGCTTCGGCGCCGCTGCGCGCTCGGCGCGCGTGTCGAACGCGGCGCTGGTCCACGGGGCAGGGCGCGCGCTCGCGCGCAACGAGCGGACGTGCTGGCGCGCGGCTCCCGACGACGACTCACCCGGGCTCGAGCTCGATCTGGGCCGGGTCAGCGAGCCCCGGGCCTCGGCTGCGACTCCGAGACCCGTGACGTTCGCATCAGAAGCACTTCTTCGCCCGTGCGCCAGCCTCGAGCGTGCGATAGCCGCCTTCGTAGTAGACGAGCGGCGCTCCGCGCGCGGGGACGTCGGCGTCCATCACCTCTCCCACGCAGATCACGTGATCGCCGGCCTCGTGCAGCGAGACGGTGCGGCAGTCCAGCGCGACGAGGGCGCCGGGCAGCCTGGGCGTGCCGGTCTTCCCCGTGGAGCAGACGAGCCCCTCGAAGCGCATGTCCTCGTTGCCGGCGGCCGCGAACCGGCTCGAGAGCGCCTCCTGGTCCGAGGCGAGCACGTTCACGGTGAAGACGCCGCTCCTCCGCAGAAACGGCAGCGTCTTCGATCGCCGGTCGGGGCAGACCAGCACGCGCGGCGGATCGATCGACACGCTGCTGAATGCGGAGGCCGTCATGCCGATGCGCTGCCCGCGCCATGCGGTGGTGACGATGGTGACGCCGCTCGTCCAGCGCCGCAGCGCCGCCTTGAACTGCTCGCGCTCGATCGCCATGGAGCCCCTTTCGCGACGCAGTCGCAGCTCGTCACAGGACCGCTTCGATCAGGTACGGCCCCCGCTGCGAGAACGCGCGGCTGAGGGCGTCGCTCAGCGCGTCGGCGGTCTCGGCGCGCACGCCGGGGACTCCCATGCCGCGCGCCAGCGCGGTCCAGTCCAGAGCAGGCTCCGACAGCTCGGTCAGGGCGCGCGCGTTCCGGCCGGGCTCCCGCACTCCGGCGCGCGCGAGCTCGATCTGCAGGATGCGATACCGGCGATTCGCGCAGATCACGACGACCACGTCGAGGCTCTCACGCGCGAGGGTCCAGAGCGACTGGAGCGTGTACATCGCTCCGCCGTCGCCGTGGAGCGCGATCACCTTCCGGTCGGGACACGCGATCGCTGCACCCGCCGCGCACGGGAGGCCCTGGCCGATGGCGCCGCCGGTGAGCGCCAGCACCGAGTGTGGCGGCGCCGTCCACGCGAGCTCCGCGTACGCGAGGCCCGACGTCGCCGACTCGTCGACCACGATCGCGCCCTCCGGTTGGAGCGCGACCAGCGCTCGAGCGAGCGCCTCCGTCGTGAGCGGTCCGGCCGGCCGCAGAGGCCGCGACCGCGGGGCCTCGCAAGCGGCCGCACGGGGCGCGTCGAACGCCTCGGCCAGGGCTTCGAGCGCGGCGGCCGCGTCCTCGTCCGGATGGGTGAGCGCGAGGACGCGCGCGCCCTCCGGCAGCAGCCGGCTCGGCTGGCCGGGATAGCCGAAGAAGCTCACCGGCTCGCACGTCCCGGCGAGCACGACGCTGCGGACGCTCGCGAGCGCCGCCGCCGCCTGCTCTGGAAAGTAGGGCAGCCGCTCGATCGCGGGCAGCGAGCCGCCGCGCTCCAGGCGGGCGGGAAACGTCTCGTGCAGGCATCGACACCCGGTTGCACCGCGCACCCGGACGACGGCGCGCAGCGCCGGCTCGGACAGTGCCTCTCCGCCCAGGAACAGGACGGCCGACGGGTCGCTCCGGAGCAGGTCTGCAGCAGCCGACACCCGATCGGTGTCGACCGCCGTCCGCGCGGACGGCGGCACCACCTCGGTTGCCTCGGGGACCGGCTCCCAGCTCGCGTCCTGCGGAACGATCAGGGTGGCGACCTGGCGATGCTCGCGCGCGGCGCGGATGGCCGCGGCCGTGTCGCGGGCCACGTCCTTCGCCGACGCCACCGTGTGCACCCACCCGACGCTGCGCGCGAGCGACTCGATGTCGGACGTGAGCGGCGTGTCCAGCGGCAGATGCCAGGTCGCGTGGTCCCCCACGAGGTTCACCACCGGCGAGCGGGCGCGGCGGGCGTTGTGCAGGTTGGCGAGCGCGTTGGCCAGGCCGGGACCGAGGTGCAGCAGCGTGAGCGCCGGCCTCCGGGCCATCCGCGCATAGCCGTCGGCCGCCCCGGCGCAGACGCCCTCGAAGAGCCCGAGCACCGCGCGGATCCCGGGTCTCGCGTCGAGCGCGTCCACGAGCTGCATCTCCGTGGTGCCCGGGTTCGCGAAGCACACCTCGATGCCGGCGTCGAGCGCGGTACGGATCAGATTGCCGGCGCCGTTCGTGAAATCGCCGCTCATGCGCCCGCTCCCGTATCGGGAAGCAGGGAGCGGAGCAGCGCGCGCGTGCGCAACGCTTCCTCGGCGTTCGCACACAGCACGGAGGCCCTGAGGTCGGTCACGCCGGCCGCCTCCAGCGCCGCGACGGCATCGCGAACCTCGGCTTCGTCGCCCGCGAGCAGGACCCCCTCCGGCCCGGTGACGCCCTCGCGCTCGAGCATCGCTCGATACGCGGGCAGGGTCCCGTAGACGCCGAGCTTCTCGGCGGCATGGGCGCGCGCGCCCGCGACGTCGTCGGTGACGCAGATCGGAAGGCCGGCCACGACGCGCGGGCGCCCGCGGCCCGCCTTCTCGGCAGCGGCGACGACCGCGGGGACGATGTGATCGCGCAACGTGCGGGCGCCGGCCATCCACGTCACGGTGCCGTCGGCCGCGGTCCCCGCGAGGTCCAGCATCCTCGGGCCGAGCGCGGCGAGCAGCACCGGACACGGCTCCGCGTCGATCGCGAGCTGGCCACGCGCGACGAGCTGCTCGCCCGCGAAGGAGACCGCCTTGCCCTGGAGCAGATCGCGGAGCACGGCGACGTACTCGCGCGTGTGCGAGAGCGGCTTCGCATACGAGAGGCCCCAGGCGCCCTCGACCGCGATGCGGTGCGACGGGCCGATGCCCAGCACGAGCCGGCCCCCGGTCGCCGCCTGCGCCGTGAGCGCCTGGATCGCGAGCGCGATCGGATGACGCGGGTAGGTCGGGACGATCGCGGTCCCGAGCTCGATCCCGGGCGCCTCGGCGCCCACGACCGCGAGCGCCGTGAGCGCATCGGGCCCGTTGATCTGCGAGAGCCAATAGCTCGCGAAGCCGTCGCGAGCGGCGGCCCGCGCTTCGTCTCGGATGGCTTCGAGGCTCCTGTGGTGGCCGCCGCCGTTGATGCCAATGCGCATGCCGTATCTCCTTGCAGAAGGATGAACCCCCGCCGCTCACGGCGCCGGCGGGCGGTGACCCCACTCGCTGAGCTCGCCGTAGACGCGTACCTGCCAGGTGGCGTCGTCGACCTCCCGGGCGCCCCAGCCGTACTCGACGTCGAAGCCGGACGGAGTCCTCGCGTAGAACGAGAGCATGCGGTCGTTGGGGTGGCGGCCGAGGGTCTGGGCGATCGGAACGCCCGCGTCGAGACAGCGGTCGTAGGCGCGGCCGACGTCGTCGAGCGATCCCACCTGGAGCATGAAGTGGTGCATGCGCTTCGGCAGCGGCGCCTCGGCGTAGGCGAGCGAGTGATGCCGCGGGTTCGCGTGGAGGAAGACGATGTCCACGGGGAGGACACCGCCCAGTCGGGTCTGGATGCGGTCGGAGAGGCGCAGGCCCAGGAGCTCGCGGTAGAAACGATCCGTCTCGCGCAGGCTCTTCGTGACGAGGACGAAATGCCCGAGCCCCTGCTCGCCGGTGACGAAGCCGGACAGGAGCCGGCTCGAGCGGAACGGCTCCGTCGCGACGCGGGGCCCGACGAACAGCTCGACCGGGTTGCCGTTCGGGTCCGCACAGCGCAGCAGGGTCGCGACCCCTCGCTCCGCAGCGTCCGAGGCGCTCCCCTCCCGCACCGCGACGCCCGCGGCCTCCAGCCGGCCCGCCAGCGCGCGGAGCGACGGCTCGTCGCGGACCTCCCAACCGGCGTAGGCGAGGTCGTCGCGCGGACCCTCGTGCAGGAGGATGCGGCGCTCGAGCTCGTCCATGCGAAGCGGCAGGGCGCCGGAGGGCGTCCGCGCCCCCGCCTCGAGTCCCAGCACGTCGGTCGCGAACGCCTGCCAGGCGGCGAGGTCGCTCACCTCGAATCCGAGATAGCCCAGTCGTGCGATCACGGTCATGGGGGAGACTCCTTTCGAATCAGACGAACAGGTCGGTGGGGGCGCCGGGCGCGCCTTCGATCCCGAGCTCCATGCGCGCGTAGAGACGCGCGCTCTTCTCGGGGCTGTTGAGCGCGTGGGCGCGCATGGCGTGCAGGTCGCGGAAGACGCGCTGGATCGGATTGTCGAGGAAGATCGCCCGCCCTCCGCTCGCCTCGAAGAGCCGATCGCCGGCATCGACGCACGTGGCGACGGCGTTGGCCGCGTCCCACCGCGCGCGCGCCCGCCGCAGCAGCGGGATCTCCCGGCCCTCGCGCGCGCACGCCATCATCTCGTCGAAGGTGGCGAAGAGCCTCGCGCGCGCCGCGTCGATGCGCGCGGCAGCCTCGGCGAGACGGGTCTGCTGGAACGGATCCTCTGCGACCCGCGCGGCGTCGTACGCAAAATGTCGCTTGCGCGACTGCTCGGCGTAGAGCTCGAGCGCGCCCCGCGCCGCGCCGATCGCGGGCGCCGCGAGCACCCAGGCGAAGATGCTCGCGAAGGGCAATCGGTACAGCGGCCCCGGATTCGTGCGCTGCCCGGGATTCGCGAGCCTGTAGGCGTCGAGGAAGCGGTGAGTGCGGTGCTCGGGCACGAAGGCACCGCCGACCACGATGTCCTTGCTGCCCGTGCCGGCCAGACCGGCGACGCGCCAGGTGTCGTCGATCTGATAGTCGCTGCGCGGCAGGAGGAAGCTCCGCAAGTCCGGGCTGCCGTCCTCGTTGGTCGCGACGCCGCCGAGGATCACCCAGTCGCAGAGGTCGCAGCCGCTCGAGAACGCCCAGCGCCCGCTCAGGCGATAGCCGCCGGGGACGCGCTCCACCCTGCCGGTGGGCGCGTACGACGAGGCCGCGAGCGCGCTCGCGCCCTCACCCCAGATGTCCTGCTGCGCCTCCTCGGGGAACTGCGCGAGCTGCCACTCGTGCACGCCGAGCACGCCGACCACCCACGCGGTCGACGCACAGGCACCGGCGAGCTCCATCACCCCCTCGTAGAACGTCTGCGGATCGAGCTCGGATCCGCCCCAGCGCGCCGGCTGGAGGGCACGGAAGATCCCGGCCTCGCAGAGCTCGCGGGCCGTGTCGTCGCCGACGCGGCGGCCGGCCTCGGTGGCTGCGGCGCGCGCCCGGACGATCGGCACGAGGGTGCGCACGCGGTCGAGATATTCGTCACGCTTCACGGTCGTTCTCCTTCGATGCGGCGGGGTGCCGGCGAGATCGCGGACACGCGAACGCCGCGGGTGTGAGGCAGATCGTCGTCGAGCCAGCACGCGCGTCCGGGCGCGACGAGGAGCAGCTCGCGGAATGCGGCGCCGACGCCGTCGCGCGCGATGTGCGGTCCCACGCGCCAGAGGTCGCGCGCGACCGGCTCCACGAGCCGGACGCCGGGAAGCCGGGCATGGACGGCCTCGTAGCCCAGCGCGGCGACCAGATCGTTCACGCCACGCTCGATCGCTTCGATCGTCCCTCCGCCGCCGGCCGCCTCGAGCGCGCGGGCTCGCACCCGAGCGAGGTCCGCTCGCGCAAGCTCGAGAGCAGGGTTCTCGCCGAAGCAGGTCGCGTGGGCGACCTCGCACGAGTAGTCGTGGAAGCGGAACGCCACGCCGAGGATCAGCGGCATGCCGGTCTCGAGTGCGCGGAGGCTCGGCGCACCGGCCCGCCGCTGCCCGAGCCCGCTTCCGGCGCTGCGATCGCCGAACCAGACGAAGGGCCCCGGCCGGAGCTCGAGGATCCCGCGCTCTGCGAGGCGCCGCTCGATCTGCATGGCGACGTCGCTCTCCGTCATGCCCTCGCAGAGCCCGGCGTCGACCCGCTCGAGGACGCCACAGGCGAGGCGCTGGAGCCCGCGATGGGCGGCGAGATCGGGGGAGAAGTGGGTGACGGCGGCCATGTCGGGGAGGAGCATCGCCGGGCGCCCGGTCTCCCGTCCGGCCAGAAAGCGTCTCGGAATCGGCCAACCCTCTGGTAGAGTGGGACGCTTGGTTCGGGGGACCGCGGCGTGCGAGCGGATCTCACGATCAACGGGGTCTGGACGCTCTGGATCGCGCGCGGGCTCGAAGCGCTCGGCCTCGATCTGGTCGCGATGTGCAGCCGCTCGGGACTCACGGCGAGCCAGCTCCGCGATCCGGACGCGCGCGTCCCTCTCGACGCGCTGGTCGCGCTCTGGCGGGAGGCCGAGCGTGCTTCGCGCGACCCGCTGGTCGGGCTCCACGCGGGTGAACGCGCCAACGTGTCGATGAACCACGTGATCGCGCTGCTGGTCGGGTGCAGCCGCAACTTGCGCGACGGATTGCTGCGCGCCCTTCGCTACGAGAACCCCCTGCTCGCCCACGGCGCGATGGGCAGGCTCGAGGACCGCGGTGAGGTGTTCGCGTTCGCCTTCGAGGACCTCCGCGGCGAGCTCGAGCTGCCGCGCCACCAGCATGACTTCATGGTCGCGTCCCTCGTCCGCTTCCTGTCGCAGGCGGCGGGTCGCGAGCTGGAGCTGCGCGCCGTCCATCTGCGCCACCCCTACGCGGGCGGACAGAGCGAGTACGAGCGCATCTTCGGCTGCCCGGTCCACTTCGGTGCTCCCGCGAACGAGCTCCTGATCCCGCGCCGCGTGATGCTGCACCCGTTACCGGGCCACAGCCCCGGAACGATCTGTCATCTCGAGGCGATCGCCGAGCAGGAGCGGCAGCGCATCGGCGAGCCGGCCTTCTCCGACCGCCTGCGAGGAATGCTGCGTGCTCGCCTGCCCGCAGAGGCGACCGATGCGGACTCGCTCGCGGCGTCACTGCACATGAGCGTACGGACCCTGCGCAGGCGGCTCGAAGACGAGCGCACCTGCTTCAGCGACGTGCTCGATTCGGCCCGACGCGAGCTGGCGCTCGAGCGGCTCGCCGAGGGCGAGCCGGTGACGATCGTCGCCCAGCGCTGCGGCTTCGCCAACGCGCGCAGCCTGGTGCGCGCGTTCCGGCGTTGGACGGGCGAGACACCAAGCGCCTGGCGCGCGCGTGCGGCGAGCCGAGCGTCTTCTCAACTCGGTGATCGCTAGGGGAACAGGGTGGAGACGCAGCGGCCAGTCAGCGCACCAGCGAAGGGGGAGCCCGGCGGCGCGCGCTTGCCCGCCGCGCGAGCGCGGGGAGCGCCATAGTCGTCCTGCGTGGCCCAGCCGCTGTCGGGCGGCGCATGCTCGAGCGGGCGTGGCCGCGAGATCCGGGACTACCTATTCACGTTCGGATGGTGGCCGCCGCCCAAGCTGGTCGGGATCCGGCTCGGCACCCCCATCGAGGAAGCCCGCCAGGCTCCGTGCCACGCGTTCGATGCGCGTCAGCAGGAACAGATGCCCGCAGTCGAAGACCTCGAGCCGTGCGTCGGGGATGCGGTGGGCGAGGATTCTCGCGTTGGGCAGCGGCACGAGGGGATCGTCCGCGCCGGCCATCACGAGCGTCGGCTGTCGCAGCCGGTGAAGCCAGAGCAGGCTCGACCAACCGGCGAGCGCGTACAGCTGGCTCGCGTAGCCGCGCAGGGTGGGCGCGACCATGCGCTGCGCGACGGCGGCGACCACGCGCTGATCGTGCCGCAGATCGCCTCCGTAGATCGAGCCTGCGACCCGCTCGAAGAAGCTCGGATCGGTGTAACGCCGCGGGGTTGCCATCCGCAGCATCACGCGCGGACTCGGAGGCACCATCCACTGCCCCGGAGAGGTAGCCGCGAGCACCAGCCGCGCGCACCGCTGCGGGTACTGGAAGGCGACCTGCTGGGCGAGCGCGCCGCCCCACGACACGCCGAGGATATGTGCGCGCGGAACGTCGAGCGCTTCCAGGAGATCCGCGACGAGCGTCGCGAAATGACGCATGCGGCGCATGCGCGACGACGGCGTCGAGGAGCCGATGCCGGGCAGATCGAAGGCGATCACGCGCTGGAGCTCGGGCCGCTCTAGCAACGGCTCCAGCAGCGCCGTGCTCGCACCGATTCCGTTCAGGAGCAGCAGCGGCGTCCGCGCCGCGCCCTCCGCGCGGTTCGGCACGGCGTCGACCACCCAGATGCGCTCGCCTCCGACGGAGCGGAATCCTCGCGTGATGCGCCGCTCCGCCAAGCGTCGGCTACTCGTGCACGTAGTCGCCCGGAGCAGCGCAGAGCACCGGGTGATGCGCGTCGCCCAGTCCGGCGGGCGCCTCCTTCTCGCGGGCGCCGGCGGGGTGCAGCCAATCCGCCCAATAGGGCCACCAGGAGCCCTCGTGCTCGGTGGCGTTCGCGCGCCAGAGATCGGCGTCCGGCCCGCATTCCGGGTTCGTGTAGAACTTCCGCTTCGAAGGTCCCGGCGGGTTGATCAAGCTCTGGATGTGGCCGGCGCTGCTCAGGACGAAGGTCCGCTCGCCGCCGAACAGGTGGGTGGAGCGGTAGCAGGCGCGCCACGGAGTGATGTGATCGGTCGTGCCGCCGACGATGAACACCGGTCGCGTGACCTTGCCGAGGTCGATCGGCAGCCCGTGGATCTCCAGCCGCCCGGGCGACGCGAGGGCGTTGTGCTTGAAGAAGTCGAGAAAGTCGCCGTGGAGCCGCGCTGGCAAGCGGGTCGTGTCGTTGTTCCAGTACAGGATGTCGAAGGTGGGAAGCGGATCTCCGTGCAGGTAGCTCGCGGCGACATAGTTCCAGATCAAGTCGTTCGGGCGCATCCAGTTGAACACGCGCGCGGTGTCGCGTCCGTCCAGCACGCCCTTGCGGGCCGAGCGCCTGCGCGCGGCCTCGATCACCTGGTCGGTCGCAAAGAGTCCCACCACCGAGTCGTCACGCCGGACGTCGAGGACGTTCACCATCAAGGTGAGCGAAGCGACGCAATCGAGGGCGTCCTTCGCCGCCAGATGGCCCAACGCGGCAGCGAGCGTGATGCCGCCGGCGCAGGCGCCCACCGTGTGGACTTCCCGCGAGGCGCTGATCGCCGACGTCGCCGCCAGCGCCCGCTCGATGGCGTCCACGTAGTCCTCGAGGCCCCAGTCGCGGTGCTCGGCCGTGGGATTGCGCCAGGACACCATGAACACCTGGAAGCCGCGCTCGAGCAGGAAGCGTACGATGCTCTTCTCGGCGGTGAGGTCGTACACGTAGAACTTGTTGATCTGGGGAGGGACGATCAGGATCGGCCGCGCCGAGACCGTCGCGCCCAGCGGCCGGTACTGGATCAGCTCCAGGATCGGCTCGCGATGCACCACCGCGCCCTCGGTCGTGGCGATGTTCCCGCCCACCCGGAACGCGGACGTGTCGACCTGCGACGGCATGCCGCCGTTCCAGACCAGGTCGCGCGCGAAGTGCCGCAGTCCTCGCAGCAGGCTCCATCCCCTCGTGGCACGCGCCTTGCGCAGCGCGGACGGGTTGCCGAGCAGGAAGTTGGAAGGCGCCACGGCGTCGGCCACGAGCTGCGCGAGGAAGCGGGCGCGCTCGCGTTCGAGCGCGTCGAAGCCGACCTCGTCGACCCACTCCTGCCAGGTCTTCTCGAGCGCGAGCCAGCTCTGCAGTGGGATGCGGAAGATCGGCTTCCGATAGCCCGGATCGGCGAAGCGAGCGTCCTTCTTCGCCGGCGCGAGGCGGGAAACGCCGAAGACGACGTCCACCTCCTTCTGCCAGAAGCCGAGCGCCTGTCGGATCGCGATGGTCGGCTGGAGCAGCAGCTCACGCGCAACGCTGAGGCCTGCCCTCACGAGGTCCTCGCGGCTGATGCCGATCACCGGATTCAGGGTGAGGGTGCTCTCTCCCGCACGTTCGATGTCCATGGCTTGGTTTCCTCGTTCGCGCGGCCGCCTGGGCTGCCGCGCCTGGGTTGCCCGCGCTTCTTCGCGGCTACGCTGCCGGCACCGCGAGCTTCGCACGCAGGGTTGCGACGAGCTCCGCTGCCCCCTCGAGGGTCCCGGCGGTGCCGAACACGGCGTAGTCGGGTCGCTGGAGTGCCACCGCGACGCCCTTCTCGCCGAACCAGCGCGCGTAGCTGCCGGCGAGGTCGGTGACGGGTCCCTCCGGCGCGACGTGCGCCGTGATGCCCCCGATCGAGTCGAAGAAGCCGGCGAGCTCCGGACCGAGCACCCGCGCCGGATCGGCGTGCGGACTCACGAGCGCGAAACCGCGGCCGACCACGTCGTCGAAGAGGCCGGTCGCGCCGTCGCGGCGCACGCGGTCCTGCACGAACAGCTGTCCCGCCGCGGGGCTCGGGGCGAAGCAGCCGGGACCGAGCACCGGGAGCTCTACCGCCACGGCTTCCTTGCGCTCGCGTTGCGCCGCGATCATGCGGCGGTCGCGCTCCGCCGCCTCCGCGGGATCGGGTACGCAGATCACGCGCCCGAGCGACACGGCGAACTCGATCAGCGCGCGCACGTGCGGGAGGCGCTCGCTCGTGTAGGTGTCGAGCAACGGCTCCGCGGCGCGCCCGGCGAGCACGAGGTCGAGCTTCCAGGCCAGGTTCGCCGCGTCGCGCAGGCCGGAGCACAAGCCCTGGCCTACGAAGGGTGGCGTCAGGTGCGCGGCGTCGCCGGCCAGCAGGATCCGGCCCTTGCGCCAGGCGTCGGCCCAGGCGCCGCGGAACGTGTATACCGCGTGGCGCTCGAGCTGCGCATTGTCCGGCCGGATCTCCCACGGCTCGAGCAGGCGCCAGGCGGCCGCCTCGCTGTTCAGCTCGTCGAGCGTCTCGTGCGGGAGCCGCATGAACTCCCAACGCCGGCGGCCCGGGCCGCCCGAGACGACCGTCGTCGGTCGCGCCGGATCGCAGAGCTGGCAGTTCATCGGATCCCAGCTGCGGGACTCGCGCGGAACCACGTCGACGACGAGCCAATCGAACGCGAAGCCGAGATCTTGCCAGGCCGGGTCGACCACGCCGCGGACGAAGCTTCGCGCACCGTCGCAACCCACGGCGAAGCGGGCGCGAAGCGATCGCGTGTCATCGTGGCCGCGCCGCACGTCGAGCTCCACGTGATCCCCGGCGTCGCGCACGCCGACCACCTCGCAGCCCCACTCGACCCGCACGGAGGGCAACGAGCGCACGCGCTGGTCGAGGATCCGCTCGAGCTCCGGCTGGCAGAACATCAGCGACTCGGGCCAGCCCGAGAGGCTGCGCTCCGCGTCGCGCCCGATCCGGATCAACACGTCGCCGCCCGCGTTCCTCCACTCGTAGATCGACGCGGCCTCGGTGCGCGGGAGCAGCGCCTCGATCACGCCGGCGCCCTGCAGGATGCGCGCCACCTCGTGATCCAGGTGGACGGCGCGCGGGAGCGGATACGGCTCGGGCCAGCGCTCGAAGACGCGCACCTCAAAGCCGCGCTGCCCGAGCAGGATCGCGAGCAGCTGGCCGACCGGGCCGCAGCCGACGATCGCGAGATCGACGATCTCCCGGGCCATGGCTCAGGCCTCGCCGCGCGCGAGCGCGATCACGTCCTCGGGTGCCAGGAACGACCGCGGGACCGGAGGGCCCCAGGCAGCCAGCGGGTGCGCAGCGCTCGAAGCGGCGATCTTCCACGCTTCGTCGTCGACGATCACGTCGAGGTCGCTCGTGTACTCGGCGAAGTTTCCCGCCGGATCGCGCAGGTACCAGAAGAAGTTCGAGCCGATCCCGTGGCGGCCGAGGCCCCACACGTGCCGCGATGGATCGGCCGCGACCATGGCCCCCGCCGCGCGTCCGACCGCGTCGACGTCGTCCATCTCCCATGCCGTGTGATGCACGAACGGGAACGGCCCCGGCTGCACGAGCAGGTTGTGGTGGTCGGTGGAGCAGCGCATGAACGAGGCACCGATCGCGGGTACCTCGTCGCTGACACGGAACCCGAGGCCCTCGACGAAGAAGCGGCGCGAGCCGGCGGCGTCAGGCGAGCCGACGACGACGTGGCTCAGGCGGCGTACGGGCGGCGGGTCGCTGCAGACCACGACCGACGAGCGCGCGTCGATGCGCCGTGCGCTTCCCGGGGCGTTCATTGCGAGCGGTGCGGCCGGCTTCTGCTCCACGCGGGGCTCGATCTCGAGCCGGACGCGGATGCCGGTCGCGGGCTCGATCGCTTCGAGCCCCCTCGCGTCGCGCTCGCTCCGGAGGCCGAGGCCCGCCAGAGCGGTGGCCGCACGGCCCAGGTCGTCGGCGCCGTCCACTCCGACGCCGAGCGCGAGGAGGGTGCGTCGCGGCGCCCGCTCGAGGCGGAGCTGCTCGCCCCCGTCGGCGGTCGCGAAGCGCTGCGGCGCCGTCTCGGTGAGCCCGAAGTCTCGATAGAACGCGCGGACCGGCTCGACGTCCGGCATGCCGATCGCAATCGAACGGATGCGGTGAAGCGCCATGGGTCGTCCTCCTCTCTCAGCGGCGCGCCGTGTCGGGCTCGCCCACGACGCGGTTCTCGAGTGTGCCGAGCCCGTCGATCTCGACGCGCACGACGTCGCCGATCGAGAGCAGCTTCGGCGGCTTCATCGCAATGCCGACGCCGCCCGGCGTTCCGGTCGCGACCACGTCGCCCGGCTCGAGCGTGAAGGCCGTCGACAGGTGCTCGACGATCGCAAAGCAGTCGAAGATCAGGTTCTTGGTGCTCGAGTCCTGGCGCAGCTCGCCATTGACCCAGGTGCGCACGCGCAGCGCGTGAGGATCGCCCACCTCGTCGGCGGTCGTGATCCACGGGCCGATCGGCCCGTGCGTGTCGAACGACTTGCCCATCGTCCAGGTCGGGATGCGGAGCTGCCAGTCGCGCACGCTCACGTCGTTCACGACCAGGTAACCGCTGATCACCTCGTGGGCGTGCTCGCGCGGCACGTGCCGGCAGCGCCGTCCCACGACGAAGCCGAGCTCGCCTTCGTAGTCGAGCGCCGACGACACGCGCGGCATGTGCACCGGGTCGTTCGGGCCCGCGACGCAGGTCGATTGCTTGTTGAAGATGGTCGGAAGCTTCGGCGTCTCGAGCCCCGCCTCGGCGACATGGTCGGCGTAGTTCAGCCCGACGGCGAGGAACTTGGGGGGGCGGAGGAGCGGGGGCGCCAGCCGCACCGAATCGAGCGGGATCCGGGCGCGCGCCGCAGACGCTGCGGCGGCCGCGCGCCGCAGCGCAGGCTCGCCGGCCGCGAGCAGCGCCGTCATCTCGGCCGGCAGGTCCGGTGCCGATTCGGACAGGTCGACGATCCCTTCGTCGGTCACGACGCCGACGAGCGGCACGGCGTCGCGGAGGAAAGTGCAGAGCTTCATCGAGGGTTCTCCTGGTTGGCGGAGACGGGCGGCCCCGAGCGGGCCCCCGGGTGGTCGAACGGGCGTACTCGAAACATTGACTAAGCAGTACGATCGTACTAGAGTGCCCACGCTCCGTCAAGCTCGAAGTCACGAGCGGGACGGCGTCCGAGATCGGAGGGAGGAGAGATGGCGCAGCGACGCGAGCGACCCGGGCAGCAGCGCGGCATCGAGACGCGCGAGCGGCTCGTCGCGGCGGCTCTCGAGGCGTTTGCCGACCATGGTTTCGCTGGGGCCACGACACGGGCGATCGCCGAGCGCGCGGGTGTCGCGCTCGCGGCACTGCCGTATCACTTCGAGACCAAGGAGGCGCTCTGGCGCGCGGCTGCCGACCGCATCTTCGGCCTGTTGCGCGAGCAGTTCCAGGCGCGCATCCGCGGGCTCGAGGGGGTCGACGCGCCGACCCGGCTCCGCCTGCTGCTGCGCGACTACGTGCTCTTCGCGGCCACGCACCCCGAGCTGCACCGCTTCATGCTGCGCGAGGGCGCGGTGACGAGCCCGCGCCTGCGATGGCTGGTGCGGACCCACGTCGAGCCGCTGTTCCGCTACTTCCGATCCCTGATCACGGAGGGACAAGACCAGGGGATCGTACGGCCCGGACGCCCCGAGCACCTCTACTACGCGATGATCGGTGCGGCTTCGATGCCCTACGCCGTCGCGGCCGAGTTCCGCCTGCTCACCGGGCGCGACTCGGATGCGAAGAAGCTGGTCGAAGAGCACGTCGAGACTTTGATCGCGCTGTTCTTCGGGGAGGCCGGATGACGAAGGCGACCGCCGTGTCCGCCTTCCCGGCGGTTCGAACGCTGGCGGACGTCGAGGCGATCGAGCGGACGCCGCTCGCGGAGCGTCTCGACGCGGACAGCACCTACGAGGTCCTTCGCCGGGCCGCGCGCGAGCACGGGGCCCGCCCCGCGCTCCGCTTCCTGGCGAAGGGCACACCGGACGAAGACGCCGTGGTCGTCACGTACACCGAGCTCCTGCGCCGCGTGACCCAGACCGCCAATCTCTTCGCGGCGCTCGGTGTGGAACGAGACGACGTCGTCTCCTACGTGCTCCCGAATCTGCCCGAGACCCACGACACGATCTGGGGCGCGGAGGCGGCCGGTATCGTGAGCGCGATCAATCCCTTCCTCGAGCCGGGCACGATCCGCGACCTCCTCGACGCGGCGCGCGCACGGCTGCTCGTGACGCTGGCTCCCGCGCCCGGTTTCGATCTCTTCGAGAAGGTGGCCGCCATCGCGGACGAGGTCTCCTCGCTGCAGGCCATTCTGTGCGTGGACCCCAGCCGCTACCTCGGAGCGCCGGCGCGCGCGCTTCCGGTCGCGACTCCAGGCGGCACGCCGATCCTCTCGTTCGACATGCTGCGTGCGGAGCAACCGGACGACCGCCTGCGCGGAGGCCGCCGGATCCATCCCGACGACGTCGCCGCCCTGTTCCACACCGGGGGCACGACCGGAACGCCCAAGCTCGCGCGCCACACGCACGGGAACCAGGTGTTCGCTTCCTGGGTGATGGCTGGCTGCTTGGGGGTCCGGCCGGACGACGTGATGGTGGTCGGGCTTCCGCTCTTCCACGTGAACGCCGTCTTCGCGGGCGGGCTCGCGTTGTTCCAGGCCGGCGCGTCCGGGCTCCTCCTCACGCCGCTCGGCTTCCGCACCCCGAGCGTGACCAAGAACCTCTGGAAGCTCGTCGCCCGTCACCGTGTGACGGCGCTCAATGGCGTGCCCACCGTCTACTCCGCCCTGCTCTCGGTCCCGATCGGCGACGCGGAGCTCGGCTCGCTGCGTTATGCAGGCTGCGGAGCGGCACCGCTGCCGGCCGACGTGGCGCGACGCTTCGAGGAGTCCACCGGCGTCGAGATCGTCGAGGGCTACGGGCTCACCGAAGGCTCCTGCCTGAGCTCGCTCAATCCGCCCGACGGCGAGAAGCGGATAGGCTCGATCGGGCTGCGTGTTCCCTACCAGGAGATGATCTGCGCCGCGGTCGACCCGGTCGGAGAAACGATCCGCGAGTGCAAGACGAACGAAGTGGGTCGGATCGCGATCCGGGGTCCCAACGTCTTCGCCGGGTACGTCGATGGGGCGGCGACCGCCAAGATGATGCTGCCGGGAGGGTGGCTCGATACGGGAGACCTCGGCCGCCGCGACGCCGACGGCTACTTCTGGCTCACGGGCCGCTCCAAGGATCTGATCATCCGCGGCGGGCACAACATCGACCCCGCCGTGATCGAGAGCGCGCTGGCACTTCATCCATCCGTGGCGCTGGCGGCCGCCGTGGGACAGCCCGATGCCCATGCGGGCGAGCTGCCGTGCGCGTTCGTGACCCTGCGCGCGAACGCGGAATGCACGCGCGACGAGCTGGAGCGATTCGCGAAGGATCACGTTTCCGAGCGGGCCGCGGCCCCGGTGCACGTCGAGATCCTCGACGAGATGCCGGTCACGGCGGTCGGCAAGATCGTGAAGGGGCCGCTCCGGCGGCTGGCGAGCGAACGCGTCCTGCGGTCTGCGCTCGCGGAGGCGGGCGTCCAGGACGCACACGTCGAGGTGTATGACGATACGGACCGCGGACTCGTCGCGCGCGTGAGCACCACGGCTCCCGGTGCGGCGCGTGACGTGCTGGGCCGATTCGCGATCGCATGCGACCTGGTTCCTCTGCACGCGACCAAGTAGTCGAGCATGCAAATCGATTTCACGACGCCTGCTCTGCTCCTTCCTGCGATCTCGCTGGTGCTGCTGGCCCACACGCAGCGCTTCCTCGGGCTGGCGTCGGTGATCCGCGGCCTGCGCGACAAGCTGCGCCACCAGCCGAGCCCGGCGCTCGCGGAGCAGATCGCGAGCCTGACCCGGCGTGTGATGCTGGTGCGGAACATGCAATTCCTGGGCGTGGCAGGGCTGCTCGCGAGCGTGCTCGCGATGCTCGCGATCTTCGCCGGTCGGCCCGCGCTCGGGCAGACGAGCGTCGGGATCGCCCTCGTGCTGCTGGCCGCGTCGCTCGCGCTCTCGTTGCGCGAGATCCAGCTCTCGGTTCACGCCCTCCGGCTCGAGCTCGGAAACGCAGACGCCGATCGAACGCTCGTGTGATTCCCGGGTCGGGGCTCGGCCCCGGCGCCGACGTCCCGCGGCACGCTGTCGCGAGCCACTCAGGGTGGGCGCTCTGCCCACTGCCCCAGGGACGTGAGGAGAAGACCTTGGAAGACCGGCGCGATCGGGAGGTTCCCGATGGCGCTTGAGCGTCCACGGAAGTCACGGAACTCCACTGCGCCGCTCGGCCTCGTCGCGGAGCGCACGGTCGAAGCGCTCGAAGACGGGGATCTGCCCGCGGAAGAGAAAGCCCAGCACCCCGGCGAGCGCGCCCGTGAAGACCTCGCCGTGCACGAGTCGCGTACCGGCTCCAATCGGCTCGAGGCGGAAGGAGTGCTCGCCGCGGATGGCGAGCCGCCGGCCCACCCACCGCAGCTCCCGCCCGGGATCGGCGCGCGTGATGCGCACGGCAAAACCCAGCTCGACGCCGAGGCTGGACCGGTAGCGGAGTCTCGCCCGCCCACCGCTCTGCACGTCGCCGTCCGCGGCCACCACCATCGGGTTCCAGCGGCGATAGCTCGCGAAGTCCGCCAGAACGGCCCACACCGTGGCCGGCGGAGCGGCGATCTCGATCTCGGTGCGAATCTCGCTGCGGCCCATGTCGTCCCGGTGCGCGGCCTTCGGAAGCGGAAGACGCAATCCGCTCGAGAAGAGAATCCGCGTCGTGGGAGAGCTCTGCAACTTTCAATCCCTGCTTTTCCGACGTGGGAGTGCCGCGCGAGCCGACCGGCGCCGTCGTGGCGCAGGCCGTCCGCCCAGGCGCATGCGCCATCGGGCAGTCCCCGAGTGTTCATCGAAGGTGGATCCGTTCGGGCCTCGCATTCCGTCAGCGGTAGATCGGTGAGTCCTGTATGCTGGGCGGTGAGATCTCCTCGCTTCTCAGCCGGATGAAGACAGCAAGGAGTGGTCGTCCGACGCGGCCTCAGTTGCTTGGCGGTCAGCTTCATGGCTGTCTTTCTCTCGATGCTCTGCGCGCCCGTCGTTGCCATCTGGGAGTGACGGTGCCAGCGCCGGAAGGGGTGCCTCGTCATGAAGGACGCGCACGCAGCCGAGCACTGGATGCTCGTCGAGGGTGGCAGGGACCACCGCCCGGACGTCCCCTACGCGAGCCGCTTCGAGAGCCTCGGTCTGCAGCTACCGGAGCGGCGCCTGACGACGCGCGAGCTGCTCGCGAGCGCGACGCACCATCCGCGCATCGACCTCGAAGCGCTGACCGGGATCCGCGAGCGGCGTGTCTGCTCCCCCGGCGAGGACTCGTTCACGCTCGCCGTCGCGGCGGCGCGCGATTGCCTCGCGCACTCGCGGCATCGTCCCGAGGACATCGAGATGCTCATCTCGGCGAGCATCAGCAAGTACAAGGGCGGCCTGCGCCACCAGTTCGAGCCGCCGCTGAGCCTCGCGATCAAACGGGAGATCGGTGCGCAGGCGGCCACGAGCTTCGATCTGTCGAATGCCTGCGCGGGCATGCTCAGCAGTGTGTTCGTTCTGAACGACTTCATCCGCCGCGGGGTCATCCGCTGTGGCATGGTCGTGAGCGGCGAGTACATCTCGAGCCTCGATCGGAATGCGGCGCGCCAAGTTCGCTCCATCTGGAGCAAGCAGCTGGCCTCGCTCACGCTGGGCGACGCCGGCGTCGCGGCGATCCTGGAGCGCGCGCCGGACGGCAACCCCGGGATCACGTTCGCGGGATTCACGACGCTGGCCGAGCACAGCCGGCTCTGCCTCGGGGGGCCGGCGAAGGTCGGGCCGGGCGCGGCGATGTTCACCAAGGCGCGCACGATCCACCGCGTCGCGATGGAGGACTCGCCGCCGCTGCTGGCGGACGCGCTCGAGGAGACCGGTCTGAGCCTCGCGGACATCGACTACCTGATCGTGCACCAGACCTCTGAGCGGGCGATCCACAAGGGCGCGCGCGAGTTCGCCGCCCGCTTCGGCGTGTCGCCGAAGCACGTCGTCGCGAACGTCGCGGAGCGCGGCAACACCGCATCGACGACGCACTTCGTCGCGCTGTACGAGTATCTTGAGGCCGGTCGGTTCAAGCCGGGCGACGAGATCCTGCTCCTCTCGTTGGCGTCGGGGCTCGAGGTCGGTGTCGTCATCTTCCGGATGGACGAGCTGGTGGATCACTATGGGCACGCGCATTGAGGCAGTCGCGACGGCGCACGCGCGCCACGGGCCGTTCCGGCAGGGAGCGCTGAAGCTCGCCGACGAGGTGGCGCGCGCGTGCCTCGCCCGGGCGCATCGAGCACCGGGCGAGATCGACCTCCTCGTCAACGCGGGGATCTACCGCGAGGACAATCTCGTCGAGCCGGCGCTCGCCTCGATGATCCAGGAAGACATCGGCGCGAACCCCGGCCATCCCCCTCGCGCCGGAGCACACGGGACGTTCTCGTTTGACGTCGCGAACGGCGGCTGCGGCGTGCTCACGGCGCTCGAGCTGCTCGACGGTTTCATGCGGTCGGGCACCATCGAGACGGGCCTGGTGGTCGCGAGCGACTCGGGCCCCGGCGGGCGCAAGTCGTTTCCGTTCCCGGCCGTGGGCGGGGCGCTCCTCGTGCGGCCGGCCAGCGATGGCGAGGGCTTCGTCGACTTCGTTTGCGAGACGTTCGACGAGGCGGACGGCGTCTTCGAGAGTGCCATCAGCTGGCACGCCAGGGCACGGCGCCTCCCTCTGGCGAGGCCGGGAAAGAACGTGCTCAGGGTGGCGCAAGGCGAAGGATACGAGCGTCGGGTGATCGCGTGCGCCGAGGAGGCGACGCGCCGCTTCTTGGCGCGGCACGGGCTCGACGCGGGATCCGTCGACCTGGCGATCGTCAGCCAGTCGCCGCTCGGGTTCGCGGACGGCCTCGCGACACGGCTCGATCTCGCCCCGGCGCGCGTCGCGCGCGTCGCCGCCGCGCTCCGCGGCGCGCACACCGCAGGCCCCATCGCCGCGCTCGACGCCGCGATCGAGTCGGGGCAGTTCGCCGCCGCGCGGACCATCCTCTTCGCGACGGTGGGCGCCGGGGTCGTGGTGGGGCTTGCGCTGTATCGGAAGTGAGCCGCCGGCAAGCCGCACTGCGCCGCCGCGAAGCGGTGCAGCGAGCTGTACGGCACCACCACGCCCTGGCGCGTCAGCAGCTGCTGCACCTTCGACAGCCGCAGCCCGCGGCCGCTCGCATCGGGCAAGAGCCCACGCGCGGATCCGCTCGCGATGCAGCGCGAGCCGCAGCTCGCTCTCGCCGGGCGCCCGGCTCACCGACAGCGGCTGCGTCGTGCGGCCGTGCCCGGTCACGCGCTGGATGGCCCGCTGGCCCTCCCCCCGGTGAACCCGCCGCAAGACCTCCAGAATCTCCCACATCGCGATCTCCCGGTACGCCATCTCCAGCCCCCCTTCGGGGCCGGAGCCTGGACGAGCCGGGCTCGCGGGGTGGGGTCACGCTCGTGAGAAAACCGCGTCCCTGGTGGGATCAAGGTCGTGGGAAGTGACACAGCCTCCGGAAACGTGTTCCAGAGCAATTTCTAGAGCGTGTACCATCCGCGTCTTTACCGAGTAGGAGATTCGGGATGGACACGGGCTACATATCCGCCCTGGCCGCGCTCGCAGGGTCGACGATCGGAGGGTTCACGTCGCTCGCCGCTTCCTGGCTCAGCCAGAACACGCAAACCAAGGCGCAGCGATTCCAGGAGGATCTCCGTCGGCGCCAGGATCTCTACAAGAATTTCATCGAAGAAGCGTCGAAGCTCTACGCGGATGCCTGGCAGAGTGGCGAGCCCGCGGTCCCGGACCTCGTGCAGATCTATGCGTTGATCACTCGGATGCGCGTACTCTCGTCGCGCCGGGTCGTCGAGGCTGCTGACCAGGTGGGTCGCACGATCATCGCGCAGTATCGAGCTCCGAACCGGAGCCTCCTCGAAATCGACCGCATCATCGACGACTCGTCGATGAACCCGCTGCGGGACTTCGGCGACGCATGCCGCGACGAGCTTCGACGGATGGGTGGCCGATCCAGTGTCCTCCGCGAATGAGCCTGGCTCGTCACGTGGACGACGGGCTTTCCTGTCGATCCTGGGCGGCCTCGTGGGCTCGGTGGCGTCGCGGTGGTCGCACGCGGCGAGCCAGGGCTGCACGGCAGGTTGTCGAGCTGGCCCTTCTCGCAGTCTTCAGGCTGAATGCTTGCCGCGAATGCGCCGCGAGCCACCGGAGTGCCAGTGGCCGAGGGTCACATGGACAGTTCGACCCTCAGCATCACCAAATGCCGCTCGAACGATCGTGTCGATGAGTGTGTGACTTCGTCCAGGAGGTTGCAGCCTCGATGGAAGGCGTACGAGAGATCGGCGCTCGCGTGCGAGTTGAACGCGTATCTCACGGCCGCGAGCGCGATGAGCTCGATGTCGTCGCGGGCGGAGCTCGGCGCATCGCCGAGCGTGTAGTCGTAGCGATGAACGACACCCCCGGTCTCGAACTCGAGGCCTTTCTCGAACCGGTGCACGTAGCTGAGCCCGTAGCTGCTGTCGAAGTAGGGAATCTGTCCGAGCTGCGAGGTCCAAAGCCACTCGTTGAAGTTGAAGCTCACTCGATCGCTGTCGGATAGCGTTGCCGTGACCGTTCCATGGCCGTAGTAGGTCACGCGGTCCTTGTCCCGGACCGCCGCACGCGATCCGTAGTCGCGGAAGTCCGGCCCGAAGGTGAGATTCAGCTCGAGCCACGGCCACGGCTTTCCCTCGACTCCCACGAGCACGCGCTGAAAGTCGTTGCTCGAGTCGAGGGAATGGAAGCGCAGCTTCTCCTGATACTGGTGCCCATAGCGGTAGCCCACGGTGACAGCGAATTGCGACGTGACGCGGCGTCCAACGTCGGCGCCTCCGCCGATCTCGTAGCGGTCCACGTAGTTCTGGTATCCCTCGACGTCGAGTAGCTTCGTCCGCATGTCCCAGAACAGGAGCGAAGCGCTGGGTCGCACGAACCAGGGGCCGGCGTCGTAGCGAAGATCGACCGTCCCTTGGCTGTTGAGCTGCCGCCGGCGCTCGCGCGGTGCCGTCGCAGCCGCCGCGTTCTCCAGACCGCCGGGATACGTGGGAGCCATCCGCTCGCCGTCGATGAACGAGAGCGCGCCATCGAGGTCGAAGGAGAACGAGCCCTCTCTGCCCTCGAGCTTGGTGAGGAACCGATGCGCGTCGTTGCTCTCGTCGCTCTCGCCGTGATAGATCCCGAAGGCGGGTGCGTACACGATCGAGAACGCCTGCACGGCCTTCACGCCAGGGAGCAGCGCGGTGAAGTCGACGCCGACCCTCGGCGAGACGGTCGTGACCAAGGACGACCGGTCCTTCCGCGCAATGGCGCTTCCCGACGGAACGCTGAAGGAGCTGGGTAGATCCTTCCGCTTCACCCCGGACAGATAGACGTTGCTGTCGTAGCACTCCTCGACGCCCAGATAGAGCTCGGAGAGCCACTTCGGCTTCTGGAAGACGGCGAGATCGGCCGTCCTGCCGGGCTCCGCGATCTTGATCGGACCACAGGTCGCGTTCACTTCGAGGGTCCCAGGAGGACGAGGCCGAGCCCCGCGAGTCGTGTCGGCCGAAGCCGCGTCGAGCGCCCAGGCGAGCCACAGCACCGCGAATGCGATGGCAGATCGGGCGATCATCGGACGGGCGGTGGCCAAGCTCCTGCTACGGCTTGAAGTGATGATGATCGTCCATGTGCGGAGCAGCTTGCTGGAGTCGAAATCGCACCCAGCCGCGGCACGCTCGACACGCCGGGAAGACCGCACCGGCCAGCGCCAGGACGTGATGCGGATGCGCGTGATCCTCTCCGTCGAGCGCGTCGTGGATGGCCTCGTAGATCCCGGAAGTCGGCACCGGATCTCCGGCCTTGAAGTCGTCGCTCCGCGTCGCCACCGGTGGTCCTCCTCTCCCCCGCGCAGCGCGGGGGCTCTTCAGCGAACGATCACGGCCAAGCCATCCGGAATGACCGCCACTCGGCCGGACTTCCCCTCCATGTCGAAGGCGCGCCGCATTGCCTCGTCGAACGTTCTGGCGTGTTGCATGTGCATGTTCGTGACGATCTCGGGCGCGATGAGGTCGGACACCAGGATGACGCGGTGCTGGTCGAGGATTCGCGCGAGGACCTGCGATTCCCACTGGTCCGGCACCGTCTGGTCCCGACCGATCCGGGACACCCGGTCCAGGAACTCCTTCGGGCTCTTCGCGTCGGCGAGGTTGTGGTAGAAGCCTTCCCCGCCCGTGCCGTCCGACAGGCCGGCCACCATGACGATCACGCCGCCGGTCTTGTTCGTGGCTTCGGCCGACGTGAGTCCCTTCACCGCCTGATAGATGTTCTGATCCAGCGGATAGCCGCCATTGCTGACGACGGTCACGTCACAGTCGACCTTGTCGACCCGCGCGAGCGAGGTGAGGAACTCACAGCCCTTCCGGTGCGCTTCCTCCAGGTCGCCCGCGAACGAAGCGATGATGGTCCGGTCCCCGTTCAGCACGACGTTCACGATGAAGCGGAGCCCCGCGGCCTTCGCGGCGTACAGCATGTCTTCGTGGATCGGATTTCCATCGAGGATGCCCGGGCGTGTGTTCGGAGAGGCGATGAACTCGCTGCAGTGGTTGGCGAGGATGGTCTTGTAGGAGGAGATGCCGGGCAGCACTGACTTGCGCCCGCCGGAGAAACCGGCGAACAGGTGGGGCTCGATGAAGCCCTGCGAGAGCACGAGGTCGGCCTCGGCCGCGACCCGATTCACGATGCACGGGCCGCCCGATGGAAGCGTTCCGACCCGGACCATCGCGGCGTCATCGGTCGAGACGTGCATGACGATCTCTTCGCGATCGACGATGGCCTGCCCGTACTTGTCGATCAGCTCCTGGCGCGTCGACGGGCGGTGGAACCCGGCGGCCACGAGAATCTTGATCTTCGCATCCGGCTGCGCCGCGCGAATCCGACGCAACAGGATGGGAGTGATGATGTGCGAGGGAACGGGCCGGGTGTGATCCGAGCTGACGATGACGATGTTCTTCTTGCCCCGGGCGAGATCCTCCAGGCTCGGCGAGCCGATCGGCTCATCGAGGGACGCTTCGACCAGCGCCTCTGGCGCCTGGCCGGGACGGTAGGACTCCACCTTCGAGACGAGCGAACCGGCGAAGTTCCGATCGTCGATCTCGATCGGTATCCGGGTCTTGTGATAGGGAAGGTCGAACTTCATGGAGTGCTCCCCGTCTGGCCGTTCGGTTGGGAGCGAAGCTGCGGCATCGCCAGCGCACCGGGGCCGCTTGCGCGGAGCGGCGGGATCCCGAGCTTCTGCATGCGCGCCTGGAGCGTGGTTCTCTCGAGTCCGAGCAGCCTTGCGGCGCCGCGAGGACCGCCGATCACCCAGTTGCACGAGTGCAACGCGCGCATGATGGCTCCACACTGGATTTCGTCAAGCGTGCCGGACGCGGGCCTGGCCGGCGGTGCAGGCATCCGGGGAGGGGGCGACAGAGGCCGGAGTCGCGAGTCCGATTCGGACGCGCATCCGAGGCGTGTATTCTGTGGCGGATCGACGACGCAACGGAACCGGCGACGAGACGACGGACATGAGGCCCCCCGCGATCCTCTTCGATCTCGATGGGACGCTCGTCGACAGCGTCTATTACCACGTGCTCGCGTGGCGCGAGGCGTTGGACGCGGCCGGCATCGACCTCGCGGTCTGGCGGATCCACCGGAAGGTGGGGATGAGCGGAGGCCTCTTCGCACAGGCGCTCCTTCGGGAGACGGGCTGCACGCTCGACTCGGCGCGGATCGAGGATCTCCAACGGAGGCACGCCGCGGCCTATCGGCGATTCCAGGTCGACATCCGACCTCTCCCCGGAGCCCGGGAGCTCCTGGCCCGCCTGACGGAGGCCGGCGTCCCGTGGGCCATCGCCACGAGCGGGCGGCTCGAGACCGCGGCTCTCGCACTGTCCTCCCTCGGTGTCGGAGCGGAAGTTCCCGTCGTCACGCGTGACCTCGTCGTCCACGCCAAGCCCGATCCCGATCTCTTCATCGAAGCCGCACGCAGGCTCGGGATCTCGATCGCCGACGCGGTGGTGGTGGGCGACAGCGTATGGGACCTCCTCGCCGCGCGTCGGGCGCACGCCATCGGCGTCGGCCTCCTGTCGGGCGGATACGGGGAGGACGAGCTCATGCGCGCAGGCGCGTATCGCGTGTACGAGGATCCGCGCGACTTGCTTCGACACCTGGACGAGATCGGCGTGAGGGCGCTCGAGAGGTGAGCTCTGCAACGGCCGCGATCCCTCCGGTTCAGCGGCGGGAGCGAGCGTCCGGGCTTCTCCCTCCCCACTCAGCGGTGGTCCGTCTGGCGCCGGTAGGCGTCTAGAACGTCTCCAGGTGTGGCAAAGAATCCATCCACCCCGATCCGATCGGTCAGGCCCGAGCGTCGGAGCTCGGTGAAGACCTCGTCCGATACCTCGGTGAAGACAAGCCGGATGCCACGCGCCTGCAACTCGGCCTGCACGGATCTCAGCGCGGACGCGGCGGTGTAATCCACGTCGTCGACGGCGGCGGCATCGATACAAAGCCAGACGAGCGGCGGCTGCGCGCGATCCGCCAGTGCGCGCACCTCCTCGGAGAGCTGCGGGGCGTTGGCGTAGTACATCCCATGGGTGAATCGGTAGATGAGCAGACCGGGCGTGATCTGGGACGCGCTCGCCACGGAACGCGCGCGCCAGCGGCCCGGTGCATCCTCGACCAGCAGCGCGTTCTTCGGGCGGTATCCATGGCGCGTGTGGACCAGCAGCGAGAGTCCCATGGCGGCGACGATGCCTTGCTGGACACCCCAGAAGATCACGACGGAGGTCGTCAGGAGCGCGACCGCGAACTCCCAGGGCCGCTCGTGGAGGATCCCCCGCAGTCCCGCGACGTCGACGAGCTCGAGGCCGATCGCGAACACGATGGCCGAGAGTGCCGCGTCCGGCATGTAGGCCAATGGCTGCGTGAGAAACAGCAGCACCGCGAGCACGATGGCGACCGTGGTGAGGTGGGCGACCTGGCTGCGACCGCCGGCCGCGTCGACCATCTCCGTCTTCGTCGGGCTGCCGTTCACCACGAACGTTCCCGACAGACCGGCGCCGACATTCGCCAGCGCCAGGCCCACGAGGTCGGTGTCTTCGCTGAAGCGCTCGTCGTAGCGGGCGGCATAGGCGCGCGAGGTGGCCGCGCTCTGGGCCATGATCACGACGAACATGGCGAAGGCAGTGGGGATCAGCCCCTGGAGCAGCGCGCCGCTCCACTCGACGTGCGGCAGCCCGAAGCGGGGGAGCCCGCTCGGGACGCTTCCCACGAGATGGGCACCGGCGGACTCCAGGTCGAGCAACCAGCTGGCGAGAGTGGCACCGGCCACGGCGAGCAGGGCACCGGGGAGTCGCCTGGAGATCGCTCTGGCTCCCACGACGACGGCGAGCACCGCGCCTGCGATCGCTCCGTCCACCGGGTCGACGTCCGCGATCCGCCGCCAGTCGTTCCAGAGCTGCGACAACGGCTGGTGTCCGTGCCCGGCGAGCCCGAGCATTCCCGCCACCTGGCCCGCGGCCACCTGGATGCCGACGCCGGTGAGGAAGCCCACCAGAACCGTGCGTGAGAGGAAGTCGGCGAGGAAGCCCAAGCGGGCGGCGCGCGCCACCGCCAGGAAGGCCGCGGCCAGGAGCGCCAGGACACCCGCCAGGCCCGCGTACTCCGCGGAGCCCGGCGCCGCCAGCCCCGCAAGGCCGGCGGCCAGGATCGCGGCGGTGGCGGAGTCGGCTCCCACCACCAGGTGTCGCGACGAGCCGAAGCTCGCGAACAGCAGCATGGGGACGAGCAGCGTGTAGAGGCCGGTGATCACCGGCATGCCGGCGATCTTCGTGTATCCGATCACTTCCGGCACGGCGAGCGCTGCCAGGGTGGCACCGGC
>DATKKW010000033.1:0-4833 GCA_035542715.1 Myxococcota bacterium
GAAGTTATCGATGTGCTGCGGCATGTCGAACGGGATCGCAGGCGGCACGTCCGCGCTGAACTCCGTCCGCTCCGACCAGACGAGCTGGCCCTGCCCCGTCCGGCCCCACCACCGGATCGAGTCGTAATCGACCGTGTGATAGTCGCCCCACACCCGCGCCGGCGGGCCAGGGTAGGGCGTCCCCGGCGACCAGTTCGTGATCGGGGAATGCTGCACCGGCGTCTCCGGGGCCGCGACAAGGAACTCGACCGACCCCGCCCGCGGCAGCACACCACCCGGGTCGGGGGCGATCAGGAGCGGAATCTGCTCCTGCTCGATCCAGAGCCCCTGCGGGGCCGGATGGTCGATCACCGCATCGGCCTGCGGGCCGCCCGGTGTCCCCTGCGACTTCGGGGAGCGCCAGCGCACGACGCTACTTGCCCCTGACCGGAGCCGTCGCCGCGTTGATCAGGCCCGTCGTCCCCGTGAACGTCGTCGCGAGAAACTGCGGCTTCGCCGCGATCACGCTGACGATCGCGAGGCCGACGATCAGGCCGATGATGTTGCCGACACCCTTCAGGTTCATTGCTTACTCCCGACTCTCGACGCGACGATAGCGAGCCCGATCAGTATGGCGAACGGGCCGACGATCTGAGGAGCCACCCCGGCACCGATCGACAGGCCCGCCGCCAACACCGTGAACGCGACAAGGCCCTTGCCGGTCGGAGTCGCCTTCCCGGTCTTCTTGATGTTGTCCCACACGACCACCGCCCCGGTGACGAGCAGGACTCCGAGAACCGCCTTCTGAGCTGACGCCTCCGACACCTAGCCGCCGAGGACGCCGAGCTTCTTGGCGAGCCAGATGCCTGCCGCAATCGCGAAGGCGAGAACGATGAAGCCGACGAGTCCGCCCATGCTATTTCACCGGAACCTTTCCCTGTCCGAAGACCTGACGATACAGCTCGTTCCACGAGTAGTTCTTGTAGCCCTTGTAGAGCAAGGCCGCCCCGACCGCGATCACGACGAGAGCGAACCCGAGCGCCATCTAGGCCGCCTTCCCGACAACCGGGAGCCTCGTGCTCTTCGCGAGGAAGACGCCGATCGCGACACCGATCAGGATGCAGACGAGATGGTTGCTGGTCACGTATGCCTCCTAGCCGACCGTCGTCGAGAACCGGAAGTGACCCCACTTGTGCAACGCGATCAGCACAAGCAGCGCGAGCAGCACGTAGCCGGCCGTCGCGTGATGGTCGGACGGCGCACCGAGCGACGCGGAGATGTTGCCGGAAGCGGGGCCGACCGAAGCCCCGCCTCCGACATCGACCAGAGGAGCGAACGGGTTCGAGGCGGGCATCTCAGCCGCCCCTGACCTCGGGCTGAGCCGGGTAGAGCAGCTTGCCCGTCTGCGAGTCGAGCGCGTACTGGTTCGCCAGCGCGATCGGCGCCACGTCCATCGTGATCACGTCCAGCGAAGGCGTCGTGTCCGATGCCGTGAACCAGTTCGAGCCGACGAACTCGAGCCGCGAGCTCTGCGTGGTCGCGAGCCAGCCGCCCTCGCCGTCGCCGCCCCAGTTGCGTCCGAACGGCGCCGAGAAGTCGTACACGCAGACGCCGGTCGGGAGGTTCGGCACGTACGGGCCGGCCGTCGCGCCGGACTGTGCCGTCGCCCCGTGCTCCTCGACCATCTTCTTGAGCAGGAACTTCGGGTCGTCGGACGAGAGACGGTTGCCGTCCCACCAGAACTCGAACGGGTTCGGTGCGGCGCCGCCGCCGGGGCCGGTGCCGATCGCGCCCGCCCACGCGACGCGCGGCGCGTGACCCTCGATCGTCGAGCCGCCACGGGTGACGAGGATCCACTTGCGGAGCATGTTGCCCTTCCGCGTCAGCGCGACGGTGTTCGCCCCGTTCGTCGTCAGGCCGGTGTAGCTCTGCTTGGTCACGTACTGCGTCGTCCCGAGCAGCGGCGGCCCCTGCATCTGGTTGCGGCCGAGGAGATCCTGGGCGTCGGGGAGCGTCCAGTTCTCCATCCACACGTCCACGTTCAGCACCGGCGTCGTCGTCGGCGCCGTCTGCCAGATGTTCGCGAGCGTGTTCCCGACGAGGTTGAGGCCGTAGGTCGCGTTCGCGCTCATGTTCGGCAGCGACCCGGCACCCGTGCGCGGGTTGTACTCGAACGGGATCCTGAGCCAGTACTCGAAGTTGCCGCTGTTCTTGTACGAGAGCGGATCGAGCGTCGGATCCTCCGTGTTGCGCTGCCCCATGAGCAGGTTCACGACGTAGGCGTCGAAGCCGGTGAACGTCTGGCCGCCGTAGATGCCCGAGCCGTTCGTGTCGGTGATCCCGATCGAGGAGAGCGCCGACCAGGGCATGTCGCCGGAGGCGTTGAGGTTGCCGCCGAACGTGGTGGCGGACTGGTAGACGTGGAGGAGGATGGCGCGAAGGTACGGGTACGCCTTGATCTGCGTGTTCGCGCCGGTGGTGAGGAGCGTCGTCGCGGTGCCGGGCGTCCATGAGAGGTTCATGATCCGCTCGCGGTGCATCTTCGCGGCGCTGGTGAACGGTACGACCTGAGCCATCGTGCCTCCTAGGCGATGCCCGGAACGAACCAGGCGAGGCCGTTACCGACCGCGCTGCCGGGATTGCTGTGAGTGAAGTAGGTCGCGCCGATCTTGAGGAGGGCGACCGTTACGAGGTAGAACGCGAGGAACTGAAAATACTCGGGGAGCATGTCTTCCCTTTCCGGAAGGGGAACAACGCCACTGTGCGCCCCGCACCATCTAGACGGATAGGGTTAGCGGGTGTAGAGTGGCGGGCTAGAATTGACGGGCTCACCGATATCGACCGCGCCTTTATCGACGCGATACGTCAGGGGGAATCGGCCCGTTCCTATGCAGCACGGCATAACTACTCGCCCGCCTGGGCGAAGTGGAAATCCAGAGAAGTGCGCCGCAAGCTCGGCGTCGCGACCCTCAGGGAGGTCAGAGAAGTGAGCGAGGTAGCAGGACTGGAGACGAAGGTGGCCGACCTGGCGCGCAAGCTCGACACCGCGCTCGAGGCGTTCGCGAAGGCGACGACGCCGGCCGAGAAGGAGACGACCGGGGCGCGGGTGGAGGAGCGGTCGCAGGATCTCGCGGCGGAGCTGCGGTTGCGCGGGCTGACGTTGAAGGATCTCGACCAGCTCGCGGCGGCGAAGTTCGACGAGAAGGTGGACGCCCGTGTGCGTGCGGCGCTCGAGGAGCGCGACAAGTTGGCGGCGGAGGAGGCGGAGGCGAAGGCTGCCGAGGAGGCTGCCGGTGACGGGAAGGCGAAGAGTCTCGGGGAGAAGATCGTGGACGGGCTCGGCGGCGTGAGGAACGTGCAGAAGTGATCTGGCCGGTGATCTGGGTGGGCGCGGTCGTGGTCGGGTTCGTGACGGGCCTGTTCGTGTTCGGGGCGTTCCGATGAGCGAGACAGGCACCGAGCCGATCGTCTGCCCCGAGTGCGGCAAGGACGACTTCAAGATGCCCGCCCATCTCGCGTCGCACCGCAAGCACAAGCACGGCGTCCAGCCGGAAGGTCGCGCCGAGCCCCGGCGTTCCCCCGCGTCGAGCGGGTTCGGCGCGACAACTCTGCAAGGCCGGATCCGTGACGCCTGTCTCGGCACCGCCGCCGTCGCAGCGATCACCGACCCGCGTATCTACATCGCCGTCGAAGGCACCGTCGATCAGTTCGCGATCTCATGGGCGAACGTCGCGAAGGCGTCACCGACCGCGCGCCGCTACATCGAAGCGTTGCTGACCGGCGGCGTCTGGATCCCCGCGATCATGTCCACAATCGTGATGGCGGTCGCGGTGCTGATGGCGACCGACAAGCTGCCGCCGCAGCTCAACGGGCTCGGCTACTACGCGCTCGGACAGATGGACTCGTCGAGCATCGAGAAGTTGCAGGCGATGTATCAGGCGCCGCCTGCCGCCGGGAACGGTGGTGATCCCGTTGGCCCTGAAGCCGCCGCAGATCAGTAAGAACGAAGTGCCAGAGCAGGCGTGGGAGGATCTGCTGCCCGCGATCCATTCGCTCTGGGAGCCGGGCCAGCACGTCTCCGCGATCGGCGCGACCGGTGGCGGCAAGACGACGACGCTGATCCAGTTGGAGGACGGACGCCGCGACGTAGTAGCTCTGCTCACGAAGCTCCGTGATCCGCTGTTCGCGGAGCTGAAGAAGCGCGGCTACAAGAACTGCACGAGCGCGGACGAGTGGCCGTCGAAGGAGTGGCATCCGAAGGTGATGATCCACATTCCGTCGATCGGCCTCGACCGCCACTCGACCGGCAGGCAGGCCGAACAGGTGCAGCGGATCCTCCACGAGGTATGGCGGCGCGGCGATTACGACCTGTACGTGGACGAGATCGCGGAGCTCACTGACCTGTTGAAGCTCGACGTGAATCTGCGCGTGCTCTACAAGGAGGCCCGGTCGTCGGGCGTGTCGATCGTAGCGGGGACGCAGCGCGCGTCACGGGTGCCGCTCGAGATGTACTCGCAGCCGCGCTTCATCCTGTTCTGGCGGTCGTCGAACCGGGAGGAGTTGAAGCGGCTCGCGGAGATGAACGCCGGCGACCCGGAACTTGTCCGTTCGGTGATCCCGCAGCTTGACCGTTTCGAGATCCTGGTGGTGGACGCGCTCGAGGGCGAGCTGGTGCGGACGCGCCCGCCGAAACTCGGGAGGTAACAGGTGAGTGAGATGATGCGTCGTCTTGCCGAGGCGGACGCGCTACCGACAGAGACGGACGCGCCCGAGCTGAGCGGCGAAGGCGCGATCCCCTATGACACGGGGTTGCAGGCCGACCTGATGGAGTACGGCCCGGACGCGCTGAAGCAG
>DATKKW010000034.1:0-2804 GCA_035542715.1 Myxococcota bacterium
GCGCCGGGAGCTCGCGAGCCCGGAGCGCCGGCCGACGAGCGCCGAGCTCCTCGCGCGCGCGGAGGCCTGGCGCCCCTGGCGGGCCTACGCCGCGATCCTGCTCTGGACGTGCGCTGCGCCCGAGCCTGCGAGGAGACACCGATGAGCGGCGGGCGCCCGCGGTCCCCGCGGAGAGGAGCCCTGGTGGAGCTCTCGATCGACCGACTCGACTCGGCGCTCGGAACGATCCTGCTCGTGGCCGACGGCCCGCGCCTCGTGGCCCTCGACTACGAGGGCTGCGAGGGCCGCATGCGAGCGCTCCTCGGGAGGCGCTACGCGCGCTACCGGCTCCGGGAGGCGCGGCTCCCCCGATCCTTGATGCGCCCCCTGCGCGACTACCTGGCCGGCGACCTCGGCGCCCTCGACGCGATCGACCCCGAGCTCGGCGGGACGCCGTTCCAGCGGCGCGTGTGGGCCGCCCTGCGCGAGATCCCGCCCGGGGAGACGCGAAGCTACGGCGCGCTCGCGGCGCGCCTCGGCCGGCCGGGCGCGAGCCGCGCCGTGGGCCTCGCGAACGCGCGAAACCCGGTCGCGATCGTCGTGCCCTGCCATCGGGTGGTGGGCGCCGATGGCTCGCTCACGGGCTACGCGGGCGGGCTCGAACGGAAGCGCTGGCTCCTGGCCCACGAGGCTGCGGCCCTCGCCTAGACTCGCAGGCCGTGGAGACGAGCGCGCGCCCCATCCCTCCCTCGCGCGCCGGCGCGACGCACGGGCGCGCCCTCGACCTCGCCTCCCGCGTGGCCGCGCAACTCGCGGGCATCTCCGGCATCGAAGCCGTGGTGCTGGGTGGTTCCCTCGCGCGGGGCGCCGCGGACGGGCGCAGCGACGTCGACCTCGGCCTCTACTACCGGCGCGCGTGTCCGCCGGACCTCGTCGCGCTGCGCGATCTCGCGCGCGTGCTCGACCGGCGGACGCCGCCGCCCGAGGTGACGGCGCTCGGCGCGTGGGGTCCCTGGGTGAACGGCGGCGCGTGGCTCGAGATCGAGGGCGTCCGCGTCGACTGGCTGTTCCGCGAGGTGGAGCGCGTGGAGAGCGTGATCGAGGACTGCCTGGCCGGGCGTGTGAGCGTCGACTACTACCTCGGCCACCCGCACGGATTCCACAGTCACGTGTACGCGGCGGAGGCGCACTTCGCCGTGCCGCTCGAGGATCGGCGCCGCGTCTTCGCCGCGCTATCGGCGCGGGTTCGGACCTACCCGCCGCGCCTCCGCGACGCGCTCGTGACGCGCTTCCTGTTCGACGCGGCATTCATGCTGGAGCTCGCGCGCAAGCCGGCCGCGCGGGGCGACGTGTTCCACGTCGCCGGCTGTCTCTTCCGCGTCGTGGCCGCCCTCGTGCAGGTGCTCTGCGCGCTGAACGAGCGCTTCTTCCTGAACGAGAAGGGGGCGATCGCGGAGATCGACACCATGCCGCGCCGGCCACGCGACTTCCGCCCTCGGGTCGAGGGGCTTCTCGGGGAGCCGGGCACGTCTCCCGCGGCGCTCGGCGCGAGCGTCGCGCGCGCGGGGGACCTGCTGGACGAGACGCGCGCGCTCGCGGGCGAGCCCCGGCCGTGACACGGTTTCGCGTCGCCGGGGAGGAAGACGTCGAGCGCGTGCTCGCGCTGCAGCGCCGCTACTACGCGGAGGACGGCTATCCGTTCTCGACGGGTGAGGCGCGGGGCGTGCTCGCGCGCTTCGTGACGGATCCCGCCCTGGGGCGTCTCTGGTGGATCGAGGAAGCCAAGCGGACCGCCGGCTATCTCGCCCTCACGTTCGGCTACAGCCTCGAGTACCGCGGACGCGACGCCTTCGTCGACGAGCTCTACCTGCTGCCGGAACACCGCGGCCGCGGCCTCGGTCGCGCAGCGATCGCCTTCGCGGAGTCGGAGGCGCGCGCGCTCGGCGTGCGCGCGATCCATCTCGAGGTGGAGCGCGCGAAGGACGCCGCGAAGTCGATCTACCGCCGCGCGGGATTCGTGGATCACGACCGCCATCTCATGACCCGCGCGCTCTACGAGCGGCCGTCGGACGAGCCCGGGAGGTAGGACGTGGAGCCGATCCCGGCGCGCATCCACGCGGCCCGACCGGGGGACGTGTGGCTCCTGCCCGCGATCGAGCGGGCGGCGGCGCAGGCGTTCCGGGCGGTCGGAATCGACGGCCCGTTCCTCGACGAGGTCAAGCCCGTCGAGGCGCACCTCGCGGCGCAAGCCGAAGGACGCCTCCTCGTGGCCGAGAGCGAGGACGGGCTCCCGATCGGCTTCGCGCTGATCGAGCCCGTCGACGGCGCTCCCCATCTCGAGGAGCTCGACGTGCATCCGCATCACGCTCGTCGCGGGATCGGCGCCGCCCTGGTGCGCGCCTGCGTGGCCTGGGCGCGGGCGCGGGGCGCCGGCAGCCTCACGCTCTCGACCTTCCGGGACGTGCCCTGGAATGCGCCGTTCTACGCGCGCCACGGCTTCCAGCCCCTCGTGGCCGGCGAGCTCGGTCCGGGCCTGCGGCGGATCGTGGCCCGGGAGCGGGCGGAAGGCATCCCGATGGAGCGACGGGTCGTGATGCGCTGCGAGCTCTGAGCGCGGGCCAGGCCACGATTTCTCGATGGAAGGGGGCGCGGCCGTGTGACAGGTTGGAGTGGCCCGCGCGCGCCGCGCGCGCATCCCCCAGCACGGAGGTCCCACGCCATGTCGCTCTCCAGTCGCTGCGTCGCCGAGACGATCGGCACCTTCTGGCTCGTGTTCGGAGGCTGCGGCGCCGCCGTCCTGTCGGCGACGTTCCCGCAGACAGGCA
>DATKKW010000035.1:0-30592 GCA_035542715.1 Myxococcota bacterium
CGACTCGGGTGCGTCGAATCCCCATCGAGCTGCCTCCTCTCCGACGTCGGCGCCGCGTCGGTCGCCGCCGCCACGGCTCAGGCTCACTCTGCCGAAGGCCGGCGACGGCTGTAAAGCGAGATCGCCGCCGCGCTTGTCTCCCCACGCCACGGCCTTCGCGCTGGAAACGTCCGGCGTCGAGGCGCATGCTCGCGGCGGGAGCCCGTCCGGGAGGCGCGCATGCAGGATCTTCGCGTCGAGTGCGAGACCGACGAAGCGGGGCGCAGGCTTCCCGTGCGCTTCGGCTTCGCGGGCGGCCCGCTCCGCGCGGTGGTCGAGCGCCTCGATCGCTGGGAGGGCGAGGACCACTGCTACGTGCGCGTGCGCACCGACGACGGCGCAATCTGGATCCTGCGCTGGGACGCGCGTCGCGACGCCTGGCAGCTCCAGCTCTACGACGGCGCCGCCGCGCCCGTCGCGCGCCCGAACGGGGGGCAGCCCTCGTGACTCGCTCCCCGCGCCGAGCGCGCGGTGGCCCGCTCGCGGCGACGTGGGTCGGTGTCGTGCTCGCGCTCGCCCTCGCACCGCTCCCGATCGGAGGAGAAGAGATGGCGCTCGTGCTTCGCTCGTCCGCCTTCGCCGCCGGCGCAGCGATTCCGGCGCGCTTCACCTGCGAGGGCCAGGACGTCTCGCCCCCCCTCGCCTGGAGCGACGCGCCCGCCGCGACGCGGAGCTTCGCGCTGATCGTCGACGATCCCGACGCGCCCGATCCCGCGGCGCCCCGGCGCACCTGGGTGCACTGGGTGGTGTACGACCTGCCTGCGACGGCCCGGGAGCTTCCCGAGGGCGCGGGCGGGGGAGCAGGCGACCTTCCTGCGGGCGCGCGCAGCGGCCAGAACGACTGGAGGCGCGAGGGCTACGGCGGGCCCTGCCCGCCCGTCGGCCGACACCGCTACTTCCACAAGCTCTACGCCCTCGACGTCGCGCTCGGCGACCGCGGTCGTCCGACGAAGGCCGAGCTCGAGCGCGCGATGAAGGGGCACGTCCTCGCCCAGGCCGAGCTCGTCGGGACCTACGAGAAGACGGGGCGCTGAGCCGTCGTCGCGCCGTCAGCCCGCGGCGAGCGCCGGCTCCCGTCGATGCAGGAACCAGCGGTCGAGCACCACGTGGCGCGCGAAGAGGGGGCTTCCGAGGAGGTGGCCCGCGAGCGCGCGCTTCCAGCCGGGCGCCGGCCGCGCGGGAGACTGGGCGTCTGCCGCGGGTGCCGCGCCGAGGCGGGTCCGCAGCGCGCGCTCGTAGGCGGCGAGCGCGTCCGGCGCGCGGCCCGCCCGCGCCTCGAGGATCGCCGACGCGGCGAGCAGGCCCGACTCGACGGCGGGACGGATGCCCTCGCCGCTGCGCGGGTAGGCGAGGCCCGCGGCGTCGCCCACGAGCAGCACGCCCTCCGCGCCGAGCGGACGCTGCGACTCGCCATAGAGGAGATAGGCATGGCCGTGGGGACGCGCCGGCAGCGCGGCCGCGAGGCGTCCTCGTGCCCGCAGCGTCTCGACGAAGCGTGCGACGTGCTCCGACAGCGCATGCACGTCCTGCCGGCCGAGGCCGACGTTCAGCCAGTCGCCCTTCCGCACGACCCAGCCGTAGCCCGCGAGGTCGGCGGTGAAGTAGAGCTCCGGCAGCTCCGGCTCGACCGGACACCGTGCGGCGTCGGCCTCGCTCATGCGGAACTCGATCTCCTGGGCGGCGATCACCGGCGCCGGCGGGCCCGTGACCGCGCCGAGCTCCTGTGCGACGGGGCAGAAGTGGCCGCCGGCGCCGACGAGGAGCGGCGCCTCGAGGGCGCCGTTCACGATCCAGCGTCCGCCCTCGCGCCGGAGCTCGCGCAGCGGCTCGCCGAGGCGAAGGCGCGCCCCGGAGCGCGCGAGGAGATACGCGTCGAGCTCGCAGCGGCGGATCGCGTAGGAGACCGGCCTTCCGTAGTCGACGCGCGCCTCGGGGCCCGCCGGCTCCCGGAGCTGGCTCACGCGGAAGCCGTGGATCGGCTGGAGCACGCGCTCCTTGGCGTAGTCCCGCGGATCGAGTGCCAGGGCTTCGAGGATCTGGGGCGTGACCCAGCCCGCGCAGATCTTGTCGCGGGGGAAGCGCTTCTTGTCGAGGACGACCACGTCGAGGCCGGCGCGGCGCAGGCGCCAGGCGCAGGAGGAGCCCGCCGGCCCGCCGCCGACCACGACGACGTCGCAGCGCTCCACGCCGACCTCCTACGCCGCGCCTGCGTAGAGGTCGGCACGCGTCCAGGGCACGGCGTTCGAGCGTGCGCGCGCGAACACGATCTGGAACAGCTGCAGCGTGCCGGTGCGGAACGCCGCGATCGAGCCCGCGAGGTAGAGACGCCAGGCGCGCACGAAGGCGTCGTCGAAGCGCTGCGCCACCTCGTCGCGATGCGCCTCGAAGCGGGCGAGCCAGTGCTCGAGGGTCTTCGCGTAGTGGAGGCGCAGGTTCTCCACGTCGAGCACGGCGAGGTCCGCGGCCTCGAGCACGGGGCCTACCTCGCAGAGCGTCGGCGCGTACGCTCCCGGGAAGATCCGCCGCTGCACCCACCGGCTGAACTCGCGGGGCCGGTTGCGGCCGATGAAGTGCAGGAGGCCGCGCCCGTCCGGCGTGAGCGAGCGGTCGATCACGCGCGAGAGATCGGCGTAGTGCTCGGGGCCCACGTGCTCGAGCATGCCGACGGAGACGAAGGCGTCGTATCGGCCCGAGACGTTGCGGTAGTCGTCCTCGACGAACTCGATCCGGTCGCCGAGGTGCTCCTTCCGGGCGCGCTCCCGCGCGTAGGCGATCTGCTCGGCCGAGATGTTGAAGGCCCGCACCCGCACGCCGTACCGGCGCGCGAGGTAGAGGGCGAGGGAGCCCCAGCCGCAGCCGGCCTCGACCACGCTCTCCCCCGGCGAGAGCCGCAGCTTCCGCGCGACGTGCTCCATCTTCGCGAGCTGCGCCGCCTCGAGGCTCGCATCGGGCGTCGTGAAGTACGCGCAGGTGTAGACCATCTCGCGGTCGAGCCAGAGCGCGTAGAAGTCGTTCCCGAGGTCGTAGTGGTGGTGGATGTTCTCGCGCGCGCCGCGCAGCGAGTTGCGCCGGCGCCGCAGCGTACGCCAGCGCGCGGCGGCGCGGTGCAGGAGATCGCTTGGCTCGGGGGCGGCGAAGGCGGAGTCGAGGAGGCCCTGGAAGTCGCCTTCCACGTCGATCCGGCCCGCGGCGTAGCCATCGCCGAACGGGAGCTCCGGCGAGATCGCGATCAGGCGCAGCAGCGCGGCGGCGTCGCGGAACACGACGCGGGCGATCGGCGGCCCGGATCCGTGACGGATCTCCTGTCCGTCGGGCAGCAGGAACGCGACGGGGGCGTCGCCGAGCGTGCCGATCACGCGTCGGGCGACGGCGCGCTGCAGGGCGGCCCCGAGGCGCGGCAGGGGCTCGACGCGGTGCGGCGACTCGGAGACCGGACGAGGCAGCGAGGCGAGGGAGCGGCTGGACTTCATGGGGGATCCTCCGCCGGTGTGGGTCGTGCGGATCGCACGGAGGTCGGCGGTCGAAGGCCCGGACACCGACTGGCGTCGTCGGGCGCCGCCGGCGCGGCGTCGCGCACTCCCACCACCATCCTCCCGGCTTCCGTGCCGGAACGCAAGACCTGCACGAGCGCCGCGTCACTCCAGCGGCGGCGCCTCGACGCCTGGCTTCTTCTCCTCGATCTCCGTCATCGTGGCTTCGGCGAGCAGCAGCACGCCCGCGACCGAGGCCGCGTTCTCGAGCGCGATGCGGACGACCTTCGTCGGGTCGATGATCCCGGCCTCGACCAGGTCGACGTACTCGCCTCGTCGCGCGTCGAAGCCGAGGTTCCCGGTCCCGGAGCGCAGGCGGTCCACGACGACGCCCGGGTCGGCGCCGGAGTTCGCGCCGATCTGGCGCACCGGCGCCTCGAGGGCGCGGCGCACGATCTCGAGGCCGGTGTGCTCGTCGCCCTCGCACTTCGCCTCCTCCCGCTCCACGGCCGGCCCCACCCGCAGCAGCGCGAGCCCGCCGCCCGGCACGATGCCCTCGGCCATCGCCGCCTTCGTGGAGCTGATCGCGTCGTCGAAGGCGTCCTTGCGGCTCTTCATCTCCGCCTCGGAGGGGGCACCGACGCGGATCACGGCCACGCCGCCCGCGAGCTTCGCGAGGCGCTCCTGGAGCTTCTCGCGGTCGTAGTCCGACTTCGTGAGCTCGATCTCGCGGCGCAGCTCCGCGCAGCGGCCGTCGATCTCGGCGCGCTTCCCGCCGCCACCGATCAGCGTCGTCGTGTCCTTGTCGACGACCACGCGCTTCGCGCTGCCGAGGTCGGACACGACGACGTTCTCGAGCTTCACGCCGATCTCCTCGGAGACGACGCGCCCGCCGGTCAGGATCGCGATGTCCTGGAGCATCGCCTTGCGGCGGTCGCCGAAGCCCGGCGCCTTCACCGCGACGCACTGGAAGGTGCCCCGGAGCTTGTTCACGACGAGCGTCGCCAAGGCCTCACCCTCCACGTCCTCGGCCACGACGAGGAGCGAGCGGCCCGCGCGCACCACCTGCTCGAGGAGCGGCAGCATGTCCTTCATCAGGCTCACGCGCTTGTCGACGAGGAGCACGAGGGGCTCCTCGAGCGCCGCCTGCATCTTCTCCGGGTCGGTGACCATGTACGGCGACAGGAAGCCGCGATCGAACTGCATGCCCTCGACCACGTCGAGGGTCGTCTCGATGCCCTTCGCCTCCTCGACCGACACCACGCCTTCGGCGCCGACGCGCTCCACCGCGTCGGCCACGAGGTCGCCGATCGCGGGATCGTTGTGCGCCGAGACCGTGGCGACCTGGGCCTTCTCCTTGCGGCTCGAGACCGGGCGCGAGAGCTGGTGGAGCGCCTCCACCGCGGCCCGCACGCCGCGGTCGATGCCGCGCTTGAGCCCGATCGCGCTCGCGCCGGCGACGACGTTGCGGACGCCGTCGGCGAGGATCGCGTGGGCGAGGAGCGTCGCCGTGGTCGTGCCGTCGCCGACGGCGTCCCCCGTCCGCACCGCCGCCTCGCGCAGCATCCGCACGCCGAGGTCCTCCTCCGGGTCCTTCAGGCGGAGCTGCTTCGCGATCGTGACACCGTCGTCGCACACGAGCGGCGTTCCCCACTCGCGCGAGACCAGCACCGCCCGCGAGCGGGGCCCGAGCGTCACGCGCACGGCATCGGCGAGGGCGGTCGCGCCCGCGAGGATCCTCGCGCGCGCCTCGTCCCGGAACAGAAGCTTGGTGTAGGCCATCGGCCGCTCCTCCCGAGGCGAGAGAGAGCAAGCGGCGTGCCCGGGCCGGCGGCTGCTGTCGTGCGACGCGGAGCGGCGCCCTGTGGTCGCTCGCCACAGGCTGCGTCGCTCCGTCGTCGCGGCCGTCGCGCCGGGACCCTCGGCGCCATCCCGCCGCCGGACGGTGATACCGTCGTCCCATGGCCGTGCGCCCGCGGCCGGAGGCATCCCGATGACGCAGACGAGCGAGCCGCGGCCTCCGCGCACTGCGACCGGCGAAGCGCCGGGCCTGGGCCGCCTCGCCGGCCGGCGTGTCCTGGTCGTCGGCGCGGGCCGCGAGACCTACGGCAAGACCGACCCTCCCGTCGGGAACGGCCAGGCGACGAGCCGCCTCGCGGCGCGCGAAGGCGCCGCCGTCGCCTGCGCCGATCTCCGACGCGAGCGCGCCCAGGAGGTGGTCGACGAGATCGTGGGCCTCGAGAAGGGCCACGCGATCGCGATCGCCGCCGACGCGAGTCAGGAACGCGACGTCGAGCGCATGCTCGCGACGGCGCGGCGGGAGCTCGGCGGCCTCGACGGCCTCGTCTGCAACCTCGGCATCGGCCGGGGCATGGGCCTCGCCGGCACGACGGTCGAAGACTGGGACCTCGTGATGGCGACGAACGTCCGCTCCCACTTCCTGTGCCTGAAGCACGCGCTCCCGCTCATGCCGCCCGGCGGCGCCGCGGTGCTCGTGTCGTCGGTCGCGGGGCATCGGGCCGGGAGCCGCATCCCGTCCTACGACGCCTCGAAGGCCGCCCTCTCCGGCTTGCTTCGCCACGCGATGCGCGAGGCGATGCCGCGCGGCGTGCGCGTCAACGCCGTCGTGCCGGGCCTCATCGACACCAGCCTCGGTCGCATGGCGTCGGAGGGCCGCCCCGGACGGACGCGCATCCTGCCCTTCGGCCGACAGGGGACGGCCTGGGAGGTCGCACACGCCGTCGTCTTCCTGCTCTCGGACGAGGCCTCCTACGTCTCGGGCCACGAGCTCTTCGTGGACGGCGGCCTCGGCCGGATGTAGCCCTTCATGGGAGCTCGTGGCGCCGTCCGTGGGACGGCGCGGAGGAGGAACGATGCGCGTGATCCTTTTCGGCCTCGTCGGCGCGTGGGCGGGGCTCGTCCTCGCGGGCGGCGCCCGGGCCGATTGCGTCGCCGACTGCAGCGCGAAGTACCAGGATGCGATGGCAGCCTGCCGGACGGCGCATCCCGACTCGGACACGGCGAACCTCGAGCCGCTCCAGAGCTGCATGGACGAGGCGCAGGAGGCCTACGGGTCGTGCGTCGACCGCTGCGATACGTCCTCGATGGAGTGACACACGCCGCGGTCAGCCTCCTGCCGTCGCCCTTCGTGCTCGGGCGCCCGTCTCGGGCAGCGTGAGGAAGAGGAGCCCCGAGAGGGCGTAGCAGCCTCCCCAGAACAGGAAGCCGAAGAGGGGTCGCCGCTCGGCCAGGGCGAGGCCGATCATCGGCGAGAGGAAGCCGCCGACGAAGCCGGCCATGAGCGCCGCGCCGACGGCCGAGCCCGCGAGCGCGGGACCCACGGCCGGAAGCTCGAGCGGCACCGCGAACAGGATCGCGACCACGCCCGCGGCGAGCCCCCAGACGGCCATCACCCCGACGAGGGACGCCCCCGAGGCGAAGGCCGAGGCGAGCAGCATCGCGGCGCAGACGAGCATGCCGGGCGCGTACACGCGGCGGCGTAGGCCGAGGCGGTCCGAGAACGCCGGGAGCGTGAGGCTCCCGGCCACGTAGGCGCCGAGCAGCACGGTGAGCATGAGCCCGGCGCGCGCGGGCGCCAAGCCCTGCACGGTGGCGAGGTAGGTGGGGAGATAGCCGACGACGCCGATGTAGCCGCCCAGGAAGAGGAGATAGCAGGCAGCGAGGATCCAGACGTCGCGCACGCGCAGCACGGCCGCGAGGCCGGCCCGCGCGCCCGTCGCCGCGCTCGGCCTCTCGACGCTCGCGCCGCCCGCGGGCGCGCGGTCGCGCACGCTCATCGCCCACGCGACGCCGAGCAGCGTCACCACCGCCGCGATCCCGAAGGTGAGGGGCCGCCAGCCGCCGAGGGGCGCGAGGAGGAGCGGCGCCGCGAACGTCGCGAGGCCCTGTCCTGCGCCGTTCCCGGCGAGGGCCACGCCGTTCGCCAGGCCGAGCTCGTGGGGCGGGAACCAGGTGCCGAGGGCCTTCGGCAGGTTCGTCGCGACGAGGGCGAGCGTCAGCCCGAAGAGCACCATCGACACGAGCATGGGCGCGAGGCCGCCCGCGACGCCGCGCAGCGCGAGGGCCGCGCCCATGGCGAGGGCGCCCACCGCGACGCTGCGCCGCACGCCGAAGCGATCGCCGAGGGCGCCGGCGGGGAGCGCTCCGAGGAGCGCGCCCATCGAGATCCCCGACCAGATCGTGCCCCAGTCGCGCAGCCCGAGGCCGAGGTCGCCGAGGATGGGCGACACCAGCACCACCACGTAGGTCCACGCCATGCCCGTGGCGAAGAAGTTCATGCCGACGGCGTTCGCGAGGACTCCCCAGCGATAGCGAGGCGCAGGGTCGGGCATCGGGCACCTCTTCCCGGCCGCGAGGCCGCGTCGGAGCGAGCGATCCGGCGACGCGGCGATCATACGCCCGGGCCGCCTTCCCGGAGGCGCCATGTCCGCGGCTCCGTCGCCGCGGCGCTGGTCGCGCCGGCCGCCGCGCGCGAGAATGGGCGCGCCGGCTACGGAGCGCCTCCCCATGCTGAAGAGCCACCGGTTGCCGCTGCAGTTCGACGCCGCAGCCCTCGCCCGTGATCTCGCGCGCCTCCGGCCCGAAGACTGGACGCCGCACTTCAACGTCCACCACCACGACGGCGGCTGGAGCGGCGTCGCGCTGCGCGCGCCGGGCGGCGACGCCGCGAAGCTCTATCCCGACCCCGACGCCGCCGAGCCGTACGCGGACACGCCGTTCCTCGCGCGCTGTCCGGCCGTGGCCGCGGCCCTCGCCGTCCTGCGCTGTCCCTACACCTCCGTGCGCCTGCTGCGCCTGCGCGCCGGCTCGCGCATCCGCGAGCACCGCGACTACGACCTGGCCTTCTGCGACGGCGAGGTGCGCCTGCACGTCCCCGTGGTGACGCATCCCGACGTGGAGTTCGTGGTGGACGGAGAGCGCGTCGAGCTCGCCGCGGGCGAATGCTGGTACCTCGACTTCAACCGCCCGCACCGCGTGGACAATCGCAGCGCCGTGGACCGCGTCCACCTGGTCGTCGACTGCGTGGTCGACGAGTGGCTGGCCGCCCAGTTCCCGCCCGCGCTGCGCGCGGCGTCGCTCGAGGGGCGCGAGGAGCTGGAGCGCTTCCGCCGGCTCGTGCTCGACGACGCGGCGCTCGAGGCGGCGCTGCGCGATCCGCGCGAGCGCGAGCGCTTCCTGCCGCGGCTGGTGCGAGCCGGCCGCGAACGCGGCCATCGCTTCGGCGCGTCCGAGGTGCTCGAGGCGCTGCGCGACGCCCGCCGCGGCTGGCTCGAGAGATGGCTCTGAGCGCCGCCCGCGGGCCCGAGCTCCCGGGCTGGGTGCCGTTCCGCGTCGACTGGCGCACCTCTCCACCCGTCGTCCATTGGTGTCAGCTCGGCCGACGACGCTTCGAGGAGCCCTTCTTCGAGCAGACCGTCGGCGCGGCGCTCCGCGATCCCGCGACGCTCCTGCTCCAGCATCGGACTCCGATCGACGTGCTCTCCGACTTCGCGCCGCCGCGCTTCGGCCCGGAGCCCTCGGGCTTCGTCTTCCATCTCTCGCGCTGCGGCTCGACGCTCGTGACGCAGATGCTCGCGGCGCTCTCGCGGAACGTGGTGCTCTCGGAGGCCACGCCGATCGACGCGCTGCTGCGCGCCGGTCGCGTCGTACCCGGCCTCGGCGAGGAGCGGCAGACGGCCTGGCTGCGCGGGATGGTCGGCGCCCTCGGCCGGACGCGGAACGAAGGCGAGTCCCGGCTCTTCGTGAAGCTCGACTCCTGGCACGTGCGCGCGCTCCCGCTCCTGCGTCGCGCCTTTCCCGACGTCCCCTGGATCTTCCTCTACCGCGAGCCGGTGGAGGTGCTCGTGTCCCATCGCCGGCAGCGCGGGGCCCAGACGATGCCGGGCGCCCTCACGCCGGAGACGCTCGGCCTCGACCTCGCCTCCGCCGTCGCGATGGAGCCCGACGAGTACGCCGCGCACCTGCTCGAGAGCCTGTGTCGGGCCGCGCGGGAGGGCCTCGCGCTCGGCGGCGGCCTGCTCGTCCACTACCGCGAGCTCCCCGACGCGGTCGCCGACACCGTGGCGGCACACTTCGGCGTGACGTGGAGCGAGCCGGAGCGCGCGCGCATGGCCGAGGCGGCGGCTCGGGACGCGAAGGACCCCGCGCGGGCGTTTGCGGGCGATCGGGACTCGAAGCAGCGGGAGGCGACGGACGCCTTGCGCGCCCTCGCCGAACGGATCGTGGGGCCCGTCTACCGGGAGCTCGAGACGCTCCGCTGCGCGCAGCCGAGCGGCGGTCGGGCTACGCGGCCGGGGCGCAGGACGGACCCTGCGCCTGGAGCAGGCTGAACGTCGCGGCGTAGGTCGGGCCGGCGGCGTCGCCTCCCGCGGGCTGGAGGAAGAGCTCGAACGCGCTGCCCTGGGGAGGCGCCACGGTGTAGGTGCCCTCGTCGAGCGGCGCGACGGGCGATCCGCGGAAGACGAGGGTGAACTGCTCGGCCCGCAGGCTCGGCAGGCCGTCGCGCACGTCGACCAGCTCCATGGGCTGCCAGGCCGGCCCGCCGACGTGGAACCACGTGTGCAGGAGCGCCTGGAACTCCGCCTTGCTGAACACGCCTGCGCCAGCCGGCGCCCCGGAGCTCGCCACCAGCCACGGGGAGAGGCCCGCCGTGACGAGCACCGCGACACCGCTCTTCAGGAAGTCCCTCCGGTCCACACACGCTCCTTCGCATTCCGACTTCGTCCTCGTGGACGTCCTCGTAGACATCTTCGTGGACGTCTTCGTAGACGCCGCCATCGCGCCGAGCGTATTCTACGCCGGACCACCGCAGTCGAGGGAGCACGATCCGATGAGCACGCCGTTCCTCGCGGAGATCCGGCTCTTCTCCTTCGACTTTCCGCCGAGGGGCTGGGCCCTGTGCAACGGCCAGCTCCTCCCGATCGCGCAGAACCAGGCGCTCTTCGCGCTCCTCGGCACGACCTACGGCGGCGACGGCAGGGCGACCTTCGGCCTTCCCGACCTGCGGGGCCGCACGCCGCTCCACGTCGGAACGATTCCGCTCGGGACGAAGGCGGGCAGCGAGCGCGTGGCCCTGAACGCCGCGCAGATCCCCGCCCACGACCACGCCGTGGCCGCCTCTGCCGACGTGGCCGTCTCGACGGATCCGACCGGGGCGGCCCTCGCCAAGAAGCCGCGCTTCGGCGCCGACGTGTACGCGGCCCCGGCCCAGCTCACGCCGCTCGCGCCGTCGTCGGTCTCGACCACGGGCGGCGGACAGGGTCACGAGAACATGCAGCCCTTTCTCGTGGTGACCTTCTCGATCGCGTTGCAGGGCATCTTCCCCTCGCGAAACTGAGCGGGCGAGCAGAAGGCGGAGATCCTCCATGGCCGAGCCCTTCGTGGGTGACATCCGGATGTTCGGGGGCAACTTCCCGCCGCAGGGCTACGCCCGCTGCGACGGCCAGCTCGTCGCGATCGCCCAGAACGACACGCTCTTCAACCTGATCGGCACGACCTACGGCGGTGATGGTCAGCAGACCTTCGCGCTGCCCGACCTGCGCGGCCGCGTGCCCGTGCACCAGGGCGCCGGCCCGGGCCTCTCGCCGCGCGTGCTCGGAGAGCAGGGCGGCAGCGAGAGCGTGACGCTCACGACGAACGACCTCGCCCCCCACGCCCACGTCCTCGCCGCGTCGGTCGCGCCGGCCCAGGCGACGGCGGAGCCGCTCGGCGGGGTGCCCGCGGCGGCAAGCGTCCCGATCTACCACGCGCCGAACACGCTCGTCGACCTGAGCCCCGCCATGGTCGGGAGCACGGGCGGAACACAGCCCCACGAGAACGTCGCGCCGTCCGTGGCCGTGACGTTCATCATCGCGCTCTACGGCATCTATCCCTCGCGCAACTGAGGAGCCGCCATGACCCAGCCCTTCGTCGCCGAGATCCGGATCTTCGGCGGAAGCTTCTCGCCCCGCGGCTGGGCCCAGTGCAACGGCCAGCTCCTCCCGATCTCGCAGAACACGGCGCTCTTCTCGCTCCTCGGCACGAGCTACGGCGGCGACGGCAGGGCGACCTTCGCCCTGCCCGACCTGCGCGATCGCTTCCCGATGCACGCGGGCGACGGTCCGGGCCTGACACCCCGCGTGCTCGGCGAGGTCAGCGGCCAGCCCGCGGTGACGCTCCAGACGAGCGAGATCCCGAGCCACCGCCACACGCTGCGCGCGGCCACGGCGGCGGCCGACAGCGCCGTGCCCGACAGCAGCGTCGCCCTCGCCGCCCCGCAGTCCGCCGCGATCTACGCCGCGGCCAACGACCTCGTGCCCATGGCCGACGAGGCCCTCGCGCCCGCCGGCGGCAGCCAGCCCCACGAGAACCGCCAGCCCTATCTCGCCACGACCTTCATCATCGCCCTCCAGGGGGTGTACCCGGCGCGAAACTGAGCGGTGGACGCCGACGGCGGCATGCGCGGCGGGCTCCGGCTGCGCCCGGCACGGCCCGAGGACGACGCCTTCCTGCGTCGCGTCTACGCCGGCACGCGGGCCGAGGAGCTCGCCCTCGTCGACTGGACGGAGGCACAGAAGCAGGCCTTCGTCGCGATGCAGTTCGAGGCGCAGGACCGCCACTACCGCGCGCACTTCGGCGGCGCGCGCTTCGACGTGATCGAGCGCGACGGCGTCGCCGTGGGGCGCCTGTACGTCGACAGGACGGCCGGCGAGATCCGGGTCCTCGACATCTCGCTCCTCCCGGAGCACCGGGGCGCGGGCATCGGGAGCGCCTTGCTGGGCGCGCTCGTGCGCGAGGCCGGAGAGCGCGGCGAGCCGATCACGATCCACGTCGAGCGCATGAATCCAGCGCGGCGCCTCTACGAGCGGCTGGGCTTCCGGGAGGTCGGCGACGAGGGCGTCTACCTGCGCCTCGAGTGGCGGCCCGAGGCTCAGGCGAAGACGGCCTCGTAGCGCACGCCGCGCTCGTCCCGGCCGATCGGCACGAGGAAGATCTCGAGCGCGCCGAGCGCCGCGTGCTCCAGTCGGTAGATGCGCTGCGGGAGCACGCGATCCTCCGGCGAGAGGAACACCAGCGAGAAGGGCTGGCGCAGGCGCGGGCCGCGATCCCGCGCCGGGATCGGATCGGCCCGCAGGAGCTCGAGCTCGAGCTCCGCTCCGGGGACGGCCACGCGGAAGCGTTCGCCCACGCAGCGCGCGAAGTCGTCGAGGCCGAGGTGGGCGAGGGAGGAGGGCTCCATGGCAGGGGGCGCGGTCTCAGGCCGGCCGGCGACCCCGGCGTGCGACGCACCCGAACGTCGCGAGGCCCGTCGCGAGGAGCGCCGCCGCGGCGGGCTCCGGCACGACCTGGAACTGGAGCTCCAGGGTGAGCGTTCCGACGTCGATGCCCGGGATGTCGCCGATCACGAGCGTGTCGAGGGCGACGCTCACGGTCGAGCTCGTGAAGCTCACCGTCGCCGGGCTCAGGTTGGAGACGTTGCTCGCGAGGACGTTCACCCCGACGAGGGCGGTGGGCGCGTCGAAGAAGACCAGGTTCGAGAGCAGGTAGTGGGTGCCGGCCGGGTAGCCGGTCGTCCCGTTCGGCGCGCCCTCCTCGAGGGTCAGCACCACCTGCTCCGCGCCGACGTCGACGCGCTCGTTCGGGAGCAGGACGCCGCCGATCTGGGAGCCGTCGCCGGGAGCGAGCTCGGGGCCCGCGCCGACCACGACGGTGTCGGAGAGCGCGAGGCTCCCCCCATCGGTGAGGCCGACGGTGACGGTCTGGCCGATCAGGGTCGCCCGCGCGGCCGGCGCCGCCGCGACGATCCCGAAGAGCATCACCCCCGCGACCGCCGCTGCCTTCCCGCTCCGTCGCCGCATGCAGTGCTCCTTCGGGAACGCCTTGGCGCTCCCAGGAGAGGTGGCCGCCAGGGGGCGCGCGTGTCAAGAACGGGTCCGCCCCGGATCCTTCCGCGGCGTGGTACACGACGAAGGCAACCGGCAACCGGAGGCGCGCACCCTTGGATTTCACGGCGATCGAAGAGAGCCTCGGCCTGATCGTGGGGGGACTCTTCGCGGCCCTGCTGGTCGTCACCGAGCTCGGCTACCGATTCGGCCGGTGGCGTCGCGGGGACGACGGCGAGGAATCGACCAGCACCCGGACCACGATCGAGGGCGGCCTCCTGGCGCTGCTCGGGCTCCTCCTCGCCTTCACGTTCTCGATGTCGGTGGCGCGCTTCGATCAGCGCAAGGCCCTGGTGCTGGACGAGGCCAACGCGCTCGGCACGGCCTACCTCCGCACGGGCTTCCTGCCCGAGGCCGAGCGCGCCGAGAGCCGCGCACTCCTGCGCCACTATCTCGACGTCCGGCTCGGCCTCTACCTGGGCGGCTACGACCCGCAGCGGTTCGCCGCGGCCCTCGCCGAGACCGACGAGACCCAGACCCGGCTCTGGCGCCTCGCGAGCCAGGCGGCCGCGGCCGATCCGCGCTCGGTGCCCGTCGGGCTCTACGTCGCCGCCCTGAACGAGGTGATCGACCTGCACGAGTCGCGCGTCACGGCCGCGTTCAACCGCGTCCCCGGGATCGTCCTCGTGGTGCTCAGCCTGCTCGCGATCGGCGGCGTGTGGAACCTCGGCTACTTCTGCGGGATCGCACGCAGCCGGAACCTGGTCTCGACCACCGTGTTCTCGGTCCTGATCGCGCTGGTGATCGCGGTCATCATCGACCTCGACCGCCCGCGCGAGGGCTTCATCCGGGTGGGCCAGCAGCCGCTGCTGGACGTGCGGGCGGCGATGCAGCGCGACGGCCCGTGAGGAGGAACACCGATGAGCGACCCCACGCCCCGGATGCTCGAGGGCCTCCGCGTGCTCGACTTCACGCAGTACCTCGCGGGGCCGACGGCCACGCGCTTCCTCGCCGAGCTCGGCGCCGACGTCGTGAAGATCGAGCAGGCGCCGATGGGCGATCCCTCGCGCGCGCTGCCGCTGGTGCGGGACGGGCGCAGCATCTACTTCATCCAGCAGAATCGCGGCAAGAAGAGCGTGTGCCTCGACTTCGCGAAGCCCGAGGCGATCGACCTCCTGCGCGGCCTCGTGCGCACGGCCGACGTGATGATCGAGAACTACGGGCCCGGGGTGCTCGAGCGCCGCGGCCTCGGCTGGGACGCCGTGCACGCGCTGAACCCGCGGCTCGTGCTCGCGTCGATCTCGGCCTTCGGCAGGACGGGGCCCCTCGCGCACAAGGTGGGCTTCGACCTGATCGCCCAGGCCTTCTCGGGTCTCATGCACATGACGGGCGATCCGGCGGGCCCGCCCATGTGGGTGGGGCTCGGCATCGCCGACGTGAACGCCGGCGTCCATGCCTTCGGTGCGATCTGCGCCGCGCTGCTCTGGCGCGAGCGGAGCGGGCTGGGCCAGCACATCGACGTGTCGATGGTCGACGCCGTCTACCACATGCACGAGGGCAACGTGCAGTGGTACGCGAACGGCGACCGGAGCGTCTCGCCCACGCGCTTCGGCGCGCAGCACAGCCTCGCCGGCCCGATGGGCGTCTACAAGGCGCCACGCGGCTGGATCGTGATCCTGACCCTCGAGCGCCAGTGGCCGAGCCTCGCGAAGGCCCTCGGCCGCCCCGAGCTCGTGGACGACCCGCGCTTCGCGAGCGGCCTCGAGCGCGGCCGCCACCGCACGGAGCTCGCCGAGATCATCGAAGGCTGGATGGCGCGCTTCCCCGACGACGCCGCCGTGCTCGCCGCCCTCGAGCGCGAGCGCGTCCCGGCTGCGCCCGTGCTCTCGATCGCGGACAGCGTCGACCATCCGCACTTCAAGGCGCGCGAGATGGTGCGGCGCGTGCCGGACCCGCTGCTCGGCGAGGTCACGATTCCGGGATTCCCGCTCAAGTTCTCGGCGTTCCCCGAGGCGCTCTCGCTCGAGGCCCCGCTCCTCGGCGAGCACAACGCGCAGGTGCTGCGCGAGCAGCTGGGGCTCGACCCGTCGCGGATCGACGCCCTCGCGCAACAGGGCGTGCTGTACGCGGAGCGCCGCTAGACCTCCCGCACCTCGCCCTCGATCACGTCCGCGTAGCGGCGGATCGCGGCCTCGCGCAGCGCGGGCAGGTGGCCCGTCGGGAAGAGGTGCTTCGTGCCCTGGTGCTGGGCCAGGACGGCGCGGGCGACCTGCACCTTGTGCACCTCCGTGGGACCGTCGGCGAGCCCCATGTGGAACGACTCGAGCAGCATGGTCGCGAAGGGCATCTCGTTCGAGACGCCGAGGGAGCCGTGGATCTGGAGCGCGCGCGCCGCGGCATCGTGGAAGACCTTCGGCATGATCGCCTTCACCGCAGAGATGTCCTTGCGCACCTTCTGGTAGTCGCGGTAGCGGTCGATCTTCCAGGCCGTCTGCAGCACGAGCAGCCGGAACTGCTCGAGCTCCATCCAGGTGTCGGCGATCTTCTCCTGGACCATCTGCTTCTCGGAGAGCTGCTCGCCCTGGGTCACGCGCGAGAGGGCGCGCTCGCACATCATGTCGAGGGCCTTCCGCACCTGGCCGATCGTGCGCATGGCGTGGTGGATGCGCCCGCCGCCGAGGCGCGTCTGGGCCACGACGAAGGCCCCGCCGCGCGGCCCGAGCATCGCGTCCCTCGGCACGCGCACGCCCTCGTAGCTCACGTAGGCGTGGCCGCCCTCGCCGGGCTCGTAGCCCAGGCCCACGTTGCGCACGATCCGCACGCCCGGCGTGTCGGAGGGCACGAGGAACATCGACATGCGCTGGTAGGGCGATGCGTCGGGGTCGGTCACCGCCATCACGATCAGGAACGAGGCCCAGCGCGCGTGCGACGAGAACCACTTCTCGCCGTCGATCACCCACTCGTCGCCGCGGAGCTCCGCCTTCGTGGTGAAGACCTTGGGATCCGCGCCGCCCTGGGGCTCGGTCATCGAGAAGCAGGAGACGATCTCGTTCGCGAGGAGCGGCGCGAGATAGCGCTCCTTCTGGGCCGGCGTGCCGTAGTGCGCGAGGATCTCGCTGTTGCCCGAGTCGGGCGCCTGACACCCGAACGTGATGGGTGCGCAGCGAGCGCGGCCCAGGAGCTCGTTCATGAGGGCGAGCTTCACCTGGCCGTAGCCCGGGCCTCCGAGCTCCGGTCCGAGGTGGCAGGCCCAGAGCCCACGGTCGCGCACGCGCTTCTGGAGCGGCGGGATGAGCTTCCGCCGCACGGGATCCTGCAGGTCGTAGGGATGGGCGACGACGAAGTCGAGGGGCTCGAGCTCCTCGCGCACGAAGGCGTCGATCCAGTCGAGCTCGTGCTGGAAGCCGGGATCGGTCTCGAAGTCCCAGGCCATGGGCGACCTCCCTCCGTGTCGGCGCGCCTCACTTCTTCGGATGGATGCGCGTGATCTTCGAGCCCTGGAGGCCGAGGCCCGCCATGAGGCCCTTCTGGTCGAAGAAGAACGCGTAGACGTCGCTGCGTGCGGTCGTCGTGGTGAGCGCCGCGGCGGCGCCCTCGTCCAGGATCACGATGCTCGGCCCGGTGCCGAGCTCCCAGCCCTTCGACTCCTTCAGGTACTTCAAGGCCGAGTCGCTCATGAAGAAGAGCGCGTAGCCGAACTTCTGCGCCCCGGCCTGGAGGCCGAACGACGCGGCGACGGTGTTGAAGTAGCCGGTCGTCCGCCCCTTCTCGCGCAGGGCGCCCTCGCCGTACTGCCCGCCCACGATGAAGCCGCCCTTCACGATGTTCGGGAAGACGAGGATGCCCTTCGCCTCGCTCGCGAGCTGCTTCGCGTCGGGGCTGTCCGCGAAGAGCTGCTTCAGGCCGGCGCTCACGTTGCGGTCGATCTCCGCGGCGGTGCCGGCGCGGGCCGCGTGCGGAGCGCCGACCAGGGCGAGGGCGGCCACGAGGACGATCGACCCGACGAGGCGGCGGGTGGGATTGCGCAAGGGGGTCTCCTTCGGCGCGACGAGGCGCTCGACCAGCATGCCACGTGGCGGTGCGAATTCAGCCGGAGACTTGCGCGTAAGCGCGCACCCTCAGCCCCAGAAGAGCGTCGCGCCCGCTCCTGCGAGCAGGAGCCCGGTCGTCGCGATGACGCGGCGCCTGAGCGCCGGCGTGGCGAGCGCCGTGACGAGCCCCGCCTTCACGATCGAGTTCGAGATCGCCGCGATCACGATCGCCGTCACCGCCGCGCCCGACTCGATGGCCCCGTCGCGGGCGGATCCGGCCATCGAGAGCGTAATTGCGTCGACGTCCGTGAGCCCTGCCAGGGCCGCCACGCCGTAGACGCCGCGGCCGGGCAGGTAGGTCTGGACGAGCTTCACCGCGAGCAGGACCAGGGCGAAGAAGAGCGCGAAGCGGATCGCCGCCGCGAGGCTGAAGGGGTTGCGGAGCGGGACGTCCTCGCGCGGCCCGCCCCGGGACGGCTGCACGCCGCGCCAGTAGCAGAGCAGGGCCGCTGCGAGGCACAGCGCTCCGAGCGCGATCGTCGGAGCGAGGAGCGGCCGCAGGAGCTGCCGGTTCACCACCGCCACCATCACGAGGATGCGCGCGAACATCACCGCCCACGAGAGCAGGATGCCGGAGGCGAGGGCGTCGGCGAGCGTCACGCCGCCGCCGTCCTCGCGGCTCCGTCTCGCGAACGAGAGCGTCACCGCCGTCGACGACACGAGTCCGCCGAAGAGCCCCGTGAGCGGCACGCCGCGTCCCGCGCCGAGCATGCGCGTCGCCACATAGCCGACGAGCGAGAGACCCGAGATCAGGATCACGAGCAGCCACATCTTGTAGGGGTTGAGCGCGTCCCAGGGATCGAGCGTGCGATCGGGAATCACCGGGAGCACGATGAAGGTGCAGCTCAGGAGCGTCAGCCCCGCGTAGAGATCTTCGCGACCGATCTTCCCGACGACACCGTGGAGCGGCTCCTTGAAGGCCAGCACGACGGCGGTCGCGATCGCGAGCGCGACGGCGAGGCTCGGGTCGCCCAGGATCGCCGCGCCACCGAGCAGGTAGACGACGATCGCCGCGACCTCGGTCGTGAGGCCGTACGAGGCGTGCACGCGGGCGTAGGCGGCGTAGCCCGTGAGCACTGCGGCCGCGATGAGCACGCCCACTCCGACGAAGACCCAGGGCGTCGCGAGGCGATCCGTGAGCCAGGCCGCGAGGGCGCCCGCCAGCGCGACCAGGATGAACGTGCGGAGCCCGCCGATCCCGCGCTCGCTCTGGCCCTCCTGCTTCTTCTCGCGGTCGATCCCGACGAGCGCGCCGATGACGAGCGCGATCGCGAAGCGCAGGAGCGGGACGTCGGCGCCGATCTCGGTCACCGGGCCATCCTAGCGCCCGGCCGGCTCCACTCTCCCCCCGGCCACCTCGATGATCTCGCGGAAGCGCGGGCTCCCGCGCAGCCGCGCGCAGCGCGGATCGGCGCCGAGGAGCGGGAGGTACATGCTGCGCTCGCGGCGCGCCTGCTCGAGCCAGGCGAGCGCCTCCTCGTCGTCCTCGAGCCCCGCGTAGGCCAGGGCGACGAAGGCGGCGCCCCCCGAGCGCCCCTCGGCCTCCCGCGCGAGCTTCTCGGTGATCCCGCGCGCGGCGGCACGCCGCCCGCAGGCGGCCTCGACCCACGCGCAGCCCGAGAGCGTGATCGGCTCGCCGGACGCGATCCGCGATCCGGTCTCCGCTGCCGCGAGCGCCTCGTCGCGTGCTCCCGCCTGGTGCGCGGCGAATGCGTGCAGCGCGTAGCCGGCCGGGAAGTCCGGCTCCGAGCGGGTGAGCTCTCGCGCACAGGCGAGCGCGTCGTCGGTGCGACCGAGGGCGCCGAGCGAGAAGCCCATGCCGAGGCGCAGGAGCGGCGAGAAGGGATCGAGCTCGAGCCCCGCGCGCCGCACGGCGATGGCCTCCTCGAAGCGCCAGTGCGCGTTCAGCAGGCTCCCGAGGTGCACGCAGGCGGCGGGCTGGCCCGGCTCGAGCTCGAGGGCGCGGCGCAGCGCGGCCTCGGCGCCGACCGGGTCCCAGTCGATCTGGAGGCGGAGCTGGCCCAGGGTGGTGAACGCGGAGGGAAGCTCCGGGTCGATCGCGAAGGCGCAGTCGAGGGATTGGCGCACGATCGCCGCGGCCTCGAGCGGCGGCACGAATCCGCGGAAGGCGAGCATCAGGTGCGCGTCGGCGAAGCCGACGTAGGCGAGCGGGAACTCGGGCTCCCACGCCGCCGCCTGACGGAAGCGCTCGAGCGCCTTCCGGATGCCGTCCTCCGTGCGCAGCGTCGCCAGGAAGCGGCCCTCGAGATACGCGTTGCGCGCGCGCAGGCGCGAGGTGTGCACCCCAGTCAACGCCTCGTCGCGTCGCGCCTCGCGTGCGGCCTCGCTGCGCAGATACTCGGCCAGCGCGGCGGCGATCTCCGGCGCGAGGCGCGCCGCGCGCTCCGCGCGCCGCTCGAAGCGCGCCGACCAGACCTGGACCAGATCGCTCGTGCGCACGAGCTCGACGCGCACGCGAATCGTCTCGTCGCGGCGCTCGACCGTGCCGGCGAGGACGAAGCCCACCGCGAGCTCGCGGGCGGCCGCGGTCGGGTCGAGTCCCTTGCAGCGCATCGCCGTGTGGCGCGCGATCACACCGAGGCGCGGCGCGACGCGCCGCCCGATCTCGTCGATCAGCTCGCCCGTGAGTCCGTCGCACAGGTACTCGTCGTCGGGTTTTCCGCCCGCATTCTCGAGAGGAGCGACGAGGAGCCGGCGAGAGCCCGCCGCATCGGGACCCGTGTTGGTGTCGTCGTGAACCGGGGCGGCGAAGCGATAGCCGCGGCCGTGGAGCGTCTCGATGTAGCTGCCCTGACGGCCGCGCTCTCCCAGGGCCGCGCGGATCGATCGGATGCAGCGGGTGAGGCTGGAATCCGAGACCGCGACGCCGGGCCACACGCGCTCGAAGATCTCTTCCTTGAGGACGACCCGGCCGCCGGCCTCGGCGAGGAGCCGCAGCACGGCGAGCTCCTTCGGCGGCACGTGGACTGGGGCACCTTGCGACAGAAGCCGGTCGTCCGGCTCGAGGCGGAACGGTCCGAACGCGAGGCTGCGTCGCCCGGCTTCACTCATCAGAATTCCGTAGGGATCTTATCAGGACTCCCTCGTCCTACACCTGCGATCCTCTCATTTCCGGAGAGAGTCCCCCCTCCCTCCGGAGCGCCGAACGACGGCGCTCCACCCAGGGTCCGGTCGCCCCGGCGCAGCCTCGTGATGAGTGCCCACGCCGGGGCGACCGGTGCCCGAAGAAAGCGTGCCGGAGACCCGCATGCCGAAGAACGAGGCCCTGACGGAAGCCGGCACCGGAATGGTCGACGACGGCGCCGAGCCGCTGCGCCGCTACCTCCGCGACATCTCCGGCGTCCCGACGCTCACGCGCGAGCAGGAGGTGGCTCTCGCGGGCCGCTACCGCCTGCACGAGGACGCCTGGCAGCGCGCGCTCCTCTCGACTCCCTTCGCGGCGCGCGCCGCGGTCGAGCGCTGGCTCCGCATCCGGCTCGAGGAGCGCGTCACGGCGACGCTCAGCGCCGCGCACCGCGATGGGAGCGGCGTCGATCCCGGGCCCGCCCTCGACCTCGCGCTCGCGCGCGTCGAGCGCCTGCTCGCGACGCGCGACCGGAACGTGGCCGCCGGCGCCAAGGCGCGAGAGACGGCGGCCCTCGACGCGTCGCTCGGGGAAGCGATGGTGAAGGCGAACCTCTCGACCCGCGTGCTCGAGGAGATCTTCGAGGAGCTGCGGACGCTCCACCTCGAGCTCGCGAAGCTCGGCCGCGGCACGCGCGCGAGGCGCGAGCTCGTCGCACGGATCGGCCTCGAGCCCGCGGAGCTCGACCGGCGCCTCGACGCGATCGCGGCCGATCGGGCCGAGTCGTTGCGCGCGAAGCAGCTCTTCATCCGCCACAACCTGAAGCTCGTGGTGACCGCCACCAAGGCGTTTCGCGGCATGGGGATCGCGTTCCTCGACCTGATCCAGGAGGGGAACCTCGGGCTCATGCGCGCGGTCGAGAAGTTCGATCCGCGCCACGGCTGCAAGTTCTCGACCTACGCCGTGTGGTGGATCCGGCAGGCGTGCATCCGCGCCGTCCAGACCCACTCCCGCACCGTGCGCCTTCCGTCGCACGTGTACGAGGCCCTGCTCCATCACCGCCGCGCGATGCGCGCGCTCGCGAGCCGGATCGCGAGCCCGCCGAGCGACGGCGAGGTCGCCGCCGAGATGGGGGTCGAGGTGGGCGAGCTCCAGCAGCTCCTCTCGGCCCGGGCGCCGGCCCAGCCCCTCGACGCGCCGATCCACCCCGACGGCGCGCGCTCGCTGCAGGACGTGCTCGAGGACCCGAACGCCCAGGACACGTCGCGCGCGATGGACCAGATGCGCCTCGCGAGCCGGCTCGAGGGCCTGCTCGCGCGCCTCGACGGACGCGAGCGCTCGGTGCTCCTCGACCGCTTCGGTCTCGCCGGGAACGAGGAGCTGACGCTGCGCGAGGTCGGCGATCGCCTCGGTCTCTCCCGCGAGCGCGTGCGCCAGATCGAGGCGCAGGCGCTGACGCGGCTCCGTCGCGTGGCCACGTCCCTCGGCTTCCACACCCTGGTCGACGCCGCGCGACACCCCCGCGGCGAGCGGGCTGCGTCCTAAGGAGGGCGACGGGAGCGCATCGCGAGGGCGGCCGCAACCGCCGGGCCCTGCCGGGCGTATCGACAAGCCAGGGGGACGCTCCATGGCCCGTCGATTGCTCGCCGCCCTCGCCTCCTTCGCCGCCTTCACCTCCGCCTTCGCGCCCGCGCGCGGCGCCGCCGCGCTCACGCCCGCCGAGGCCAAGAAGCTCGGCGAGGAGGTCTACCTCTACGCCTACCCGCTCGTGCTGATGGACGTGTCGCGCGCCGTCATGACCGCGAAGACGCCCGCCAACGCCTTCGACTCCATGCGCCGATTCCCCGACGCGAGCTCCACCGACGTCGTGAGCCCGAACGCCGACACGCTCTCCTCGAGCGCCTGGCTCGACCTCTCGCACGAGCCGGTCGTGCTGAGCGTCCCCGACATGGGAAAGCGCTACTACCTGATGCCGCTCCTCGACGCCTGGACCAACGTCTTCAGCTCACCGGGCACGCGCACCACGGGCGAGCGGAAGGCCGACTTCGCGATCGTGGGCCCGCGCTGGAAGGGGAAGCTCCCGGCGGACGTCACGCCGATCCACGCGCCGACCGAGATGGTCTGGCTGATCGGCCGCACGCAGACGAACGGCGCGAGCGACTACGGCGCCGTGAGCGCGCTGCAGGACCAGATTCGGCTGACGCCGCTCTCCGCGTGGGGCAAGCCCGGCGCCGCGCCTGCCGCGAAGCCGGACCCGACACCGAGCGGAGTCGACACGAAGAGCGCGCCGGTGGACCAGGTCGCGGACATGGACGCCCCGGCCTTCTTCGCCCGCTTCGCGAGCCTGCTCCACGCGAACCCGCCCGCGCCGGCCGACGCCCCGATGATTCGCAAGCTCGAGGAGCTCGGGATCGTCGCCGGCAAGCCCTACGATCTCGCGTCGCTCGGCCCCGAGAACGCGCGCGCCGTGAGCGAGGGCGCCGAGGCGGCGCAGATCTCCCTCGCCGCCGCCATGCACGGCGGCGGCGACGAGAAGTCCGACAGCGGATGGACCAGCCGGCGCAACCTCGGCCGCTACGGCACCGACTACGGCCTGCGCGCGGGAACCGCGTGGTTCGGCCTCGGCGCGAATCTCCCCGAGGACGCGATCTACGCCTCGACCCGCGCCGACGCCGCGGGCCAGCCGCTCGACGGCTCGCACCGCTACGTGCTGCACTTCGCGAAGGGAGGCCTCCCGCCGGCGAGGGCCTTCTGGTCGCTCACGCTCTACGACGACCAGCAGCACTTCGTCGCGAACCCGATCGACCGCTACGCGATCGGGGATCGCGACCCGCTCGCCTTCGCGCCCGACGGCGCGCTCGATCTCTACGTCCAGGCCGCGAGCCCCGGCAAGGAGAAGGAGAGCAACTGGCTGCCCGCGCCCGAGGGCTCCTTCCAGCTCGTGCTGCGCGTCTACTGGCCGAAGCAGGAGATGATCGACGGGAAATGGAAGCCCCCCGGCGTGACGGCGGCTCCGTAGCGACGCCGAGCCGCCCGACGGACTACTTCCCTCGCGGCAGCGCGGGCGTCGGAAGCGCAGGCGGAGGAAGCGCCGGCGGCGGCGTGCTCGGTGTCTGGAAGCCGCCGGGCGGCGGCGGCACGAGCGTGGTCCTGCCGCGTGCCCTGCCGGTGTAGGGAGGGACTGTATTCGCGCCGGGTGCACCGCCGTCCGGCACGACGTTCGGCGCGGGGAGCGGCGGCGCCTCGTCGGGATCGAGCGGCGCGACCTCGACCGGCTCCGTCGAGCGCACCTCGCCGTCGCGCGGCGGCGCCACCACTGCGCCCGTCGGATCGTCGGCCGCCGCCGGGGCCGGGGCGAGGAGCGGGAGCGCGGCGAAGAGGGAGAGGAAGAAGGAGACGAGGCGCGACGCGAGCCGCATGGCACGTCCTCCGATGAAGACAACATGCATCGTCATCGGCGGGTGGGCGAGGGCGATCGCGTGAGCGCAGATCTCGCGTCGCCTGGCGCCGGGCCGACGCCAACGTGCGCGCGGCCCTGCGCTCGCGATCTACGGCGCGCCTGCGCGGCTACTCCAGGGACTTCGGATCGAGCGCCTCACCGAGCGCGAGGCTCGTCGTCGCCTCGGGCGGCCGCGGGACGTCGGCGAGGCGATCCACGCCGAGGCGAGCGAAGCGGCACGCGGCCTCGGCGGCCCGGGCGTCACGCTCGTGCGTGAGCGACCAATCCGCGTGCTCGACGAGGAGCGCGAGCGCGAGGGTGCGCCCGAGCGTGAGCGCGAAGTGTCGCGCGGTCGCCTCGTGAAGCCAGGCGCCACGCTCGCCGGCGTCGGCCCACCACGAGTCGACGTGGTCGGCCGCGCGCAGCGCCTTGCCTGCGGCCTCGCGCAGGAGGGGATGCGAGACGCCCTCCGCACGCCGCCGGATCTCTTCGAGCACGACCGGCAGCGCGTCGGCGCGCATCACCGCACGGTATGCCTCGAGGGCGAGGACGTTCGTCGTGCCCTCCCAGATCGCGAGCACCTGGCCGTCGCGCAGGAGCTCGGGCAGGCCCGTGTCCTCGACGTAGCCTGCGCCGCCGAAGGCCTCGAGCACCTCGCTCGCGCCGGCCACGCACTGCCGCCCCGTCGTGAGCTTCGCGAGGGGCTGCACGAGCCGGAGCAGCGACTCGCCGCGGGCGTCGAGCTCGCCCGCCTCCTGCCGGCCGAGGAGCTCCACGGCGAAGAACGTGAGCAGGAACGACGCCTCCTGCTCGGCCGCGAGGTCGGCGAGGGTCTCGAGGTGGAGCGGCTTCTCCGAGAGCGGCGCGCCGAAGGCGACGCGTCGCCGCGCGAAGTCGCGCGCGAGTGCGATTCCGCGGCGGAGCGTCGCCGCGGCGCTGACGGCGTTCCAGGTGCGCGTCAGGTTCAGCATGTGCGCCATGTTGCGGACGCCGTCGGCGAGGCCCGCGACCGCGAACGCCGGCGTTCCGTCGAGGCGGAGCTCCGCGGTCGGGAGATTCTTCGTGCCGAGCTTCTCCTTGAGCCGCAGCACCGTGATGCCCTGGAGACGCCCATTCGTGTCGCGCAGCTCCACCAGGAAGAGCGCCAGGCCCTTCCCGCCCGGCCCGTTGCCCTCGGGCCGCGCGAGCGTCAGCGCCACCTGCGACGTCACGGCCGACGTGAACCACTTCGTGCCGTGGAGCCGGAAGCCGCCGGCGGCGTCGCGCCGCGCGACGGTCTCGCTGAGCCCCACGTCCGAGCCGCCGATCCGCTCGGTCATCCACTGCCCCGACGTCCACGCGGTCTCGGGATCGCGCGACGTGAGATGCGCGAAGACGCGATCGCGCAGCGGGCCGAGCCCCGCGCCCAGGACCTCGAGCGTGCGCGCGCAGCCGTCCGTCATCGCGAGCGGACAGGTGTAGACCTGGCTCGACGGATGGAAGAGGTAGGCGAGCGCGAACTGGTGTACGCGCGAGAAGCGCCCGTTCGCGCGCTCGTAGGCCGTTGCGATGAGCCCCTCCTCGGCGGCGACGCGCGCATACGTGCGCCAGGCGGGGTTCACGCGCACCTCGTCGATGCGTCGCCCCCAGGCGTCGTACGGGACGTGCACGGGCTCCTCGCGCCGGTGCTCGTGCGCGAGGTCGAGTAGGCGCCCGGCCGCGAGCTCGCCCATGCGTGCGAGCGAGGGCTCGATCGCGGCGAGCGCGTCGGGATCGACCGTCCGGCGCAGATGGCTCCGGAGCAGCGGATCGGCCGCGTACTGGCTCGAGAGGGACGGCGGAGACTGGAGGAAGTCGGCGTCGCTCACGTCGATCGACTCTAGCAGCGGGGCGGCCGCGGTCCCGCTCAGCCAGCGTCGTCGCCCGAGACGCGGCTCCAACGCGCGCCGCCGCGGGCGCCGTCCATGCGCATGCGCCCCTCCCGGCGAAGCCCCTGCAGCACACGAGCCACGCGCTGCGGCTCTGCCTCGGGCACCAGGGCGCGCAGCTCGCCGGCGCGGAAGGGCGACGCGAGCTCCGACAGCGCCGCACGCCGGATGCGCTCGTCGAGCCCGCCTGCCTGCGGCTCGGCCGACTCGTAGCGCGCCACTACGTCCGACACGAAGAGCGGCTGCCCGGCCGCGAGGTCGGCCGCGACGGCGCCGAACCAGCGCTCGGTCCAGACGTTCGCGAGCTTCCGATTGCCCGCGAAGACGAAGGGCAGCCGCGGGTGCAGCGCCGCGAGCTCCGCCACGACCCGCGCCACGTGATTCGGCGGCCAGGCCCGGGTGCGCGCCGGGTCGAGGACGTCACCGTACTGTGCCTCGATCACGACCGCCGCCCGCGGCTGGCGCGCGAGCTCGGCCATCGATTGGTGCAGCGCGCGGATCGCGCCGATGTCGCCCAGCAGGTTCTCGAGGCTCTTGCGCTCGGCCACCGCGACGACCGCGTCGTCGCGCAGCAGCGCGTAGTCGCCGACCGCCAGCTCGCGTCGCGTGACGCGCGCGCCCGGGAAGCGCCACGGGTATCGCTCGCGCAGGTCGATCGCGATGTCGAGCACTTCGCGCCGCACGAGCTCGACGCGCCCGCGCGACCGATGCGCGCGGATCGCCGTCTCGGTGCGGAAGAAGACCTGCTCGTACGACCCCGAGCCGTCCTTGCGCTCGCGCACGAGCGAGAGGAACTCGCAGCGCTTGCGTCGCGGCCGGTCGAGCACCACCGCGAGCTTCACGCCGACACGGTGCAGCGACGCGATCGGCACCGAGTCGACGAGGTCGAGGGCCTCGCCCGGGTCGTGCTCGCGCTCGCGCAGGCAGAAGATCTGTCCGCCCGGCGCCGGCCAGTCGCTCTGGGCGCGGACCGCGAACAGCACCCGCCCATCCTGCTCGATCGAGATCCGGAACGGGAAGCGCGGGCTCTGCGTGCGCTCGACGCGCCAGCGGGCGGGCATGGCGGGCTCCTCGAGGGAGGAGGGTGCGGGAGGTTCGCGGAGCGGGCGAGGGGGGGCGGCGGCGACTGGCAGCCCGCGCCGGCGCGACCGATCTTCGGGAGCAGCGTCTGCCGGAGGAGCTCATGAGCATTCGCTTCAACCACACCCTCGTCCACAGCCGCGACAAGGCACGCTCCGCGCGGTTCCTCGCCCAGATCCTGGGCCTCGCGCCGCCGAAGCCCTATGGCCCGTTCCTCATGGTCGAGTTCGACAACGAGTCGTCCCTCGACTTCCTCGACGCCGGCGACTTCGCCTTCCAGCCCCAGCACTACGCCTTCCTGATCGACGAGCCCGAGTTCGACACGATCTTCGAGCGCATCCGCGGCCGCGGCCTCCACTACTGGGCCGATCCGCACAAGGAGAAGCCCGGCGAGATCAACCACAACGAGGGCGGCCGCGGCGTCTACTTCGAGGATCCCGACGGGCACCTGCTCGAGATCCTGACGCGGGCGTACGGGAGCAGTTGAGGGCGCAGGCGCGGGGCTACGCCGTGTTGGAGAGCTCGCGCACTCCGAGCACCGCGAGCGTCGGGAGCACGATGCCCGCGAAGGCGAGGAGGAGCGTCGACGGCGCGCCCAGCCGCTCGATGCCCCAGCCCGCGAGCGCCTCGCCGAAGGGCACGAGCGCGATCGAGCCGAGCACGTCGTAGGACGAGACGCGCGAGAGCGCCTCCGGCGCGACGCGCGTGTGGAGCGCCGTGTTCCAGAGCACGCCGAAGACCTCGAAGCCGATGCCCGCGACGAAGGCCGCGGCCGCGATCGCGGCGACCGGCGCCGGCCGCACGAGGAGGAGCGGCACCAGCGCGCCCGGCCCGTCGCCACGACCACGCCGCCCGCCGCCGCGCCGAGCCCGAGCGCCGTCGACTGCGCGATCGAGAGCCACGCGTTCGCGGTCTGGAGCCGCTCGCGCGAGACGACGAGCGGCACGAGGCCCACCGCCGCAGGAAAGTGGAGCGCCAGCGCGACACCGCAGAGCCCCTGCAGCGCGACGACGAGCAGCAGGCTCGCACGGCCCAAGAGGAGCAGCGCCGCGATCGCACCTTGAGCGCTCGCCGCGAGGAGATCGGCGCCCACCATCTGGCGTCGCCGCGAGCCGCGGTCGGCGAGCGCGCCCGCGAAGAGCTGCATCAGCACCTGCGCGCCGGAGCCCACGGCGATCACGAGCCCGACGTCGGTCGCGCTCGCGTGGAGATCGTCGAGCACGGCGAAGGGGAGCGCGATCGGAGCCATCGCCGTGCCGAAGGCGGAGACGAGGCGCGCCGAGAAGAGGCGGGCGAAGCCGGGGTCGCGGAGGAGGACGACGACTTCGCGGTCGATCGGGGGCGGCACGCCGTGAGTGTCGCCGAAGTGCGTGGTGCGGGGCCAGCGAAGTCTGTGACCCCGATCCCTCGCGGTCCCGAGACGATCTGCGAAGATTCCCTCACCCCGACCGATCAGGCGCTTGGCCGTGGACGAGCGACGACGAGGATCCGCGCGTGGCGACGACATCGGGCAGGCAGGCGCTCATCATTGCGGGGCCGAATGGGGCGGGGAAGACGACCTTCGCGCGGCGCTTCCTACCAGCCCAGGCTGTGGTCCCGACCTTCGTCAATGCAGACCTGATCGCCGAGCAAGTTTCGCCGCTTGCCCCTGAGAGAGCCGCGATCCACTCGGCGCGATTGATGATCGAAGCGATCCGGGGCCATGTCGAGCGCGGCGAGGACTTCGCCCTCGAGACGACCCTCGCGGGCCGCGCGTACGCGCGCGCGATTCCTCGATGGCGAGCCCTGGGCTATCGAGTCGAACTGATCTTCCTCGCGCTCCCGTCGCCCGAGGTCGCGATCGCGCGTGTCGCCCAGCGCATCCGACAAGGCGGACACGCCGTTCCGGACGGCATCATCCGCCGGCGCTTCTTCGCAGGGAGGGAGAATTTCGAGACGCTCTACCGGCCGCTCGTCGACGCCTGGGCCCTGTTCGACAACTCGGGAGAAGAGCCCATCCTCGTGGGCAGGGGAGAGAACCGATGAGCGCCGATCCGGTCGAGCCGGCCGTAGGGGATTGGGTTTCCGCCGTCCTGGCCGCGCTGCGACGCGCCCGGCGCGATGCCGAGGGGACCGCTCGCCGGACTGGGACGGATCTCGTCTTCGTGAAAGACGGGAAGCTGGTCTGCGTGCGTCCGCCGCCGGCGGACGACGAGCCCGGCGATCCCGAGGCGCGCTGACGGGCCGCACCAGAACCCGAGGGCGCGCCCACGGAGCATCCAGCGCAGATGTCCGATCCGACCCCCTCGCTCCCGAGAGTCTTCATCGTCGGCGGCGGCTTCGGCGGGATCGCGGCGGCGAAGGCGCTGGCCCACGCACCCGTCGCGGTGACGCTCCTCGACCGCCGCAACCACCACGTCTTCCAGCCGCTCCTCTACCAGGTCGCCACCGCAGCGCTCTCGCCGGCGGACATCAGCGCGCCCATCCGATCGGTGCTGCGCGGCCAGACGAACTGCGAGGTGGTGCTCGCCGCGGTGACGGGCATCGACCTCGCGGGCCGGCGGCTCCGCTTTGCGGACGGCTCCACTGGCTACGATCACCTGATCCTCGCCGCGGGCGCGACGCACGCCTACTTCGGGCACGACGCGTGGGAGCCCGTCGCGCCGGGCCTCAAGACCCTCGAGGACGCGACGGAGATGCGGCGGCGCATCCTTCTCGCCTTCGAGTCCGCGGAGCACGAAGGCAGCGACGCCGAGCGCCGCGCCGATCTCACCTTCGGCATCGTCGGCGCGGGGCCGACGGGCGTCGAGCTCGCGGGCGCGATCGTGGAGATCGCGGGCCGGACGATCCCGCGCGACTACCAGCACATCGACACGCGGACGACGCGCGTGATCCTGTTCGAGGGCACCGATCGCGTGCTGCCCTCCTTCTCGCCGAAGCTCAGCGCCCGCGCCCAGCGCGATCTCGAGCGCATGGGCGTGGAGGTGCGCCTCCGCTCCGTCGTCACCGACGTGACACCGCTCGGCGTCTACCTCGGCGATGAGCTCATCCCGCTGCGCAACGTGTTCTGGGCGGCTGGAGTGAAGGCGCGGCCCGTGACCGCGACCCTCGGCGTGCCGCTCGACCGGGCCGGCCGCGTGCGCGTCGGCCCGGACCTCACGATCCCGGGCTACCCCGAGGTGTTCATCGTGGGCGACATGGCGGCGGCGACGTCGGCCGACACCGGGAAGCCGGTGCCGGGCGTCGCGCAGGGCGCCATCCAGATGGGGCGCTACGCGGGAGAGACGATCGCCCGCGAGACGGCGGGCCGAGCGATGCCCGCAGAGCGAAAGCCGTTCGTGTATCGCGACAAGGGATCGCTCGCCGTGATCGGCAAGGCGAGGGCGGTCGCGCAGATCGGCCGCCTCGAGCTCGGCGGCTTCCTCGCGTGGCTGGCCTGGGGAGCCGTCCACATCTTCTTCCTGGTGAACTTCCGCCACCGCCTGCAGGTGATGCTCACCTGGTTCTGGTACTGGCTCCTGAACGCGCGCGACGCGCGGCTCATCACGGGGGATGCGCGGATTCGGGTGATGACGCCGAGGTCGGAGCAGTTCGTGCGGGAGGCGGCGGCGGAGGGCGAGG
>DATKKW010000036.1:0-154102 GCA_035542715.1 Myxococcota bacterium
TCCAGCGCCAACCCCGCGGATCGACGTGGAACGGACAGCTCGGGTTCGGGCAATGGGGCGGCGTGAACTCGGACGACGCACGCGGCATCCCGACCCCGACAGCACGCCGCGTGCCAGACCCAATCGAAGGAGCACAACTAGAGGATCGGGGATTGGTGCAGGTACTCCCTCAGCCCCCGGATCTCCTCGCTCTGCTCGTCGATCTCGTCGCGCAGCAGATCGCGCATCGACAGCATCGCAACGACGCGCCCCTCATCGTCGATCACCGGAAGGTGTCGGCACCCGGCCCGGAGCATCTTCTCCATCGCCTCGGCTCGCGTCGTGCGGGCAGTGGCCGTGATCACGTCGTGGGTCATCACCTCGTCGACACGCAGCCGGTAGGGATCGAGGCCCGCCATCACGACCCGGGTCATGAGGTCGCGCTCGGAGAAGACGCCGACCACCCAGCCGTCGTGGGCGATCGCGATGGCGCCGACCTTCGCGTCGGTCATGCGGCGGACCACGTCCATGACTGCCATGTCCGGCGTCGCGCTGACGAGGTCGAGAGGCTTGAGCAGATGGCGGATGCTGTGCATGGCTCCTCCCCGACCGCCCTCGGCCGCGCAGCAGCGGTTCCTTCCCGGACGGGTGGAACGGGCGAGGCAGCGGGAGCCGCGGAGCAGGTGCGCCCGTACGGGAAGAGGAGCGGGCGATCTCGCCCATCTGAGCACGAACCGACGCGGGAGGGCAAGGGATTCTGCGTCCCTGGCGCGCGGCGGAGGGCTGCGGTCGATGCGTGGCGAGAGGTCTCAGCCGCCGGCAACGGGCGAGCGAGCGGTGCGTTGCGCTTCGTCTTCTGCGCCGACCATGCGCAGATAGCTGCGAGCGTCGGACCGTGCCGGATCGCGCTCGAGAACTCTCTTCCACTCGACGACGGCGTCGTCGCGGCGGCCCATCGCCCAGAGCGTGAGGCCGAGCTGCACGGCGGCGGAGGGGCTCTCGGGGCTCGCGCGCAGCACGCGCCGGAACTCGGCGGCGGCCTGGGACGGGAGGCCCGCCTCGCGGAGCGCGATGCCGAGACGTTGGCGGATGTCGTGGAACGCCGGGCAGCGATCGAGCGCGCGGCGGTAGGCGTCGATCGCGTCGCGCAGCTCGCCCGCCTCGCGGTAGGCGTCGCCGAGCGCGGCCTGGAGGTTCGCGAGCTTTCCCTGGGTCGTCGCGTCGAGCGCGTCGGCGCCGTGGGGCTCGCTCGCGTCGCGGGGCGCGGCTGCGGGTCCCGTCGCGAGGGCTCGCGAGCGCTCGAAGTCGCCGCGTCGCTCGCATACCGACGCCAGGGCCAGACGCGCCTCGGCGTAGCCGGGGTTCAGCTCGAGCGCGCGCTCGAGGCTCGCGGCGGAGCGATCGAGATCGCCCCTGCGCTCGTGAAGGAGGCCCACCATGTAGTGGACGTCGGCGAATCCGGTGCGCGTGCGCAGCAGGCGATCGAACTGGTCGAGCGCCTCGTCGACCTCGCCGCGCTCGAAGCTCAGGCGTCCCCGCAGCCAGGCCTCGCGCTCGAGGGGGGTGAGCTCCCGCATGCCACGGAGCGGTGTCGGAAGCGAGGTCAGTTCGCGTCCGGGACGAGGTCGGCGGCCGCGGCGGCGACGTCGCTGCCCTTGTAGTTCTCGAGGATGACCTCGAAGATCTGCTTCGCCTCGTCCTCGCGGTGCATGCGCTGGTAGCAGACGCCGAGCTTGTACAGCGCGTCCGCGTCGAGGCCGAGTCCGGGATAGCGGTTCAGGATGTTGCGGTAGCGGTCGGCCGCCGACTGGTACTCCTCGCGCGCCATGTAGAAGCCGGCGATGTCCATCTCGTGCTGGCCGAGCCGGGTGCGGAGCTCCTTCCACATCGTCTCGCCTTCCGTGGCCTGCGGCGTACCCGGATACTTCGCGAGCAGCGTGTCGAGGAAGCCAAGCGCCTGGCGCGTCGCGGTCTGATCGCGCTGCGGATCCTTGGCCTGGTTGTAGTGGCACTTCGCGGCCTGCAGCAGCGCGTACGGCACCTGCTCGTGGCCCGGGTGGAGCTCGCTGAAGTCGCGATAGTAGGAGAGCGCTTCGTCGTACTTCTCGTCTGCAAAGTAGGCGTCGGCGATCTTCAGCTCCGACAGCACCGCGTAGTCGCTGTACGGGTAGTTGTCGATGATCTGCTGGAAGGACTCGATCGCCTTGGTGCTGTCGGAGTTCGGCAGGACGCCGAGGTACTTCCCGCTGTGCTCGAGATGCGCGAGGCCGCGGCGATAGAGGATCTCGGCCGACGGCATCTCCTCGTCGACCGGTGTCGACGCGGCGCAGGCTGCGACGGCGGCGCCTGCCAGCAACGAGGCGAGGAGCGTGCGGATCGACGAGCGCGACATGGAACCCCCCTCCGGAGAAATTCTCCAGCGACGGCGGCAGCCTATCGGAGCCGCGGGCGGAATGTCAATTTGCTACGGTGCGCTGCCCCGAAGGAGGACCCATGGCTCAGGAGCACTTCGGCCATCTGAAGCTCGATCGGCGGCTCGCGCGCCGCCGCAACTGGATCACGTCCAAGGAGCTGGAGACGGAGCTCGCGAAGCTGCCGGACGTCTCCGACAAGGCCGTCACCCCCGACCAGGAAGGCGAGAGCACCGAGGGGAATCCCTCGGGCCAGCCCGCCTGATTCCGGCCCGGGCGCCTCACCACGCCCCGTGACGCCGCCTTCGACCCCTCCTCTCTCGGTCCGAATCGCAGTGGTGAGCCATCAGAGCTCACCCGTCCTGGGAGATCTCCTGGCTTCCATCGAGCGCGCCCGGACGCGGGCCCGGGACGCCGTCCGTGCCGACGTGGTGGTCGTCGACAACGCCTCGTCCGATGGGAGCGCCGAGCTGGCGCGGAAGGCCGGGGTGACGCTGCTCGCCCTGGACGAGAACGTCGGATTCGGTGCCGCGGCGAACCGTGCGCTCGAAGGCAGCGTGGCCGACTGGCTGGTGGTGCTGAACCCGGATCTCGTGGTCGACGACGGGTTCCTCGAAGCCCTGGCGGATGTGGCACGCGGCCTCGCCCCGGACGTGGGGATCCTGGGCGCCGCGCTCTCGAACCCGGACGGCTCTCCCCAGCCCTCGATCGGCGACGAGCCCACGCTGCTGCGCACGCTCGCAGGTCTGTGTCGCCCGCGCTCCGCGCGGAAGTACCGGCCGATCGGCGCGCACGCGCGGGGGCCGGTGGATTGGGTGACGGGCGCGGCGGTGGCGGTGCGCGGCACGTGCTGGAAGGCGATCGGCGGCTTCGACCCGGGCTTCTTCCTGTACTACGAGGACGCGGACCTCTGTCGCCGCGCGCGGGACGCCGGTCACCGCACGGTGTTCGAGCCGGCGCTCTGCGCGGTCCATCTCTCGCCGCTGGCGCAGCGGCCCGTGCCGCCGCGGCTCGTGCCCGTGGTCCGCTACGCGCAGCTGCGTTACTTCAGGACGCACCGTCCGCGCGCCGAGCTCGCCGTGCTGGCGCTCGCCGTGACGCTCTGGAGCCGCCTGGCGCCGCTCGTTCGCGCGGGCGCCGCGGCCGGCGAGGCCATCGACTGGCCCGCGGTGCGACGCGCGGTGCGGGCGGGCCGGCGTGGGGAGCCGGGGCCGAGCCTCGGCCCCGCCGGCGCACGCGCGGAGCGGGTGCATTGAGCGGGGCCGCGACCTCGCGGCTCGAGCGCGCCGGCGCCGCGGCGGGCGCGCGCGGGGGAGGCCGATGAAGGTCACGGTGATCGAGGCGCAGCGCCGCTTCTTCGACCTGCGGCTGCGCGAGGCCTGGCAGCGTCGCGAGCTGCTCCGCGTCTTCGTCTGGCGCGCGATCGCCGCGCGCTACCGGCAGATGGCGCTCGGCATCCTGTGGTCGGTCTTCGAGCCGCTCGCCCTCCTCGCCATGACGACGGTCGTGTTCGGCCTGCTGCTCCGCGCCCCGACGAACGGCTATCCCTACCCGGTGTTCGCCTTCGCGGGCCTCCTTCCGTGGACGCTCTTCAGCCGCGCCACGCTCGCCGCGGCCGGGAGCCTCGTCGAGAACATCGCGCTGATCTCGAAGGTCTACTTCCCGCGCCTCCTGCTTCCGGTGGCGGCCGTCGTGCGCGAGGCAGTCGACGTCGGCGTGACGCTCGTCCTCATGCTCGGGTTCGCCTGGGCCTACGGGTTCCCGCCGAACGCGAAGCTCCTCGTGCTGCCGCTGGTGCTCGCCTTCGCGCTGGCCTTCGCGCTCGGAATCGGGCTCTGGGCGGCGAGCGTCATGGTGCGATTCCGCGACCTCCGGCCCGTGCTCACGATCGCGCTCCAGGCCGGCCTGTACGCGAGCCCGATCCTCTACAGCCCGAGCGTGGTGCCGGCGGTGCTGCGCCCCGTCTACGAGGCGAACCCGATGTACTGGGCGATCCAGGCCTCGCGCTGGGTCCTGCTCGGGCAGCCCTTCGAGCCGACGCCCGGGCTCGCGGTCGCGCTGGCCCTCGTCCTCGTGCTCTTCGTCTCGGGGCTCTACGTGTTCTCGTTCCTCGAGCGCTCGACGGTCGACGTGCAGTAGGCGTCACGCTCCGGCGTAGGGGCTCGACGCCGCGAGGCGACGGTAGATCTCCGCCACCTTCGCCTCGCTCTTCGCCGGCTCGTAGCGCGCGCGGGCGTGGGCCCGCGCGCGCCGGCCGAGCGCCTCCCGCGCCGCCCGATCGGCGAGGAGCTCGGCGATCGCCCTGCGATATCCCTCCTCGCTGTTCTCGACGAGACGCACGAAGTCGCCCTCGAGCTCGGGCACGGGCTCGCCGCGGCGCCGGTTGAGCACGACCGGCAGGCCCGTGAGCAGCGCTTCGAGGACCGACTTGTTGATCTCCCAGTAGTCGGTGTGCACCGCGAACAGGTCGAAGCCGGGAAGCCGGGAGCACAGCTCGGCGTTGCGGATCGCGGGCTCGAAGTGCACGCGCGCCTCCGCCCCGAGCTCGCGCGCGAGGGCGGCGAGGGCAGGGCGGCGCGGCCCGTCGCCCACGATCGTGAGCTCGACGCGCGGCAGGCTCGCCACGGCGCGCACGAGGTTCGAGGGATCCTTGTCGTCGAACAGGCGGCCGACGCAGACGATGCGCGGCGGATCGCCGAGCGCGTAGTCGGCCTTCTCGCGCAGCGCCGCGCCGTCGAGGACGTTGTAGCAGACCTCGACCCGCGTCACGCCGAGCCGCTCGAGGTAGGGCAGGATCGGCCGGTAGACGGGCATCACGAGGTCGGCGCCGCGCAGGCCCCGGCGCTCGACGTCCTCGAAGAACGCGTTGTGCCGGCGCTGGAGCGGGCTCAAGCCGGAGCCCAGGTAGCGGCGCGGAGAGTTCACGTCGGGATTGATGTGGAGCGAGACGCAGTAGGGAACGCCGAGCTCGCGGCGGATGCGCCACGCGAGGTAGAGGTTCCAGTCCGCGCCGTGGACACGCATGAGCGTCGGCCGGAGGCGACGCGCGAGCGCGACGCCCGGCGCGGCCCAGCGCCGCCGCCGCCACTCGCGCAGCGCGAAGGGGCCGCGGCGCGTCGGGAGCTCGGACGCCTCCGGGAAGTTGTGGAGCGTGAGCCGCGCGCGTCCCACCATCGGCTGCACCGCCGCGGGATCGGGACGGTCGTCGTTCGTCATCAGCAGGTGGACCTCGTCGGCGAGCTCTCCGGGGTTGTAGTACCGGGGCTGCACCTCTCCCTTCGCGACGAGATCCGAGAGGCGGTCGGGCACGAGCACGAGGAGGCGCATCACGCGCACCCGGTTGCCCGGCCGCGCAGCCTGCGGCAGCGTGCGACGCGATCCCTACGGACGCGAGACTCCGCCCGATGACGAACGCGACGCTGCCCCAGGTGGTCTACGTCGGCCTCCAGAAGACCGGGTCGACCTACCTGCGTCACTACTTCTTCCAGCATCCCGAGATCGGCTGCTCGCGCCACGGCATCTTCTTCCAGACGGACGCCGCGGACGTGGAGGCGCGCGGCGCCGACGCGGTGCGCGCCGACTATCGCGCCCGCCTGTCCGGCGAGCCCGCCGCGACGTGCCGGATCGACATGTACGAAGGTCTCGCGATGGGCTACCTGCTGCACGGCCTCGAGAAGTGGGACGCCGGCGTCTTCCTCTCGCCGCGCGACGGGCTCGCCTCGCCGCACGCCGAGAGCGCGCCCGACGCCGTCGCGCGCCGGATCCACGCCGTGCTGCCGGAGGCGAGGATCCTCCTCACCGTGCGCAGCCAGCTCGCCTGGCTCGACTCGAACTACCGCTGGTACCTCCCGCTCCTGCCGCCGGGCCGCGCGCGCTTCCAGGACTTCCTCGACACCCTCGAAGGTCGCTTCGCCCTCGACGCCGGACACTTCGATCGCACGGCGGAGATCTACGCCTCGTGCTTCGGATCGGAGCGCGTGCTCGTCCTCCCGCTCGAGCTCCTCGAGCGCGACGAGCCCGCGAGCCTCGCGCGCGTCTGCGGCTTCCTCGGCGTCGCCGCGCTGCCCTACCCGGAGGAGCGCAAGAACCGGAACCGCGGGCCCGAGATCGCGTTCGACGCCCTGCCGCGCGCGGCCGGGAGCGTCGCCGAGCGCCTGCGGCGGAGGCTCGGCCATCTCCTCCCGCGCGCGCTGCGTGATGCGCCGCGGGACGGCGTGCTCCGTCCGAGCGAGCGCGCCCTCCTCGCCGCCCACTACTCCGCCGCGAATGCGCGGCTCGCGCGACGGCTCGGCGTGGACCTCGGCGCCCTCGGCTACCCGGTCTGATCCGTCGCGCCGCGACGTCAGGCCCGCCTCCGGCACACGAGGAGGTGTCGGAAGGCGAGGCTCCGTACGCCGGGCAGGCTCGAGATCCACTCGTCGAGCATCCGTCCTCCGATCCGTGCGCCGAGGACCCGCTGCCACGCGGGATGGAGGAGCGGCGCGAGCCAGCGCGGACGCCCCGCCCAGAGCGGCAGGATCTGGAACGCCCGGTGCTCGACGATCTCGAGCCCCCGTCGCTCGCAGGCCGCTCGGAGCGCCGGTACCGGGAGCAGGTACGCGCGCGGGAGCTCCGGGTAGTGGCGCAGGCAGAGCGCGTTCAACGAGCGGGCGTTCCCGAGGTCGAGCACGCAGACGCCGCCCGGACGCAGCACGCGCGCGACCTGCCCCGCGACGCCCGCGAGGTCGGGCACCTGGTAGAGCGCGGAGAAGCTGTAGACGGCGTCGGCCACGGCGTCGGCGACCGGGAGCCTGCGCGCGTCGCCGAGGGCGAAACGAAGGCGTGTCGCGCCGCGCCGCGCGGCTTCGGCGCGCGCCGCGGCGAGGAAGGGTCGGCTGAAGTCGATGCCGATCCCGCGCTCGATCTCGCCCGCCAGGGCGAAGAGGTGCCCGCCGGCTCCGCAGCACAGATCGATCACGAGGCCGCGGGGCGCATGGCGCCGCAGGAGGTCGAACTTCCGCGCGAGCAGCCGCCCGGCGTAGCTCGTGTCCTCGGGCGAGGGCACCGCGCAGATCGTCTCGGCGCGGTACTGCAGGCCCGACTCGTAGGCGGCGCGCGTCGCGTCCTCGCCGGGGCGCGCGGGCAGGGCGGGCGTCGCGTGGGCGGGCGCGCGCCGCCGCGGCGTCGCGGCGCGGACGAGCTCGCGCGTCGCCGAGAGCCAGCGGCGGAGCGCAGCGCGACGGCCCGGCGGCGCGGCGGGCCCGGCGCTCCCTTCGAAGCGCTTCGTGGCGCGCAGGAAGCGCCGCGTCTCGCCGCCGAACTTCCGCTTGAACACGGAGAGGCCGTGGTCCTTGCCCGAGGCGGCGCCGGGGAAGACCTCGCCGCTCTCGTAGTGGCTCCGGCCCTCGGCCTTCGCGTCGAGGATCGCCTGCCAGAAGAGCAGGTAGTTGACGCCGCTCGCGAGGTGCTCGGTCTCGCTGCAGCCCGTGTGATAGAGCGCGCCCGGACCGAGCCGGGCGTCGTTGTGGAACGCGACGGGCCGACCGTCCGGTGCGTAGCCCACGAGCAGCACGGCGTGGCCCGCGGGCGCCATCTCGCGCGCGATGCCCGCGAAGTACGCGCGCGGGTGTGGGGCGACGCCCGTCCGTCGGTAGGTCTCCACGTGGACGCGGTAGTAGTCGTCGAGGAGCTTCGGCCAGTCGCCGCGCTCGGCGCGGTAGCCCTGGCTCCGCGCGCGCGCGATCTGGCGGCGCGCGTCGTCGGCGAGCCCCGCGAGCAGCGTGGCCTCGTCCGGCGCGAGGTCGATCACCTGGGTGTGGGTCGAGACGTCTTCGTAGCCTTCCTCGAGGAAGGGGTTCACGCCGCGGCGCGCGAGGCCGGCGGCCGTGACCGTCGGGACGGCGAAGGAGATCTCGCGCGCGCCGGCGGCGCGCGCCCGCTCCTCGCCATGACGCAGGAGCGCGCGGCGCACGCGCTCACGATGGGCCGGCGCGAGCTCGCCCGCGACGATCGGCCCGGAGCCGCCGAAGCCCGAGGACGCGGCGCGGGCGCCCGTGGCGTCGAGCTGGAGCGGCATCACGCCGAGCAGACGGCGCTGCTCGACGGCGGCAAAGGAGAGATCGCGAAGGCCCCACTCCGCGACGCCGAGGACGAGGCGTTGCCAGCCCGCGAGGCCGAACACCCAGCCGTCGGGCGAGCCGCGCACGAGCGCGTCCCAGGCGGGCGCGAGCTCGGCGGAGAGGGGAACGAGCTCGATCACGGCGCCAATCCCTATCGCATCGCTCGCCCCTCGGCATGGGCCGTCGGCTCTCGCGCCGCGCCGCGAAGGCCCCGGCACGGCGGCTTGTGAGCGCCGGAGGGCTGGCCTATCTCCGCCGAGTCGACGCGCTCGCCGCGGCCGCCCCGGCGGTGCGCCGCATCCGTGGAGTCCGATGCCCGAATCCGAGATCGCGGTGCGCGTGGAAGGCCTCGGGAAGCGCTACGTGCGTCCCCATCACGGGGCCGGCCCGGTCTCGTGGCGCGCGGCGCTCGAGCGCCACATGAAGGAGTTCTTCCCGTTCCTCGCGACGCGCGAGGAGATCGACTGGTTCTGGGCGCTGCGAGACGTCTCCTTCGAGGTGCGGCGTGGCGAGGTGCTCGGGATCTTCGGGCGCAACGGCTCGGGCAAGAGCACGCTGCTCAAGATCCTCTCCGGTGTCACACTGCCGACGACGGGCCGCGCCATGCTGCGCGGCCGGGTCGGCTCCCTGCTCGAGGTGGGAACGGGCTTCCACCCCGATCTCACGGGGCGCGAGAACGTGTTCATGAGCGGCGCGGTGCTCGGCATCCCGCGCGAGGAGATCCGGCGCCGCTTCGACGAGATCGTCGACTTCTCGGGGATCGAGCCCTTCATCGACGTGCCGGTGAAGCGCTACTCGAGCGGCATGTACGTGCGCCTCGCCTACTCCGTGGCGGCGCTGCTCGAGTCGGAGATCCTGATCCTCGACGAGGTGCTCGCGGTGGGCGACGCCGCCTTCCGGGAGAAGAGCCAGGCGAACATCGAGAAGGCCGCCCACGACGGGCGGACGGTGCTGTTCGTGAGCCACAACGCCCGCGCCGCGAACGCGATCTGCCGCACGGGCATGGTGCTCGACGCGGGCGTCTGCGTCTTCCAGGGCACCGCGCGCGAGGCCACGACGCACTACTTCCGGGCGATCCACCACGCGGAGGAATGGCTGAAGGAGGCGTCGCTCCACGACCTCGAGACCGCGCCGCGGCTCGAGGGAAGCACGCAGCGCGTGCTCGCGTGGGTCTCGATGCACGAGGCCGACGGCACGCCCGCGGCGCGCTTCGCGACCGGCGCCGGCATCCGCTTCCGCATCGGCTTCCGCGGCGCGCGCGCGCCGGACCCCTACTTCTCGGTGCTGCTCGTGAACGAGTTCGGCGACCGCGTCGCGACGATCCACAGCACCCAGACCGGCGCGCCCCTCGACGTCTCGGGCGACGGCGTGCTCGAGTGCGAGGTGCCCGCCCTCCTGCTGGGCGAGGGCTCGTACCGCGTCATGATCGACCATGGCTCCTTCGGCGGGAGCCGCGCCGCGATGATGTCGCTCGATTGCGTCCCGAACGCCGCGACCCTGCGGGTCGAGCTCCACGGCTACCTGCAGGGCATCGGGCTCGACGCCTACCAGGGTGCGGCGCACCGCTCGACCTGGCGGCGCGTCGCGGCGAGCGCCGACGCGCCCGAGCGCGACGCGGCGCGCCGCTGCGCGAGCGGAACGGGAGGCCGGAAGTGAAGGTCGACGCCGTCCACGTCGGGCTCAAGCGCGCGGGGTCGACGCTCCTGCGCGCCTTCTACGAAGACCATCCGCGCATCAGCTGGTCGCGCGAAGGCACGTACTTCCTGGACGACCGGCGCTTCGAGCGCGAGAAGTACGAGGACGTCGTGCGCCGCCCGGCCGGCTCGGACGTCCACGTCGACATGCACGAGCATCTCGCCGTCGGCATGCGTTACTCGGACGAGGAGCGGCTCGCCGCCGTCCGCTTCCGCTACGCGGCCGACGACTACCCCGCCTACGCGCCGATCGACCGCTTCGAGGTCGCGCGGCGCATCCGGCAGACGGTCCCCGAGGCGAAGATCGTCCTCGTGCTGCGCAACCAGATCGACTGGCTCGGCTGCCACTACCGGAACTTCTACACCTCCCTCGAGGCCGGCCGGCGCGCGTTCCCGCAGTTCCTGAACACGCACGAGGGCCGCCTCGTGGCCGACGCCGCGGCCTTCGATCGGACCGTCGCGACCTACCTCGAGCTCTTCGGGGCGAGCCGGGTGCGGGTGCTCCTGCTCGAGGACATGTCGCGAGACCTGCAAGCGGCCTTCGACCGGCTCTGCGACTTCCTCGGCGTCCCGCGACATCGCTTCCAGCCGGCCGAGCGCGACTACCACCGCGGCCAGGACGAGGCGGCGATCGTGGGGCTCCGTGCGCAGGAGGGACGCTCCTTCTGGCGTCGCCTGATCGGGGGCAGCGCCCCGGCCCACGGCGCGGCGGCGCGCGATCGGCACTCCGAGATCGATCTCTTCTCGCCGGCCGAGGTCGACTGGATCACGGGCGTGTACGGCGCCTCCAACGCGCGGCTCGCGCGCCTGCTCGATCGCGACGTGTCCGCCGTCGGGTACCGGTACTGAGCCGCGCCGGTGGGGAACGCCGATGGGCCACCTGATCCGCAAGCGGCGCCCTCCGCAGGAGACCGATGCCGAGGACGCCGTCGTGGTCGGCTATCCGAAGAGCGGGAACACCTGGCTCCGGATGCTCCTCGGCCGCTACGCGCAGCTCCTGCACCAGCTCCCCGAGATGCCGCTCTTCGATCTCGTCGAGCGGGGCCACCCGAGCTACCGCGGCTACCCGGGGCCGTTCTTCCGCTTCACCCACGAGCCCCTCGAGTGGCGCACGCAGACCGCCGCGGACCTGCGGCGCGAGAACGTGATCGCGCCGTTCGCCGGCCGTCGAGTCGTCCTCCTGACGCGCTACCCGCTCGACGTCCTCGTCTCCCTGTTCATGCAGCAGAAGTACGCGCGCAACGCGCGGCCCTACCCGGGCGGGCTCGAGGACCTGGTCGACGATCCGGTCTACGGGCTCGACAAGTTCGTGCGCTTCCATCGGCTCTGGGACGAGCACGCCTCGTCCGCGAAGGCGTTCCTGCTCGTGCGCTACGAGGACGCGCGACGCGACACCGAGGCGACGGCGGGCCGGATGGCGACCTTCCTCGGGCTGCCCCACGACGGGAAGGCGCTCGCCGAGGCCGTGGCCTTCGCCTCCTTCGACCGCATGAAGGAGATGCAGGAGTCGGGGCGCGTCCCGACCTATCCGTCGTCGGGCCTCGGCGTGTTCGGCCGGATCGATCCCGACGAGCCGCGCTCGCGACGCGTGCGCAGCGGGAAGGTCGGGGGCTATCGGGCGGAGCTCCGCCCCGAGACGTGCGCGCGGCTCGAGCGGCGCATCCGCGACGAGCTGCCCGCGCGCTACGGCTACGCGGATCCGCCGCCCCTCGCCTGACGGAGGCCCCGGCCGCGCTTGCGGCCCGAGCGCCGGCTGGGACACCTTGCGCCCGATGACCGACCACGCCTCGCGCCTCGACGGCTTCCGCTGTCCGGCCTGTCGCACGGGCACGCTCGCCGCGCGCTCGGGCGTGCCGGCCTGCGGCGCGTGCGGCGCGCGACCGGCCGAGCGCGACGGCGTGGCGCTGCTCGTGCGCGATCCCGAGAAGCACGAGGCCGACCTCGAGGCCGCGCGTCGGGCGAATCCCGGCTGGTACGTCGAGCAGCAGCCCGCGGTCGAGGCGAGCCCGTGGCGGCACCACCTGGCGAAGCGCCGGCGCTACGTCGAGTCGGTGCTCGCCCGCGCGCTCGCGGCCCGGCCCGACGCTCGCGCCTCGCGGCTCCTCGACCTCGGCTGCGGCGACGGCACGAACCTTCCCTGGCTCGCTCCCTTCGCCGAGCGTCTGTATGGCAGCGACTACAATCTCCTGCGTCTCCTGCGCGCGCGCGGCCGCGCGCCCGAGGCGACGCTCTTCCTCGCCGATCTCCTCGACCAGCCGGTGCCCGACGGCTTCTTCGACGCCATCTTCTTCAACCACGTGATCGAGCACGTGCCCGACGACGCCGGAGCGCTGCGCGAGGTGCATCGCATCCTCGCGCCCGGAGGACTCCTCGTGCTCGGAACGCCGAACGAGGGCGCGTGGTGGTGGCAGCTCGCCTATCGGCGCGCCCCGGAGGTCCGCGCGACGACCGACCACGTCCACTTCTACACGGCCGACACCATCGGCCGACGCCTGCGCGAGGCCGGCTTCGAGCTGCTCGAGGTGGAGCACCTCGGCTGGGGCCCGCCCGACTGGGGCTGGGACGCGCGTCTGCGTGGCCGCAAATGGGTCGACGACTGGTTCGAGCGGATCGGTCGCCTCGTGATCCCGCGCCAGGCGTCGTCGCTCTACCTCGTCGCGACGAAGTCGGCGCGCGGAGCGAGGGCCGCGGCGTGAGCGCGCTCCTCGCGCAATCGACCGGCCGCGCGGGCGAGCGCACGCTCGTCGTGATCTGCGCCTACGCCGAGTCGCTGCGCGGCCCGGAGGATCCCCGGCCCTTCGGCCTGCCCACGGCGGCGGTGCTCTGGGGCCTCGACCATCTCCTTCCGCGCCGCTTCTCCGACCATCGCGTGCTGCATCGCGATCACTTCGCGAACCCGCGCCCGCTTCCCTATCTGCTCGACCTCGTGGAGCGCTGGGCGTGCGACGCGACGGCGTCCGCGGCGCCGGATCTCCTGGTCGACGGCGCGCATCCCGAGCCCGGCGACGGGGAGTTTCGGGCGGCCTTCGGTCGCGTCGAGCGCGGCGCCACGGCGCGCTTCGAGAGCGAGGGCGTGCCTCCGCTCCTCGAGGCCGCGTTCCGGGGCGACTACGACACCGTCGTGCTGGTGCACCCCGACGCCCTCGGCCTCGGCTGCGAGCGGCTCGAGCGGGCGCTGCTCTCGGACCCGGCGCGGCGCGTGCTCGTCGTGAGCGGGCGGCGGCGCGCCTACGCGCTCGGCCGCAATGCGCGCTGCGCGCTGCGTCTTCGCCGCTTCCTCGCGCGCACGCGCCTGGTCGAGCTCCTCGCGGCGCTCGCGGTCTGGCCCGTGGCGGGCGCGCTCGCGGCGTTCGACGCGGTGCGCGGACGGCTCGGGGACGCCCGATGAGCGAGGGCGAGATCAAGCGCGCGATCCGCGACTGGTGGGCCGCGCATCCCATGACCTACGGCGAGGAGCACGGGGAGGCGAGCTATCGCGACGCGGAGGGACGCATCGTCCGCGTCGAGCGCGGCTCGCGCCGCTTCTTCGAGCTCGCCGACGAGCGCTTCTACGCCTGGAACGAGCCGCACCACGAGCCCGGCGGTCGTCCCTTCGGGCGCCTCTTCGACTACGACCGCTACAAGGGCGCGCGCGTGCTCGAGGTGGGCTGCGGCATGGGCTGCATGGCGATGAACTGGGCTCGCGAGGGCGCGCTCGTCACGGCGGTCGACCTGAACCCGGTCGCCGTGGCCGAGACCCGACGGCGCTTCGCGACGTTCGGTCTCGCGGCCGAGGTGCGCGAGGCCGACGGAGAGGCGTTGCCCTTCGAGGACGGGCGCTTCGCCTTCGCCTTTAGCTGGGGCGTGCTCCACCACTCGCCGCAGCCCCGCCGATCGATCGCGGAGCTCCACCGCGTGCTCGCTCCCGGCGGGCGCGTCGGCGTGATGCTCTACCACCGGAGGTCGCTCCTGTATCGCGTGTGGGTGCGCTGGCAGGAAGGCTTCGTGAACCTCGAGGACCGATTCCTTCCGGAGCTCGACCTCGCGAGCCGCTACGCCGACGGCGCCCGCGCCGAGGGCAATCCGCACACCTGGCCGGTGACGCAAGCCGAGTGTCGCCGCGATCTCTTCGCGCCGTTCGAGGACGTACGCGTAGAGGTGTTCGGCACCGACGTCCCGAACGTCCTCGACACGCTCGCGCCGGGCCTCGGCGCGCGGCTCCCGGCGCGCCTGCTCGAGGCCCTGGCCCGGCGCTTCGGCTGGAGCCTCTGGATCACCGGCCGCAAGGCCGCGAACGCCGAAGGGTGACGGCGTGACGCGCCTGCGCGACCGGCTCCTGCGCGTCGCGCGCGAGCCCCGCCGCGCGCTGCGCCGCCTGCGGCTCGCCGCGCGCGCGCGCACGGAAGACGCGGAGCGCGCGGCCACGTTCGCGCGCTACGGCGCGCTCGCGCGTCGCGCGGGCTTCGACCGGCTGTACCTCTTCCTGTCCTTCGACTGCGACACCGACGAGGACTTCGCGGCGGCGCCCGAGCTCGACCGCGCGCTGCGCGCGCGCGGGATCGAGCCCTGCTACGCCGTCCCCGGCGCGCAGCTCCGCAAGGGAGAGCAGGTCTGGCGCCGTCTCGCCGAGCGGGGCGCCGCGTTCCTGAACCACGGCGGTCGCGCCCACGCCGCCTTCGAGGGCGACCAGTACCAGCCGATCACCTTCTACGAGCGGCTCTCGAAGCAGGAGGTCGCAGCGGACATCGAGCAGGGTCACCGCGACGTCTGCGAGATCGTCGGGCGCGCGCCGACCGGCTTCCGGGCGCCGCACTTCGGCTCGTTCCAGGCCCCGGAGCAGCTCGCGCAGATCTACGCCATTGCGCGTCGCCTGGGCTACCGCTTCTGCTCGACGACGCTCCCGAGCCTCGCCCTCGCGGAGGGGCCGGTGGTCGCGCGCGAGGGGCTCTACGAGATCCCGCTCTTCGGCTCGTGGCGCGCGCCCACGACGATCCTCGACTCCTGGACCTACCTCGCGGACCGCCGGCGCTACGCGCTCTCCGATGTCTACCACGAGCTCTTCGCCGAGACCGTCGAGCGTCTGCTCGCGGCGGGGATCGCGGGCCTCCTGAGCTACTACGCCGATCCGTCCCACGTGGCCGGGCAGGCGCCCTTCGAGCGCGTGCTCGCGTTGCTCGAGCGCCACCGCATCCCTTCGCTCGGTCCCGACGCGATCGTGGCCCGGGCCGCCGCGCAGCTCGGCGGCGGGGCCTAGCGCGCGATGTGCGGGATCGCCGGCTGGCTCGGCCTCGAGCTCGCGCCCGAGGCGCGGCTCCCGCTGCTGCGTGCGATGTGCGACACGATCCGCCACCGGGGGCCCGACGACTCGGGGTTCTTCGCCGACGAGCACGTGGGGCTCGGCATGCAGCGCCTCTCGATCGTCGACCTCGAGGGCGGTCACCAGCCGATGGCGAGCGACGACGGCGTCCTCCAGCTCGTGTTCAACGGCGAGATCTACGACCACGCGCGGCTCCGCGAGGAGCTCTCCCGCAAGGGCCATCGCTTCCGCACGCGCAGCGACACCGAGGTGATCCTGCGCGGCTACGAGGAATGGGGCACGGCCGCCTTCGAGCGCATGAACGGGATGTTCGCGGTCGCGCTGTGGGACGGCCGCGAGCGTCGACTCCATCTCGTGCGCGACCGGCTCGGCGTGAAGCCGCTCTCGTACTACTGGGACGGCCGCTGTTTCGTGTTCGGATCGGAGCTGAAGGCCATCCTCGCGAGCGGGCGCGTCGCGAAGCGGCTGCGCGAGCAGGCGCTCTGGGACTACCTCACGTTCCGCTACGTGCCGGGCCCCGAGGCGATCTGGGAGAACGTCTGGCACCTCCCGCCCGGCCATCGTCTTGCGCTCGGCCTGTTCGACGACGCGCCCCGCGTCGAGCGCTGGTGGGACGCGCCCTTCGGCGGGCCGCGGGCCGAGCGCGACGACGCGGTCCTCGACGCCGAGTTCGCCGCGCTGTTCGAAGACGCCGTGAACCTGCGCATGCTCGCGGACGTCCCGGTCGGCGTGCTGCTCTCGGGCGGGCTCGACTCGAGCGCGCTGGCCGCGGCCGTCGCCCGCGCGCCGGACGCGAAGCTCGCCACGTTCTCGGTGGCGTTCGCGGGCTCGCCCGAGATCGACGAGCGCCCCTTCGCGCGCGAGGTCGCGAAGCACCTCGAGACCGACCACCACGAGGTGGTGATCGACCAGCGCGCCTTCGTGGACTTCCTTCCGGAGCTGGTCTGGTACACCGACGAGCCGCTCGCCGACCTCGCGAGCGTGCCGCTCTACCACGTCTCGAAGCTGGCTCGCGGCTTCGTGAAGGTCGTGCTCTCGGGCGAGGGCAGCGACGAGGTGCTCGGAGGCTACGACTTCGACGTCCTCGTGCGCGAGCAGGAGCGCGCCGTGCGCGCGCGCGACACGCTCCCGGCGCGCCTGCCGCGGCCCCTCGCGAGGCTCGCCGCGCGCGCGCTCCCGAGCTGGCGCGCGCCCCTCGAGTCGGCGGTCCTCGAGACCGACGAGCGCCGGCTCCCCGTGCCGCACCACATGACGAACTACCTCGGCTCCGACGAGAAGCGCGCGCTCCTCGCGAGCCGGCCCGAGCTGCCCGACAGCCTCGATCGCCTGCGCGCCGACCTCGCGCGTCTCGGCGACGCGGAGCCGCTCCACCAGCTCCTCTACACCTACTGCCAGAGCTGGCTCGCGGCGGACCTCCTCGCAAAGGCCGACCGCATGTCGATGGCCTGCTCCCTCGAGCTCCGCACGCCGTTCCTCGACTGGCGCCTGGTCGAGTGGGCGGCGCGCGCTCCGACGCGCGCGAAGGTCGGGCCCGACGAGCGCGGCCGCCTCGTCACGAAGCGCATCCTGCGCCGCTGGGCCGCCCGTCACCTTCCGGCGTCGATCCTCGCGCGGCCGAAGCGCGGGTTCCCCGTCCCGGTCTACGAGTGGCTCGGCGGCGCCCTGCGCCCGTTCGTCGAGGACCTGCTCGCGCCGCCGGCTGCGCGGCTCTGCGGCTGGCTCGAGCCCGCTGCGCTGCGGCGGGCGCTCTCGCGCGGGCTCGCGCCCGAAGCGTCGATGCTCGAGCGACACCGGCTCGCGAACCTGCTCGTGCTCGAGGTGTGGATGCGCCGATGGCTGCCGTGAGCCGGCTCGTCGCCGTCTCCTGGGCGATGCCGCCCCGGGTGGCGCCCCGAGCGCTCCAGGTCTCGCGACTCCTGTGCAGCCTCCGGGGCTTCGGCTGGGAGAGCACCGTGATCGCGGCGACCCCGGGCGCGGGCATGCCCGCGGCGGCCCGCGACGCGCTGCTCGCGGCCCACTACCGCGACGCCTACACGCTCCAGTGCATCGAGACCGACGAGTCCGTCGCGCCGAGCGGCCGCGTGCGCCGCCTGCTGCGCCGTCTGCGTGCCCCCGCAGACCTGACCGAGGACAACTGGGAGCGACGCGCGACGGGGGCCGCGGCTCGCGCGCTCCGCGCGCCGAAGGCGGACGCCCTCGTGACGTTCGCCCAGCCCTGGAGCGACCATCGGATCGGCCTGCGCCTTCGGCGCCGCATGGGTCGCGGTCCCTGGGTCGCGCACTTCAGCGATCCCTGGACCGACAGCCCCTACTACGCGGAGCTTCCCGGGAAGGACCTCGCGCGCTGGCGCGGAGAGGAGCAGCGCGTGATCGAGCAGGCCGACGCGGTCGTGTTCGTGACGGAGGAGACGCGCGAGCTCGTGATGTCGAAGTATCCGCGTGCCCTCGCGGCGCGGGCCCACGTCCTGCCCCACGCCTTCGATCCGACGCTCGCGCCCCTCGTCGCGGCCGCCGCGTCCCGGCTTCCGCCCCACGACGGCCGCCTGCGCATCACGCATACCGGCTTCCTCTACCCCGGGATGCGGACGCCGCACGGCATGCTCGCCGCCCTCGCGCGCCTGCGCGAGACGCGGCCCGACGTGCTCGCCGCGCTCGAGGTGATCTTCGTCGGTGACGCGCCCGGCCTCGCGCCCGAGGCGCTGCGCCCGCCGGGCCTCGAGCGCACGGTCTCGTTCCTGCCGCGCGCGGGCTACATCGAGAGCCTGCGCGCGTCCCACGACGCCGACGTCCTGCTCGTGATCGACGCGCCCTCGGAGCGCAGCGTCTTCCTGCCGAGCAAGATCGTCGACTACCTGATGTTCCGGAAGCCGATCCTGGGCGTCACTCCGCTGCGAGGCGCGTCCGCCGAGTTCCTGCGCCGGCTCGGCGATCCGGTCGTCGAGCCGGGCGATGCGGCGGGCCTCGCCGCGGCGCTCGCCGACCTCGTGCGGCTCCATCGCGAGGGGCGGCTCCGCGCGTCGTCGGAGCACGAGGCGATCGCGGCCGAGTACACCGCGGAGCACGTGGCGAAGCGGTTCGACGCGCTCCTGCGCGGCCTCGTGGCCCGCAGCTCCGTGGGGCGCCGTGGCGGCGGATGAAGTCATCGCCGCGAGCGCCGGTGCGCTGCACGGACACGAGGTGCCGGGCGTGATCCAGCGCCTGGTCACGGCGCGCAAGCTCGACGCCGTGACGGTGGCCTTCGCCCGCCGCATCTCGCGCGCGACCCTGGAGGCGCTCCTCGCCGCGCCCACGGTGACGAGCGTCGTGCTGGCCGAGCCCGAGCCGGCGCTCGTCGCGTGCGGCGGCCCCCGCGTGGGCTTCGTCACGAGCGAGCGCTTCGACTGGACGCCGCCCGCGACGGTCGCGCGGCAGATCGTCTTCATCGGCGCCATCGAGCACGTGGGAGTGCAATTCGTGCGCCAGGCGATCGCCGTCGGTGCGCGCGAGATCCTGTTCGTCGTGCCCGGTCCCCAGGTCCGGGCGCGCTCGGTCTGGCGCATCCTGGCCGAGCGCAGCGCGCTCGCCGTCTCCCGACGCTACTTCGCGACGAGACGTCCGACGCACGGCGCGAGCGGCGCGCTGTATCGCCGGCTCGAAGGGCGCTACGGGCGCGCCTTCCGCCGGCTCCTCGGTCGCTCCTTCGCCGAGCCCCTGCTCGCGCGCGACGCCTTCGTGCGTGACCGGATCCTGACCATCGTGGGCTCCCTCGGCGCCGGGGGGGCGGAGCGCCAGCTCGTGCACACCGTGACGGGACTCCGCGCCGCCGGGGAGGACGACGTGACGATCGTGTGCTCGAGCCTCGGCGGCGAGGCGAGCCGCTTCCACCTCTGGCGGCTCGAGGGCAGCGGCGTCCCGGTCGAGGAGCACGGCGCGGTCTTCGACCTGCGCGCGACGGGCTTCGATCCGGAGCACGTCGCCCGGCTCGCGGCGCTCCCCGCGACCTTCGGCAACGCGACGCTCTGGCTCGGGAGCGAGATCCTGGGCTGGGTCTGCGAGCTGCTCGACCGCCGCCCCGAGGTCGTGCACGTCTGGCTCGACGCCACGAACGTGAAGGTCGGGATCGCCGCGGCGATCGTCGGCGTGCCGCACGTCGTGCTCTCCGGCAGGAGCATGGCGCCGGTGCACTTCGACCTGATCCAGCCCTACATGCGCCCCGGCTACCGCGCGCTCCTGCGACGCCCGGAGGTGACGCTCCTCAACAACAGCGAGGCCGGCGCGGCGGACTACGCGCGCTGGCTCGACGTTCCGCGCGAGCGCATCCGCGTCGTGCACAACGCGGTCGAGGTGGGCCGGCGCCCCGGCGCCCACGAGATCGCCGCCGAGCGCCGGCGGATCGGCGTTCCGGAGGAGGCGCCCCTCGTCGGGACGCTCCTGCGCTTCTTCGAGGAGAAGGGCCCGCTGCTCTGGGTCGAGGTGGCGGCCGAGGTCGCGCGCAGCCGTCCCGACGCGTGGTTCGTGATGTACGGCGAGGGGCCGCTCCGCGAGCCCGCGCGCGCGCTCGCGCGCGAGCTCGGGATCGGCGAGCGCCTGCGGCTCCCCGGCCCGCTGCGCGAGCCCGCGGCGGCCCTCGCGGGGCTCGACGTGTTCGTGCTGACGTCGCGCCTCGAAGGCCTTCCGAACGTCGTCCTGGAGGCGCAGGCGCTCGGGGTGCCCGTGGTGACGACGGATGCCGGCGGGGCCCGCGAGGCGATCGATCCCGGGCGCACGGGCTATGCGGTGTCGCCGCACGCTCCGGCGTTGCTGGGGGATCGCATCTCGGCGATCCTCGGCGATCCCGAGTGGAGGGCGGCCGCGCGCCGCCTCGCCCCCGCGTTCGTGAGCAGCCGGTTCGGCCTCGAGCGCATGGTCGCCGAGACGCGCGAGGTCTACGGTCGCGGGCACGCCGAGAGGGAGGGCCGCCCATGAGCGGGACGACGAGCGCCGGGAGCCCCGCGGCCCGCCCGCCCGATAGCGAGCGGCGCTTCGCCTTCGGCCGCAACTGGCGCGACTACGTCGAGAAGAGCTTCACGCCGGAGAAGGTCGAGATCGCCCGGAAGCACCTGCTCGGCTTCCTCGGGCGGACGGACCTCGCGGGCCAGAGCTTCCTCGACATCGGCTGCGGGAGCGGCCTCCACTCCTATGCCGCGTTCCAGGCCGGCGCGGCGCGCGTCGTGAGCTTCGACTACGACCGAGACTCGGTCGAGACGACGCGCCTGCTCCACGCCGTCGCGGGGCACCCCGAGCGCTGGAGCATCTCCCAGGGCTCGATCCTCGACCGCGCGTTCGTGGCCACGCTCGGCACCTTCGACGTCGTCTACTCGTGGGGAGTGCTCCACCATACGGGCGATCAGTGGAGCGCGATCCGCAACGCCGCCTCCTGCCTCGCCCCAGGCTCCCTGTTCTACATCGCCCTCTACACGTCGGACGTGTTCGTGGATCCGCCGCCCGCGTTCTGGCTCGACGTGAAGAAGCGTTACGTCGACGGCGGCTTCCTCACCAAGCGGCGCCTCGAGCTCTGGTACCTCTGGCGCTTCAATCTCGGCGGCAATCCGCTGCGGATCCCGCGCCTCGTGAAGCAGATGGCCGAGTACAAGAAGAACCGCGGCATGAACCTCTACACCGACGTCAAGGACTGGCTCGGCGGCTGGCCGATGGAGTTCTCCTCGATCGCGGAGGTGAAGCGATTCGCCGACAAGGAGCTCGGCCTCGAGCTGGTGAAGATCGCCGCGGGCGAGGCCAACACCGAGTACCTGTTCCGGAAGCCCGCCTGAGGCGCCCCGTGCGCCCGCCGCCGGACGCCGGCCGGATCGCGCCATGTGCGGGCTGACCGGCTTCCTCGACGAGCGCCGGGAGCTGGCGCAAGACGCCGCCCTCGCGCTCGCGCGCCGCATGGCCGACACGCTGCTCGAGCGTGGCCCCGACGACGGACGAGCCTGGGCCGACGCGACGGCCGGGATCGCCTTCGGCTTCCGCCGCCTCGCGATCCTCGACCTCTCGGTCGCCGGTCGCCAGCCCATGGCGTCGGCCGACGGTCGCTTCGTGATCGTCTTCAACGGCGAGGTGTACAACGCGCCGGACCTGCGCCCCGAGCTCGAGGCGCGCGGGATCCGCTTCCGCGGCCACTCCGACACCGAGGTGATCGTGGAGGCGTGCGCGGCGTGGGGCATCGAGCGCGCGATCCCGCGCATGATCGGCATGTTCGCGATCGCCCTCTGGGACCGGGAGACGCGCACGCTCTTCCTCGCGCGCGACCGTCTCGGCATCAAGCCGCTCTACCACGGGCGGCACGGTGCGGTGACGCTCTTCGCCTCGCAGCCGAAGGCCTTCTTCGTCCACCCGGCGTTCCGTCCCGAGATCGACCGCGACGCGGTGGCCGCGTACCTGCGCTTCGGCAACGTGCCTGCCCCGCGCTCGATCTACCGCGGGATCTCCCAGGTCCGTCCCGGCTGCCTCGTCACGATCCGCGACGGCGCGGCCCGGGAGTCGGCCTACTGGGACGCGCGCGAGGTGGCGGCGGCGGGCGTGCGCGAGCGGCTCGCCCTCGACGACCGCGAGGCGACCGACCGCCTCGAGGCGCTGCTGCGCGACTCCGTGCGTCGCCGGATGCTCGCCGACGTGCCGGTCGGGGCCTTCCTCTCGGGCGGGATCGACAGCTCGACGGTGGTGGCCCTGATGCAGGCCGAGAGCGCGGCGCCCGTGAAGACGTTCTCGATCGGCTACACGGAGGAGAGCTGGAGCGAGGCCCATCACGCGAAGGAGGTGGCGGCCCACCTCGGCACCGAGCATCACGAGCTCATCGTCGAGCCGCGGCACGCGCTCGCCGTGATCGACCGGCTGCCCGAGTGGTTCGACGAGCCGTTCGGCGACTCGTCGCAGATCCCGACCTACCTGGTCTCGGAGCTGACCCGCCGTCACGTCACCGTGTCGCTCTCGGGCGACGGGGGCGACGAGCTCTTCGCGGGCTATCCGCGCTACGCCCACGCGGAGACGCGCGCGGCCCGCCTCGAGACGATCCCGCGCGTCCTGCGGCCGGCGCTGCGCGCCGTGATCCGCGCCCTCCCGAGCTCCGCCTGGGACGCGCTCGGCCGGATCTCGCCGCGTCGGGTCGGTCAGCTCGGCGCCCGTCTCTCCGTCGCCGCGAAGCTCCTGGCGGATGCCGGGCCCGATCTCCTGTATCGCGATCTCGTGACGAACTGGTCCGAGCCCGAGACGCTCGTGCCCGGAAGCCGCGAGCCCGTCGACGAGCTCTGGCTCGGCGGCCTCGCCGCGGCCGTCCCCGACTTCGCCGAGCGCGTGCAGCTCGTCGACCTCCTCACCTACCTGCCGGGCGACATCCTGACGAAGGTCGACCGCGCGAGCATGGCCGTGAGCCTCGAGGCGCGCGTCCCGCTCCTCGACCACCGCGTGGTCGAGCTCGCCTGGCGGCTGCCGCGACACATGAAGGTGCGCGGCGACACGACGAAGTGGCTGCTGCGGGCCGTGCTCGAGCGCTTCGTCCCTCGGGCGCTCACCGATCGCCCGAAGATGGGGTTCGGGATCCCGGTCGGCGCGTGGCTGCGGGGCCCGCTCCGCGCATGGGCCGAGGAGCTGCTCTCGGAGCGGCGGCTGCGCGAGGACGGGATTCTCGCGCCGCACGCGATCCGGGCGCGCTGGGAGGAGCACCTCGCGGGGCGCGTCGACTGGCAGTACCCGCTCTGGGTGGTGCTGATGTTCCAGCTCTGGAAGAGGCGCTGGCTGCCCTGAGGCCGGGTGTCAGCGTGCCGGCGCCGGATGGCCGGCGGCGGCGAGCAGGGGGTGGCGCGGGCAGAAGCGGTCGGCGCCGTCCTCGAAGAACGAGTCGGGCAGGCCGGCCGCGACCGCGGGCCAGAGCGGCGAGAGCGTGAGGTCGAGGGCGCGCGGCGGCGCGGGCGAAGCCGACACCAGCACGGGGCGGGGCACGAACAGGGTGCTCCGCTCGCCCACGAAGCTCGCGAGGCCGAGGCAGGCCACGTCCTCGTCGCGAAGCAGCGCCCCGGCGAAGGCGACCGCCCGGCATGCGACCGCGGGGCCGAAGAGCAGGAGGCCACCGCAGGAGGTCGCGACCTCGTGCGGGCAGAGGGCCGCGAGCCCGCCGTGCGGAACCGCTTCGGCCCGGCCCGCGCGATCCACGGAGTAGCCGAGATGGACTGGCGCGGGCCCGCGGCCGCGCGCCGCGAAGGAGAGCGCGCCGATGCCCGGCCAGGCGGCGAGGCGCGCCGCCGCGCGAAGCGCCTCTGCGTCGGGCGCGAGGTCCTGCGCCACGACGAGGAGCGCGCCCTGCGCCAAGGCGTCGGCCTCGGGCCAGCGGCCGTCGTGGCTCGCCAGCACGCGGAGCTCGTCGCGCACGGCGGCGAACGAGGCGTCCCAGCGCGGCGCGTCGGCGCCCCGGGCGAAGACCACATGACACGCGAGGGCGTCGCGCCGCGGGGCGGGCTCGAGCGCGTAGACGCCGGCCACGGGCGTGGGTCGGACCGCGGCCAGCGGGAGGCCTCGTCGCCGCGCGGCGTCCTCCACGGCGCGTCGTCCGGCCTCGTAGGCCCAGGGCTTCGCCGCCGCTCCGCCCGCGACGCTCGCCCGGCTCCGTCGCCACGTGTAGGCGACGCGGCGCAGATGACGGGCTCGTCGCGCCCGCTCGAGGCCGCGCAGTGCGAGGTCGTGGTCCTGCGCGCCGTCGAAGGCTGAGCGCAGGCCGCCGAGGGCGTCGAACAGGGAGCGGCGGAGTGCGAGGAGGTGCATGACGTAGTTCACGCCGAGGAGCAGCGTGGGCGACGGGCCGGGCTTGAAGCGCGGCGCGTCGCGCAGCCCCCAGCTCTCGAGCTGATCCTCGTCGGTGTAGACGAGGTCGAGCTCCGGATCGCCGGCGAAGGCGTCCGCGACGACGAGGAGCGCGTCGGGAGGAAGGAGATCGTCCTGGTCGAGGAGCGCGACCACCGCGCCCGTCGCCACGGCCGCGGCCCGGTTCGTCGCGGCCGAGATGCCGCCGCGGGCCGCCGGCGGCGCGAGGCGCACGCGGGCGTCCCGCGCCGCGAGACGCTCGAGGCTGCGCGCGACGTCCCGCTCCGCGAGGCCGTCGGTCGCGAGACAGAGCTCGAAGTCCGCGTGGGACTGGGCGCGCAGCGACTCGTACAGGGCCTCGAGCTCGCCTCGCGCGGGCCGGAAGACGGGCACGAGCAGGCTCGTGCGCGGGAGCGGCGCGACGCTCGAGCGCGACGCGCGCGGCTCCCGCGCGAGCCAGTCCCGATAGGCGCGCCACGCGACCGGCGGCTCGCTCGTGATTGACAGCGCCTGGCGGCGCAGGAACCCTGCGACGCCGTTCCGACGCAGGAAGGCGAGCCCGCGCAGGAGGCGTGCTCGATGGAGCCTGAGATCGTGGAGCACGTCCCGGGCGAGCGCTCCGAGCGGAGCGCGCTCTCCCCCCTCGCGCGAGAGGCGGTGCTCGCTCGTCCGCTCGGCGCCGCCGCCCCGCTCCGCGTCTGCCACGTCGTGCCCTTCCTCGACCGCGTCGGCGGCTACGAGATCCAGGCGCGCGCCCTCGCGGCGGAGCAGCGCGCGGCCCTCGGCCTCGCGACGCTGCTCCTCAGCCACGGTCGCGCGGGTCTCCCGGCGTGCGAAGCGAGCGACGCCGGCCCCGTGCATCGCCTGCCGCGCGGCGTGCGATGGTATCACCCCGGCGTCTGGTGGCGGCGCCACGCGGACGCGATCGACGTGGTGCACGCCCACGCGCTCCACCGGCTCTCGGGCCAGGTCGTCGCGCGTGCCGCGGCGGCGGGCGTGCCTTCGCTCGTCAAGGTCGCGAGCGCCGACGACGTCCAGATGCACGCCGACCCGGCGGGCTGGAACGCGGAGCACGCCTCCGCGGGGCGACGGCTCGGGCTCCTGCGGCGGGGGGCGCTCCGCACCGCGTTCCGGCGCCTGCTCCACGCCGACCGCTTCGTCGCGCTGAACGGCGGGATCGCTCGCGCGCTCGTCGACGCGGGCGTTCCGCCCGGGCGCGTCGTGCAGCTTCCGAACGGCGTCGACGTGCTGCGCCTGCGGCCGGCCCAGGCCGAGGAGCGCGCCCGGGCGCGGCTCCGCCTCGGTGTCGCGCCGGAGGCATGCTGCGTCGTCTTCGTCGGCCGCCTCGTCGCGTCGAAGGACGTGGCCAGCTTGCTCTCCGCGGTCCGGCGTCTCCCGCCCGGACCGGCCGTGGACGTCCTCGTCGTGGGGGACGGTCCGGAGCGACTCCGGCTCGAGGAGGCCGCGCGCACGCTCGGCGAGGGAAGGCGGGCGCGGCTCCTCGGAGAACGAAGCGACGTGCCGTCGATCCTCCAGGCCGCGGACGTCTTCGCGAGCCCGTCGCGGACGGAGGGCATGCCGAACGCAGTGCTCGAGGCCCTGGCGAGCGGCGTCGCGAGCGCCCTCAGCGACATCCCGGGGCACGGCGACACCGCCGCGGGTCGGGAGCACGCCCTCTTCTTCCCGGCCGGGGACGCGGACGCGCTCGCCCACGCCCTGCAGCGGCTCCGGATCGACACGGGGCTCCGGAGGACGCTCGCCGCGCGGGCCCGCGCGGCGGCGTGCGAGGCGTTCTCCCTCGCGGTGCTGGCTCGGCGCTATGCCGATCTGTATCGGGAGATCGGCGCCGGGGCGGCCTGAGGCCGCCCCGGCGCGCCGATCACGCCGGGGCCCCCGTCACTTGCCGACCGCCGGCCACGACACGCCCGTCGTCGTCGCCGCCGCGCCCGAGCCGAGGGGAACCAGACCGCCCGGCAGCGGAGTTCCCTGGAGCCCGCTCATGTAGCGCGAGGCGTCGTCGAGGATCTGGATCTCCCCGCCCGCGTCGGGGCTCAGGCCGACCACGACCTCCTCGCCGGGATCGCCGTCGAGGTTTCCGAGCGCAGGCCGCGTCGGGCCCGGCGTCTTCCGGTAGGCCATGTCCTTCACGCGGATCCACCCGGCCTTGTTCGGGCCGCGCGGCACTGCCCGGAACTTGTGGGGCTGGTCGTCGTACACGTACAGCCAGCCGTGGGCACCGTCGCCGAAGCCGACCACGATCTCGTCCAGGCCGTCGCCGTCGATGTCACCGCAGGCCGGATACGTGCTCCCGCTCCGCGTGTTGTTGTACTCGGGCCAAGGCACCTGGAGGAAGCCCTCCGGCGCGCGCGCGACCGGCTTCCAGCCGGCCTGGACGTCGTCGATGAGCTGCACCTTCCCGAAGGCGCCGTCGCCGAAGCCGACCACGATCTCGGCGAGGCCGTCGCCGTCGATGTCGCCCACGGCCGGATGCGTCTCGCCGCTGCGGCCCGCCTGCGTCGCCCAGTCGGCGATCAGGTGGCCGCCGCTCTGCGGCGTCCCCGGGAAGGCGGCGTAGCCCGTCGCCGCGTCGTCGAAGATCTGCATCACGCCGCCGCTGCCCGGGCCGCCGCCGACCACGATCTCGTCCTTGCCGTCGCCGTCGAGATCGCCGCAAGCGGGGAACGTCTCGCCCGGGAGAGACGCCCACGGCGTGACGGTCATCTGGAGCCAGGCCAGGTGGGCGAAGTCGTGCTGGCGATCGTCGACGACCTCGATCCGCCCGTCGCCCTGGGGCCCCGTGCCGATCACGTACTCGTCGAGGCCGTCGCCGTCGACGTCGCAGGCCACGGGGCGCGTCTCGCCGACGGACGCGTCGTAGCCGGCCCAGTCGAGGACGAGCTCGCCCAGGCTCGCGACGGGCGCCATGGGCTGGCGCATCTCGAGCTTGCCCTGGCCGCTCGGTCCGAAGCCCACCATCACGACGCCGGTGCCCGGGTCGTTCGCGCCGACGACCAGCGTGACCGGCAGGGTCATCGTGGCGACGCCCGTCCCCTGCATGGTGATCGTCGCGTGGTAGGTGCCGGCGGCGAGGCTCGTCGTGCTGAACGACACCGCCACGCTGTCGTTCTCGCCGGTGGAGGACCCGCTCGCCGGCGAGAGCGAGAGCCAGCTCTGGTCGTCGCTCGCCGTCCAGCTGAGCGTTCCCGTGCCGGAGTTCCGCACCTGGAAGCTCTGGCTCGCCGGGCTCTGCCCCACGTTGGTGCTCGCCGAGAGCGCGCTGGTCGAGAGCGCCATCGCGGGCACCGCCGCGGGAGCCTTCACCGTGAGCGTCACGGGCACGTTCTTGGCGCTGACGCCGGAACCGCCGGTGATGGCGATGTTCGCGGTGTAGCTGCCGGCGGTCAGGCTCGCCGTCGAGAACGCCACACCGACGGCGCTGGTCTGACCGGTCGAGGTACCGCTCGTGGGCGAGAGCGAGAGCCAGCTCTGGTTGTCGCTCGCCGACCAGGAGAGCGTGCCGCCGCCGCCGTTCTTGACGGTGAAGCTCTGGCTCGCCGGGCTCTGGCCCTGGTTGACGGTGAGCGCGAGGGACGAGATCGAAGTGACGATCGTCGGCGGCGCCACGACCGTGAGCGTCACGACGACCGTCTTCGCCGGGACGCCCGAGCCGCCCGACACCGTGACGGTCTCGGTGTACGTGCCCGGGGTGAACATGCTCGTTCCGAACGAGATCGTCACCGTATCGTTCTCGCCCGTCGAGGTGCCGCTCGCCGGCGAGTACCCCGCCCAGGTCTGGTTGTCGGTGACCGACCACGAGAGCGTGCCGCCGCCGCCGTTCCGCACGGTGAAGGTCTGGGACGCCGCGTTCTGGCCCTGCACCGCCGTGAGCGAGATCGCGCCGGTCGAGAGCACGATCGACGGGCTCGACGTGACGGCGGCGATGGTCAGGTTCACGGTCAGGGTCTTCGAGGTCACGCCGCTCCCGCCGGCGACGGTGACCGTCCCGGTGTAGCTGCCGGCGGCGAGGCTCGAGGTCGAATACGTGAGCGAGATCGTATCGGTCTCGGTGGTCGCGGTGCCGCTCGCAGGCGAGACCGTGAGCCAGGACGCGTTGCTCGAGATCGAGTAGCTCAGCGTTCCACCGCCCGAGTTCCGGACGGTGAAGCTGCCGGCCGCCGGGCTCGAGCCCGCGCTGGCCGACGTGCTGAGGCTGCTCCCCGAGAGGGTGATCGCGGGCGGGGTCGTCGTCGTGCCCTGCACGAAGTGGATGGAGTCCGAGCTCGGGGACTGCGGCCCGTAGCTGCCGGTCGAGTCGAACGCAGCGACCCGCACGACGAGGGTGTCGTTGTACGCGCCCGAGACGGTCGCGGCGGTGCCGCTCACAGTGAAGCTCGGGGCGCTGGGGAAGGCCGCGCCGTTCTTCGCGACGTACACGCCGTAGCCCGTGACGGGCCCGGAGGCGGCGGTCCAGGCGAGGTTGGCGGTCGTCTGGCCGACCACGTCGACGGCGCGCGCGTCCGTCGCGAGCAGCGCCGCGGAGCCGACGACGATTCCCGCGAGGAGGGGACGGAGCGCGGCGGACAAGCGGGCGATCTTCATGACAGGCCTTCCCATCCCAATCGAACGGCCCCTCCGAGCCGGTCCGACGGGGCGAATCCCGCACCCCGTGGCGCGGGCGACGCCCCTCGCTTCTAGGCCTTCCTCGGACTGGCGGGCGGGGGGGGCGCGTGAGCGTCATCACACGCGGCGGCGGAAAGGGATGAGGCCGGCGTTGCGCGAGGATTGCAGGGGAAGGGCCCCCAGGGCTGTGCGGCAGATCACAAGCGCGCAGAAATGTCGCAAGACCGGCGCCGGATCGAGATCAATCGCTGGTGTCAGGGGGCACCCGTACACCCGCGCGAAGCAGCTCCGCGAGGAGGCCGGCGCGGAACCGGGAGACCGCGAACTCCTGCGCGTGGTCGCGGATCGCCGAGGGCCGGAATGCCCCCGCCGCCTCCGCCGCCTCGAAGCTCTGGAGCGCGGCGACGAGGGCGTCGACCGTCTGGGGCTCGAACAGGATTCCCGTCGCGGCGGCGCCGGCGGGCGCTCCGAGGGGCACCACGGTGTCGGTCGCGCCGCCGCGTCCGTACGCGATCACGGGTCGCCCGCAGGCCTGGGCTTCGACCGCGACGATCCCGAAGTCCTCCTCCTGCGGGTACACGAGTGCGCGACAGCGCGCGTAGAGCCGCGCCAGCTCGGCGTCGGAGACGCGGCCCAGGAAGCGCACGCGCGGCGGCGCCGCCGCCTCGAGCCGCGCGCGCGTCGGCCCGTCGCCCGCCACGAGCAGGGGCCGGTCGAGACGGCGGAACGCCTCGAGCGCGAGCTCCTCGCGCTTGTACGGAACGAACCCTCCGACCAGGAGGTACGCCTCGTCCGGCGCGCCGCCCGCGAGCACCTCGGGATCGGGCTTCAGCCGATCGAGGTCCACCGGTGGGAACACGAGGCCCGGCTCCCGCCCGTAGTGATGCCGGATGCGCTCGGCGACACAGCGGGAGATCGCGACGAATCGATGCACGCGCTCGGGCGTGCTGGTGCGCCGGTCGAAGCGCCGGAGGTACGAGACGAGCGGGGCGGCGAGGGCGCGGCGGACGCCGGATCCGAGGTACGCGTCCGCCTGGTCCCAGACATATCGCATCGGCGTGAAGCAGTAACAGACGTGGATCGCGCCGGGCGGCACGCGCACGCCCTTCGCGACCGCGTGGCTGGTCGAGAGCACGAGGTCGTAGCCGCGCAGATCGAAGCGCTCGATGGCCCACGGGAAGAGCGGCAGGAGCTTGCGGTAGTGACGCGCCACGCCGGGGATGCGCGAGAGCGGGCTCGCCACGATGCGCCGCGCCTCGATGCGCGGCGACGTCGTCCCCGCCACGTGGATCAGGGTGTAGAGATCGGCCTTCGGGAAGATCGCGCAGATCTCGTCCAGCACGCGCTCGCCCCCGCGCATGCCGGTCAGCCAGTCGTGGACGAGAGCGACGCGCATCGCGGGCGCAGTGTAGGCGAGCCCGCCACGCCGGCCGGGATGGCGGCGCGAATGGGATCGGCCCGCAGGGGGCCCGTGCTAGCGTCGTCGCCATGATCAAGGCGAAGTTCGGCGACCGGATCGACGGCTTCGTCCACCGCGTCTTCCCGTTCCTCTTCACGCGCCGGCTCGACCCGACGCTGCTCACGATCGCGGGCGCCGCGGTCTCGGTGGGCGCGGCCGCGGCGATCGCGCGGGGCCACCTGCGCACGGGCGGCGTGCTGGTCCTCGTCGGCGGCTTCTTCGATCTCGTCGACGGCGTGGTCGCGCGTCACCAGGGCACGTCGACCACCTTCGGCGCCTTCCTCGACTCCACCCTCGACCGGCTCGTCGACATGGCGCTCCTGCTCGGCATCGCGCTCCACTTCGCAGCCGCCGGGCGCACCGATCTGGTGCTCCTGACCGGCGTCGTGCTGATCGCGAGCGTCCTCGTCTCGTACGCGAAGGCCCGGGCCGAGCAGTTCGTGCCGGTCTTCGAAGGCGGCGCGCTCGAGCGCGGCGAGCGCATCGGGCTCCTCGCCGCCGGCGCGATCCTCGGCTTCCTCGTGCCGGCGCTCTGGATCCTCGCGCTCGGCGGCCTCTACACGGTCGCGCAGCGCTTCCGCATGGCGTATCTCCAGATGGAGGCGCTCGACGCCGCCGCCGAGCTGCGCCGGCGGCTCGGCGGCGAGCCCGGCGCCGAGGAGCACCCGTGAGCCCCACCGACGATGGACGGCCCGCCGTGCCGCCGCTCCCGAAGATCGACTTCTCGACCTTCGTCCTGTCCCTCTCGACCTCCGCCCTCGTCCACATGGGACGCGTTCCCGACCCCCACACCGGGACGCCGGCCGAGAAGAACCTCGAGGCGGCACGCGAGACGATCGACCTGCTCGAGCTCCTGCAGGCGAAGACCCGGGGCAACCTCGAGCCCGACGAGACGCGGCTCCTCGAGTCGCTGCTCTACGAGCTCCGCATGCAGTTCGTGGAGGCGAGCCGTTGAGCCGAGGCGCCGACGGGGCGCCGCGGGCGCTCCGCGTGACGGCTCCGGCGAAGGTGAACCTCGGCCTGCGCGTCACGGGCGTGCGACGCGAGGGGCCTCAGCGCGGCTACCACGAGCTCGCGAGCGTCTTCGTGCCGATCGACTACGCCGACGAGGTCGAGATCGAGCTCGTCGCAGGCGCGTCGACCGGCGGCGGGCCCGCCGTCGCGCTCGAGATCGAAGGAGGCGTGCCCGGCGTGCCGGCCGACGCCTCGAACCTGGCGGCCCGGGCCGCGGCAGCCTTCCTCTCCGCGGCCGGCTCGGGCGCGGCCGTGCAGCTCACGCTCCACAAGCGCGTCGCCGCCGGGGCGGGGCTCGGCGGCGGCTCGAGCGACGCGGGCGCCGTGCTCCGGGGCCTGGCCTCCCTGCTCCCGGGCGCCGTCCCGCCGCAAGCCCTCGAGCGCATCGCCCTGGCCCTCGGCGCCGACGTGCCCTTCTTCCTCGACCCGCGACCGGCCTTCGTCACCGGGATCGGCGAGCGCCGGGAGCCCGTGCCGGAGCTCGGCTCGCTCTGGCTGGTGCTTGCCCATCCCGGGGTTCCCCTCGCCACGGCCGAGGTGTTTCGGGCCTTCGATGCCTTCCCGCGCGCGTTGACCGGGCCCCCCCCCGCGTCTACGATGCCGGCGCTTTCCGGTCTTCTGGGGCAGCGCGCGGGCGACGATCCCCGAAGCCTCGCGAGCCAGCTCGACACACTGCTCGAAAACGATCTCGAGCCCGCCGCGCTCCGCCTGTGTCCCGCGATCGGACGCCTGCGAGCGCGCCTGCGCGACGTCGGCGCCCTGGGGGTCGGGCTCTCGGGCAGCGGGCCCACGATGTTCGGTGTGTTCGCCGACGCCGAGGCGGCCCGGAAGGCGGCAGAGGGAATGGCGCTCGACCCGCCGGCCTGGTCGCGCGTGGCCTCGCGCTGGATCGCGCCGGCGGAGTCGCGGGCGGAGTCGCCAAGGAAGTCGCCAAGGAAGTCGCCAAGGAAGTCGGGACGGACGGAGCCTGGTGGGGCGTCGCCAAACTGGTAAGGCAGCGGCCTTTGGAGCCGCCACGTGCAGGTTCGAATCCTGCCGCCCCAACCAGACCGACGGAATCATCACCGGAGCGGGCCGGGCATGCATGGGCAGGATCGCGACGCCATGAACGACATGAAGCTCTTCACGGGCAACTCGAACAAGCCGCTGGCGAACGCCGTGGCGTCGTACCTCGACGTCGAGCTCGGCAAGGCCGAGGTCGGGACGTTCAGCGACGGCGAGGTCTCGGTCGAGATCCACGAGAACGTCCGCGGCATGGACTGCTTCGTGCTGCAATCGACCTGCACGCCGCAGAACACCCACCTGATGGAGCTCCTGATCATGATCGACGCCCTGCGCCGCTCGTCGGCAGGGCGGATCACGGCGGTCGTCCCCTACTACGGCTACGCCCGGCAGGATCGGAAGGTGCGGCCGCGGATGCCGATCACCGCCAAGCTCGTGGCCGACCTGATCTCCGTCGCCGGGACCGACCGCGTGCTCTGCATCGACCTGCACGCGGGACAGATCCAGGGCTTCTTCGGCATCCCCGTCGACAACCTGTTCGCGACGCCGGTGCTGCTCGACGCGATCAAGACCCGCTTCCCCGGCGACCTCGCGATCATCTCGCCCGACGCGGGCGGCGTGGAGCGCGCCCGCGCCTACGCGAAGCGCCTCGGCGCGGGCCTCGCGATCATCGACAAGCGGCGCGAGCAGGCGAACGTCGCCGAGGTGATGCACGTGATCGGCGAGGTGGAGGGCAAGTCGTGCGTGATCGTCGACGACATGGTGGACACCGCCGGCACGCTCACCGAGGCCGCGCGCGCCCTCCAGAAGGAAGGCGCCCGCGGCGTCTACGCGGCGATCACCCACGCGGTCCTCTCGGGACCGGCCATCAAGCGGATCGAGGAGTCGCCGCTGCAGGAGCTCGTCGTCACCGACACGATCCCCCTGCGCGACGAGCTCGTGAGCAACGGGAAGATCCACGTCGTGTCGATTGCGCCGCTCCTCGGGGAGGCGATCCGGCGCATCAACAACGAGGAGAGCGTGAGCTCCCTGTTCGTCTGAAACGCGGCGCACCGCGGCGCGGCGGAGCCGCGCGCGGAGCGTCGCTCCATCCATCCAAGGAGTCGGGCCGTGGCAGACACCGCGCTGCATGCGCAGAAGCGAGACAAGACGGGCAAGGGCGTGGGCCGCAAGCTGCGCGCGGCGGGACGCATCCCTGCGGTGCTGTACGGCCGCGGCACGGAGAGCGTGCCGCTCGCGGTCGAGCCTCGCGCCCTCGAGAAGGTGCTCGCGGCGGGACACGCGGGCATGAACACGCTGATCGATCTCCAGGTCGACGGCGGCGCCCAGACCGTCGTGCTGGTGAAGGAGCTGCAGCGCGATCCGGTGAAGGGGACGCTGCTCCACGCCGACCTCTACCGCGTCGACCTGAGCCAGACGATCGAGGTCGCCGTGCCGCTGCACATCGTCGGCACCGCCCAGGGCGTGGCTCTCTCGGGCGGCATCCTCGACTTCGCCCTGCGCGAGATCGAGATCGAGTGTCTGCCCCGCGCGATCCCCGACCAGATCGACGTCGACGTGAGCGCCCTCGACATCGGCGAGTCGCTGCACGTGCGCGACATCGTCCTGCCCCAGGGCGTCACGCTGAAGAGCGACCCCGATCTCTCGGTGGTGTCGGTGGTGGCGCCGGCGGCCGAAGAGGTGCCGGTGGCCGCGCCGGCGGCGCCGGTCGAGGGCGAGGCCGCGGCGGCAGCGCCCGCGGCGGGCACCGAGACCAAGACCCCGAGCTAGCCCCCGGGCGCATGAAGCTCGTCGTCGGCCTCGGGAATCCCGGGCGCCGCTACGCGGGAACGCGTCACAACGTGGGCTTCCGCGTCGTGGAGCGCTTCGCCGGGAAGCGCGGGATCTCGCTCGACCAGCGCAAGTTCGAGGGCCGCTTCGGTCGCGGGCGCGTGGCGGGCGGCGACGTCGGGATCCTCGCGCCCGAGACGTTCATGAACCTCTCGGGCCGGTCGGTCGCCGAGGCCCTGCGCCTGCTGCCCGTGGGCGATCCCAGGGAAGACCTGCTCGTGGTGTTCGACGACGTCGACCTGCCCTTCGGGAAGCTCCGCCTGCGCCCGGGCGGCGGCGCCGGCGGGCACAAGGGGCTGCGCGACATCATCGAGCGGATCGGGCGGGACGACTTCCCGCGCCTGCGCTTCGGCGTCGGCCGACCGCCGCATCCCGGCCAGGAGACCGCCGACTGGGTGCTCACGGACTTCGCCGACGCCGAGCAGGAGGAGCTCGCCGCGCGCCTCGACGACGCCGCGTGCGCCGTCGAGGCGGTGCTCGCGGACGGCCTCGAGAGCGCGATGAACCGCTGGAACCGCGACGCCGGCCGCCCGTGAGCCGACGCTCCTACTTGCCGGCGACGAGCGCCTTCGCCACCTCTTCCGCGCCGAAGCCTGCGAGCTCCTCCGCGCTGAGCCAACGGGACCCCTTTCCTGGCAGGCGCGCCGCCTCGAGCGGACGCTCGTTCGCCGCGTGCTGCGTCTGGTCGAAGCGCCCGGTCCACAGCCGCTTCCCGCTCGGGGCCGCGTAGAGCGTCACGCTGAATGCGACGCTCGCGGGTGTCGCCGCGGCGGCCGGCTTGCCCGTACGGTCGCGCCAGCGCTGGAGCGTCCCGAGCAGGACGCCCGACGCGCCGAAGCGTCGCGTCGCCTCCTGCGCGGCGGTCACGGGGTCGACGGGCGGCGCCTCGGGCTCCGAGCCCCCGAGGCCCGCGCCGGTGATGGTGCCCGGCGTCACCACCGCGACGCCCTGGCCGAGGATCTGCTGCGACAGGGCGTTCCCGACGATGCGCGCGGCGAAGCTCGCCGTCGTGCCCGCGCTCGCGGCTTGCGCGAGGACCGCCTCCGACGGGCGCAGCGGGAAGACGGCGAGCTTGCGGAGCGCCGCCTCGCGTGGCGCGACGCCCTGGCTCTGCACGACAGGCGGCAGCGTATGGCAGGCGAGCGTCCCGATCGCCGCCAGCGCGGCGAGCCGCGCGAGGCAACGGGCGCGGCGTCCGCGTGCCGTCTCCTGGTGCATCGATCCTCCTCCTTCGTCGGGCCTCGGAAAGGGTGGCGCGGCCGCGGATCGCTGCCATGATCGGATGGCACCCACCGAAATGGGGAGATCGGATGCCTCGCCAGCGAAGCCGCTTCGTCGCGCCCCTCGTCGCGCTCGCCCTGCTCCTCGCCTCGTGCGCCGGCACCATGCAACAGATCGAGAACAATCCGAAGGCCGTGCTCGGCACGGCGCTCGGCGCGGGCGGCGGCGCGGCGATCGCCGCCCTCGCGCACGCGAGCCCGGCGTGGATCGTCGGAGCGGCATTGATGGGCGGCCTGGTGGGCGGCGTGATCGGAAACCGTCTGGACGCACGCGACAAGCAGATGGCGACCGAGGCTGCGCAGCAGGCCTTCGAGTACAACCGCACGGGCCAGCAGTCGGTCTGGAACAACCCGAACACCGGCAACTCGGGATCGATCACGCCCACGCGGACGTACCAGCTCGCGACCGGGGAGTACTGCCGCATGTACACCCAGACGATCCAGATCGGCGGCGAGCCGCAGACGTCGACCGGGACCGCGTGCCGCCAGCCCGACGGCACCTGGGCGATCCAGGGCTGAGACAGCGTCCGAACGCGAGGAGACCTGCATGAAGCGGATCGCGACGTCCCTCTCCCTGGCGGCCGGCCTCGCGCTCGCGGGCCCGGTGCGCGCGCAGGAGCCTGCCCCGCCCCAGAAGTACGACCCCAAGGTCGCCTTCGCGGAGACGGATACGAACGGCGACGGGCGGATCGACCACGCCGAGCTCATGACGCGCATCGTCGACGTCTTCTATCTCGCCGATACCAACAAGGACGGATATCTCTCGACGGAGGAGATGACCGCAGCCGTCGTGTACCAGAGCGACTTCGACGAGGCCGACCTCAACCACGACGGCAAGATCTCGATGCCCGAGTTCGAGCACGACCGCGCGAAGCAGTTCGAGGCCGCCGACCTCAACCACGACGGCGTGCTGACCCTGGAGGAGGTCGAGGTGAAGTTCCGCGGCGGGTCCGCGCAATGAAGCGCTCCATCGTGGCGAGCCTCGCGCTCGCGGGGATCGCCTTCGCAGGCTGCTCCGCCTACCAGAGCACCTACGACCGGGAGATGCAGACTCTCGAGCAGAAGGCCGCCGCCGATCGCGCGGCCCAGGAGGCGGCCCACGAGGCGGCGGCGCGCTATGCGGCCATCGTCTACTTCGCGGTGGGCAGCGCCGAGATCGGCCAGGAAGGACAGCGCGAGCTCTCCTGGTTCGTGACGCAGATGCAGCCCTATCCCCAGGCGATGTTCGACGTGCAGGGCTTCACCGACTCGACGGGCGGCGAGGCGACGAACGCGCAGCTCGCCCGCCAGCGCGCCGACGCCGTCGCGAACGCCCTCGCCGGGCTCGGCATCGCGCCCGAACGCCTGGTCGTGCAGGGCTTCGGCGAGACGTCGCCGGCCGCGACCAACGTCACGAAGCAGGGACGGCGCAACAACCGCAGGGTCGAGGTGACGGTCCGCTAGTGGCTTCGCCGGACGAAGAGGCGATTGTCCCGTCCAATCTTGTATTTCATCTCACAATCTTTCGTGGATTGTCCGATTGACTGGGTATTGTCCGATCCCGTAGCCTCGGAGCATGACAAGCGTCGAGCCGCGCCCGCCCCGCTCCGAGTCGCTCCCGGTCTACCGCCAGATCGCCGAGCGGATGCGCCTCGAGATCGAAGGCGGAGCCCGGCCGCCGGGGACCCGGCTGCCGACGATCCGGGCCCTCGCCACCGAGCTCGGTGTGAACCGCGACACCGTCGCCCTGGCCTACGAGGAGCTCGCTGCGGCGGGCCTGATCGAGGCCACGGTCGGCCGCGGCACGTTCGTGCGGGGCGGGGCGGGGCACGGGCTCGCCGCCGCGGGGGATCCCTTCGTGCCGCGCTTCTCGCCGGTCGTCGAGCGCGTCGTCGACTTCGATCGCCGGCGCCCGCGCTATCCGGCGGCGGCCGACGCCGTGCCGCTCCACGCGCTCGTCCCCGACCCTGCGCTCTACCCCGTCGACGCCTTCCGCCGCTCGATCGCGCGCGTGCTCGCGCATCGCGGCGAGGAGCTGCTGCGATACGGCGGCGTGCAGGGCCACGCCGGCCTGCGGGAGGTGCTGGCGAAGCGCCTCCACGAGTCGGGGCTCGACGTCGGAAGCGACGCGATCGCGATCACCCAGGGCGCGAGCGAGGGCATCTCGCTCGCCCTGCGCCTGTTCGCGGAGCCGGGCGACACCGTGGCGGTCGAGGAGCCGACGTATCACAACGTCCTCTCCGCGCTCTCGTCCCTCGGGCTGCGTGCAGCGCCCGTGCCGATGCGCGACGGCGCCGCCGATCTCGGCGCCCTGGAGCGCGCGCTCTCGCGCCCCGACGTGAAGCTCTTCTACACGATGCCGACGTTCCACAACCCGCTCGGCACCTCGTCGAGCCGGGCCCATCGCGAGGAGGTCCTGGTGCTCGCCGGGCGCGCGGGGAAGCCCATCGTCGAGGACGCCTACGAGATGGACCTGCGCTACGCGGGCCGCCCCGTGCCGTCGCTCGCGGCCCTCGACCGCCGCGGCCTCGTGGTGCAGCTCTTCTCGTTCTCGAAGTCGCTGTTCCCGGGCGCGCGCGTCGGCTGCATCACGGCGCCGGCTTCGGCCCTGGAGGCGCTCCTCGCGCTGAAGCACGCGACCGACCTCGGCGGCGCGCTCGTGCTGCAGGCCGCCCTCGCGGACTTCGTGGCGAGCGGCGCCTACGACCGCCATCTCTCGAAGCTGCGCAAGACGCTGCTCGGCCGGCGTGACGCCGTGCTCGAGGCGCTCGCGGCCGAGATGCCCGAAGGCTCGCGCTGGACCGAGCCGGAGGGCGGGCACCAGGTCTGGCTCGAGCTCCCGTCGGGCCTCGACTCGCGCGACCTCCTCGCCGACGCCGCGCGCGCCGGCGTGCTGTTCGCGCCGGGCTACCAGTTCCACCACGACGGGCGGCCCTCCTCGGGCCTGCGGCTCTCCCTCGCGCTCGCCGACGAAGGCTCGATCCGCCGCGGTGTCGCAGCCCTCGGCCGCGTCGTGCGCGAGCGGATGGGTGAGTCCCGCGCCGCGCGTGGGAGCGGCGAGAGCATCCACGTCTGAACGCTTTCGAGGCCGCGCGCCCGCGGCCGGGAGGAAGAGCGATGAGCGAGTCGAAGCCCGAGCGCACCGGCGCCCAGTCCTTCGAGATCAAGGTCGGTCTCGCGGAGATGCTGAAGGGTGGCGTGATCATGGACGTGACGACGCCCGAGCAGGCGAAGATCGCCGAGGACGCGGGCGCCTGCGCGGTGATGGCGCTCGAGCGCGTGCCCGCCGACATCCGCAAGGAGGGCGGCGTCGCCCGCATGTGCGCGATCGACGTGATCGAGGGCATCCAGCGCGTGGTGTCGATCCCGGTGATGGCGAAGGTGCGGATCGGCCACTTCGCCGAGGCCCGCGTGCTCGACGCCCTGGGCGTCGACTTCATCGACGAGAGCGAGGTGCTGACCCCGGCCGACGAAGAGCACCACGTGGAGAAGCACGCCTTCCGCTCGCCGTTCGTGTGCGGCGCGCGGGACCTGGGCGAGGCCCTGCGGCGGATCGGCGAGGGCGCGGCCATGATCCGCACCAAGGGCGAGGCCGGGAGCGGAAACATCGTGGAGGCCGTCCGCCACCTGCGCCGCGTGATGGGCGACATCCGCGCGCTCACGAGCCTGCCGAGCGAGGAGCTCTTCGCCCGCGCGAAGGAGCTGCGCGCGCCGGTCGACCTCGTGCAGCAGACGGCGCGTCTCGGGAAGCTCCCGGTGCCGAACTTCGCGGCCGGCGGCATCGCGACACCCGCCGATGCCGCGCTCTGCATGTCGCTCGGCGCCGAGGCCGTGTTCGTGGGCTCGGGGATCTTCAAGAGCGAGGACCCTGCCGCCCGCGCGCGCGCGGTGGTCCACGCGACGACGCACTGGAAGGACCCGGTGGAGGTGCTGAACGCCTGCCGCGGGCTCGGGAAGGCGATGGAAGGCATCGCGATGGAGACGCTCGCCGAGAGCGATCGCCTCGCGAACCGCGGCTGGTAGCCAGCCGAGGAGGCCGTGCAGCCATGACCTCGGCCCGACCCGTCGTCGGCGTGCTCGCCCTCCAGGGCGACTACGAGGCCCACGCGAAGGCGCTCGCGCGCGCCGCCGGGCCCGACGGCATCGTCGTGCGCGAGGTGCGCCTTCCGAAGGAGCTCGACGGCCTCGACGCGATCGTGCTGCCCGGCGGCGAGAGCACGACGATCTCGAAGAGCCTCGTGCGCTTCGGCCTGCTCGAGCCCCTGCGCGCGTTCGCGAAGAGCGGGAAGCCCGTGCTCGGCACCTGCGCCGGAGCGATCCTGCTCGCCGCGCGCGTCGAGAATCGTCCCGTGGAGACGCTCGGCGTGCTCGACGTGACAGCCGTGCGCAACGCCTACGGCACGCAGGTCGACTCGTTCGCCGCGCTCGCGGACGCGGGCGCGGCGCCGGGCCTCGAGGGCCTGCGCTGCGTCTTCATCCGGGCCCCGCGGCTGCGCGATCCGGGCCCCGGCGTGCGCGTGCTGCTGCGCGTCGACGGCGAGCCCGTGCTCGTGCGCCAGGGCCCGATCCTTGCCGCGACGTTCCATCCGGAGCTGACGGACGATCCGCGCGTGCACCGACTCCTGCTCGAGGCGATCCCGCGATGAGGGCGCACGTCCTGCAGCACGTCCCGTTCGAGGGCCTCGGCAGCATGGCTCCCTGGCTCGAGCGCCGCGGACACACGATCGCGTGGACGCGGCTGTTCGAGGAGGCGCGCTTCCCGGCGCTCGACGCGTTCGACCTGCTGGTCGTGCTCGGCGGGCCGATGAGCGTGAACGACGAGCAGCGCCTCGCGTGGCTCCCGCCCGAGAGACGCTTCGTGGGACGGGCGATCGAGGCGGGCAAGGGCGTGCTCGGGATCTGCCTCGGCGCGCAGCTCGTCGCCGCCGCGCGCGGCGCGAAGGTGCGTCCGAACCGCGAGCGCGAGATCGGGTGGCACGTCGTGTCACGCACGGACGTGCCGCGGGATCACCCGTGCGCGTGGCTCCTGCCGTCGCGCCTCGAGGCCTTCCACTGGCACGGCGAGACCTTCGAGCTGCCCGAGGGCGCCGTGCGGCTCGCGCGCAGCGAGGGCTGCGAGCAGCAGGCGTTCGCCCTGGGCGACCGCGTGGTGGCGCTGCAGTTCCACCTGGAGACCACCCCGGCGAGCGCGGGCGCGCTCGTCGCGCACTGTCCCGAGGATCTGGCTCCCGGTCCGTTCGTCCAGACGGCGACGGAGATGCTGGGCGATCCCGAGCGATTCGAGCGCATCGAGGAAGCGCAGGAGCGTCTGCTCGAGCATCTCGTGCTGCGCTGCGCGGCGCGACCGTGAGCGGCGTGCCCGCGAGCGCGTTCGCGCCCCGGACGCTCGAAGGCGAGCACGTGCGCCTCGAGCCCCTCGGCCCCGAGCACTTCGAGGCCCTCGCGTCCGTGAGCCTCGGGCACGGCCTCTTCCGCTACTACCCCTTCGTGCTCGACGATCGCGAGGCGCTGCGCGCCTTCGTGGAGTCCCGACGAAGCGCGAGCCGCGAGGGGACCGCTCTCTCCTTCGCGACGATCGACCGAGCGAGCGGGCGCGTCGCCGGCAGCACGAGCTTCCTCGCGATCGATCTCGCCCACCGCCGCGCCGAGATCGGCTCGACCTGGCTCGCGCCGCCCTGGCAGCGCACGCGCACGAACACCGAGGCGAAGTACCTGATGCTGCGCCACGCCTTCGAGCGCGCGGGCCTCCAGCGCATCGAGCTCAAGACCGACGCGCGGAACCTGCGCTCGCGCGCGGCGATCGCGCGGATCGGCGCGACGCAGGAAGGCATCTTCCGGCGCCACATGGTGATGCCCGACGGCGCGACCCGTGACACCGTCTGGTTCAGCGTGATCGCCGAGGAGTGGCCCCTCGTGCGGAAGAGGCTCGAAGAGAGGCTCTGAGCGCCCCTCCTTCGGCGGCGCCTGCGTCAGATCTCGGGATCGACGCTCTCGCCGTTCGCCTGCAGGTCGAGACGAGCTCGCACCTCGTCGCGCAGCGCGCGACCCGAGAGCGGCGAGAAGAGCAGGGCGACGCCGGCCCCGATCGCGGCGCCGACGAGGCCCGCGATCGCGAGCTCGCTGCGGGCGGGCCTCCGGATCGTCGAGACGTAGCGCGCGAGCTTCATCAGGTCTTCGCGCGGCGGCAGGTACGTGATCATCTCCTCGAGACGCATGCGATCCTCCTCCTCGGGGCGATCCGAGGGAAACTTTCTACAAGCAGGACGCCTCACTCGTGCGGTCCGGGGATCGGAGCGATGCGCAGAGAGAGGCGATCCGCATCTCCACTTTGCGAGAGCAAGCCTCGTGCCCACCTCCATGGCTCGGCGATTGCACCCTTGAGCGGTGGAGCGCGCAGTCGAGAGGAGGCAGCGTGGCACGGGCGAAACGACGCATGCAGGTCGCAGGGGACGGCGCCGGCGACTCGATCTGGTGGACGACGACCGCGTTGCCGGCGTTCCCGCCGCTGCAAGACGACCTCTCGGCGGATTGCGTCGTGGCGGGCGGCGGCCTCACGGGCCTCGCCCTCGCGGCGCGGCTCGCGGCCGGAGGCCAGCGCGTCGTCCTCGTCGAGCGCCGGCGGCTCGGGTCCGGCACGACGGGCGCGAGCACCGCCCATCTCACGTCGGCGCTGGACACGCCCTGGGACGAGATCGTCTCGCGCTTCGGCGCGCCGCTCGCGCGGCGCGTCGCGGAATCGGTGACGGCGGCGATCGATGCGATCGAGTGCGAAGCGCATCGCACGGGCTGCGCCGATCGCTTCGCACGCGTTCCGGGCCATCGGCTGGCGGAGAGCGCGGCCGAGGTCGAGGCCCTCGAGCGAGAGGCAGCCGCGGCGCGAGAGCTCGGCCTCGCCGTCGTTCCCGTTCGACACGTTCCCGCGCCGTTCCGCGCGAAGCTCGCGCTGCGCTTCGAGGCGCAGGCCGAGGTCGATCCGCTGGCGCTCCTCGGCGGTCTCGTGCGGACGTTTGTAGAGCTGGGCGGCAGGATCTTCGAGGAGTCGCCCGTGGTCGACGTGGACGACGAGGGGCTCACGGTGGCTTCGGGTGCGCGCGTGCGGGCAGCAGCGATCGTGCACGCGACGCACACGCCGATCGGCATCGCGGCGTCCGTCCAGGCACGGCTCGTTCCCTTCCTGAGCTACGTGGTGGCGGCGCGGCTGCGTCGGCCGCTCGCCAGCGGCCTCTTCTGGGACTGCCAGGATCCCTACCACTACGTGCGAGGCGTGGCGCCGGATCGGCGGCTCGTTCTCGTGGGCGGCGCCGATCACCGCCTCGGCGCGTGCGACGACGCGACGGAGCGGTTCGCATCCCTCGAGCGCTGGGCGCGTGCGCAGCTCGACGTCGAGGGGTTCGACGCGCGCTGGAGCGCCGAGCTCTTCGAGACGAGCGACGGCCTCCCGTACATCGGCGCCGTGCCCGGGTCGCGCACGCAGCTCGTGGCGGCGGGCTTCGCGGGCACGGGGATCACGTTCGGCGTCGTGGCCGCGATGCTGCTCTCGGATGTCCTCCTCCACGGCCGGAGCCCGTGGCAGGACGCCTATCGACCCTCGCGTATCGGCCCGCTCGACGGCATCGCGCGCGCCGCGCGCGAGAATCTCGAGAGCGTGTGGCATGTCATCGCCGACCGGTGGCGCTTCGAGCCCTCCCGCGCGCTCGTCGACCTCGGCGTCGACTCGGGCCGACTCGTGCGCATCGAGGGACGTCGCTGCGCGGTGTACCGCGACCTCGAGGGAGGGCTCCACTTCCTCTCTCCCCGCTGCACGCACATGGGCTGCACCGTGCGCTGGAACGATCACGAGAAGACGTGGGACTGCCCGTGTCACGGCGGCCGCTTCCATCGCACGGGGAAGGTGCTCTACGGCCCGCCGACGCGCGACCTCGAGCGGCTCCTCGGCGACTGAACGGCCGCCGAGGCGTGCGCGGTCCGGCTGCGCGGTGCGCCTCAGGCGCCGCCGTCGCGGCCCTCGCGCAGCGCGGCTTCGAAGATCTCGATGTACTGGCGCGCCATGCGCTCCGCGACGAAGCGCTCCTCGAAGTCCTGCCTGCAGGCCACGCGGTCGATCCTGTCGAGGCGGAAGACGGCCTCCACGGCCTCCGCGGTGCGGTCGCAGAGGAAGCCGGTCTTCCCGTCGATCAGCACTTCGTCGACCGACCCGTGACGCCATGCGATGACCGGCGTCCCGCACGCCAGGGCCTCGACCATGATCAGCCCGAAGGGCTCGGGCCAGTCGATCGGGAACAGGAGCGCCGCAGCCCCGCCCAGGAACTCGTCCTTCTCGGCGTCGCCGAGCTCGCCCACGAACTCGACCAGGGGGTGCTCCAGCAGGGGCTTCACGCGCTCGTAGTACGCGCGATCCGCGTCGTCGATCTTGGCGGCGATGCGAAGCCGACGGCCGGCGCGGACCGCGATCTCGACGGCGCGATCGACGCGCTTCTCGCGCGAGATCCGTCCCACGAACGCGAGGTGCTCGCCCGCCGTCTCGTGCAGGCGGTAGAGATCGCGCGGGATCCCGTGGTGGACCACGCCGACCCATGAGAGCCAGGGAAGCTGCGCGCGCTGCGACTCGGAGATCGCGACCACGCGCTGCTCGCGGAACTCGCGGTACACGGGCACGAGCTCCGGAAGATCGAGGCGCCCGTGGAGCGTGGTGATCCACGGCGTGCGCGAGCGCCGGGCGACGGCGTAGGGCAGATGATCGATGTGGGCGTGGATGACGTCGAACTCGGCCTCGCGGTCCGCCACCTCGCGCACCATCCGGAGGTGGGGCGCGAGCGCCTCCTCACGCGAGAGCTCCCTGCGCAGGGCGTGCGGCGCGCACGGGACGAGGCGCGCCTCGGTGCGGCTGTCGGCCGTCGCGAAGAGCGTCACGTCGTGACCGAGCGCGACGAGAGCCTCGGTCAGGAACGAGACGACGCGCTCGGTGCCGCCGTAGCCGGTCGGCGGGACGCTCTCGAAGAGCGGCGCTACCTGGGCGATGCGCACGCTGCGTCCTCTTGCTCCATGCCTCGTGGCGAGTGCACGAAGCGTGCCTCGGCGGGGGAGCGCGTCGCAGCGCCGGCGGCGCGCGCAGGGCGGGCTCGCCCCACGCGCGGCCGACCCCTGCTAGCGCTCGCTCGATCCCGATCCGGTCCCGAAGCCGGGCGCTCCGCTGTCCGGTGTTCCGGAAGGTCCCGTCCGGGGCATGTCGGACGGGCCGCTCGGCAGGTCCGAGCCGGACGGGCCGACTCCCGGTGTGTCGCCCGGAAGGTCCCGGTCTGGCGCGCGGCCGTCGTCCCGCCCCGGAAGGTCGCGCCGGGTGGGATCCGACCGCGTGTCGCCGGGATCCATCGAGCCCGGCGCGCGGCCGTCGATGTCCGGCGGCACCTGGTCCGGAAGCCCGTCGCGATCCAGGTCGCGCGGGTCTTGCATCGGACCGGCTCCCGGTCGTCCCGGGTCGGTGACGCCGTCCAGCGTCCCCGCGATCGCGCCGTTCGCGAGCGCGAGCGGGAGGACGAAGCCGCCGATCGCGGCGGCGTTCTTCCATCGCTTCATGGTCCCTCCACGGAGGCTCGAGGCCCCACGAAGAGAGAATGCAAGGCGCGCGCCGCGCATCCGATTCGTGACGGAGCGCACGCGCGTCTCACGCCGCGGCGACCGAGCGCGCGGTGCGCGATGCCTCGAGGCGGCGAGGCGGGCGGGCCTGCGAGCGGCGTCGCCGCAGTTGTAGAAAGGGAGGAACGGGGGTCGCAGCGGCGACGGCGCGTGGCGCGGCCGCCGCGCGCGCGCGGCGTTAGCCCGGCCGCACCTCGCCCCAGGCCCAGTCGAGCCACGGCGTCAGGGCTTCCAGGTCTTCTCGCTCGACGGTGGCGCCGCCCCAGATGCGAAGGCCCGGCGGCGCGTCGCGGTAGCTCGCGATGTCGAGGGCCACGCCCTCCTTCTCGAGCAGCGAGACGAGCTTCTTCACGAGCTCGGCCCGCGCCTTCTCGTCGAGGGCGACGAAGGCCGGATCGATCAGCTCGAGACAGATCGAGGTGCAGGAGCGCGTCGCCGGATCCTTCGCGAGGAAGCCGATCCAAGGCGTGCGCTCCACCCAGGCGGCGAGCAGCGCGAGGTTCGCCTCGGAGCGGGAGATCAGGCCGGGAAGCCCGCCGATCGACTCCGCCCACGCGAGGCCGTCGAGGGCATCCTCGACGCACAGCATCGAGGGCGTGTTGATCGTCGATCCCTCGAAGATCGACTCGTCGAGCTTTCCCTTCTTCACCAGGCGGAAGATCTTCGGAAGGGGCCACGGCGGCGTGTAGCTCTCGAGGCGGGCGACCGCGCGCGGCGAGAGCGCGAGCATGCCGTGGGCCGCCTCGCCGCCGAGCACCTTCTGCCAGCTCCAGCTGACGACGTCGAGCTTCGCGAAGTCGACCTCCATGGCGAACACGGCCGAGGTGGCGTCGCACAGCACGAGGCCCTCGCGCTCGCGCGGGATCCAGGCGCCGCCCGGCACCCGCACGCCGGAGGTCGTGCCGTTCCACGGGAAGACGACGTCGCGCGAGAAGTCGACGGCGGAGAGATCCGGCAGCGCGCCATAGGGCGCCGACAGCACGCGCGCGTCGAGCTTCAGATGCTTCGTCACGTCGGTGACCCACTCCTGGCCGAAGCTCTCCCAGGCGAGGACGTCGACCGGTCGCGCGCCGAGCAGCGACCAGATCGCCATCTCGACCGCACCCGTGTCGGAGGCCGGCACGATGCCGAGCTTCCAGTCGGACGGGAGGCCGAGGAGCGCGCGGCTCCGCTCGATCACCGCCTGGAGCCGCTCCTTCGCCGCCTTCGCGCGGTGCGAGCGTCCGAGGAGCGCGCCCTTCAGCGCGTCGAGGCTCCAGCCCGGACGCTTGGCGCAGGGGCCGGAGGAGAACTCGGGGCGCGCCGGGCGGCGCACGGGTCGGCTTTGCTTCATGGGCTCCTCGCGTGAGGCGGGGAGTCTAACCGCGAGGGGGCGGCGGGCGAGGGGCGTGCGCCTCTCCGGCGCGGCCCACGCCCTCGTCGAGGACGCCGCGCAGCGTCCGCAAGAGCTCGTTCGGCCGGAAGGCCTTCTGCAGGAACGCGAAGCCCGGCCCGGTGGGGAGGCTCGAGACGACGCTCTCGTCGGCGTAGCCCGACATGAAGACGACACGCAGGCCCGGCCAGAGCGTGCGCATCGCCTGGGCGACATCGGGCCCGCTCCGACGCGGCATCACGATGTCGGTCACGAGCGCGGCGCAGGGCTCGATCCCGCTCGCGGCGAGGCGGACGGCCTCCTCGCCGTCGCGTGCCTCCACGACGTCGTAGCCGCGCCGGCGAAGGGTCGTGCAGACGAGAGTGCGCACCGAGCCCTCGTCCTCGGCCACGAGGACGCGCTCGGTTCCGTCGTAGCGGCCCACACCGGGAAGCTCCGGTCGCTCCGCGGCGGGCTCGCCGACGCTCGCCGGCAGCCAGACCCGGAACGTGCTGCCCTGGCCCGGCGCGCTCTCGACCTCCACGAAGCCGCCGCTCTGGGCGACGATCCCGTGCACCGTCGAGAGACCGAGGCCCGTGCCCTTGTCCTTGTCCTTCGTGGTGAAGAAGGGCTCGAACAGGTGATCGAGGGCCGCGGGCTCGATCCCGACTCCCGTGTCGCTCACCCCGAGGCAGACGAACGGCAGCGCGCCGCCGCCGTCGGGCCGAGGTCGCGTGACGTTGCGCGTGCGGACGATGAGCCGGCCTCCGCTCTCCATCGCGTCGCGCGCGTTCACGGCGAGGTTCGCGAGCACCTGCTCGAGCTGCCCGGGATCGGCGCGCACGGTTGCCGGATCGGCGGAGAGCTCCGTCACGATCTCGATCGACTCGGGGAGGAGACGCCGCAGCATGCGCTCGAGGTTCTCGATCAACGCGTTCAGCGACACGTCCTCGGGAACGAGCAACTGGCGCCGGGCGAAGGCGAGGAGCTGGCGGGTCAGGTCGGCGGCCCGATCGGCGGCGCGCTGGATCTGCTCCACCTCCTCGGCTTCGGGCGTGTGGGCCACGCGCTCCGCGACGATCGACGCGCAGCCCCGGATCACGGTCAGGAGGTTGTTGAAGTCGTGGGCGATCCCGCTCGCGAGGCGGGCGATCGCCTCGAGCTTCTGCGCCTCGACGAGCTGGCGCTCGAGGCGCTTTCGCGCCGAGATGTCCCGGGCGACCGCGAGGATCATCGGCTCGCCGTCGACCTCGATCCGCTGCAGCGAGCTCTCGTGGGGCACGACCGTGCCGTCGGTGCGGCGGATCGAGACCTCGATCACCGGATGCTCGCCCGCGACGGCGCGGCGGAACGTGGCCTCCACGTGGGCCCGCTCGTCGGGCGGAACGAGCTCGAGGGGCGGCGTCGCGAGGAGCTCATCGCGCGAGCGGCCGGCTGCGGCGCAGGCGGCCGGATTCACGTCGACGAAGCGCATCTGCATGTCGCGCAGCGTGATCGCGTCGCTCGCGTGCTCGAACAACGCCTTGAACTTCGCCTCGCTGCGCCGCAGGGCCGCCTGGCTCTGGCGCAGCTCGTCGACGTCGCGCGCCACGGAGAGCAGATGGGGCTCGCCCTCGAGCTGGATCAGGCGCGCCGAGAACAGGCCCCAGAGGGTGCGGCCGTCCTTGCGCCGGAAGCGGGCCTCCAGGTTCTCGATCATGCCGCCGCGGCGCACCGTGTCGGCCATGATCGCCCGCGTCGTCGGGTCGACCCACAGGCCGAGCTCGAGCGTCGTGCGACCGACGGCCTCCTCGCGCGAGAAGCCCATGCTGCGCGCGAAGCCCTCGTTCACGTCGACCATCATCCCGTCGGCGATGCGCGTGATGCAGATGGCGTCGGGGCTCGTCTGGAACGCGAGGCGGAAGCGCTGCTCCGAGAGCTGGAGCGCCTCGCGGATGCGCTCGTGCTCGGCCGCGGCCTCCTCGAGCTCCCGCACCCGGGCCTCGAGGGAGCGCACCCGTGCGGCGGGTCCGAGCTGGCCTTCCTCTTCGGGTCCGGGCATCCGGCTTCTCCGGGGTGAGAGAGCGCCCCGCATCCTCTCTGCGGGGCCGGACAAAGGCAAGGGCGTCGCCTCGCCCTCCGCCCCTGTCGGGTCCCCGGGCCCTGCGCTAAACCCCGCTCCTCAGCCGAGCCCGTCTCTTCCCCCGGTCGTCCCGGGGCCCGCGGCGGGCTCTTCATCCCACCTCAGTCCCCGGACGCTGCCAGCGGTCCCGCGCCGCGCGCAGCCATGAGCCGGGAGCTCGGACGCCCGAGGCGTCCGTCCAGGAGGAACCGTTGCGGGAATACGAGACGACCCTCATCGTCCAGCCCGAGATCTCGGACGAAGGCCGCGAGACCCTCGTCCAGAAGCTCGACGGCCTCGTCGCGAGCCACGGCGGCGTGCGCCTGGCCCTCGACGACGTGGGCAAGCGCAAGCTCGCCTACGAGATCCGGAAGTTCCAGAAGGGCCACTACCTCACGCTCCAGTACCTCGACCAGCCGAAGGGCGCGGCCGTGAAGGAGCTCGAGCGCCAGCTCCGGATCGAGGAGTCGGTGCTGCGCTTCCTCACGGTGATGATCAATCCCGAGGTCGCCGACATCGAGGCGCGCAAGGTCGAGGCCGCCGAGCAGGAGCGGATCCGCAAGCAGCGCGCCGCCGAGCGGGCCGCCCGCGAGGCCGAGGAGGAGCGCGCGCGCGAGGCCGCGGAGCGCGAGGCGCGGAGCGCCGCCGGCGGGTTCGCCGCGGCACGGGACGAGGACGATGCCGACGAGGATGCGTCGGACGAGGACGAGGAGTAGGCCATGAACGGTCCGGGCGACGAGCGGGATCGAGAGCGCGGCGGCTTCGGCGGCGACGACCGCGGGGGCTTCGGCGGGGGCGGCGATCGCGGCGGCTTCGGCGGTGGCGATCGTGGCGGCTTCGGCGGCGGTGAGCGCGGGGGCTACGGAGGAGGCGGCGACCGCGGCGGCTACGGCGGCGGCGGAGGCCGCTTCGGCGATCGCGGCGGCTACGGCGATCGCGACCGCGAGCGCGGCCCGATGGGCCCGAAGGCGCGGCTGCGCGCGAAGGCCCGGAAGAAGGCCCGCAAGGCCGCGAAGAAGATGTTCACGCGGCGCAAGGTGTGCCGCTTCTGCGCCGACGCGAACCTTCCGATCGACTACAAGGACCCGAAGGCCCTGAAGTTCTTCATCACCGAGACGGGCAAGATGATCCCGCGGCGGATCTCCGGGAACTGCGCGCGGCACCAGCGCTCCGTCACGGTCGCCGTGAAGCGCGCGCGACAGCTCGCGCTCATGCCGTTCGTCACGTCGGTGTTCTAGGAGGAGACGTCGTGGCCCACGTGAAGCTGATCCTGCGTGAGGACGTCTCGAACCTCGGGGACGCCGGCGAGCTCGTCACCGTGCGCCCCGGCTATGCCCGGAACTTCCTGCTGCCCTACGGCAAGGCGATCCTCGCCACCGAGGCCAGCATCAAGGAGCTCGAGCACCACAAGAAGGTGGTGGCCGACCGCCTGGCGCGCGAGCGCAAGGCACAGCTCGCCGAGCGGGACCGGATCCAGAACCTCTCGCTCGAGATCTCCGTCCAGGCGGGCGAGGAGGGCAAGCTCTTCGGCTCCGTCACGGCCGCCCAGATCGCGGAGCTGCTCGAGGCGAAGGGGGTCGTGGTCGACCGCCGCAAGATCGCCCTCGAGGAGCCGATCAAGGAGGTCGGCGAGCACAGCGTGCCGATCAAGCTCTGGAAGGACGTGACGGCAAACGTCAAGGTGAAAGTCACCGCGGCGGAGTGATAGGAATTCCACGGGGCGCTTCAGGCGACCGGGGGGCCCGTGGCGCGGTCACACGATCGATCGGACCGGTCTTCCGGCTCCGACGGGTTGGCTTCATCCCGCGAGCTCTCGCGGGCGGGCCGCGGAGCGTCCGGGCATCACGCCGCCGGCCGCGTCCCTCCCCAGGACCTCGAAGCCGAGAAGTCCGTCCTCTCCTCGATCCTGCTCGACGACCGCAGCCTCGACACGGTGATCGTCGAGCTCAAGCCCGAGGACTTCTACCACCCGGCGCACCGCGCCCTGTTCGAGGCGATGCTCGCGCTGCGCGACGCGAAGTCGCCCGTCGACCTGCTCACGCTCTCGGACCACCTGAACTCGCGGAAGCTGCTCGACGCGATCGGCGGGCCGGTGTTCCTGGCCGAGATCGCCGACTACGAGACGACCGCGGCGAACGTGCTGCACCACGCCCGGATCGTGCGGGACAAGTCGGTGCGCCGCGCGCTGATCGGCCTCGCGACCGAGATCGTCGAGCTCGGCTTCGACAGCGCCGAGCCCGCGCAGCAGCTCCTGAACGTCGCCCAGGGCCGCATGTTCGAGCTGGGCCAGCTCCGCAGCCGGAGCTCGTTCCAGATCATGGAGAAGGAGGTCCACGAGGCCATCAACTTCGTCGAGGAGCTGATGGAGCGCGGCGGCGGCGTGACCGGCCTGCAGACCGGCTTCAGCGACCTCGACCGCCTGACCGGCGGCCTCCAGCCCGGCGACCTCGTGATCCTCGCGGCACGGCCGAGCATGGGAAAGACGGCCCTCGCGCTGAACGTCGCGCGCAACGCCGCCGTCGACGGCGGCAAGAAGGTCGCGATCTTCTCGCTCGAGATGACGACGCGCTCGCTCGTGCTGCGGCTCCTCGCCGCCGAGGCGCGCATCGAGTCCTCGGTCTTCCGCAGCGGCTACGTCTCGACGAGCGACTACCAGAAGCTCGCGCGCGCCGCCGATCGCCTCGGCCACGCGCGGATCTTCATCGACGACGGCTCGGCGGCGACCGTGCTCGAGATGGAGGCCAAGGCGCGCCGGCTCCACGCCGAGCACGGTCTCGATCTCGTCGTCGTCGACTACCTCCAGCTCGCGCGCGGCGACGGGAGCGCCGAGCGCCGCGAGCAGGAGATCTCGGAGATCAGCCGCGGGCTCAAGGGCCTGGCGAAGGAGCTCAGGATCCCGGTGATGGCGCTCTCGCAGCTGAACCGCGGGCCCGAGGCGCGCAGCGACAAGCGGCCGATGCTGGCCGACCTGCGCGAGTCCGGCGCGATCGAGCAGGACGCCGACCTGATCGCCTTCATCTACCGCGACGAGGTCTACCACAAGGACACCGACGACGAGGGCATCGCCGAGATCATCGTCGCGAAGCAGCGCAACGGACCGACCGACACCGTGCGGCTGCGCTTCGAGGGCCGCTACACGCTCTTCCAGAACCTCTCGGGCCGGGACGACGCGCCGGCGCAGGTCGGCGGCGCGCTCGTCGGCGCGGGCGCGCCGGCAGGCCCCTTCCCGGCCGCCGGCGGCTTCGAGGACGACGGCTTCTAGTGTCGCGGAGGGGCGAAGTGCGCGCGCCGGGCGGCCCGGCGGCCGGCGGCCTCGTGCGTCCGCGGGCCGTGCCGCCCGGCGGAACGCTCGGGCTCGTCGCGCCCGCCGGACCCTTCGACGCCGCGCGCCTCGAGGCGGGCGAGGCGCTGCTCCACGCCGCGGGCTTCCGCACCGTCCGCGCGCCGGGGCTGCTCGACCGGCGCGGCTACCTGGCGGGCGACGACGCCGCGCGGGCCGCGGCTCTCATGGCCCTGGTCGACGATCCGACGGTCGACGCGATCGTGTGCGTGCGCGGCGGCTACGGCTGTCACCGGATCGTGACGCGCCTCGACGCCGCGCGCGTGCGCGCCGCGGCGAAGCCCCTCGTCGGCTACAGCGACGTCACGACGCTCCTGCTCTGGCAGCGGCGCTGCGCCGGCCTCGTCGCCTTCCACGGCCCGATGCTCGAGCGCGGCGGTGCGCAGGAGCCGAGCGTGCTCGCGGCCCTCGCGGCGGCGCTCACGGGCGGGGGGCCAGAGGAAGTCGTGCTCACGGGAGAGCCCGCGGGCGGCGGCGTCGCGTCGGGCCCGCTCGTCGGCGGCTCGCTCACGACCCTCGTCGCGAGCCTCGGCACGCCCTGGGAGATCGACACGACGGGCGCGATCCTCCTGCTCGAGGAGGTGAACGAGTTCCCGTACCGCATCGACCGCCTGCTGCAGCAGCTCCTCGCCGCCGGGAAGCTCGACGCCGCGGCCGGCTTCGGCGTGGGGCACCTCGTCGACTGCGTGCACACGCGCTATCCGGAGCCGACGGCGCGCGACGTGGTCCTCGAGATCCTGGCGCCTCTCGGCAAGCCGCTCGTGGTCGACCTGCCCTTCGGCCACGGCGAGGGGAACCTTCCCTGGCCGGTCGGCGTCGGCGGTCGGCTCGACGCCGGCTCGGGCGAGCTCGTGATCCTCGAGCGGGGAGTGACGGCGGAGCGATGAAGCGCAGCGTGATCAAGCGGAAGCTCCTGCGCGCGGACCGCGCGCTCGAGAAGGCGATCGAGGGCGGCGAGACCGCGGGCGCCGTGCTGCTCGCGCGCATGCCGCGCGACGGAGAGCGGCTGGAGCACGTCTCGGTGCAGGGCCTCGCGGTGTCGCGGCCCGAGCGCATCCCGATGGCGCGCGACACGATCTTCGACCTGGCGTCGCTCACGAAGCCCCTCGCCACCGCGACGGCCGTGCTGCGCCTCGTGGAGGACGGGAGCGTCGCCCTCGACGATCCGGTGGCGAAGCACCTCCCGCCCTTCGGCGAGCGAGGGAAGGAATCGGTCACGATCCGCCACCTCCTCACCCACTCGTCGGGGCTCAAGCCCTGGCGCGGCTTCCACGAGCTCGTGCTGGAGCGCGAGCGCAAGACCGGCGAGCGTCTCGCTGGCACGCCGGCCGCGCGCGACTTCGTGCTCCAGCGCATCTACCGCTCGGCCCTGGTCCACGAGCCGGGCCAGGCGGCGGTCTACGGCGACCTCGACTTCATCGCGCTCGGCGCGCTGGTCGAGGCCGTCGCGAAGCAGCCGCTCGACGCGTTCTGCGCCGAGCGCGTGTTCCGGCCCCTCGGCCTCGCCCAGACGTTCTTCGTGCGGCCGGCGACCTTCGGCGAGCCGCCGCCCGACGCCGTCCGGCGTCGCTTCGCGGCGACCGAGAACTGTCCGTGGCGCGGGCGCATCGTGTGGGGCGAGGTGCACGATCCGAACGCCTCGGTGATGGGAGGCGTCGCGGGCCACGCGGGGCTCTTCGCGACGGCGGACGACGTGCTCTCCTACGCGCAGCAGCTGCTCGACGTCTGGCACTGCCGGAGCGAGGTGCTCCCGCGCGGGCTCCTGCAGCAGTTCTTCGCGCGCCAGCACCTTCCGCCCGGGAGCGACTGGGCGCTCGGCTGGGACACGCCGACGCAGGGCGCGTCCTCGTCGGGGCAGCACTTCTCGGAGCGCTCGGTCGGGCACCTGGGCTTCACAGGAACGTCGCTCTGGATCGACCTCGAGCGCGAGACGATCGTCGTCCTCCTCACGAACCGCATCCACCTCGTGGCCAAGCGCAGCCAGTACAAGCTCCGGCCCGTGATCCACGATCTCGTGATGGACTCGTTCCTGGCGGAAGCATGACGCTGCGCCACGTCCACTTCGTCGCGATCGCGGGCACCGGCATGGGCTCCCTCGCGGGGCTCTTGAAGGCGCGCGGGCTCGAGGTGACGGGATCCGACGAGAACGTCTACCCGCCGATGAGCGACGCCCTCGCGGCGTGGGGCATCCCGGTGGCGATCGGCTTCCGCCCCGAGAACGTGCTCGCGCGGCGGCCCGACCTCGTGGTGATCGGGAACGCCGTGCGCGCGACGAACCCGGAGGCCCGCGCCGCGATCGACGCCGGGCTCCGCTACCTCTCCTTCCCCGACGCGCTGCACGAGCTCGCGATCGCAGGCCGACACTCGATCGTCGTCGCGGGCACCCACGGCAAGACCACCACCACGAGCCTCGTCGCGACGCTGCTCGTCGAGACCGGGCGCGACCCCAGCGTGCTCGTCGGCGGCATCGCCGAGAACCTCGGCGGAAGCTTCCGGGAGGGCAGCGGGCCCCACTTCGTCGTCGAGGGCGACGAGTACGACACCGCGTTCTTCGACAAGACGCCGAAGTTCCTGCACTACGGCGCGCGCACGGCCGTGATCACGAGCGTCGAGTTCGACCACGCCGACATCTATCGCGACCTCGACCACGTGAAGCAGGCCTTCCGCAAGCTCGTGGCCGGAATGCCCGCGGACGGCACGATCGTCGCCGCGACCGACCACGCCGGCGTCCGCGACGTGATCGAGAAGGCGCCGTGCCGGGTCGTCGCCTACGGGGTGGACGTCGGCGAGGCGCCGGCGCCGCGCGGGGCGTCGGGCTTCCGGGCGCGCATCCTCGCGACGACGCCCGAGGGCACGCGCTTCGCCCTCTCCCGCGACGGCGGCGACTTCGGAGCCGTCTTCGCGCCGCTCCACGGACGGCACAACGTCGAGAACGCGCTGGCCGCGCTCGCGGTGGTCGACGCGGTCGGCGTGCCCCTCGCCGAGGCGATCGCTGCGCTCCCGCGCTTCGCCGGCGTGAAGCGGCGGCAGGAGGTGCGCGGCGAGATCGGCGGCGTGACGGTGCTCGACGACTTCGCCCACCATCCGACCGCGGTCCGCGAGACCGTCGCCGCGGTGCGCGCGAAGTACCCCGGGCGGCGCCTGGTCGCGGTCTTCGAGCCTCGGACGAACACGAGCCGGCGCAAGGTCTTCCAGGCAGAGTACGCGCGCGCCTTCGACGGCGTCGCACGCGCGGTGGTCGCCGTCGTGCCCGACACGCCGATCTACAGCGCGACGGGCGAGGTGACGGAGCGCTTCTCCGCCGCGGAGCTCGCGAGCGACCTGTGCGCGCGCGGCATCGCAGCCGAGGCGATCGACGGCGCCGACGCGATCGCGACCCGCCTCGCGGCCGACCTCGAGCCGGGCGACGTCGTGCTCGGCATGAGCAACGGCGGCTTCGGCGGCTTCTACGAGAAGCTCCTCGCGAAGCTCGAGTCGCGCCGGTGACGGCGCTGCCGCCGCCGCCCGAGCGACCCGCCCGCGTGCTCGCGATCGGCGCCCATCCCGACGACGTGGAGTTCGCGGCGGGAGCCACCGTCGCGCGCCTGCGCGCCGGCGGCGCGGAGGTGACGCTCGCGGTGTGTACCGACGGCGCGCGCGGCGGCGGCGCGGGCGTGACGGATCTCCCGGCGCGGCGACGCGCGGAGGCCGAGCGGGCCGCCGCGGCGCTCGGCTGCCGCCAGCTCCTGTTCCTCGGCTTCCGCGACGGCGAGCTCACCGCGGAGGAAGACCTGCGACGCAAGCTCGTGCGCGAGATCCGCCGCGCGCGGCCGGAGCTCGTGCTGGCCCACGATCCGACGACGCTCTGGCTTCGCGTCGGCGACGTCGACCGCCTCGGCCACAGCGACCACCGCGCGGCCGGGACGGGCGTGCTCGACGCGATCTACCCGCGCGCGGGGCTCGCGGCGTTCTATCCGGACCAGGTCGCCGCGGGCCTCCAGCCGTGGTTCGTGCGGGAGATCTGGCTCTTCGACACGGCGGAGCCCGACCACTTCGTGCCGATCGCGGAGCACGCCGAGGCGAAGCGCCTGGCGCTCGAAGCCCACGAGAGCCAGGACCCGGGCATGCTGCTGCGCGACGCCGAGGCGCGCGCGGCGCTCTGGAGCCAGCGCGCCGGAGTCCCGTCGGAGGCGTTCCGCCGCTTGCGCGCCTGGTAGCGCCTGCGCGCTCAGCGCCGCCGCGCGCGCCAACGCAGGAGGACGAGCGCGAGCACGGCTTCGGGTCCGAGAAGGCCGCATCCCTTCACCGGCTTCTCCGATCCCATCCAGGGCTGCGAGCACTGCGGGTCGGCGGAATCGACGAGGCCGTCGCCGTCGTCGTCGATGCCGTTCTGGCACGGCGGGTTCTCCACGTCGACGGTGGGCGCCGCGCAGCCCGGATCGAGCGGATAGTCGATGAGCCCGTCCCCGTCGTCGTCGAGCTGATCCTCGCATGCGTAGCGCTCGGAGACGTCGTCCGGGCTGCTGCAGCCGGGGTCGTCGGGCCAGTCGGTCTTCCCGTCGAGGTCGTCGTCGAGCCCGTCGCGGCAGGCCGGGACGTTCACGATGGCCTGGATCTGGGAGCGGTAGAAGGAGAGATCGGCCGCGTAGGTCGAGTTTCCATCGAGCGACGTGTTCGCGGGCTGGCCGTCGTAGGCGTCGACGGCGAACAGCATGCCCGCGAGCTCCCACGTCGCTCCGTTCTTGAGGAAGACGGCGCCGCCGGAGTCGCCGACCACGGCCTGCGCCTCGTCGGTCGTGCCGCCGGGGACGTCGAAGGTCGTGCTGAAGGCGCGTGTCACCACGGATCCGAGCCGCGCGTCGAGATAGCGCTCGGCCACCTGGTTCGTGCCCCAGCGCAGCGTCCGGGACGCGAGCCATCCAAAGCCCGCGTGGCCGCCGTACGACGTCGCGGCGCCGCGGCCCTGTCCGTTCCCGACGAGCGTCACCGTCGCATTCGCCGCAGGCGGGGCCGCGCGCACGGGCAGGCTCGGGAGGCCCGTCTCGTCGACGAGGCGGAAGAGGAGGAGGTCGGAGAGCGTCGTGCCCGAGAACACGAGCGTGTGGCCCGAGCCCGGTAGCGGTGCGTAGTCCACGCCGCGGAAGCGGACCGTGCCGATTCCCACGTGGCCTGCGGTGAGGACCCAGCCGTTCCCGAGGTAGATCGCGGTCAGGCTCCCCACGGTCTGGACGCCCACGTTGGCCCAGCCGGGGTCGTCGCGCGGAGCGGTGGTGTTGCCCGTGCCGTCGCCCGAGGCGATCAGGACGGCGGCCGCACGCTGCGGTGCGAAGACGGTGAGGACAGCGACGAGCGCGAGCAGGCGGACGGCGGCCGAGGCCCCCAACACTCTCCCCTCCCCAGGGTCGCCGCAGGATAGATCAGCGCGGTGTCGCGAAGGGGGAATTTTCGGGACGGTCGGCGCTTCAGACGTCGAGGCCGACGGCCCGCATCAGCGCCAGCGCGTTGCTGTGCGATACGACGCCGGCGTGGAGTCGATAGTCGAACCGCATCTCGCCGTCGACGAGCTGGTCCTCGAAGTGCACGTTCGCGGCCCGCGGCGCGAGCTCCTCGGCGATCTTCGCGAGGGCGAGATCGTGGGTGGTGACGAGCCCCGCGGCGCCCCGGTCGAGCAGCCCTCGGACGATCGCGGCGGCTCCGATCCGGCGATCGTGGGAGTTCGTGCCCGCGAGGATCTCGTCGAGCAGGAAGAGGAGCGGCGGCTGCTCTCCGGCGCGCCGCACGATCCGGCCGAGGCGCGTGATCTCCGCGTAGAAGCGCGACGCGCCCTCCTGCAGCGAGTCCTGCACGCGGATCGAGGCGCCGAGCACGAGGGGCGAGAGGCGCAGGCGCGACGCGCAGACCGGCGCGCCCGCCAGGGCGAGCACCGCGTTCACCCCCACGCTCCGCAGGAGCGTGCTCTTGCCCGACATGTTCGAGCCCGACACGAGGAGGAGACGGAGCGTTCCGTCGAAGCCGACGTCGTTCGGGACCGCGCGGTCGGGTGGGAGGAGCGGATGGACGAGGCCGCTCGCCTCGTACAAGAGCCCGTCTTCGACGATCTCCGGGAACGGGCAGGCGGGATGCTCGTAGGCGAAGCCCGCGAGGGCGCAGAGCGCCTCGAGCTCGCCGACGGCCGCGAGCCAGCCGACGACCGCCGGCCCGAAGCGCTGGCGCCAGCGCTCGATCGCGAGGGCGAGCTGCGTCGTCCACAGGGTGAGTGCGGCGATCGGCGCGAAGAGCTGATTGCGCCGGGCGTCGAGGAGCTCGACCAGGAGGCGCAGCCGGGCGACGCGTCGCGACGGCGGAAGCCCCGCCGTATCGAGCGCGGCACGCAGCGCGACGAGGCGCGGCGACGAGAAGCGCTCGGCCTCGATGCGCGCGAGGAGCTGCGCCAGGAGCGAGAGATCGCGGCCCGGGCGGCCCACGCTCGCGACGACCGCCCGCACGCGCCGGTGCTGGGACGCGGCGAGCCCGATCTCGAGCGCGACGAAGGCCCCGAAGAGCGGGAGGAGCGGCAGCCCGGCGAGCGTCGCGGTGAGGCTCCCCGCGGTCAGCGCGGCCGCAGCAGCGAGCGCGAGGCGCAGCCCTCGCGCCACGCCGACCGAAGGCGCGGTGCCCCAGGCGGCGAGCGCGTCGGGCGCGAGGCCCGCCCGCACGTCGTCGCCCAGCAGCGCCAGGGACTCGCGCAGGTCGAGCCGGCTGCGGAGCTCCGCGACCGCCTCCTGGCGCGCCCGCACCTCCGCGGGCGAAGCCGGCGCGCGCAGCCAATCCGCGAGCTTCTCCTCGCCTGCGCGCGTGCGCGCGCTGCACAGGAGCTCGAACAGGGAGCCCCGCCCGAACAGGTCGAGGTCGGCGGCGTAGAGGTGATCGCGGTCGAGGAAGCGCTCGCCTCCGTCGCCGTCGGAGCGCGGGCGTCGCTCGAGTCGCGCGAGGCCGCGCTCGTAGAACGACGCGGCACGCTCGGCGCGGACGCGCGCCTGGATCACCCGATCGTGTCGCACGACCAGGGCCACGAAGACCGCCGCGGGCACGAGGAGCCACGCGGCCGACAGGCGCTCCGTGGCGAAGACGGCGATCGCGAGGGAGACGCCGAGCGCGAAGACGCCGAGGCGGGCGTTCGAGAGCCGGCGCTCGCGCGCGGCGAGGCGCGCCGCACCCTCGCGCCGCAGGGCGAGGCGGCGCGCGTACTCCGCGGCCGGCGCGTCGCTCACGGGAACACGAGGAGTCGGGCGCCGCGGCCCGGCGCCTCCGCGCGCCGGATCGCCTCGCGCAGGAACGCGCGGGCGGCGAGCACCGCGTCGCGCAGCGAGCGGCCCTGCGCGAGCCCGGCGGCGATCGCCGAGGCGAGCGCGCATCCCGTGCCGTGGACGCGCCCCCCGCCGATGCGCTCGCCTTCGAGCCGCTCGACGTGCAGGCCGACGCCGTCGCGCGTCACGAAGAGATCGTGAGGGGGGCCCTCGCGATGGCCGCCCTTCACCAGGGCCGCCGCGACGCCCGTCTCCTCCACGAGCCGCCTTCCCGCGGCGGCCGCGCCGGCCTCGCTCGAGACGTCGAGCTCGGTGAGCGCCGCGGCCTCGGGGAGGTTCGGCGTCACGAGCGTGGCGTGGGCGAGGATCCGCACGAGCGTGCCGCGGGCGCGTCGCTCGAGGAGCGGCGTGCCGTCGCTCGCGGCGAGGACGGGATCGACCACGAGGGGCGGAGCGGGTCGCGCGTCGTCGGGCGGTGGCGCGAAGAGCTCCGCGAGGCCGAGCTCGACGGAGCGCGCGACGTCGTCCGTCGCGAGCATGCCGAGCTTCACCGCGTCCGGTCGCAGGTCGCGCAGGAGCGTGCGGAGCTGCTCGAGCACGACGTTCGGGAACGCGGGCAGCACGCGGTGGACCCTCGCCGTGTCCTGCACCGTGAGCGCGGTCACGACGCCGGCTCCGTGGACGCCGAGCGCGCGGAAGACCTGGAGATCGAGCTGGAGACCGGCGCCGCCGGTCGGATCCGAGCCCGCGATGGAGAGCGCGGTCCGCACGGCGCGCGATGGTAAGATCGGCGGCCATGGACTGCATCACCCGCGCTCCGCTCCGCTTCGCCGCGCTCGCGCTCGGGGCGCTCCTCTTCGCCGATTGCCTCGCCGCCGTCGCGGCGACAAGGGCCGAGGAGCCCGACACATGGTACGTCGAAGGCGTGGCCCAGGGCACGAACGGCTTCCAGGTCTCCCACTTCTGGTCGAAGGGTCGCAAGCTGCGCTCCGAGTCCGTGGTCGCCGGCCACCTCGTGATGACCTTCGTGAGCGGCGACACCTACTACGCGATCGACGGTCTCTCCGGCGTGGGCGTCGCGATCCAGCGCAGCCCGAAGGCCCTGGCGGCGGACGCGAAGGGCGGCCGCCCGATGGCGAACGAGGGCCGAGAGCTGATCGCCCGCGGCGCGGAGAAGGTGGGGACGGAGCGCATCGGCGGCCGCGAGGTCGTGGTCTACCGGCTGACCGACGCCCAGGGCAAGCACACCGCCTGGGTCACGAACGATCCGCAGCAGCTCCTCGTGAAGCTCGAGACGTTCCGCCGCGGCGAGGGGGAGAGCGCCACCACGATCTTCAACTACGAGCGCGGCCTCGAGATCCCCGACTCCTTCTTCGAGCCCGACGCGCGCTTCACGCTCGAGCGCATGACCTACCAGGACTACCTGACGCGGATCGCGAAGGGGCCCGTCGGGCCCGTCCCCGTGATCCATACCGATCTCCTCGTGGGCGAGTAGCGCGGGCGGCGGGGCGTGCGAGCGCTCGTCCTCGCGGCCGCGCTGCTCCTCGCTGCCGCGCCGGCGCTCGCCGACGGATTCTTCTCGCGCGCGCCGGAGCCCGCGCAGGTGGTGGACTCGATCTCCTGGACGGGCCTCCACGACCTCTCCGCCGCCGACGTGAACGGCCACCTCTTCACCCAGGCGCGGCCGCGCTGGCGGCTCTTCTCGCCGCGTCCCGAGTACGACCCGACGACGCTCGAGAGCGACATGCAGCGGGTGGTCGACGCCTGTCGCGAGCAGGGGTACTACCTCGCCAGGGCGAGCTACACGCTCGAGTGGCGAGAGGACGGGCACGCCGTCCGGATCACGATCCATGTCGACGAGGGTCCGCCGGTCCGGCTCTACGCCTGGGGCGTCGACCTGTCGGAGCTGCCGGGCGGCGACGCCCGCTGGCGCGCGCGGCTCCTCCACGACTTTCCGCTCCACGACGGCGCCGTGTTCCGCGTCGCCGACTACGGCAAGGCGAAGCAGCAGCTCCTCGACGGGCTCGCCGACGAGGGCTTCCCCGACGCGTCGCTCACGGGCGGCGGGGAGGTCGACGTCGCGCGCCGCACGGCGGTCGTGTGGTGGCGCGTGCACCCGGGGGCGTTCGTGCGCTTCGGCGAGATCCGCGTCGAGGGCCTCGCGAGCGTCGACGAGTCCCTCGTGCGGCGGGAGCTCGCGATCGCGCCCGGCGAGCCCTGGTCGCGGGAGAAGCTCCAGCTCAGCCAGGACCAGATCGCGGACCTCGGCGTCTTCCGCTCGGTGACGCTCGTGCCGCTCACGCAGGACGGCTCCCGCGACGTGGAGGCCGACCGCCGCAGGAGCGCGACCCTCACGCCCGACACGACCTTGAGTCGGCCGATCCTGGTCGAGCTCGACGAGCGCCCGCTGCGAAGCGTGCGGATCGGCCTCGGCGTCGGGACGGTCGACAAGGTGCGCGTCCAGGCGGCCTGGATCCACCGCAACGTGTTCGGCCGGGCCGACCCGCTCGAGGTGGGAGGCAGCGCGTCGGCCCTGACCCGCGAGTTCGCCGCGACGCTGCGCGAGCCCCGGATCCCCGTGCACGACACGAACGTGGTGCTGCGCGCGCGCCTCTCGAACGAGACCGTGCCCGCCTACGACGCCACGGAGCTCGCGGGCCGCGCCGGCGTCGAGTGGCCCCTCGGCCCGGGCTGGAGCGGCTTCGCGGGCTACGCGTTCGAGCACGTCCGCGTCACCGACGTCACCGGCGCCGCGAACCGCGCCTTCGACAATCCCGAGCAGACCATGAACCTGGGCCACCTCGACCTCGCGCTGCGCTTCATCTCGACGGACGATCTCTTCGATCCGCGCCGCGGGATCTGGAGCGAGCTCTCGCTCGAGCCGGGCGCCCGCTTCCTCGGCGGCGACCTCGACTACGCGAAGGCGACCTTCGACACGCGGGGCTATCTGCCGCTCGGACCGACCGTCCTCGCCGGGCGGGTCGCGGTGGGTACGATCGACGCCGTGGGCGGCGCGGCGACGGACGAGCTTCCCATCACGAAGCTCTACTACGCCGGCGGGAGCGGGACCGTGCGGGGCTACGGCTACCAGCGGCTCGGCACCGTGGACGACGAGGGCAAGGCGATCGGCGGCGCGAGCGAGCTCCTCGCCTCGGCCGAGCTCCGCGTTCCGCTCTGGAAGCGCTTCCCCGACCTCGGCGGCGTGGTGTTCCTCGACGCGGGCGAGCTCTCTCACCGCTCCTACGACTGGAAGCCGGGGAAGCTGCGCTGCTCGCCGGGCTTCGGCCTGCGCTACGCGACGCCGATCGGCCCGGTGCGCTTCGACGTGGGCTTCCCCGTGAATGCGCCGAGCCGGGTGCAGGGCCACCGGATCTGGCTCTCCGTCGGGCAGGCGTTCTGATGCGGCCCGGGGTGAAGCGCACGATCGCGGCGAGCCTCGTCGTGGGCGCGGTGCTGCTGGCGCTCGTCGCAGGCACGGTCTTCGCGCTGCGCGCCCTCGAGCGGGGAACGCTGCGCGAGCGCGCGCGCATCCTGCTCGAGAGCGGCCTCGGCGAGGCCTTCGCGCAGATCGGCATCGCGGCGCGCGTGCAGATCGGGGCCCTCGAGGGGCCGCTCCTGCCGACGCTCGTGATGCGGGACGTGCGGGTCGAGGCGGCGGGCGCAACGCCCCTTCGTGTCGACCGGCTGCGCGTCCGGCTCGACCTGCGCGCGCTCCTCGTGCGCCGGGCCGTGCTCGAAGAGGTGCACGCGGAAGGGCTCGTGCTCTCGCTCTCCCACGAGGAGCCCGGCGGGTTCTCCTGGGAGCGCGCGCGGGCGCCGCGGCCTCCGCCCGGCGAGCCGGCCTTCTGGGACGAGCTCGTGCCGACGGTCCTCGAGCTGCGTGCCTTCGACGCGCACGACGCGAAGCTCGAGCTCGCCTTCACCGAAGAGGGTGCTCCGAGCCGTCTCGAGGCCCGGGCCGACGCCACCCTCTCGGGGCTCGTCGTCCCGCTCGACGGCCGCCCGCCGGGCTGGCCCGCCAAGGCGACCCTCGAGGTCGCGGTGTCACCCGGAAGCGTCGCAGGCCGACGGCTCGACGGCGCGACGCTCGCCCTCGCGCTCCAGGGCTCGCGGCTCCGCCTGGAGCGGGCTTCCCTCGAGAGCGGATTCGGACGCGCCCGGATCTCGGGCGCGACCGACCTCGCGCCCTGGCTCGGGCAGGGCGCCGGCGGCGCCCTCGACCTCGCGATCGATGCGCGGGAGCTCGATCTCGGCGTCCTCCTCGCGCGGCCCGAGCTCGCGGGCTCGCTCCAGGTGCACGGAACGCTCCAGGCGCTGCGTGCGTCCGGCGCGCCCGTCGCGCAGGGCAGGCTGTCCGCCGACCTCACGCTCGACGCCTCGCGGCTCGGGCGTCTCCGGCTCGACAGTGGGCGCTTGCGCGCCCGCTACGACGCCGGCGCCTTCGACGTCGCCGAGGCGGCGCTCGAGGGATCCTTCGGCCGCGTGAGCGCCCGCGGAGACGGCGAGCGCGAGCGCATCCGCGCGCTCACGCTCGACGCCGACCTCGTCGATCTGGCCGCCCTCGACGCGCTCGCTCCCCTGCTCGGACGAAAGCCCTTCGGCCTCCAGGGCGGGGCGCGCCTCGCGGCCGAGCTCGCGGGCCCGGTCGCGCGCCCGCACGGCCGGGTCGACCTCGACACGCGCTCCCTCGTCGCCGCGGGCCTCGAGCTCGGCACGATCCGGCTCCGGGCGGAGAGCGACGACGGTGTCCTCGTCCGCGTGTCGCCCTTCGCGGTGCGCGGGAAGACGCTCACCGTCGAGGCGATCGCGCCCCTGCTGCTGCGGCGCGAAGGGGAGGGCGTGCGCGTCGAGGCCGCGAGCCTGCGCGGTCCGAAGGGCGCCGTCGCGACGCTCGTGGGACAGATCGATCCCGACGGTGTCCGCGACCTCCGCGTCGAGCTTCCCGAGCTCGCGCTCGCGCCCTTCTCGCCGCTCGTCGGCCAGGGCCACAGCTTGGGCGGGATCCTCGAGCTCCACCTCGCCGCGAACGGTCCGCTGCCGCGGCCGGCGGTCTCGGGCCGCCTCGCCTGGCGCAATCCCCGCTTCGATCGCTTCCACGCCGACATGCTCGAAGCGACGCTGCGCACCGACGCCGGCATGCTGCGCGGCGACGCGCGCCTCCTCGGCCTCGGCCGCGAGCTCCTCTCGGGCACGCTCGCCCTTCCTTGGCGCCCCGGCCTGGACCCGCAAGAGGCGCTGCGACGCGAGGGCGCGTCGCTCTCGCTGGTGGGCGACGCCTTCGACCTCGCGCTCCTCGATCCCTTCGTCGCGCCGGACGTGACGCACCTCGAGGGGCGCGCCGACCTCTCCCTCGAGCTGCGCGGAGGTGCGCCCGTCCGCGGCGCGCTCGCGGTCCGCGGCGCGAAGCTCGACGTCGCCGCCCTCGGCCAGCGGCTCGGCCCGCTCGACGGCCGGATCGCGGTCGAGGGCGCGGCGCTTCGCGTGGAGGAAGTGAAGCTCGTCGACGCCGAAGGCGGAAGCGCGACGCTCTCGGGCGTCGTGACGCTCGATGGTGTCCGACCGGAGCGCGCGGAGCTCCGGCTCGACCTCGATCGCTACCTCGTCCGCTACCGGACGGAGCTTCGCTTCCTGGCGCAGGGGCGGATCGACGTGGAGGGCCCGATCGAGGCGCTCGCGGCGACCGGCGGCGTCACGCTCCAGGAGCTGCGGCTCTACCTCCGCGCGTCGGGCGATCCGCTGCTGCGCGAGATCACGGTGATCGAGCCGGGCGAGACGCCGCGCCTCGCCCGCGGAGAGCTCCCGCTGCGGCCCGGGGCCCCGACCGGTCCTCTGGCGGACTCCACCGTCGACGTCTCGATCAAGGTGCCGCACGACAGCTGGGTCGTGGGAGAGGGCGCGAACGTCGAGATCGCCGGCGACCTGCAGGCGAAGAAGGACGCCGGCGCGCTGCTCGGTCTCAGCGGGACGCTCTCGACCGTGCAGGGGAGCTACCGCGCCCAGGGGCGCCTGTTCACGATCGAGCCCTCGAAGGTGAGCTTCGACGGGCGCGCCGAGGTGGACCCGCTGCTCGACGTGAAGGCCTCGGGCCGTGCCGGTGGCGTCCGGATCTTCGTCGCCGTCACGGGCCGGGCGTCGCACCCGGCCGTGCATCTCACGAGCGAGCCGCCCTACCCGGAGCGCGACATCCTCGCGCTGCTCCTGTTCGGGCGCACGCGCGACCAGCTCGGGCGCAGCGAGTCCGGCGCGCTCCAGTCGTTCGTCGCCCAGACGACGGGGGGCGCCGCCCTCGAGCAGCTGAACGCGTTCCTCGGCCCGACGCTCCGCATCGACACGCTCGAGGCCGTCTCGAGCGAGAAGGGCCAGGGCGGCACGCTCGCCGTCGGGCGCTGGGTGAGCGATCAGGTCTTCGTGCAGTACGGCCAGGGATACGGCGAGACGGAGGGCAACGAGGTCCGCGTGCAGTGGCGTCTCACGCCGCGCTGGAGCCTCGAGAGCCGCTACTCGACCGAGGAAGGCTCCTCGGCCGACGTGCTCTGGAACCTCGACTACTGACGCGGCGGCGCGCGCGCGGGCTAGCGGCCGACGAGCGCCGCGAGGGAGCGCCCGAGCTCGCCCCAGCGGATCTCGAGGGCGATCAGCACGGCCACCACGACCTCGAGGAAGAGCAGCGCGCGCATGTTGCGGGTCTCGGCGGTCATCTCGTAGATGTCCTGCAGGGTCTCGAGCTTGCGCAGGATGCCCTGATCGAGCTGCGGCAGGCCGTAGCGCTCCTTCGCGAGGTCGTACACGCGGGCCAGGTGCTGGTCGCCGAACAACGTGAGCGCGTTGTTCACGCTCTCGAACTCCATGGTGCCGTCGATCCGGAGCTCGGCGACGCGACGCAGGCCTTCGGCCGTGCGACCGAACACGCCGCGGCGTCGGACGAGGAGGTACGCCTGCTCGAGGCTGCGGTCGAGCTTCTTGTCGAGCAGCCGCATCTCGAGCAGCTCGACGTTCGCGAACTCGAGCACGGCCCGCTCGTCGTCCATGCCGCCGCCCACGAGGATCGCGGCCTCGCGGTCGACGAGGGCGAGGTCCTCCGGCCGGTACTGGGCGTGGGGCGCGAGCGCGTCGGCGACCTGCTCCTCGGCGAGGCCGCCCGCCTCGCAGCGCAGGAGCCGCGCCGCCGCGAGCCGGAGGTCCGGCTCGCGCAGCCACGCCGCGGGGACCGGTCCGTCGCCGTCGCGCGAGAAGGAGAAGACCAGGTACTGCTCCACTTCCTCCGAGACGGCGGGCGTCTCGATCGCGCTCGCGAGCAGGCGCACGACGGCCTCGACGCGCCGTCGCGCCTCGTCGCGCAGCGCCTGGTCCTCGTACAGCGCCGACGCGAGCTGCACGACGTCGCCCGCGGGATGCGCGAGCGGGATCGCGAGCTCGAGGGACGCCGAGCCGAAGTCGAAGATCTTGAGGCGGCCCGGTCCGGCCGGCCCGAAGCCCGGGACACCGAGGACGAACGGCGGCGCGTCGCGGTCGGTGATCTCGAGCGGGCGCGGATCGAAGTCGAAGTAGCGGGGGACGCGCGGGCTCTGACCCAGGCCGGGACGCTGCGCCTGCTCGCGCACCAGCCGCTGCGCCGCATCGAGGTCGACGCCCGCGCCGATCGAGAACGCGAGCTGGAGGTGGCACGCGCCGCGCAGCTCCCTCGCCATGGGGCCTACTGTGGGTCGCTCACCCAGACGATGCTGGCGTCGGCGACGGCCGGCCCTTCGGCGGCGAGCACGGAGAGCTTGCGCGCGATCATGCCCGCGAGGGAGCGGAATGCCGCCGCCGCGTCGGAGTCCGGCGCGTGGACGACGATCGGCCGGCCCTTGTCTCCGCCCTCGACCACGCGCGGATCGATCGGCACCTCGCCCAGGAAGTCGACCCCGAGCTCCTCGGCGATCCGCTTCCCGCCGCCCTGGCCGAAGATGTAGTAGCGCTTCCCGGGCGCGTCGGGCGGGACGAAGTACGACATGTTCTCGATCACGCCCAGCACCGGCACCTGCACCTTCTCGAACATCTTGAGACCCTTGCGCGCGTCGATCAGCGACAGGTCGTTCGCCGTGGTGACGATCACCGCGCCGGAGAGGGGCGCCATCTGGGTCAGCGTGAGCGCCGCGTCGCCGGTGCCCGGCGGAAGGTCGATCACGAGGTAGTCGAGCTCGCCCCACTCGACGTCGGTCAGGAACTGGCGGATCAGCCCGTGGACCATCGGCCCGCGCCAGATCACGGGCGAGCTCTCGGTCACGAAGAAGCCCATCGACATGAGCTTCATGCCGTAGCCCTCGAGCGGGAAGATGCGCTTGTTCTCGCTGTGCGGGCGGCCCTGCACGCCGAGCAGCAGGGGGAGCGAGGGGCCGTACACGTCGGCGTCCATGATGCCGACGCTGGCGCCCGTCTCCCGGAGCGCGAGGGCGAGGTTCACCGCGGTGGTGCTCTTCCCGACGCCGCCCTTGCCCGACGCGACGGCGATGGTGTTGCGCACTCCAGGGAGCGCGACGCCCTGGGGCGACGGCGCTGCCGCCGCGCGGCCGCGCGTGTTCGCGCTCATCGTGACCTCGACGGACTCGACACCGGGAAGCGCCGCCACGCGCTCCCTCGCGGCTCGCTCGAACTCCGCCTTCACCGGGCACGCCGGCGTCGTCAGCTCGATCGTGAAGGCGACGCGGCCGCCGTCGATGCGCAGCGCCTTCACGAAGCCGAGATCGACGATGCTCCGGCCGAAGTCCGGATCGACGATCGGGCGGAGCGCGGCGAGGACGGCCGCTTCGGTGACGGGGGAGGCCATGCGGGCTCGGCTCCTTGCGCGAGAGGTGGAGACGAAGGCAGTGCCGGGCCAGGGCGGGCCCGGCAAGCTTCGACCTTAGCGCAAGGGGATTCGACCGCCCCGGGACTCGACGCGCGCGGGCCCCGAGGCGGCCGCGATCAGTAGTACGGCAGCAGCAGCGCGACGGCCTTCGCCCAGCTCGCGTAGCCCAGGGTCGTCTGGCCCCTGCGGAGCGCGGCGTCGCCGGCGGCGACATACGAGGCCGCGCGCTGCTTCGCCTGCATGCAGCGCTCGTCGCCGCTGCGGCATACGAGACCGCTCGCGCCCCGATGCACGGCCCGATCGAAGCCCGCCACGAACTCGTCGTGCAGATCGGAGAGGAGCGGCCTCACGGGCGTCGGCAGCCGCAGCCCCTGCTCCACGTAGGGCAGCACCGCCGGCACGATCGACGCGAGATCGTGCTCGATCGCGAAGATCGCGAGCCGCACTGCGAAGCCGGTGAACGAGGTCCGGAGGATCCGGGCTGCGGCGCCCGTCGCATGGCCCACGCGATCGCGAAGCGCGCCGTCGATCGACTCGAGGGTCCAGACGAGACCCTGGATCGGATCGCCCGCGGTGGCCGTGGCCGACACCGGCTCGAGCAGGCTCTTCGTGTGTCGGCGGTTCCCGCCGAAGCCCTGCCACGGGATGGCCGCGTCCGTCGCGGGCGCGGGCGTGTCCCAGACGTAGAGCTTGCCCTCGCGGGAGTTCGCGACGATCTCGATCTTCCCGTCGCCGTCCACGTCGCCCGCCGTGGGCGCCGGGATCATCCAGCCGTGGGTGAACTTCGGCCAGCCGGCGGGCTCGCTGCCGTCGCTCCGATAGGCGTGCACGAGATAGGCGCCGCTGCCCTGGACGATCTCCGCCACGCCGTCGCCGTCGACGTCGGCGAGGGCCGGGCTCGAGAGGAACTGCATGTCGTCCATCTTGCGTGGGAACGCGGGCAGGAGGGTCCCGGCGTTCGGGTCCCACGCGGTGATGGAGTGGTCGCCGAACTCCTGGCTCGCGGGAACGCCGACGTCGAGCAGCGCGCGGATGCCGCCCGTCGGCGCCACGTACTCGGGCTTGCCGTCGCCCGTGATGTCGCCGAAGGCGCCCGAGCCGAGGGCGCCGAAGAACGGCGCGTCGGCCGAGCCGGCGGTCGCGGGAATGGCCGGGAAGCCGCCGTTCGGGAAGTCGATCGGCAGCACGCGCGGCGAGCCTCCGACCGAGCCCAGGGTCGGGGTGCCGTCGGGGTTCAGCAGCAGGACGGGCCCCGCCGCCGCGAAGATCGCGATCGCGATCCGGCCGTGCCCGTCGAGATCGGCGATCGCGGGCGAGCCCGGCGTGCCGGTCGCCACCGTCGGGAGGAGCCCGGGCGCGAGCAGCGGCACCTTCGCGGGCCAGCCCGGCAGGAAGGGGCCGCCCGCGTGCAGCTCGCCGTCGTGGTGGAGCGCGTAGATGCGGCCCGCGGTGCCGAGGCTGAAGCCGCCGAGGTCGAGGCCGAGCTGCCCGGCGCTCAGCAGGACCTGGAGCAGCTGCGAGTCCGAGAAGAAGCCGTCGAGGTAGTGCCCGTACTCCTCGTTCGTCGCGACCACGATCTCGACGGTGCCGTCGCCGTCGAGGTCCGCCACCGCCGGCGAGCTCAACACCTTGGTGAGACGCTCGTCCGCGCCGCTGCCGCTCTTCGGCGTCGCCTTGCCGGTGACGGGATCGAGGTCGACCTCCGTGCGGTCGGCGAGGCGCACCGGGAACCCCGCGACGGGCGAGCCGTCGGCGTGCCACGCGTAGAGGTGCCCGTCGAGCCCCGCCTCGAGGATCTCGAGCTTGCCGTCGTTCGACGGTCCCGGCGGATCGAGATCGACGAGGACGGGGGCGCTTCCGAAGCCCGGGTCGGCGTCGTTGAAGCGGTCGTGGACGGCATCGCTCGAGAAGAGCGGATTCGACGTGACGGGGAAGCCCGGGCGACGCCGGCCGAAGGCATCCCAGACGTAGAGACGTCCCTCGGTGCTCGCCGCCACGATCTCGACGCTCCCATCGCCGTCGATGTCGTCGGCCGCGACGCTCGCGACGATCGCCTCGTGCGGCACGTCGACCTCGTGCGTCGCGAAGCCCGTGCCGGGCGCGACGTGATGGGCGGCCGCGACGCGATTCGTGAAGACCGGGAATCCCGGCAGCTCCTTGCCGTCGCTGCCGCGGATCACGTGCAGCGCGCCCGAGCCCGTGCCGACGACGATCTCCTGCACGCCGTCACGGTCCACGTCGGCGAGCGCCGAGGACGCCTCGCCCGACGCCCCGAGCACGATCGGCGCGAAGTGCTCCGTCGGATCGCGATGGATCGCGACCGTGCGCAGGTCGATGCCGGTCCGACCCTGCGGATCGGTGACCGTGAGCTTGAGCTGCACGGTGTGGCCGTCGGGGTCGGAGAGGCGCGCCGTCGGATCGAATCCGCACGCCTCGGCCGTGGCGGCCGGGCTCCAGGTCGCGAGCACGCCGTGGTCGATCTTCGAGGACGCGCTGCCCCCGCCGATCCGGGTGAACGACGTCGGCTGGACGCCGCAGCCGACCTCGACGTCGTAGGAGAAGCGGCCGCCGGCCCGGACCGCGGCGGCGCTTCCCACGACCGGCACGCTCGGCGTCCGCACCGGATCGATCGTGTCGAACCAGGCGAGGCTCCCGGCGAGGTCCGCCTCGGGCGGGATGTTTCCCGCCGACACGGCCTCGAGCATGTGGGCGACGTTCGGGCGACCCCACCCCGTGTACTGGTCCCAGCCCGCCTGCGTCGGGAACCAGGACGACATGAACGGGAAGCCCGGCGCGGAGAGCAGCGCGTTCACGATCGCGCCCACGCCGCCCGGCTGGAGCGGGGGCTTCGTGCTCTGGTCGATGTCCTCGGCCGAGAGCCGGAAGAGCTGGCGTACCTCCTCCGCCGAGAAGGGCCTCGTCGTCCCGGGATACGGCTGGAGCAGCCCGCGCTCCATCAGGTTCCTGCCGTGGGAGAGGAGCAGGAGTGTGATGCCGGCGGAGCGGCCCGTCGCCTCGGACGAGCAGGCCGTCGACGAGATCGCGGTCCACGCGCGTCCGCCGTGGTTCGTGCAGCCGTTCTGGACGGTGTAGTCCTTCACGCCGCCGAACGTGCTGTCGGCGAAGGTCCCGTCGCCGTCGCGGATCGAGTTCACCCAGATCGTATGGTTGAAGTTCGAGGGGTAGTTGTGGTGGCGGCTCTGCTCGTCGGCGGCGCTCGCGATGATCGGAACGCCGCGGCGGTACGCGTAGTCGATCGCCTGCTGCGCCTCGGGCGACGCGGAGATCGTGCCGAGCGCGGAGGAGACGACGTCGACGCCGTTGTCGACGGCGTAGACCACGGCCTGCGCGAACTCCGTGTCGACGGCGATGAAGCTGTCGTTCACCTTGAGCGGTACGAAGAAGCTGCTCGGCGCGACGCCCGGGAAGCCGCCGCCGTTGTCGGCCTCGGCGACCATGTCCTTCGCCTCGCCGGTGCCGTGGCCGTAGTCGACGGCGTCGAAGGGATCGTTGTCGTCGTCGGCGAAGTCCCAGCCGGCGATGTCGTCGACGTAGCCGTTGCCGTCCTCGTCCACGCCGTTCGAGAACTGGAGGATCAGGTCCTCGGCGTCGAGGACGCCGTTCCCGTTCTGGTCCACGAGGCCGATCCCGACGAAGTCGTCGACGTTGACCACGCCGTCCCCGTTGCAGTCGTAGGCGAGGCGGCCGGTCGGCCGGGTCGGGTTGGCGCAGGGCCGCGGCAGCTCCGCGACGTTGATCCAGACCTTGCTCCGGATCTCCCTGTCGCTCCAGCGGATGCCGCTGTCGAGCACGGCGTCGTGAACGTCCGGCCGGCCGGTCGTGTACTGCCACGCCCCGAGGATGTTCATCCCGGTCGAGGGGGAGTACTTCCAGACGTCGCCGCCGCCGAAGTCGTTCGGTGTCTGCCCCGGGGCCACGAACAGGTAGGAGGCGTAGTCCGTCGGGTCGGTGCAGACCGGGCCGACACAGGTCGGATACACCGCGGAGCGGGCAGAGCACGGCACGAGAGCGACCGCGAGCGCGCCGGCGGAGGCGAGGTGGAGCAGCGGGCGCATGGCTTCCCCCAGGACTGGAACGGCGCGCCGAGCCTATCATGAGCCGCTCGTCGATGAACAGCCGGTCATCGAGGGGAGAAGGCCCGGGCCGCCGTCCTAGTCCGGAGGCCGAGGCGACGTGGGCGGAGGGCTCGGACGCGGGGACGCGTCGAGCACGACGAGCGGTCGCCCGGAGAGCTCGAAGGACGCCGTCGAGCGCACCGTGAAGGACGGATCGGCGATGAGCGCTCCGGCCCGTTCGGCGCGCGTCACGAGGGCGACGGTGTCGGCTCCCTTCGCGCCCTCGGCCGCGACGAACGCGGCGGCCGCGGTGACGTCTCGCGCCGAGGGGAGCCCGCGACCCGCGACCACCTGGACCGCGATGGCCTGGCTCTCGCCGAGATCCACGAGGATGGCCGGCTCTCCGCTCCGCAGCCGGGCAAGGGCGGATCGCGCCGCCGGGAGGGTCGAGCGCGCGGCGAATCGCTCGGCCCGTCCGCCGTCGTAGGCGCTCCAGGCCACCGTGACGACGAGGGAGAGGAGGAGGAGCTCGGGCAGGCGGTCGCGGGGCCGATCCGGCCTCTCGGCCCCGGGCTCGTCTCCACGCGGGCCGATGCGCTGCCATCCGAGCCATGCGCCGATGGCGCAGAGCGCCCCTGCGATCCCGACCGCGAGGCCGCCTTCGGGAAGGAGGGGCGCAGCGACGAGCGCGCCCGCGCCCGCCGCACCGAACAGCGCGAAGCCGACGCGGAGCGCCACGTCTCGGAGCCGCCGTGCGGCGGTGTCGAGCGGCGCCGGGCCCGGTCTCTCGAGGGATGCGAAGAGCGCGACCACGAGGAGCGCGAGCGGGGCGAAGGCCGGCAGCAGGTAGCGCGAGTGCTTCATCGGCGAGAGATGGAGCAGGCCGAAGAGCGCAGCGAACCAGACCAGGACGAAGCGCAAGCCGGCTGGCGCTTCGCCGAGGCGCCGCCGCCCGCTCCAGGCGGCCCACACGAGCGCCGGGGCGAAGATCGTGTAGGGCGCCATCTGTCCCGGCAGGTTCAGCAGGTAGTGGAAGGTGCCGCCCTTGCGCGTGGTGAGGGCCGTCGCGGCGAAGAGCCGCCGGGCCTCGCCGAGCCCCAGCCGCTCGACGAGCAGCACCGGCCAGATCGCCACGATCGCGCAGAAGACGGCGACGGCGGCGGCACCGCGAGCGCCGGTGAGGAGCCGCCAAGCACCCGTCCAGGCGCAGAGCGGCAGGGCCACGGCAAGGAAGAACGCGACCGCGAGGGGACCCTTCACGAGGGCCGAGAGGGCGAGCCAGAGGCCGGCGGCCGCCATCGGCGCGACGGCGTCACGACCGTCTCGCTGGGCGCACCATGCTGCATGGAGGCGCTCGAAGGCGCCGAGCAGGAACGCGGCGAAGAGCGGGTCGATCCGCTTCTCGCGCAGCAGCGAGAACGTCTCGAAGGTGGTGAGGAGGACGAGGGCGGCGGCCAGGGCCGCGTCGCGCCGGCCGAAGAGCCGCGTGCCCAGGCGGAGCATCCAGAAGACCGAGAGGCCGAGGGCGAGGAGGTTCGGGGCGTGGGGGACGAGGCTTGCCTCGAGCCCGAGGATCCGCCCCGCCGCCGCCACGATCCACACGAAGAGGGGCGGCTTCTGGAGGTAGACCCAGGTGCCGAGGCGCGGAACCACGAAGTCCCCGGAGCGGAGCATCTCGGCCGCGAGTCCCAGGTAGCGGACGTAGCCGTGGTCGAAGGGCTCCGCGACCAGGCGCCACAGCAGGCAGGCCATCGCGAAGACGAGGGCGAGCGCGGCGAAGGCGCGCTCGCGCGGCTCGAGCTCGGGGCCCACGGCGGGCGGGCGGCGCGGCATGAAGGCCCCTTCATCAGGTCCGGTTGTTGGCTGCCGACCCATCCTGTACCCAACCGCGCGGAGGGGGGCAGCACCCGATGAACTGGCAGGACTCGTGGGCGTGGCTCGCCTTCGGCTTCCTCGGCAACGCCGCGTTCTTCTCGCGCTTCCTCGTCCAATGGATCGCGTCCGAGAAGGCGGGCGACAGCGTGATCCCGCTCGCGTTCTGGCACCTGAGCCTCGTCGGCACGTTCATCCTCCTGATCTACGCCGTCCACAAGCACGATCCGGTGTTCACGCTCGCCTACCTCCCGAACGCGTTCGTGTACGTCAGAAACCTCATGCTCATCAAGAAGAACAGGAAGAATGAGACTGCTCCAGATCGGATTGGGACGCTTCGGGCAGAATCATCTGCGGACGTGGCGGAAGCTCGCAGCTGAGATCGTCGTCTGCGACCACGATCCGCGTCATCTCGCGGGCGTGTCCGAGCGCACCGCCACGAACTGGCTCGACGTGCTGGACGAGGTCGACGCCGTCGACATCGTGACGCCCGCGCACGCCCACGCGGAGATGATCCGCACGGCGCTCGCCCGCGGAAAGCACGTGTTCGTCGAGAAGCCCGTCACGTCCGCGTCGGCCGAGGGCTTCGCGCTGGCGCGCGAGGCGCGCGCGCGCGGGCTCGTCCTGCAGGTGGGCCACGTCTTCCGATTCTCGCCGGAGGCCCAGGCCGTCGCGCGCTCGATCCGCGCCGGCGAGCTCGGCCGTCTGCGCTACGCGATCGCCCACTTCATGAGCTTCAAGAGGCCGCGCACCGACGGCGGGATCGCGATCTCGGACGGCGTCCACTTCGTCGATCTCGTGTCGTGGCTGTTCGGCAAGCAGCCGACCGGCGTCAGCGCCGTCCTGCACGACCACCTCGGCCGCGGCACGGACGACGTCGCGGTCCTGTCGCTCGACTACGGGGCCGAGAAGGCGCTGGTCGAGGCCGCCTGCTTCCCGCCCGCGGGCCAGCGCGACCTCCAGGTGATGGGCACGGAGGGCGCGATCGCCTGCGACTTCGTCGGTGCCGCCGACCGCGTGCGCCACTTCGCCCATCGCCACGTGCAGGGCGAGAACGCCGCGTGGAGCGCGACGGAGGGCGCCACGCGCGTGCTCGAGACGCCGGGGGAGGAGCCCCTGCTCGCCGAGCTCCGCGCCTTCCTCGAGGCGTGCGGGCGCGGGAAGGCGTCGGAGATCGCGGCGGACGGCTTCGCCGGCGCCGCCGCGGTGGCGGTGATCGAGGCGGCCTGTCGCTCCGCGCGCGAGGGCCGTCGCATCGAGCTCGCGCTTCCCGAGGAGGTCCGCCGATGACCGCGCAGAAGATCCCGCTCTCGCGGGTCACGATCGACGACGAGGTGAAGGCCGCGGTGCTGCGCGCCGTCGAGTCGGGACAGTACATCCTCGGCCCGGAGTCGAAGGCCTTCGAGAAGGAGCTCGCCGCCTACTTCGGGCGCGAGCACTGCGTGCTCGTGAGCTCCGCCACGGCCGGCCTCATGCTCTCGCTGCAGGCCCTGGGCATCGGCCCGGGCGACGAGGTCCTGGCGCCGTCGCAGACGGCGTTCCCGACGATCGAGGCGATCTTCCTCGCGGGCGCGACGCCCGTCTTCCTGGACACGGACGACTCGGCCTGTCTCGATCCGGCCTGGATCGAGCCGCGCATCACGCCGCGCACGAAGGCGATCCTGCCCGTCCACCTCTACGGCCATCCGTGCGATCTCGACGTGCTGCAGGAGGTCGTGAAGCGACACAACCTCGTGCTGCTCGAGGACTGCGCCCAGGCCCACGGCGCCGAATGGCGCGGGAAGCGCGTCGGGAGCTTCGGCCGCGCGGGCGTCCTGTCCTTCTATCCCTCGAAGAACCTGACGGTGCTCGGCGACGGCGGCGCCGTGGTGACGGACGACGCGGGGCTCGCGGCGCGGCTGCGCATGCTCCGCGACCACGGCCGGCGCGACAAGTACCGCCACGAGATCGTCGGCTGGAACCTGCGCTTCAACGAGCTCCAGGCCGCCGCGGGTCGCGTCTTCCTGCGCCGCCTCGACGCCATGAACGAGGGGCGCCGCCGCGTCGCTGCGCGCTACGCGAGGCAGCTCGAGGGCGGGCCGGTGCGGCTCCCGACCGAGCACAAGCTCGCGAAGCACGTCTACCACCTGTTCGTGGTGCGCACGCCCGACGACGCCGATCGCGACGCGCTGGCGAAGCACCTCGCCGCCGAGGGCATCCAGACCGGCGTGCACTACCCGCTGCCGAACCACCTGCAGCCCGCCACGCTGAACCAGCGCGCCGTGCGCGCCGAGGCGCTGCCGCACACCGAGGCCTGGGTGGAGCGCATCCTCTCGCTCCCGTGCTTCCCCGACATGAGCGACGCCGAGGTGGATCGCGTCGCCGCGGAGATCCGGCGCTTCTACGCGAAGAAGGGCTAGCCGGTGGCGGACGCCCCCGCGCTCTCGATCGTGATCCCGGCCTACCAGGAGGAGGACAACGTCCCCCTCCTGGCCGAGGAGCTCCGGAGGGAGCTCGGCGCCGCCGGCCTGGCCGACTTCGAGGCGATCTTCGTCGACGACGGCTCGCGCGACGCCACGGCCGAGCGCGTTCGCGCCGAGGCGGCGCGCGACCCGCGCTTCCGGCTCGTGCGCCTCGCGCGGAACGGCGGCGAGAGCGCCGCCACCGAAGCGGGCCTGCGCCGCGCCCGCGGTGAGATCGTCGTCACCATGGACTGCGACCTGCAGAACGCGCCCGCCGACATCCCGGCGCTCCTCGCACCGGTGCGGAACGGCGAGGCCGACTGCGCCTGCGGCTACCGCAGCGAGCGCACCGCGGGCGACAGCCCGTGGCGGCTCGTGCAGTCGCGCATCGCGAACGGCATCCGCAACTGGGGCACGGGCGACTCGGTGATCGACGCGGGCTGCACGTTCCGCGCCTTCCGTCGCGACTGCGTGTCGCGGATCAAGGTCTTCAAGGGCATGCACCGCTTCCTGCCGACGCTCATGCGCCTCGAGGGCCATCGCGTGGTCGAGGTGCCGGTTCGGAACCGGGCGCGCGTCCACGGGCAGTCGAAGTACGGCATGTGGAACCGCGCCTTCGCCGCGTTCTACGACCTCCTCGCCGTGCGTTGGATGCGGGGCCGCGTGGTGCGCTGGGCGGTCGCCGAGGACACGCTGCCCGGCGCGCCGCCGCCGGACGTGTTCTAGTCCGGGGCGTGCCCGGCGCTCAGCACCAGCAATCCCAGGAGATCCTGGATCCCGTGGGCCAGCAAGATCGGCGTCAGCCGTCGCGTTCTCCGGTAGTAGCGGAGGAACCAGGCGCCGAGCGGGGCGATCTGCCAGACGGCGGCCCAGCCCTGGTAGGCGTGGACCGCGGTGCGGGCGCCCACGCTCAAGAGCGCAGCGAGAAGCGGTCGCGCGCGCCCGGGACCGTTCACGACGTACGCGAGCCACAGCCCTTCTTCGAAGAGCGGATTGACCAGCGACGCGAGAAGGGCGGACGCGGGATCGACGTGGACCGCGACGCGGACGTCGAGCATCCGCTCGCCGAGCGCCGGGAAGAAGGCCCAGGCGAAGAGCCACGCCGCGACGATGACCAGATACGTGAAGAGCCACACTCCGAGCCCGCGTCCGACGTCGCGGCGCTCCGGGGCGAGCGAAACGTCACCGGCGCGCCAGCCGCGCCGGCCGAGGTAGAGCAGGAGGAAGCCGCCGGCCGCCAGCTCGAGGGTGGTCATCCCCAGCACGCCGCCCGGGGTGAACGTCCGCGCAGCGAGCGAGCCGTTCCGCGAGAGGAGGGGGAGCACCGAGTAGGAGATCGGGATCCCGAGAACCACGACCGGCTCGAGCATCGAGTGGAGCCGCGATACCGCAGCGCGTTCCGGGCGCATCGGGATCGCCGGTTCCGGAACGAGCACCTACGCCACCTTGAACTGAGACACGTCCCGCCGGAGCGCCTCGGCCTGCTTGGCGAGGGCGTCGACCGCCTGCAGCATCTGCTCGGCCGAGATCTCGTGGGAGCGCGTGTCCTGGAGCACCTGGGCGAGGAAGCCGGCGAGGGCGCCGCTCGTCGCGCTCTGCTCCTCCAAGGCGTCGCGGATCGCGCGCGTGGCCTCGCGCATCTGCTCCATGCCGTCCCGCATCTGGCCGACGCTCCGGGACTGACGCTCCGCCGTGGCGTGCACCTCGGAGGCCACGCCCTCCATCGTGCCCGAGCTCTCGAGGACGGCGCGCGACGTGGCGCTCTGCTCGCGGCCCATCTCCTGGATCTCGTCGACGCCGCTGCGCACGTCGTCCATCAGCGCGACGACCTCGGCGACGGCCTCCACCTGGCGGCTCGTCTCCTGGGTGATCTGCTGGATGCGGGCGCCGCTCGCGTTCGCGGCGGCGGCGATCTCCTCGAGGGATGCTCCGGCCTCGTTCGACAGCGTGACGCCCTCGCGCACGCTCTCGACGCCGCGGGCGATCGCCTCGACGGCGCGCGAGCTCTCGTCCTGCACCGCGGTCACGACCTCCGCGATCTCCTTCGTGCTCTTCAGCACGCGGTCGGCGAGGCTTCGCACCTCGTCCGCCACCACCTTGAACGCGCTGCCCGCGCTCCCGGCCTGGGCGGCGATGATCGCGGCGTTGAGCGCGAGCAGGCTCGTCTCGTCGGCGACGTCGTCGATCACGTCGACGATCCGCCCGATCTGGCGCGCCCGCTCGCCGAGGCCGCGGATCACGTTGTCGGCGGTCTCGGTGGCGACGCGGATCGCCTCCATGCCCGCGCCCGTGCGACGCACGCGCTCGCGGCCCTGCTCGGCCGCTCCGATCGTGCGCTCCGCGAGCCGGGCGAGCTCCGACGAGTTCGCGTCCACGGTACGCGCGGCCTCGGCGACGCGCTCGAGGCTCGCGGCCGCCGTCGTGGCGCGCTGCCCCAGCCCCTCGCCGCGCTGGGAGATCCGGTCGCTGCTCTCGATCAGGGAATCGATGCGGCGCGACGTCTCCTTCACGTGCATCGTCAGGATCGACGCGTTGTGGTGCAGGTCCTGGCCGCTGGAGACGAGCGGGGAGACGTGCTGCGAGTGCGACTCCATCGACGCCGAGAGCGCCTGCGTGGAGTTCGAGATCCCCTCCATGTGGACGCGCAGGTTGTCCATCGAGCGCGAGGCCTCGCCGAGGTTCGCGACCTGGCTCTTGGTCGCGCTCGTGACGCTGCTCGCGGCGCCCGCGATCTTCTCGGTGACCCCCTCCATGCCGCGCGCCGTCTCGGCATAGCGCAGCACGGTGAGGCGGAGCATCGACGCCATGCGGCTGAAGGCGCGGGCGAGGTCGCCGAACTCGTTCGGCGACTCGACGCAGCGCTCGGAGCGCAGGTCGCCCGTGGCGAGGCGGTCCACCTCCTCGCGCAGGGCGTGGGCCGTCTCGACGAGGCTTCCCGCGGTGAAGAGCGCGAGCAGCGCCAGCGTCACCGAGGAGATCACGAGCGGGACGCCCTGGCCGCGCATCACGTCGACGAACGTCGGGTCCCGCCGGCGCAGCTCGGGGAGCGCATCCAGCGCGTGGATCGCCGCGTCGGGCGTCGCCGCGCCCTCGAGCGCTCCGCGCACCTGCGCGACGACCTCCGTCCGGAACTCCGTCAGCCGCTCGAGCTCGCTCGTCGAGCGCTCCACGTGCACCAGGCAGATCGCGTAGACCGCGTTCAGCAGGCAGAGGCCCGCGAAGCTCAGCGTGAGCTCGCGCCCGATCGGCTGGCGGCGCACGAGGCGGCCGCGCTCGTCCGGGTCGTCGATCGCCGCCGCGAGCGCCTCGCGCTCGCGGGTGAGCCCGCGCTGCAGCCAGCCCATCGTGAAGCTCTGCGACGAGAGGCCGCCGAGGGCGGGCGCCATCGCGACGCCCAGGATCCGCAGCCCGGTCATCTCTGGGAAGATCCAGGTCCCCGCGGCGACGCAGAGCCCGCCCGCGATCAGCCATGCGCTCATGCCCACCATGAAGATCCGCAGCGGGAAGTCGATCACGACCGCGAAGGCGGCGCGTACGTCCTCGCGTGTCGCGTGCCCGGCCTCCTCGGCGTCGATCCAGTGGGCGATCGGTCGCACCCAGCGCTCGGCGCTGAGCACGGCGCCGCTCCAGCCGACGGCGAGTCCGACGAGCGCGATCCCCAGGATCAGCGGGACGTGACCCTCCGGCGGGCGCATGATCGGCCAGATGTAGAGCATGGCGAAGACGAGGGCGGCGGCGGCGAACGAGGCGGTGGTCGTGTACGTCCACTGCCGGAAGTCCCGCCCCGTTCGAAATCGACGCATGCCCATTTCCCCACCTCGGCTGCCCGGGCCCCGACTCCCGCGGCCCGGACCGGGCGCAGCCCTGCCGCTCCGATCGGAGGCCGGCACCTCCTCATCGGCACGAAAATCGCACGGCTGGAGGGGGGAAGTCGGGCTGGAGCGGGAAGTCGGGCTGGAGCGGGAGGTCGGGCTGGAGCGGGAGGTCGGGCTGGAGGGGGGAAGTCGGGCTGGAGCGGGCCGAGGCCGGGCTCGGGCGGCGGCCCTGGCGCGCGCACGCTCCCCCGGCGCTTCGCCCTCAGTCCCAGTCTTCGAACACCGCGTCGAGGCGCGCTGCCCGGCGGCGGAGGATTTCCCGTTGCTCGGGGTGGGTCAGGACGTAGAGGCGCTTGCGCTCGATCGCCCGCACGACCCGGCGGGCCACGTCGTCCGGCGAGACGGTGCTCCCGAGCATCGCCCCGGCCGGCGGAGAGGAAGCCGCGCCCGCGGCCGGCACGTGCAGCGCGCCCGGCCGCAGGCGCCTCGAGTTCTCGGCGATGTTCGTGGCGACGATCATGGGACACAAGACCGAGACGCCGATGCCGTGGGGCTCGAGCTCCCGGTGCAGCGCCTCCGTCAGGCCGACGACCGCGAACTTCGCCGCGCAGTAGATGCCGAGCCAGCGCATCCCGACGAGGCCCGCCATCGACGCGGTGTTCACGACGTGGCCGCCCTGCTGCTGCTCGATCATGCGCGGCACGAACGCCTCGATTCCGTTCACGACCCCCCAGAGGTCGACGTCGATCGTGAACTCCCAGTCCTCGCGCGGCGCTTTCGCGAGCTCGCCGAAGGTGGCGATGCCGGCGTTGTTGCAGAGCACGTGGACGGCCCCGAAGCGCGAGAAGGCGGCGTCGGCGAGGGCGTGGACTGCCGCGCGGTCGGACACGTCGGTGCGTACGCCGAGCACCTCCGCGCCGGCCTCGCGCAGCTCGGCCTCGGCGCTCGCGAGCGTCTCGCCGTCGACGTCGGCCAGGACCAGCCGCGCGCCCCGCCGCGCGAAGGCACGCGCGAGGGCGAGGCCGATCCCGCTCGCTCCTCCCGTGACGACGGCGGTGCGGTCGCGGAACTCGTCCACGGCTCAGCCCTTCGCCACGAGCCCCACGAAATCGCTCTCGGTCAGGATTCCGACGAGCCGCCCGCCCTCGAGGACCGGCAGCGAGCCGAGCTTGCGCTCGAGCATCAGGCGGGCCGCGTCGCGCAGCGGCGTGTCCGGCGTCGCGGTGATCACCGGGCTCGTCATCGCCTCCTTCACGGTCAGCATGTCGAGGAGCTTCTGCTGGGCCCGGACGCCATAGCCGAGGGCGTTCGCGAGCGACCCGCGAAAGAGGTCGCGCAGGGAGAGCATCCCGACGACCTTCGTCTCGTCGTGCTCGTCCACGACGGGAAGGTGGCGGATGCGCCCGAGGCGCATCACGTCCTCGGCGACGGACAGCTTGTCGCCGGGGCGTACCGTCGCGACGTCGCGGGTCATCAGGTCGGCGACGCGGAGCTTGGCCGGATCCATCCCCATCTCTCCTGCCTCCGCGCGGCCCGGGCCCGCGGAGCCTGCCGATCAGAACGGCGGACGCTGCGTGAGGGCGGTCTCCGTCGGGCCGGCCTGCCGGGCGCCGGGCGCCCCTTCGGGCCGCGACGACGCCAGTCGTAGCACCTCCGCGTAGCCGTGCGCGACCGGGCTCCCCTCGAGCAGGCCCCGCTCGCGGAGCATGCGGTGCATGCGGGGCAGGTGGTAGTGCGGGACGGTCATCAGGAGATGGTGCTCGAGGTGGAAGTTCACGCGGTTCGGCGCGATGAGGAGGCGCTCCCACCAGCTCGCGAGCGTCGTGCGCGTGTTGCGCAGGTCGTCGAGCGGGTCGGGAACCATGCCGTGCTCGGCGATCGAGCGGATCCGCATCGCGAGGCTGTAGGTCGTGAGCCAGGCCGCCGGCCACAGCAGGTAGAGGAGGGGATGGCCGAACGCCGCGCAGAGCGCGAGCAGGACGACGTTCGTGATCACCACGCCCTGGAGGCTCCCGATCCCGGCGTCGTCGCGCCTCACCCTGCCGCGGGACGCGCCGAGGTCGCGCCTCAGCGTGGCGATCGCGCGCTTCACCCCGGTCTGGCCGGAGAGATCGCGCCAGACCTTCCGGCGCAGGCTCGAGCGCGTGACCGGGAACGGGGCGGCGAGGCCGAGGTCGGGGTCTTCGCTCGTGCCCGTCTTCGCGTGGTGCTGGAGGTGGTAGCCGCGATAGGGATGCAGGTCGCCCCAGACCGGGTACGCGCAGAGCCAGTTGCCGGCCCAGTCGTTCAGGCGACGGTCGGAGAACAGGGTGCGATGCGAGGCCTCGTGCATCAGGATCGCCATGCCGAGCTGACGCGCGCCGATCACGAACACCGCCAGGAGGATCGTGAGCGGGTTCGGCCACGCCGCGACGGCTGCCATCGAGAGCGCGACGAGCGCCCAGTCGAGCCCGATCGACAGCCAGGAACGCCAGTCCTCCATGGCGCGCAGCGAGTCGATCTCGTCGCGCGTGAAGCGGTCGAGCCAGCGCTCGCGCGCCACGGCCTCCGGGGTGGTGGGCGAGGCGCTCATGGATTCCCTCCTGCCGCAGCGAGGGTCGTCGCGGCGTCGATCATGCGGACGTCGTGGGCGCTCCGCCCGGGCAGCACGCCGAAGGACTCGAGGAAGCCGGCCCAGGCCGCGCGACCCAGGCGGTCGTAGCGCTCCATCGCCGCGACCAGATCCTCGCGCTCTGCGCCCGGCTGGATCTCGGGCGGGAGCAGGGGGTCGAGGGCGAGCTGGCGCAGCACGTGGCCTCCGACGAGGAACGACTCGCGCATGGCCTCGGGGCCGGAGAGGCGCGGGAGGCGGCGGGCGCTCTTCTCCAGCGCGGCCCGGCTCGCGCGGGCGGCGCGGCGGAGCGCCGGCACGTCCCACAGGCGAGCCGCCCGGGCCTCCGCCTCGGACCCGAGATCGCGCAGGGCGCAGACGAGGGCATCGTTCGCAAGGCCGAGCCCGCGCAGGGTCTCCCGGGCGACCGCGCTGCCGCCCGCCAGGTTGTCGGGCCTCACGTCGAGCCCCGGCGCCAGGGCGCGGAAGCCGAGGAAGCGCAGCGCCCGCTCGCCGCGCCTGCGTGCGCCGGCGGTGGGGCCTGCGTCGCCGGCGCCGTGGACGCCGATCCAGTCGCCGTTCCAGGTGCGCATCCGGTCGCCGAGATGACGCCACGCGGCGACGCGTCCCTGGATCTCGCCCGCCCCCGCGCCCATGCGATAGAGCCCGCGCTCGTCGCGCTCGACGAGCCCGCCGGCCAGGAGGCGCGCCAGCGCGACGCGCACGCTGTTGCCCTCGATCCCGAAGAGCGCGCCGGCCTCGACCAGGGCGCGTACGGGCATGGCCCCGCGGCGCAGGGTCGAGAGCAGGTCGAGGACGAGGCTCTTCGCGCTCGGGCGCATCCAAGCCATATTACAGTCATCGACGAATCGATCAACTGTCTGTAATAAGAGGCCTGGGATAGGCTGCCGCACCAGCCGCCCGGTACGGAAGAAGGAGGCCCCGATGGACGAGCTCCTGGTCGCGAAGGACGGCCCGATCGCGACCCTCACGCTGAACCGCCCGGACCGGCTGAACGCGATCTCGGTCGGAATGCTCGACGCGCTCTCGGCGGCGCTCGTGGACTGCGACAAGGACCCGTCGGTGCGCGTGATCGTGCTGACGGGAGCGGGGCGCGGCTTCTGCTCGGGCCTCGACCTGAAGGACGCCGCCTCGGGCACCGGGATCGGCGCGGAGGGCGGTGTGGGCGCCACCCTCGCGCGCTTCGACCTTCGCGACGCGCCGCCGATCGTGCTGCACGCGGTCGACAAGCCGACGATCTGCGCGCTGAACGGCGCCGCCGCCGGCTACGGCATGGATCTCGCGCTCGGCTGCGATCTCCGCATCGCCGGCGAGAGCGGAAAGCTCGCGGCCTCCTTCACGCGGCGCGGCGTCCTGCCGGAGAGCGGAGGGACGTGGCTCCTGCCGCGCCTCGTCGGCTGGTCCAAGGCCTGCGAGATCGCCTTCACGGGCCGCACCCTCGACGCTCGCGAGTGTTTCGAGCTCGGCCTCGTGAGCCGGGTGGTGCCGGACGTCGAGCTCGCGGGCACGGTGCGCTCCCTCGCCGAGGAGATCGCCGCCAACGCGCCGCTCGCGGTGCAGGCCACGAAGCGCATGATGCGCCTCGGGCTCGACGAGACGTTCGAGGCGAACGTGCACCAGGTCTTCCTGCAGCTCCTCCCCCTCTTCCGCAGCAAGGACTTCAAGGAGGGCATGATGGCGTTCCTGGAGCGCCGCGCGCCGAAGTTCGAGGGGCGCTAGAGCAGCACCCCGGCCACGCAGGCCGTCATGAAGCTCGCGAGGCTGCCCGACACGATCGAGCGCAGGCCGAGGCGCGCGACGTCGCCGCGGCGCTCCGGGGCCATGCCGCCGAGACCGCCGAGCAGGATCGCGAGGGAGCCGAAGTTCGCGAAGCCGCAGAGCGCGTAGCTCGCGATCACGGCCGAGCGCTCGGAGATCGCGCGCTCGCGGATCAGGCTCCCGAGCTGCTGGTAGCCCAGGAACTCGTTCAGCACGGTCTTCACGCCGAGCAGCGAGCCGACCTGCGTCGCGTCGTGCCACGGCACGCCCATGGCGAGCGCGAGCGGGGCGCCGATCCAGCCGAGGATGCGCTGGAACGTCAGGTCGGGGACGCCCGCCACGCTGCCCAGGCCCGAGAGGCCGGCGTTCGCGAGGGCGACGAGCGACACGAACGCGATCAGCATCGCGCCCACGTAGCCCGAGAGCCGGAGGCCGTCGACCGCGCCGAGGGACGCCGCGTCCACGACGTTCAGCGACGTGCGGGCGACCGTGCTCGCGCCGGCCGCCGCCGTCTCGGGCGTCGCCGTCTCCGGGACCATGATCTTCGCGATCACGATGCCGGCGGGCGCCGAGAGGAAGCTCGCCGTGACGAGGTGCCCGGCGAAGCTCCCGCCGCCCAGCATCTGGACGTAGGCCACGAGCACGGAGCCCGCCGTCGAGGCCATGCCGGTCGTCATCACCGAGAAGAGCTCCGACTGCGTCATGCGGGCGAGGTACGGCCGCACGAGGAGCGGGGCTTCGACCATGCCGACGAAGATGTTCGCCACGGCCTGCAGGCTCTCCGCGCCCGAGGTGCCGAGCGTCCGCTCGAGCCCGACCGCCATGAGGCGCACGACCGGCTGGACGAGGCGCAGGTGGTAGAGCACGGAGAAGAGGCTCCCCATGAAGACGATGGTCGGGAGGACGTGGGTCACGAACGAGAAGCCGGCGTCGAACAGCGCGCCGAACACGAACCGCGAGCCCTCGTCGACGTAGCCGATGAGCGCGTTCACGGCGTCGTTCGCGCCGGCGAAGAAGCGGTGACCGGGCTCGGTGTCGAGGGCGAGCAGGGCGAGACCGAGCTGGAGGGCCGTGCCGTAGAGCACCGTGCGCCACGGCACGCGGCGCCGGTCGGACGAGCACAGCCAGGCGAGCCCGATCATCACGCCGAGGCCGGCGGCGGACACGGCGCGCAGCCCGAGATCGCTCACCCCCGCCGCGCCTCCGTTCCGCGCGCGTCGCGCCGCGGCCTCACCGTCCCACCGCCTGGCCCCTCGTCGTGGCCGCGGCGGCGATCGCCGCCACGAGCGCACGCGTCGACGCCTCGGGATCCGCCGCCCCGGCCACCGCCGAGATCACCGCCACGCCCGCCGCGCCGGCGCGGATCGCCTCGGCCGCCCGTGAGACGTCGATCCCGCCGATCGCGACGAGCGGCAGGGGCGCCACGATCCGCGCCGCCTCCGCCAGCGCCGCGAGGCCGCGCGCATCATACGCCGAATCCTTCGAAGTCGTGCCGAAGACGGGGCCGAACGCGACGTAGTCGACGCGCTCGTGCGTCGCCGCACGGGCCTGGTCGGAGGTGTGGCTCGATCGACCGACGAGGAGCCGTGCGCGCGCCTCGGCGGGGAGCGCCGCCGGGGGGAGGTCGCCCTGTCCGAGGTGCACCCCGTCGGCCTCGGCCAGCAGGGCCAGGTCGAAGCGGTCGTTGACGAAGAAGAGCGCGCCCGCCGCGCGCGTGGCGGCGCGGATCTCGCGCGCGAGCCGGAGCGCGATGCCGTCGGTCGCGTGCTTCGCGCGGAGCTGCACGACCGCGGCGCCGCCGGCGCAGGCCGCTCGCGCCTGGGCCACGGGCCCGTGGCGCCAGCGCGGATCGTCGTCGGCGAGGACGTGGAGCCCCGCGAGCCGCGCGTCGCTCACGAGCGCGTCGGCACCTCGATGCCGAGCTCCACGATGCGCTTGCGCAACGTGTTGCGGTTGATGCCGAGGAGCGCGGCGGCGCGGATCTGGTTGCCCCCGGTGTGGCGCAGCACGGTCTCGAGGAGCGGCCGCTCCACGCGCTCGAGGATGCGCGGGTGTACGTCGCTCGGGCTCGGCCCCTCGAGCGCGACCCGCGTCTCCTCGACGACGATCCGCTCGAGCGTCGGGCGGCCTTCCTCCTTCCGGACCGGGGCCTGCAGGAACGCGAAGTCCTCGGGCGCGAGCACCTCGGCGGGCGCGAGCACGAGGGCGCGCTTGATCGCGTTCTCGAGCTCCCGCACGTTGCCGGGCCAGGGGTACGCGGCGAGGTGACGCACCGTGTCCTCGGCCAGGTAGCGCGGGCCCGTGCCGAGCTCCTGCGCGTAGCGCGCCACGAAGTGCTCGGCGAGCACCGGGATGTCCTCGGCGCGCTCGCGCAGCGGCGGCAGGTGCAGCGGCACCACGCGCAGCCGGTAGAGCAGGTCCTCGCGGAAGCGACCGTTCTTCACCTCGACGTCGAGATCGCGGTGCGTCGCGGCCAGGATGCGCACGTCGACGCGCTCGGCCCTGCGGCCACCGACGCTCGTCACCTCGCTCGTCTGCAGCACGCGCAGGAGCTTCGCCTGGAGCTCGACGGGCATGTCGCCGATCTCGTCGAGGAAGAGCGTGCCACCGGACGCCTCGCGGAAGCGGCCCGGACGCGAGTCGATCGCACCGGTGAAGGCGCCCTTCTCGTGGCCGAAGAGCTCGCTCTCGAGCAGGTCGCGCGGGATCGCCGCCGCGTTCACGGCGACGAAGGGGCCTTCGGCCCGGTCGCTCGCCGCATGGATCGCCCGCGCCACCAGCTCCTTGCCGGTGCCGCTCTCGCCCGTGATCAGCACCGACACGTCGCTGCGCGCGACCTTGCCGACGGTCTTGAACGTCTCGAGCAGCGCCGCGCTGCGTCCCACGAGGCGGTCGCCGCCCGGCGTCGCGCGCTGGGCGACCTCCCGCCGCAGCTGCCGCACCTCGCGCTCGAGGGCGCGGGTCCGCAACGCGCGCTCCACGAGCCCCGTGATCTCCGCCAGCCGGAACGGCTTCACGAGGTAGTCGAGGGCCCCGCGCTTCATCGCCTCGACGGCGTTCTCGAGCGTGTTCTGCGCGGTGATCAGCACCACGGCGGTGTCGCTGCCGAGCGCGCGCACGCGATCGAGCAGCTCGAGGCCGGTCGCGCCCGGCATGCGGATGTCGAGGAACGCGATCTGGAAGCGCTCGGACGCGAGGAGCTCGAGGGCCGCGTCGCCCGAGTCGACGTCGACGACCTCGTGGCCCGCGGCCTCGAGGGCCTCGCGCAGCACGAAGCGGATCGAGGGCTCGTCGTCGGCGACGAGGATGCGCGCCCGCTCGAGCTCGCTCACGACGCCCTCCGCAGCGGCAGCGACACGCGGGCGGTGGTGCCGCGTCCGGGCGCGCTCTCGATGCGCAGGGTGCCGCCGTGGCGCGCCACCCAGTGACGCGAGAGCGCGAGGCCGAGTCCGTGGCCGCTCGGCCGTGTGGTGAAGAACGGTGTCGCGAGCTCGTGCAGCACGGCCTCCGGGATCCCGGGCCCGTCGTCCTGGAACTCGATCACCACCGCCGGCACGGGCTTGCCCTCGTCCGTCACGAGGCGGCGATCGAGGCTCACGCGCGTCCCGATGCGCAGCGTTCCGCCGCGGCCCTCGAGGGCCTGGAGCGCGTTGCGAGCGAGGTTCAGGAACACCTGGGTCAGGCGGTCGCCGTCGGCGATCACCTCCGGCAGCGACGGGTCGTAGCGACGCTCGACCTCGGCGTTCGCGCCGAGCGGATCGTGGGCCAGGAGGTCGAGCACGTCGTCGAGCAGCCGATGGAGGTTCACGGGGGCGAGCTCGAGCTTCTCGCCCCGCGCGAACACCATCAGGTCGTCGACCAGGGTCGTGATGCGATCGACCTCGCGCACGATCAGCTCGGCCGTCTCGCGCGCCTTCGGGTCGGTGGCCCGCAGGCCGAGGAGCTCCGCCGCGCCGCGGATGCCGCCGAGCGGGTTCTTGACCTCGTGAGCGATCCCCGCGGCGATCCGGCCGAAGGCGGTCAGGCGCTCGCGCTCCGCCACCTCCTGCTGGAGCGACTGCTGGATCGTGCGGTCGCGCAGCACGATCACGACGCCGGCGAGGGCGCCGTCGTCGCCGAAGACGGGCGAGGCGGCCACGTCCACCACGAGGTCGGCGTCGAAGCGGCGCTCCACCGTGCGATCGCTCTCCTGGGCCGTGCGGCCGGTCGCGAGCACGGTCCGCGCGATGCGGGCCACGGCATGCTCGGGGCCGAGCAGGCGCTCGACCGGCTGGCCCGCCAGGGCCTCCGGCGAGCTCTCCAGGATGCGGCATGCCTCGGCGTTCACGCGCTCGAGCCGGCCCCCGAGGTCGAGCACGGCGACGCCGTCGAGCACGGCGTCGAGCACGCGCTGCAGGTCGAGCGGCATCGGGTCGCGGGTCCTCTCGGTGGGTTTGACGCAACGTAGCAACGGGGCGAGGCCAGTCGAGGCAGCGCAGCGCGGAGCGCGCCGCCGAGGCTAAGGTTCCGCCATGCGCCAGGGGCTCTCGATCGAGGCGGCGCGCTGCTGCGTGCTCGACGCGGTGCGGCTGCTCCCGCCCGAAACCTGTGCCGTCGAGGACGCACTCGGGCGCGTCCTCGCCGAAGCCGTGCGATCCCATCGCACCCTGCCCCCCGCCGACTGCTCTGCGATGGACGGCTATGCGGTGCGGGCGGCGGATCTCGCGTCGGCCTCCCGCGAGGCGGCCGTCCTCCTGCCCGTCGCCTACGAGGTGGCGGCCGGCGGGGCCGCCTCGCCGCCGCTCCCGACGCGGCACGCGGCGCGCATCTTCACCGGCGCCGCGCTCCCGCCCGGCGCTGACACCATCGTGAGACAGGAGGATACGGAGCCCGACGCCTCCGGCGTACGCTTCCTCGTGGCACCGCCGCGCGGGCTCGACGTGCGGCCGGCCGGCGAGGACGTCGGCGCCGGCGACCTCGTGCTCGACGTCGGAGCCGCGATCGGGCCGGCCGAGATCGGGATGCTCGCCGCGCTCGGCCGCAGCCACGTCGTCGTCCGGCGGAGGCCGCGGGTCGCGGTGCTCTCGGGCGGCGACGAGCTGATCGAGCCGGACGGCGATCCGTCGGGCGGTCGCATCGTCGCCTCCAACTCGTACTCGCTGGCCGCCCTCGCACGCGCTGCCGGCGCCGAGGCCACCTACCTCGGCATCGCGCGCGACACACCGGAGGCGCTCGAGGAGAAGCTCCGCGCCGGGCTCCACGCCGACGCGATCGTGAGCTCCGCGGGTGTCTCCGTCGGAGACCGCGACTACGTGCGGCCGGTCCTCGAGAAGCTCGGCTGCACGCTCGTGTTCTGGGGCGTGCGGATGAAGCCGGGCTATCCGCTCGTCTTCGGCCGCTTCGGCGAGGCGGGCCCCCTGGTCTTCGGGCTGCCGGGAAACCCGGTCTCGGCGATCGTCACCTTCGAGCTCTTCGTGCGACCGGCCCTCCGCCGCATGGCGGGGCACGCGCGGCCGTTCCGTCCCGTGATCGAGGCGCGCCTCGCCCACGACCTCGAGAAGGCGGCGGGCCGTGCGCACCTCGTCCGGGTCACGCTCGAGCGGACGCCCGACGGCTTCCTGGCCCGCAGCACGGGCAGCCAGAGCTCCGGCGTGCTGCGCTCGATGGCCCTCGCCGACGGCCTCCTGGTCTTCCCGGCCGAGGCCGTGCGGCTCGCGGCCGGCGAGAAGGCGACCGTGCAGCTCCTCGACGACGCGTTCTTCGACTCCGCCGAGCCCGGGTTCTGAGCGGCGCGTGCGGGGTCCCGGGCCGCTCGGCGGTCGCCTGGCCGAGGTCTCCGCCGCGCTCCTGCTCGGGGGCGCCTCGAGCCGCATGGGGCGCGACAAGGCCGCGCTGCCCCTGCTCGGCGTCGCGGCTGCGACGCGCATCGCCCGCCTGCTCGATGCGCTCTTCGACGACGTGCTCCTCGTCGGCGGCGCGCCGCCCGACGACGCGCCGGGCCGTCGCGTGGCCGATCCGGCCGACGCACCGGCGTGTCCCCTGCGCGGGCTCGTCGCGGCTCTCGGCGCCGCGCGCGGCGAGCGCGTGCTCGTAGTCGCGACCGACCTCCCGCTCCTCGGCGCCGAGCTCGCCCTGGGCCTCGTGGCCTGGCCTTCCGCCCCGGCCGTGGCGCCGCGCCGCGCTGCTGTCGCCGAGCCGCTCTGCGCGCTCTACCGCGTCGCGGACGTGCTCCCCGTGGCGCGGGAGCGTCTCGCGTCGGGCCGTCTGTCGCTCCAGGGGCTGCTCGAAGCGGTGGGGGCCGGCTACGTCGAGGGCGCGGATCTCGCGGCGCTCGATCCGGCGGGCCACGCGCTCCACAACGTGAACACGCCGGAGGACCTCGCGCGCGCGGAGGCGCTCCTCGCCGCGCCGAAGCGCTGACTCAGCGCGGGCGCTCGGCGCACGCGAAGGAGATGCGCCGGCGCCCGTAGTCGCGTCGCTCCATGTCGACGTAGCGGAAGCCCGCGGCGCCGAGGGCCCGCGCGACCTCGCGGCGCCCGAGGAATCGGAAGGTCTCCCGCGGATACAGGCGCTCGCCGGGCGACTCGTCGGCGGCGAGGAAGACGAGGACGAGGCGCCCTCCCGGCCGAAGCACGCGGAAGATCTCGCGCAGGCCCGCTTCGACGTCGGGCCAGAAGTAGAGCGTGTGGGCCGAGAGCACGCGATCGAAGCGCGCCGGCTCGAAGGGAAGCGAGGCGGCGCTCCCGCGCTGCAGTGCGATTCGCTCCCGAGCGATCGCACGCCGGTGTCGGCGGGCCGCCCGCTCGACCAGGCGGGCCGAGGGGTCCACGCCGGCCACGAACCCGCGCGGCACGCGCTTCGCGAGCCGCCGAAGCCAGCGGCCGTGGCCGAAGCCGATCTCGAGCACGGCGTGGTCGGGCTCGAGGCGGAGGAGCTCGAGCGCGTGGGCGTTCTCCCGTCGCGTCTCGAACGCCATGTACCGGAGCAGGGCCGGGGCGAGGCGCGAGTCGGGCGCCGAGGCCTGGCGGGCGAAGAAGCGCGCGACCGCGTCGACGACTCCCATCGCGCCGGCGTTGCCTCCCGTCGCTCAGGCGCCGAGCGTCACCACGCCCAGCGCGAGGAGCGCACCGAGCACGGCGCCGAGGGCGATCCGGTACCAGCCGAAGGCCGCGAGCCCGCGGCGGTTCAGGAAGCCCACGAGCCAGCTCACGGCGAGCGCCGCGGAGACCGTCGCCGTCACGATTCCGATCGCGACCGCCGCCGGACCGAGCTGCTCGAACAGGTTCGGCGTCGCGGTGTCGTGGGCGTGCTTCAGGTTCTTCAGCAGCTTGAACACGCAGGCGCCGCCGAGCGTGGGAAGCCCGAGCAGGAACGAGAACTCCGCGGCGTCGCGCGGCCGCATGCCGACCACGAGCCCGCCGGCGATCGTCATCATCGAGCGCGAGGTGCCCGGCCACATCGCGACGCACTGCAGGGCGCCGATCATGAGCGCGTGTCGCGCCGAGATCGCCTCGAGGTGCTCTCCCTGGATCACGAGCCGGGGAATGCGGCGCTGGAGCCAGAGCATCCACACGCCGCCCAGCACGAGCGCGGCGAGCACGGGTGTCGGATGGAACAGGTGCGCGTCGATCCAGTCGTCGAGCAGCGGGCCGAGCAGGCCCGCGGGCAGGAAGCCGAGCACGAGCAGCCCGAGGAGACGCAGCCCCTCGCGATCGCGGCCGAGCAGACCGCGCAGCATCGACAGCACGCGCGGGGCGTAGAGGCCGAGGACGGCGAGGATCGCGCCGCCCTGGATCACGATCTCGAAGGCGCTCGTCGCCTCCCGTGTCTCCGGCCGGTCGAGGCCGAGCAGCGAGGAGACGAGGATCAGGTGCCCCGTCGAGCTGATCGGCAGAAACTCCGTGATTCCCTCGACGAGCCCCAGGATTGCCGCCTGCCACCAGGTCACGCGTCGCCTCCCTCCTGCGAAGGGGAGGGGGATACCCGATCGCGGCCGTCCCTGAAAGCGGTCCTTCGTGGCGACACCAGGAAGATGAGCCCTTCCCCGCGCGATGAACGGCCGGTAGGCCGACCTGCCATCGCCCCGCGTCGGGTGGAGCCGGTACGGAGGGCCGCAGGCCGCTCGCCTCCGCCGTCAGTCGTGTCGCTCGACCTCCGCGTCGAGGAAGCGGTACCAGTCGACGTAGCGCGCGAGGCTCGGATCGCAGCCGCTCGCGGGCGGGCTCGCCGTGCAGGCAGGCGGCAGGTTCTGCGCCACGAGATCGCGCCCGCGCTCCAGGTACTTCGTGCCGTAGATCGCGCGGCAGGCGCGGCTCGCCTCCGTGCTCGTGCGCATGCACCCGTCGTCGCGGATCTTGTCGTCCCAGACGTAGAAGATCGCGGCGGTGGTCGCGAGATAGAGCGCGCCTGCGTCGGCCTCGCTCGAGGCGAGCCGCTCGTTCGCGCGCTCCGAGGCGAGCTCGGCCCGGATTCCGTCGGCGGCGGTCTCGAGGTCCGCGGGCGACTCCTCCGGGAAGGCGCACTGGCCGCTCGCCTGGAGCGCCTGCACGCGCTCCCATCCGGTCACGAGATAGGGAAACGAGCGGGCGAGCAGGGCGTCGCGGGCGTCGAGGCCGGTCGCCGTCTGGAGCTTCGCCGCGGCGGCCTGCACGTCGGGCAGCGCGCTCTTCGCGAGGCCGATCCGTCCGGACTGCACGTAGACCATGCCCTCGAGGACGGTCAGGTGAGCGGAGACGGCCTCGTCCTCCGGCGGCTTCGCCTGGAGCTCGCGGATCGCGGCGAGCGTCTTCTCGAAGGCGGGCGGTCCGGCGGCCACCTCGGGTAGCGGCGTGGAGACGCAGCTCGCGCCGGTCGCCGGCACGATCGTCTCGGCGAACTCCGAGGCGTAGACGTCGTGGACGTGCGCGAGGCTCGCGCGATCGGATTGCTTCTCGCAGGTCGCTCCCAGGCACGCGCAGAACGCGAGGGCCAGGCCGAGGCGGACGCGGCGTTCCATGCGGCGCCTCCTGCGGCTCACGTGCGGCCGAGCGCGAGCTCGACGAGCGCCGCGACCTTCGACGCCTCGAGGGGATGGAGGGAGAACGGCCTCCCGAGGTAGAGCGCGAGCGCGGCGCCCGCGAGCTCCGGCACGAGGTCGAGGTCGAGCCCGCGTCCGAGCTGCGCGCGCGCCGCCTCGAGGGCCTTCGAGACGAGGACGCCGAGGTCGCCCGGCTCGAGCTTCCCGTCGAGGAGGCTCGCTCCATGCTGCGCCAGCGCGAGGAGACAGCGCTGCAGCAGCTCGACGCGGGCGGGAGCCGAAAGCGGCAGCGCGCCGGCGCCCATCGACGCCGAGACGAGGCCGTCGATCACGGCGCCGACGTGGCCGTCGTGCGCGAGGCCCCGCCACAGCGCGGGGTTCGCGAGCACGGCGTGGAGCGCGCCGCGCAGCGCCTCGCTCCGACCCTCGGAGCCGAGCAGCGCGCGCAGCCCGCTCGCTGCGAACGAGCGCACGAGGGCCGAGAGCACCGCGCCGAAGGGCTCGGCGAGCCCCGCCTGGTCGACGTTCTCGGCGCTCGCGCGCAGCGCCTCCTCCACCACGCCGAGGAGATCGTCCAGCGTGACGCCGTCGGCGACGAGCGGAGCGACCGCTCGGAGCGTCTCCTCGAGCACCCTTCCCGCGAACGCGTGGTCGCGGGCGAGGAGCTCGGGGTGCGCCGCGAGGGCCGCGAGGCTGCGCGAGACGACGGCGCGCAGCGTCTCGACGCCGAGCGCGTCACGCAGGCTCGTGTCGGAGAGGGCGCCGGCGAAGCTCGTCACGAGGCCCGTCGCGAAGGGGCCGAGCTGGGCCTCGGTCTCGAGGGAGCCCGGATTCGCGGCGACGGTGCGCAGCGCGATGGCGTAGAGATCGGCCACGATCTCGCCGCTCGCGACGCGCGCGAAGAGGTCGTTCGCGCGGGCGTCCTCACCGACGGCCGCGGCGAGGGCGCCGAGCACGGCCGTCGCGAGCGGCTTCCCGCCGAGCTCCCGTCGCAGGATCGGATCGACGTGGTCCGCGCCCACGGCGAGGGCGACCTCGAGGGAGCCGAGCAGGGCCTTCGGGTCCTTGCGGATCGCGGGCACGTTCTTCGCGACGTCCTTCAAGGTCGCGGCCACCACCTCGCGCGCGACGAGCTCGGACGAGAGGAACGAGGGATCCCCCGCCACGTTCGTGAGGAACGTCGACACGAGCCGGTCGAAGCTCCGCTCGGTGGTGAGGCCGACCAGGAAGTCGGCGGCGTCGACGGCCGGGTCCTTGCGCAGCTCGGCGTAGACGTCGCCGAAGGCGCCGGCCAGCGCCTTCAGCGCGGGCTGCTCGGGGATGCGCCCGCGCTGCTCGAAGGCCGCGATCGCCGCGCTCCCGAGCAGCCGCTTCACGATGCGCTCGGCGCCCTCGTCGTCGAAGTCGTGCTTCACGGCGAACTCGTCGAGCAGCGTCTCGACGAAGGCCCGCGTCTTCGGGTTGGAGAGGAAGAGGCCCGCGTTCTGGCCGAGGGTCTCGAGCAACGTGTCCGCCGCGGCGAGGAGGAGCCGCGTCAGCGCCGGGTTGCGCGAGAGGCGGTGCGACTCGACGACGTAGTACGCGAGACGCATCTGCTCGCTCGGGCCGGTGCCCGCCGCCTGCTGCAGCTCCTCGTCGCTCGCGTTCGGCGCGAGCAGGCGTGGCCGGATCTCGGCGAGCTCGAAGTAGAGATGGAAGAGCCGGTTCACCTCGTTCTGGGGCGGCGGGCCCGGCGCCGTGCAGACCGCGTCGTAGGCCTGCGTCAGGCCGTGGAGCACGAGCGCCGCGCGTCCCACGTCGGAGCTCGCGAAGTACGCGAGCATCGGCTGGAAGTGCTCGTCCACCTTGCGTGGCGCGGGCGGCAGCTGGAATGGCAGGCTCCGCTTCGCCTCGTTCAGGGCGAGGATCTCGTCGACGCGCTCCCGGTAGCGGAGCAGCGCGGTGACGGCGACGAGGGCGAGCTCGGCGGTGGTCGCGATCACGGGTCCCCTCACGGGTGGGTGCGGGAACGGCTGCGATCCATTTACACCTGGGCGGGTCGAGACCACAACCCCCGATTCGCGGGACCGCCCGCGCGGCCCTAGGCCGAGGGAGCGACGGGCCGGAGCCGCGCGAGGACGCTCTCCGGCGCGCGCACGCGCAGGCGCGTGCCGCGCTCGTCGTGCTCCTCCGAGAGCACGCGGCAAGCACCGTGGATCTCGGCCACGCGGCCGTGGTCGGCCCAGGGCACGACGATCTCCGCGTCGACCATGTCGCGCTCGAAGAAGCCGACGATGCGCTCGCGGAGGCGCGCGACGTCCGCGGCGTCGAGGGCCGAGAGCGTGAGCGCATCGGGCCACGCGGCCGCGAGCTCGGCGCGCCGCTCGGCGGGCACGCGATCGATCTTGTTGAGCAAGAGCAGGCGCGGCGCCTCGCTGGCGCCGATCTCGCGCAGCACGGAGCGCGTCACCTCGATCTGCGCGGGGAAGGCGGGGTCCGAGGCGTCCACCACGTGCAGCAGCAGGTCGGCGTCGCGCGCCTCGTCGAGGGTCGAGCGGAACGAGGCCACGAGGTCGTGCGGCAGCTTCTTGATGAAGCCCACCGTGTCGGAGACCAGGATGCGCGGCGTGGTCTCCGGCTGGAGCGCACGCACCGTGGTGTCGAGGGTGGCGAAGAGCTGGTCGGCGACGTACACGCCGCTCCCCGTGAGCGCCCGCATGAGGCGCGACTTCCCCGCGTTCGTGTAGCCCACGAGCGCGACGGTCTGCGCCTCGGCGCGCCGCTTCCGCCGCACGCCGGCCTCGTGCTCGATGCTCGCGAGCTCCTGCCGCAGCTCGGCGATGCGATCGCGCAGCTTGCGCCGGTCGAGCTCGATCGCCGACTCGCCGGCGCCGCGGCCGCCGATCCCACCGCTCTGCCGGTCGCGCGATCCGGTCTCGCGCAGACGCGGCGCGAGGTAGCCGAGCCGCGCGATCTCGACCTGGAGGCGCGCCTCCCGGCTGCGCGCGTGGCGCTGGAAGATCGCGAGGATCACCGCCGTGCGGTCGAGCACCTCCGCGCCGGTCGCGCGCTCGAGGTTGCGGGCCATCGAGGGCGAGATCTCGTGGTCGACGAGGACGATGCTCGCCTGCGCCGGCACGCCCGGGGCGGGCGCGATCGCCTCGGCCGGCGCCTCCTCGCCACCCTCTCCGTCGGTCTCCGCGGGCTCCGCCTCTTCGTCGTCGCCCCGCCCGCGACGGCGATGGGCAGGGACGCCGGAAGGCACCACGCCGCTCCCGCCCGTGAAGGCCGCGAGCTCGCGCAGCTTGCCTTCGCCGAGGACCGCGGCCGTCGCGAGGTGGCTCCGTCGCTGTGTCACCCGCCCGACCACGCGCAGGCCGAGCGTCTTCGCGAGACGCTCGAGCTCGGCGAGGGACGACTCGTGCTCGGCATCCGATACGCCGGGAAGCTGCACCGCGACGACGACGGCGCGCGGGGACTCGGGGGGCTGCGTCATGGCGCACAGGATCGAGCGCGCGCGCGCGCCGCGCAATCGCGCGCCCGGCATCCCCCGGACGCACCGGCTACCGTGCGCCGGGCGGAGGAACGCGTGACGCTCGGGACGGCCTTCCAGAGCTGGCAGGGCTTCTACGAGAGCGACCTGCAGAGCGTCTGGAGCCTGCTCCCGATCTCGATCGTGTTCCTGGTCGCGCTGCTCGCGGGCGCGCGGCCGCGCACGGCGGGCGCGGCGCCCGCCCAGGTCGCGCTCCTCCGACGCTGGGCCGTGCTCTTCGCGGCGGTCTCGATCGCCGACGCCCTCATCACCACCCTCGGCCTGCGCGCGCTCGGCTGGAGCGGCACGAACGCCGGGCTTTCGCTCGTGATCCCCTTCGTGCTCGCGGGCGACTTCCGGGTCTTCCTGCTCCTCTTCTCCTTCGCCGATGGCGACGTGCTCCGCCTGCGCGACGCGTCGCCGCGCGCGCTCGCCTTCACGCTGATCGTGCCCGCGGTCTCCCTCTCGGTCGCGGGCCTCGTGCGGCTCGTCACCGGATCGGTCGAGGTCGTCACGATCTGGCTGGTCTACGAGCTGGCCTTCTTCGCGCTGGCCCTCCTCCTCCGGGCCCGCTTCGTTCCCGAGCGGGTGGACGCGCTCCCGACCGGGCGCAGGCCGTGGCTGCGCGGCGTGCTCTCCTTCGTCGCGCTCTACTACGGCCTCTGGGCCACGGCCGACGTGCTCACGTCCTGGCTCGGCCTCGACGTCGGCTGGGCGCTGCGCGCGCTCCCCAACCAGCTCTACTACGGAGTCTTCGTGCCGTTCGTCTGGCTCTCGTTCTTCGCCCGGCGGTACGCGGCGGCGAGGGCGTCGACCCAGGCGTCGAGATAGGCCTCGGCGCGCGCCGCGTCGGCGCGGCGCGGATCGCCCACCACGCCCGTCGGCGCGTGGCGGCGCAGGCTCGGGTAGAAGAGCTCCTGCCCATCCGCGCGCTCGCAACGCAGGCCCGGCGCGAGGCGCTCGCGTCGCACGCTCGCCGGCCGGAGCGCGAGCAGGATCGAGGTCTCGAGCTCCCCGGCGTGATGGCCGGCGTCCGCCGGGTCGACGCCGAGCCGCTCGCTCGTCGACCGCTGCAGCGCGGCCACGCTCGCGAGATCGGCGAAGGAGAGGACGCGAAGCGGCGCCAGGTCGGCGGCGAGCGCGGGCAGGAGCTCGCGGAGCGGCGTCGCGTTCCCGCCGTGAGCGCTGAACAGGAAGGCCGTCTCGAACCCGTGTCGCGCGGCGGAGCCGAGGAGATCGCGCAGCCAGCGCGCGAGCGTCTCGCGCTCGAGGGAGAGCGTGCCGGGGAACGCCAGGTGCTCCGGCGAGCAGCCCACGGGCACGACCGGCGCGCCGATCGTGTCGTCGAGGCGCGCGCAGAGCCTGCGTACGAGCTCCTCGGCGATCCAGGTATCGGTCGCGAAGGGCAGGTGGGGCCCGTGCTGCTCGGTCGCGCCGAGACCGACCACGAGCGTGCGTCGGCCCGACGCGACGAAGTCCTCGAGCTCGGGCCACGTGAGCTCCTCGAGGAGCGGCGGCGGCGACGGCGCCCGCGCGAGCCGATAGAGCGCCGGCTCCGCCTCGCGCCCGGGCCAGACGCGGGGATCGAGGCCGCGCGCGCGCAGGCCCGCCAGGAGGAGCGCGTTCGTCGCGGCCTCGTGCTCGAACAGCGCGAGGGCGTCCGGCAGGCGCGCCGGGAAGCGGAGCAGACGGTGGCGCGACGGATCGAGGGCGCGCGCGAGCGTGTCGAACAGCGCCGCCTCGCAGGGCGCGTCCTCCCGCGCGAGGGCGACCAAGGTCGCGCGCCCGGCCGAGAGCTGCTGCAGCGGCCCGTGGGCCAGGTCGAGGACGTCGAACACCGCGGGGTGTGGGCCGAGCCAACCCTCGAGGAGCTTGCGCGGAAGGTTCTCGACGAGGCCCGTGTGCTCGCCCGAGGCGACGAAGGCGACGGGCTCGCCCGGCTCGGGCACGCCCCGCGCCGCGATCTCGGCCTCCGCGTCGGCCGCGGCCCGCGCCATCGCGGCGACGAGCGCCTTCGGGTCGACGGCGGGAGCGCGCGCTCCGAGGGCGCGCGCGAGATCGAAGGCACGCGCGAAGGCGACGACGGGCCCGAGCAGGCGCACGAGCGTCCCGTACTCGTCCTCGCCGGACGTGCGCACCACCACGCCGCCCGCGGCCTCGAGCTGGGCGAGGAGCGCTCGCTTCTCGACCGCGTCGGCGCGCTGGCCGCCGCCGGCACCGGTCGCCGTGACGAGCACCACGCGACGCCACGCCTCCGGGCGCGAGAGCACGAGGCGCGCGTTCGGAGAGAGGCCCTGGGAGAACACGACGAGGAGGTCGTCCTCCGCCCCGGACGGCGCGAGAAGGAGCCCGCTCGTCGCGGCGAAGCGAGCGGGCGTCGGGCCGGGATCGGAGAGGAGGCGCACGAGGAGCCGCGCCGCGGTGGCGGAGGCGCCGAGGCCCGTCACGACGATGCGTCGGGCCGTCCGGGCCTCGACGGCGAGGTCGGGCGCGGGGTGCGCGGCGACGTCGTCGAGCGCCTCGGGGATCCGTGCGATGCGCTCCGCCAGGAGCGCGACGCCATCCTCCGCGGCGTCTCGGCTCACGCGGCGCGCTCGAGCCGTCGCGGAGGCAGGCACGCGACCCCGAGACGCGCGAGCCCTGCCGCGAGCCACGCGCCGTCGCGCTCCCCCGGCCCGTCGGACGCTACCAGCGGACGCGCGGGACGTCCGGCGAGGTGTCGCGCCACGAGCTCGAGGGCGCGCGGGTCCGGCTCGGGCGCGGCGTCGTCCCAGGGCATCCGGGTGGGCGCGAAGAGCGCGAGGCCCGAGCCGTGCGTCACGATCGCGCGGCGCGCCTCGCGCCAGCTCGAGGGGGCGCCCGCGAGGGCGCGGGACGCGACGCGATCGAGCAGGCGCTCGTGCTGCACGCGGACGAGCGTCTCGCCGCGGGCGGCGCCGTGCACCGGATGCGAGAGCAGCACCTGCTCGCGGTCGGCGCCGCGCGTCGCGTAGAGATGGAGGCGGAACCAGGTCGGCGCCGCGCCCGCGTCGTCGCCGATCGGGAGCAGGTAGCTCGCGAGCTCGAGCCAGGATGGCGCCCCGCGCGCGGCGCGCGGCTCGATCGGCTCGACGCGCCCGGGAAGCTCGGCGTGCGGGCCGTCGGTGGCCGGCAGCCGGTGGCCGGAGCGCGACTTCGACGCGAGATAGTGTCGGTTCCAGGGGTGGGGCGCGCCGCCGACGCTGCGGCTCGCGGCGATCCGCACGCCCGCCGCCTCGAGGGCGCTGAGCTTCTCGGGGTTGTTCGTGAGCACGACCAGGGGAGCGCGCAGGGAGAGCCGCTCCGACGCCTCGCGCACGGCGTCGTAGCGCCTGAGGTCGCGCGCGAGCCCCATGCGCGCGAAGGCGTCGTACGTCGTCATGCGGTGTCGGCTCGCCTGCACGAGCATCCGGTCGCGCGCCTTCGCCGCGAAGCCCGCGCCGCGACCCTCCTGCATCAGGTAGAACAGGACGCCGCGACCCTCGCGCGCGATCTCGCCCAGCGCCGCCTCGAGCTGGAGCGCGCAATCGCAGTCGCAGGCGCCGTAGCTCTCGCTCGTGATGCACGAGGAGTGCACGCGCGCGAGGAGCGGCGCGCTGCCCGACGGATCGCCCCGCGAGAGGACGAGCGCCGGCGTGCCGGACGCGGTCTCGCGGAGCACGTGGGCCTCGAACGCGCCGTGGGGCGTCTCGATCGGGCGACGCCCGCAGGCGGTGAGACCCACGCGCTCGCTCACGGCGTCGCTCCCGGCGCGCCCTCTGCCGCGCGCTTCGGGTCGTGCTTGCGATCGCGCATCGCCTCGAAGTAGGCGACGAGCGCGTCGAGCTCGGCGTCCCCGAGCGCGGGATGGGGAGGCATGCTCGTGTAGCGGAAGCTCTCGGGGTTCCGCACGTAGGCCTTGATCTGCTCCGCCGGACGGTACTCGACGATGCTCCGCGGCACGTTCAGATCGGGCCCGACCTTCCCACCCTCGCCGTTGATCGAGTGACACGCGCTGCATTCGCCGCGGAAGATCGCGTAGCCCGTCCACGCCGGCGCTCCCGCGGCGATGCCCGCGGGCACGGTGTGCGGGTACTCGCGCTCGAAGGGCGCGATCTCGATCCGCACGAGCTGGTAGGGCCACGGGTAGCGATTCGGGTCGCGCTGGGCTTCCTCCCGCCAGACGACGTAGAACGGGCCGGGGTCGACCCGACGCCGGTCGATCGGCTCCCACCTCGCGTCGAGCGGCTGGCCGGGCGCCGCCGTCGTGAGGCTCGCGTCGGCGAACGCCACGAAGCCGCCGGGCTCGAGCAGCCGCGCGCCGCTCGCCGACTTCGCGTAGCCGTCGGCGGCGCGGAAGAAGACGTTGTCGTCGGCCGCGAGGGGCGGGGTCCCCGCGAAGCCGAGCGCGAGCACCGCCGTGAGCGGGCACGCGAGGTACTCCTTGCGCGCCCGGTAGTACGGATCCTCGATCGCGACGCGCTCGCCGCAGCTCCGCCGCAGCGTCTCGAGGTCGACCGTGCGCACCACCCGCCCGTCACGGAGGAAGGTCAGCACGGGCTCGGCGGCGCCCGCGACGCGCGGCGAGGTCGCGCAGACGAGGAGGACGAGGACGACGCCGGCCGCACGCATGCCCTCGCGATCCTAGCGCGCGGCCCCTCGACGCAGGGCCTGCTCCCCGGAGCGGGCCTCAGCGCAGGGGCACGATGCGGCCGAGGCGCTTGCGGCAGAAGTCGGCGAACCAGACGGCGCCCGTGCGCGGGTCGACGGCGATCCCGGCGCCCTGGAAGCCGACGAACGCGCCCGCCGGCTGGCATTCGAATCCCCTGCTCACATAGGGATAGATCGAGAGCGGCGGGAAGAGGATCACGCGCTCGGTGGCGGCCTGGAGGAAGCCGACGGACGACAGCGCGTTCGGATCGTCCTTCGTCATCTGGGACTGCTCGAACCAGACGTTCCCGGCGGCGTCGGCCGCGAGCGAGTGCATCTGCTCGATCGCCGGGTCGTAGCCGGGGATGGGGTGATCGACGACGCACGGGTTCGCCCCGTCGGGCCCGAGGGCGGCGCAGCGCGGGTCGTCACGCCGCTCCCAGGGGATGCGCGAGATGGATCCGCCCGACTGCGAGCAGAACACGACGTCCCGGTCGGCCTCCTCGTCGAGCTTCCAGGGGCCGCGCCCGAGCAGCAGGTACTCGCAGCAGCGCGAGGGACAGGGGGGCTTCCACGGGTCTTCGACGAAGCACCAGCAGGCTCTTCGATCGCAGGTCGCCTCGCCCGGCGGCGGCGCGAGACGGAAGCGCTGGAACACGCCCGTCGCGGGGTCGAAGCGTCCGACGAGGTCCCCGCCCCAGAAGGCCGAGTACCAGAGCGTCCCGTCCGAGTGTCGCAGCAGCGGGCCGGGGAGGAGGACGTCGTCCTGCTCCGGGATCTCGTGCTCGCGAAAGCAGGCCCGGTCGTCGCCGGGAGCGGGAGGGCACACCTCCGCGGCGAGCACGCAGTCGTCGTCGTCGAGACAGCGACGGTGCCCCGTCACGCTGCAGCGGCCGACGCGCTCGCCCGGATCGGCGACGCAGCGCTCCCTCGGCTTGAAGTCGAAGCGCGGATCGGGCGCGATCCCGTCGGGATCGAAGCTCGTGAGGCGCGCGCGGAGCGCGACGTGCTCGACGCCGCCCTCGCGGATCGAGCGTCGCGCCTCGGTGAACCACACCCTGCCGGTCGTCGGATCGAAGGCCAGGCCGACCACGCCGTTCCCGTCGCCCGGCACGTTGTACATGCGGAGCGTGCCGCTCTCGGGATCGAGCATCACGATCCGCGCGTGGTTCGCGGCCGATCCCGCGTAGGGCGCCGGTCCGGCCTCCGTCAGCCAGACGCGGCCGCGCGGATCGACGAGGATCGACTCGCCGAGCGTCGCCGCGCGGCTCGGCGCGTTCGGAAAGAGGGCGGAGGCGAAGATCCCGGGGCCCGGCGCCTGGGGAAGATCGAACACCGACCATGCTCCGGAGGGCGAGAGCCCCTTCAGCTGCGTGTGGAACTCCTCGTTCACCCACACTCCGCCGCTTCCGTCGATCGCGATCGCGAGGGGCGACGGGTTCGCGGTCGGGTCCGAGCGCGGAAGGTCGAAGTGGTCGTACTGCCAGGCGGCCGTCGCGACGGAGCCGCTCGCGCCGCGCGGGGTGCAGACCTCGACGCGGAGGTCCCGCTCCGCGGCGAGGGTGCTCGGCGCGGTGATCACGATCCGGCGGTCGCTCCAGGAGCGCACCGTCGACGGGTCGGTCGATTCGGCCGTGAGGAGGACGGTGCCGTCGGCGCGCAGCACGCGCACGAAGGAGCCCGCGCCCGGGCGTGCGCAGTCGTTCGCGCCGGACGGGCCGTAGAGGCCGGGCCCGAAGCCCTCGCCGTTCAGCGAGAGCAGCACGCGACCCTCGGGATTGTCGGTCGCGTCCGGGTGCACGAGCTGCGGCACGGGCCCGTAGATGCGGGGCGTCGCGCAGGCCGTGAGCGCGGCCAGCGCGGCGATTCCCACGAGCCATCCCAGCGAGCGTCCGCGCAAGCGTCGCAGCCTCCCGTGCCGGGCCTCCGATCCTATCGCCGCTCGGCCGCGCTCGCGCGGGCGCCGAGGCGCGAGGACGCCACTGCTCAGGAAGCGCGCTCGCCGTCCACGGGCTCCCGCAGCGCCGCGACCACCTCGGGAAACGTCGCCAGCGCCGCGCGGCCGCCGGCGCCGAGGGCGTATCGGCCGCGCCCTTCGCGTACGAACCAGCCATACACGTCCTGGTACAGGATCGCGCCGGTCCTCTCTCCGCCGCCCATCGCGCGCAGCGCCCGCGGCGCTGCGGGCCCGTGGCGCTCGAGCAGCCACGCGACGTGGAGCGCCTGCTCGCGGTACGCCGTGACGAGCGGCCGGCCGCGGCTCCCGCCGGTGTTGTGATCTCCGCTGCGCGCGCCGGCCTCTGCGAGGAGCGCGCGCCTTCGCGCACCGTCCTTGCGCCGGTCGTAGGGAAGGGGATGGAGCGCGACCTCGATCCGCGCGCGTCGGCCGAGGGCGACCAGGAGGAGGCCGAGCTCGAGGCGCCGCAGCACGTGGAGCGTGCCGCGCCAGCGGGCGTCCGCGCGCAGCCGCGGCGGGCGAGGCACCGCGAGGTACACCGAATCGCTCGCGCGCTGGCGCTGCGTGGCCTGCACCAGGAGCGGCAGCCCGAGCGCGCGCTTGAGCTCCACCACGACGAGATCGTCGCCCCGGGTCGCGACCACGTCGCAGCCCAGCACCTCGCTGCGCACGCGATACCCCTGCGCCTCGAGCCACGCGCGCACCGGCGCGTAGAGCTCGGTCTCGCGCGTGCAGGCGACGCGAGCCTTCCCCCCCATGCGATCCTCGTAGCGCGGCGCGCCGGCCGGCGCACGGCGCCGTCCTCGGCGGCCACACATCCGAGGGCCGGGCCGGGCGCGTACGACCAGGAAGCGCCCACCCGTCGCGGTCCGCACGTCGCCGGAGGCGCGTTTCCCTTTGGCACCCGGGAGGCTACAAAGGCGTCGGGTCCGCCACGCGAGAGACGAGATGCGCCACGTCGATCCGGAGCTGCGCGAGATCCTGGTCGGGGAGTACGTCCTCGGCACGCTGCGTGGCCGCGCCCGTGCGCGATTCGAAGCGCAGCTCGCGACGGATGCCGGCCTGCGCGAGGCCGTGGCTCGCTGGGAGGCGCGGCTCGCGCCCCTGGCCGAGGCCGCGCCGGCGATCGCGCCGCCGCTCCACGTGCGCGCCGAGAGCCTCGCGGCCCCGCGCGAGGAGACGCTTCCGGCGGGTGCTCGCGAGCGCCGCCGCACGGCGGGCCGCTCGCCCCTTGCCCGGCGCGCGGCGGACGACGTCGGTCTGTGGCGCGGCCTCGCGCTCGTCGCGAGCGCCGCGGCGATCGCCCTCGCGCTGCTCCGCACGCCCGCCCCCGCCCCCGTGCTCCCGCCGCCACCGCAATACGTCGCCCTCCTGCTCGATCCGAAGAGCGCGACGCCGGCCTTCGTCTTTCGCACGGGCGCGGCTCCGGGCGAGCTCCTCGGGAAGGCACTGCAGCCGGGAAGCGTCGGCGCCGACCGCTCCCTCGAGCTCTGGCTGCTCCCGCCCGGCGGCGCCGCGCCGCGCTCCCTCGGGCTCGTCGCCCCGAGCGGAGCCTGCACGCTGCGCCTTGCGCCGGAGATCGAGGCGCAGCTTCGCGACGCGGCGGGTCTCGCCGTGAGCCTCGAGCCGGCGGGCGGCTCGCCCACGGGCGCGCCGACGGGGCCCGTGCTCTACCACGGGCCGGTGGTCTCGAGCTCGCTCTAGTGCATCCAGGCCGCATCGACGCTCCGTAGTGAGGGTCGGGCAGGGCGCAAGGCGCGCCCCTCCCTCGATCCTCCGGCCCGCCTCCGGGCCGCACGAAGGAGCTTCGATGACCGCGCTCGTCCTTCGCCGCTCCGCCGCGCTCGCGGCCGGCCTGCTCGCCGTGGCGTCCGTCGCCGGCCCCCAGGCCCGCGCCGCGAGCCATCGCGAGGCGCCGCTCATGACCCTCGATCCCGGCGCCGACATCAGCGACGTGTATGCCTTCGTCTCGTACGACGCGGCGAACCTCCGCCGCGCGCCCGGGGACCGCAAGGCGACCCTCGTCATGAACGTGGTGCCGTCCCAGGAGCCGAGCTCCGGGCCGAACTACTTCGCCTTCGACGACGACGTGCTGTACGCGATCAAGGTCGACCGGGACCGCGACGGCGTCGACGACGTCGAGTACCAGTTCCAGTTCTCGACGCGCGTCGACTCGCCGGGCCAGTTCATCGCGACCGCGGGCGTTCCGCCGGTCACGGACCTCGACGGCCCCAATGCGGCGGGGCTTTCCCGGAAGCAGACGTATCGCGTCTTCGAGGTGCGCGACTGCGCCGGCAGGAGCGGCTGCGTGCGCCGACGCGAGCTCTTCGCCGGCCGCACGCTCTTCGCCGTGCCGTCGAACATCGGTCCGGCCACCATGCCGGACTACGACGCGCTCGCGGCGAAGGGCATCTACGAGGATCCCGAGACGGGCATCCGCGTCTTCGCCGGACAGCGGGCCGAGACCTTCGCGATCGACCTCGGCGCGGTGTTCGACACGCTGAACCTGCGGACCGAGTCGCCGCCCGCGCGGCCCCTGCCCACCCTGAGCGCCGCGGAAGACGCCGACGACGATCGGAACTCCTTCGGCGTGAACCACTTCAGCGGCTTCAACGTGAACACGATCGCGCTCGAGCTCCCGATCCGCCGTCTGACCGCCGACGGCGCCGCTCCGAACGACGCCAATCGCTGGATCGGCGTGTACGCCGCGACCTCGCGCCGCGCCCTCGAGCTGCGCCAGGGCGAGCCCGTCCTGGCGAAGGGGACGAAGGCCGACGATCTACGGGTCGACGCCGGCGGCTGGCGCCAGGTGTCGCGCATGGGGAACCCGCTCGTGAACGAGCTCGTGATCCCCATCGGCAAGAAGGACCTGTGGAACGCCTCGGCGCCGGAGGACGAGGCCCAGTTCGTGGAGCACTACCGGAACCTCTCGGTGGCGGCGGCGCTCGAGCTGGTATCGGGCGTTCCCGTCACGCCGAACCCGCGCGAGGACATCGTGTCGCTCCTGCTCCTCTACCCCGGGCAGCAGCTCGGCCAGAAGGGCGTGCGCCTCTCCGAGCTCCTGCGGCTCGATCTCTCCGTGCCGCCGACGCCCCCCGACAAGATCCGGCGTCTCGGCCCCTTCTCGCAGGACGCGAACGGCAATCCGACGCCCGACCCCGCGGGCTTCCCGAACGGCCGACGTCCGAACGACGACGTCACCGACCTCGTCGTGCGCGTGGCCGGAGGTCCGCTCTACGTGCAGAACCGCGTGGGCGACGGCGTGAACAATGCGGAGAAGGGCATCACGCCGAGCTTCCCGTTCCTGCCGACGCCCTTCGACGGCCGCAATCGGCGCCACCTCGACACGGTGGGCGAGCGCTAGCCCACGGGCGCTCGTCGGGATCTCGGGGGCGTCGCACCTCCCCTCCACCGCCAAGCGACGCCCCCGAGCGTCCCCTCGGTCGCACGTCTCTCCCGATTGCATGGACGGAGTCCCCCATGGCCCGCGCCGCTTCTCTGCTGATGCTGCTCGCCCTGGCCCCGACGGCCGGCCACGCCACGCCGCGCGTCCCGACCGACGACGGCGAGCTGCTCGAGCGGGTGGCCGCGGCCGACGATCCCGTGCTCCGCGACCTTCGCGTCGCCCTCGCCGCGAAGCCGGACGATCCCGCGCGCGTCTACGCGTTCGTGCGACGGGCGATCGGCGCGGCGCGCGCGACGGGCGATCCGCGCCCGATCGGCCAGGCCGAGGCGGCGCTCGCGCGCCTCGGCGGCTCGCGGGAGCCGGGGGCCGAGGCGCTGCGCCTGCGCGCCACCCTGCGCCAGTGGCGCCACGACTTCGAGGGCGCCGAGCGCGACCTCGAGCGCTCGCTCCGCCTCGATGCGCGCTCGCCCGAAACGTGGCTCGCGCACGCGCTCGTGATGAGCGTGCAGGGGCGGCCCGAGGAGACGCGGCGGAGCTGCGCCGCGCTCCTGCCCCTCGGCGCACGGCTCGTCGCGACGACGTGTCTCGCGCTCGCCGCCGGTCTCACGGGCCACGCCCACGAGGGCCGCAGCGCGCTCGAGCGCGAGCTCGAATCCGCGGCCCCGCCCGACGACCAGCGGCGCTTCTCGCTCGAGACCCTCGCCGACCTCGCGCTGGCCGAGGGCGACGATGCGGGGGGCGAGCGCTACTTCGTCCGCGCGCTCGTGCTACCCGCGCCGGACGTCACCCTGCGCGCGGCCTACGCCGATCTGCTGCTGCGCGCCGGGCGTGCGTCCGAGGCGAAGCAGGCGCTCGCCGACGCGACGCGCAGCGACGTCCTCCTGCTCCGCGCCTGGCTCGCGGCGCGCGCGCTCGGCGATCCCGCGGCGGAGCTCCTCGAGGCGCGCCTCGAGCAGCGCTTCGCGGCGCTGCGCGCGCGCGGCGAGGCCGTCCACCAGAGGGAGGAAGCTCGCTTCCGCCTCGCACGCGGAGAGACGTCGGAGGCGCTCGCCCTGGCCCGCGCGAACTTCACCCGCCAGCGCGAAGTCGAGGACGCCCGCCTCCTGCTCGAGGCCGCGCGGCTCGCGGGCGATCCCGACGCGGCCGCTCCGGTCGCCGCGTGGATGCGCGAGACCGGGCTCGTCGACGCGCGCCTCGCGCTGCCCGCCGCGGCGGAAACGCGATGAGTGCGCGGTGTCTGCGACGGCCCTCGCTCGCGCGCCGGCTGTTCGCGCCCGGCGCGCTGCTCGTCGCTTCCGCCATCGGCGCGGCGGAGACGGCGCAGGCCCACGCCGGCAGCACGGCGTTCCTCGCGCTCGTGGCGCAGCAGGCCGACGTGCACGGCGAGCTCACGGTCGCGCTCCGCGACCTCGACCTCCTGCTCGGCCTCGACGCCGACGGCGACGGGAGCATCTCGTGGGGCGAGCTGCGCGCGCGGGAGCGCGAGATCTCGGCCACGGCGGAGGCCGCGATCGGCCTCGAGAGCGCGGGCGCCCGGTGCCCGTCGCAACGCAGCGGCGCACGCCTCGCCGTCGACGCGCGCGACGACGGGGTCTACGCGGTCGTGCCGCTCGACTTCCGCTGCGCCGCGCCGCCGTCGCGGCTCGATCTCCGCTACGAGCTCCTGTTCGACCTCGACTCACTGCATCGGGGCCTGCTCCGCCTCGACGCCGGCGGCACGAGCCACACGGCGGTGTTCTCCCCGGAGGCGCGGCGCCAGGTCTTCGCGCTCGATGCGCTCTCGCCGGGAAGCGAGCCCCTGCGGCTCGTCGCCGAAGGCGCGCGCCACGTGCTCGGCGGCGCGGACCACGTGGCGTTCCTGGTGACCCTGCTCCTGCCCGCGGCGCTCGTGCGCGAGGGAGGACGCTGGCGCGCGATCGCCCGCTTCCCGGAGGCGCTGCGCGCGGCGCTCGCCGTCGTGACCGCGTTCACCCTGGCGCACTCCCTCACGCTCGCCCTCGCCGCCCTCGGCGTCGTGCGGCTGCCGTCCCGGGCGGTCGAGCCCGCGATCGCCGCCACCGTCGCGCTCGCGGCGCTCCACAACCTGCGTCGCATCCTGCCCGGGCCGGCCGCGGCCATCGCGTTCTCGTTCGGGCTCGTCCACGGCCTCGGCTTCGCGAGCGCGTTCGGGGCCCTCGCTCTGCCGCAGCGCGCGCTCCTGCGATCGCTCTTCGGCTTCAACGCGGGCGTCGAGCTGGGACAGCTCGCGATCGTCGCGGCGCTCCTCCCGCTCGTCTACGCGCTGCGCCACCGCCGCCTGTATCGGCTCGTCGTGCTCCAGGGCGGATCGCTCGCGGTCGCGGGCCTCGGCGGCGCGTGGTGCCTGGCGCGGCTCGGCCTGACCTGACGCGAATCTGCGTCAGCCGCGCTCCAAGCGGGGGAAGCCGCCGCGGAGGTAGGCGAGCGCTCCGGTCCGCGTCGTGATCCGCGCGTGCGACACACCCGCGGGCGCGAGGTGGTAGTCGCCCGCGCGCAGCTCGAGGGTCCCGATCGTGAGCTCGCCCTCGAGCACGAGACACTCCTCGGAGACGGGATGGTCGTGGGTCGGGATCTCGGCGCCGGGCGCGAGCCGCACGAGCAGCGAGCGCGTGCCGGCGAGCGGATCGGCGGAGAGCTCGCGCGCCTCGAGGCCGGGCCCCAGCGCGACCCACGTTCCCTCGCCCGCGCGCAGCGTGACGAGGTCGCGCGGGGCGGTGCGGGCCTCCTCGCGCACGCGGGCGAGGACGCGCTCGCGCAGGCCGCCCGGCGGCGCGACCGGCGGCGCGGCGCGCGAGAGCGCTTCGAGGGTGCGTCGCTCGAGCGTGTCGTCGTCGAGCGGAGGCGTGCGCTTGCTCACGTCGTGCTGCCCTCGTCCGGCGCGGGTCCGAGCGCCTTCGCGAGCGCCTGCAGCGCGCGCCGCAGGTGGCTCTTCACGGTGCCGAGGGGAAGGCCCGTCTCCCGGGCGATCTCCTGATGGCTCCGCCCGCCGAAGAACGCGAGCTCGAGGAGCTCGCGCTGCACCCGGGACAGGCTTCGCAGCGCCTCGTCGACGGCGCCGCCGCGCTCGAGCGAGAGCACGCGGGCCTCCGCGTCGTCGCCGCGCGGAGCGTCGGGCTCCGGCACCTGCGCCATCGGGAGCGCCGCGTCGCGACGCCGCAGCCGGTCGAGCGCGCGGCTGCGCGTGATCATCAGGAGCCAGGCGAGGGGAGCGCCTCGCTGCGGGTCGTAGCGGGACGCCTGCCGCCACACCTGGAGGTAGGCGTCGCTCACGACCTCCTCGGCCTCGTCGGCGGCGCGCGTCACGCGGAGCGCGAGGCCGTAGACGCGCGAGCACGTGGCGTCGTAGAGCTGCGCCAGGGCCTGTTCGTCGCCTCGCGCGATCCGGCCCACGAGATCGACGAGGCGCTCGTCGTCCATGTCGCGCGCAGTCTACCCCGACGCGTCGATCTCGGACCAGCGCGGGATCCGCCGCGCGATCCCCTGCCAGCCGAGGCGCGCGAACAGGGGCTCCACGAGCTCGCGTCGCGCCCCGCGCCAGGCGACGCTCGAGAGCGTCACGCGGACGTCGGGCACGCTGCGCACGAGGCGCGCGAGCTCGCGCACGCGGAGCGCGCGCTCGCGATGCAGCGCGAAGCCGCGCACGAGGCCGTCGGCGCCGCGCAGACCGAGCGCGGCCCACGCGGCGGCGTCGGCGGGGATGCGATCCAGGGAGGCGAAGCCGCGCAGCAGCGCCGAGGCGCGCTTGGGCCCGAGGCCCGGCACGCCCGGCAGATCGTCCACGGCGTCGCCCACGAGCGCGAGCCAGTCGGGAATCTGCGCGGGGTCGACGCCGAAGCGTGCCCGCACGCCGTCCGCGTCGAGCATCGTGCCCTTCGCGGGGTCGCGCAGCACGACGCGCCCGTCCTCGCGCACGAGCTGGGTCAGGTCCTTGTCGCTCGTCACGATCACGACGTCGGCGCCGGCCTCGAGGAGCTGCTCGCTCGCCGTCGCGAGCAGGTCGTCGGCCTCGTATGGGCGTTGCTCGAGGCTCGAGACGCCGAGCGCGCGCGTCACTTCGCGGGCGAAGCCGAACTGGGCCTCGAGCTCGAGCGGCGGCTCGCCGCGGCTCGACTTGTAGCCGGGCAGGAGATCGTTGCGGAAGCTCTCGAGCGCGGCGTCGAAGCAGACGGCCGCGTGCTCGAGGCGCTCGAGCGCGCGCAGGAGCGACGCGGCGAAGCCGTAGGCCGCGCCGGTCGGCGCGCCGTCGGGCGCCGGCATCTCGGGCAGCGCGTGCCAGGCGCGGAAGAGCAGCACGTGGCCGTCGAAGAGGTGCACGGCCGGGCGCTCCTCGATCTCGGCGTCGCGTTCGTCGGTGCGGGGCATCGGCTAGGCTGCCACCTCCGGCGGCTTGCCGGAGCGTGCCGCGCTCCGACGCCGCACGCTCGCCCGGGAGGTGTCGGCGTGGCGCACGGATCGCGCTCGGGACGGCTCGCTCGGGTCGCTGCCCTCGGCGCGGCCTTCCTCGTCGCCTGCGCCGGGGACCGTCCCCCGGGCCCCGCACCGTCGGCGCGGATCGCGAGCCTCGAGCCGCGGCTCGCCGGAGGCCAGCTCGTCGTGCGCTTCGAGATCACGAACGAGGGCGAGGTGCCCATCGCGCTCATCGACGGCCTGGCCGCAGCGCAGCCCGACCCGGATCCCTCGGCGGTGCTCTTCGATCCTTGCCTCGAGGCGGCGCCGGCGGCGGACGATGCGGCGACCCTCGAGCTCCGGAAGGGCGCGCTTCCGACCCCGTGGCAGGCGCTCTTCCTGGTGGCGCGCCTGCCGGTGCTGAAGACGATCGCGCCGGGCGAGCGCTTCTCCGACGTCGCGCGGATCGTCGCGCCCGCGGCGGCGTTCGAGCGCGTGCGCCTCGTGCTCGACGTGGTGGCGAACGTGCCGCTCGAGGAGCAGCAGACCGCAGAGGGTCCGGTGCTCTCCGCGCCGCTCTCCTCCCTTGCCGCGGCGCGCTGGCGGCTCACCTCCGACGCGACGCCCCTCGTCGGCTACGCACCGATCGGTGTCGGCACGGACGAGGCTCCGCCGGCGGAGTAGGCGGGGCGCTACAGCGCGCCTTCGCGCTCGAGGCTCGCCCGCAGGCCCGACGGCAGCGCCTGCTCGTCCGTCGACAGGAACAGGAGGGGCTGGTCGGCGCGCCAGGCCTCCGAGAAGCCTTCCTCCCAGGGGAAGCGCTTCGCGGGATCGGGCCAGAAGAGCTGCAGTGCAGCGAAGCCGTCGCCGCGGTAGTGCCACTGCGCGTTGCCGAGGAAGACGGAATGCCAGCGCACGTCCACCTCGCGAACCGCGCACGGGTAGCCCTCGAGGAGGCCTTCGTAGCGCTGGCCGATCTCGAAGCGCCAGCCGCGGCGCACGGCGTCGGCGGCGCGGTTCAGGAGGCCCTGGGCGAGGCCGGGCTCGAGCCCGAACACCACGAGCTCGGGATGGCGGAGGCTCTGCTCGAGGCCGATCGTGAACGCCCAGCCGACCGCCCCCGGTGTCGCCTCGTCGGGCGGGACCACGGCGACGTGCCAGCCGTAGCGCTCGATGTCGGCGCGGACCCGGAGGTCCGTCTCGTCGAGCTCGTGGTGCATCGCGGAACCGCTCAGGGCTTGGTCTTCAGCCGGTCGGCGTTCTCGCGCAGGAAGGCCCGGATCTCGTCCGCCATCGCGAGCAGCTTCTCCCACTGCTCCTTGTAGAGCGTCACCGGGAAGCGGCCGAGGCCGTAGACGGAGACGCCTCCCTTCTCGCTCACCTTGAGCGAGACGCCGCGCGAGCCGCGCTGCTTCAGGGCGGCGTTCTCGGTGCGCAGGCGCTCGAGCTCCTGGCGGAGCTCCTCGTCGGTCTGGGTCATGGCAGGTACCTCGTCGCGGGACCGGGATCCGGCTAGCGGGCCTGGTCGCCGGGCTCGGCGTCGGCCTCTCGCTCGCGGCGCCGCTCGCGCAGCGCGGTGAGCGTGGTCCAGATCGCGGCGAGCGCGAAGACCGGCGTCAGCCAGCGGTTGAAGGCGAGGGTGCCCTCCTTGCCGGGCACCATGAACTTGTCGCTGATCCAGCCGTCGTAGAAGAACCAGAGCGTGAAGCCGGCGAACAGGATGGGCAGGAGCCACGGATTGTCGAACGGCGTGGAGGCGGGGCCGTCGTCCTCGTCGTCGGGCTCTCCCGTACCCGGCGTCTCTTCGGGGGTCGTCATCGTCGCCGCATGATAGGGAGGGGGCCTCCGACTGACAGCCCCCGGGAGGGGGGAGGCGGCCCATTCGCTGCCTCCCGGGCCGGCCGCTACGGTCGCCCCGTGCCCCTGCGCGCGGTGGTCTTCGATCTCTTCGACACCCTGGTCGACGTGCACATGGACCGCCTGCCGGAGGTGGTCTTCGACGGGCGGCGCCTGCGGTCGACCTACGGTCTGCTCCACGAGGCCCTCCGCGTTCGCGCCGAGGTCGAGTTCGAGACCTTCGTGCGCACCCTCGCCGCCCTCGACAAGGAGCTCGGGGAGAAGATGCACGTCGCGCGCATCGAGGTGCCGACGCGGGAGCGGTTCGCGCGCCTGGTCGAGCGGCTCGGTGTCGACGCGCCCGGGCTCGCCGACGAGCTCACCGAGGTCCACATGGGCGCGCTGTTCGAGCGCGTCGACCCGATCCCCGGCCACGCGGAGCTCCTCGCGGCCCTGCATCGGGACCACCGGCTCGCCATCTGCTCGAACTTCACGCACGCGCCGATGGCGCACCGGGTGATCGCGGCGGCGGGCCTCGCGCCGCATCTCGACGCCGTCGTGATCTCGGAGGAGGTCGGCGTCCGCAAGCCGCGACGCGAGATCTTCGAGGCGACCCTCGCGCGCCTCGGTGTCGCGCCCGCGGAAGCGCTCCACGTCGGCGACAATCTGGAAGCCGATGTCTCCGGTGCGGCCGCCCTCGGGATGCCCACGGCCTGGGTCACGCGGCGCGTGCGCGATCCGCACCGTGCCCTCGGCAGCCATCGGGGCCCGCTGCCCGTGCTGCGGCTGCGCGAGCTCGCGGAGCTGCCCGCGCGCCTCGCCGAGCTCCGCGTCTAGCGCGATCCGCGCTCGCGCTCGGGCAGCCGGATGCGCGGGTGCTCGGGATGACGCCGGTAGAGGATGACGGTGTGGCCGATCACCCCGGCGAGCTGCGCGTGCGCTCCGGCCGCGAGCGCGTCGGCCATCGCGTGCTTGTCCTCGGGATCGTGGAGTCGGACCTTCACGAGCTCGTGATCTGCGAGGGCGCGGTCCGTCGCGGCGAGGACGTTCTCCGTCACGCCCGCCGCGCCGACGTGCACGACCGGACGAAGGGGGTTCGCGAGGCCGCGGAGGTAGCGGCGCTGGAACCCGGCGAGCTCGCGGCCCCCGCCGTGGGGCGCGCCTTCGTCCATGCTCTCCTCCGTCGGTGCCGCGCGGGCGGCGCGAGCATACCGCTCGGCGCCGGGCCGCCGCGCCATCGTTGACCCGGGAAAGCGCGCTCGGATAGGCTGCTCGTCATGACGCAGGCTCCCGATCCCGACAAGCTCAAGGCCTATGCGAAGAACGTGTTCGGCGCGCTCGGTGGCGCGATGACGTCGGCGATGATCTGCCTCGGCGATCGCCTCGGCCTGTATCGCGCCCTGGCCGGCGCGGGCGCGCTCTCGAGCGACGAGCTCGCCAAGAAGACGGGCCTGAGCGAGCGCTGGCTGCGCGAGTGGCTGCACCAGCAGGGATCGGCCGGCGTGCTCGAGTACCGCGGCGAGGGGCGCTTCGCGCTCTCGCCGGAGGGCGAGGCCGTGCTCGCCGACGAGTCCCATCCGGCCTTCGGCGCCGGGATGTTCGCGCACATGCCCGAGCGGATGGCCGTGCTCGACAAGCTCCCCGCCGCGTTCCGCACCGGTGTCGGGCTCCCCTACGACGCGCTCGGACCCGAGGGCGCCCGCGGCATCGAGCGCGGGCTCGCGCCGTGGTTCCGCGCGCTCCTCGTGCCCGTCGTGCTGCCGCAGCTTCCAGGGGTCGTCGAGGCGCTGACCCGCGGCGCCGCGGTGGCCGACGTCGGATGCGGGGCGGGCGTGGCACTCCTCGCCATGGCGAAGGCCTTCCCGCGCTCCGAGTTCCACGGCTACGACGTCTCCGAGCACGCGCTCGCGCGTGCCGAGGAGAACCGGCTCGAGTCCGGCGTCTCGAACGCCCGCTTCCACGACGCGCGCGTCGAGCCGCTTCCCGCGGACGCCCGGTTCGCTCTCGTCTGCACGATCGACTGCCTGCACGACATGACCGACCCGGCCGCGGTGATGCGCGCCATCCGCGCGGCGATCCGCCCCGACGGCACCTGGCTCGTGGTCGACATCAAGGCGCACGACTCCTACGAGGCGAACCTCGCGAAGAACCCGATGGCCCCGCTCATGTACGGGACGAGCGTCATGACCTGCATGTCGTCCGCGCTCTCCGAGCCGGGCGGCCTCGGGCTCGGCACCTTGGGCCTCTCCGCGAAGAAGGCCCACGAGATGACCGCCGCCGCCGGCTTCACGCGGTTCGAGAAGCTCGACGTCGCCCACCCCGTGAACGCCTTCTACGCGGTGCGCCCTTGACGGCAGGCGCCGCGGAGCGCACCGCGCCCCCGGCCGTCCATGCCCCTGCGCCCGCGCCCCGTCGGCGCCCGCTCTGGATCCCGCTGCTCGAAGGCGGTGGGCTCGTGGCGTTCGCGCTGCTCGCGGGCGGCGCCGTGGCGCGCATCGTGCGCGCCCTCGAGGTCGGCGATCTCCCCCTCGTGGCGAGCGCCCTGTTCGCGGGCCTGCTCGCCGCGGACTTCGTCTCGGGCGTCGGCCACTGGCTCTTCGACCGCTGTCTCTCGGAGACGACGCCCCTCCTCGGGCCGCTCGCGGTGCGCGCGTTCCGCGAGCACCACGCCGACCCCCAGGCGCTCCTCTCGCACGGCTTCGTCGAGCTGAACGGAGAGACCGCGCTCGCCATGCTGCCGCTCCTCGGTGTCGCCGCCGCGCTGCCCGATCCCGGGAGCGGGCGCGCCGCCGCCTTCGTGCACGTCGCCCTCGTCTCGATGGCCGCGCTCCTGGTCGCGACGAACTCCCTCCACCGGCTCGCGCACGCGCGGCGCGCCCCGCGCCTTGCCGCCCGGCTGCAGCGCGTCGGGCTCCTGCTCTCGCCCGTCCACCACGCGCGCCATCACGCCGCCGCCCATGACCGGGCCTACTGCATCACCGTCGGCTGGTGGAACCCGCTCCTCGACCGGGTGGGGTTCTTCGCCGCCCTCGAGCGTGCGCTCGCCCGCCTCGGCCTCCCGCCCGGCGCCGCCTGAGCCGGGCCCCGCCCGAGCTCCGAGGCCGTCTCCCTCGGAGAGCAGCCATTCGACAATGAGAGTGATCACTCTTAGAATCGCCGCATGGAGTATCGGATCGAGGATCTCGCGGCTCGCTCGGGCGTCCGGGTCGACACCATCCGCTTCTACCAGGGCAAGGGACTGCTGCCGCCCCCGCGCCGGGACGGACGGGTCGCCTTCTACGACGACGCGCACCTCGAGCGGCTGGGACGCATCCGGGCGCTGCTGCGCGACGGCCTCTCGCTGGCCCTGATCCGGCGCGTGCTCGCCGCCGGCAAGCGGCGCTCGCCCGACCGGGAGCCGCTGCTCTCGGCGCTCGTCGCGGAGCAGGTCGGCGCGCGCACGCTCACGCGCGCGGAGCTCGCCGCGGAGGCCGGGATCCCCGAGGCGCTGATCTCCGCGGCCCAGGCCGCGGGCCTCGTCGAGCCGATCCGCATCGACGACGAGGAGCGGTACGGCGAGTCGGACCTGCAGATGGCCCGCGCCGCGCTCGCGCTCCTCTCGGCCGGGATCCCGCTCCACGAGCTCACGGATCTCGCAGTGAAGCACGCGCGCGCGACGCAGGAGGTGGCCGAGCGCGCGGTCGAGCTGTTCGATCAGCACGTGCGGCGCGGCGGTGCGGCGGATGCCGACCCCGCGCCGATCGCCGCCGCCTTCCGCGAGCTCCTGCCCCAGGCGACCCGCCTCGTCGCGCTCTTCTTCCAGCGCACGGTCGTGAGCCGCGCGCTCGCCCGCCTCGAGGGGAGCGGCGACGCCGGCGCCCTGCGCGAGGCGATCGCGGCCACGGAGTCGGCCCGGCTGGAGGTCGCATGGAAGTGACGCACGGCGGTGGAGCGCCGGCGCTCCCGCAGGGCGCCGCGAAGCGCGCCGCCGTGCGCGAGATGTTCGACCGCATCGCCCCCCGCTACGACGTCCTGAATCGCGTGCTCACCGCGGGCCTCGACCAGCGCTGGCGACGGCTCGCCCTCGACGCGATCCGGATCCGGCCGGGCGACCTCGTCGTCGATCTCGCGTGCGGGACGGGAGATCTCGCCGAGCTCGCGGCTGCGCGCGGGGCACGGGTGATCGGGATCGACATGGCCCTCGGGATGCTTCGCGGGGCTCAGCGCCGCGCCATCGCGGCGCGTCTCGTGGAGGGTGACGCGGCGCGGCTGCCCCTGCGCGAGGGCGTGGCGCAGGCGCTCGTCTGCGGCTTCGCGCTCCGCAACTTCGAGGACCTGGCGCCGGCCTTCCGCGAGATCGCGCGCGTGCTCGAGCCCGCGGGCCGCGTCGCGCTCCTCGAGGTCGACCGGCCCGAGAGCCGCCTCGTGCGCGCCGGACATTCCTTCTACTTCGATCGCGTGGTGCCACGGATCGGAGCCCTCGTCTCGGACCGCGCCGCCTACGCCTACCTTCCGCGCTCGACGGCCTATCTCCCTCCGTCTCCGATCCTGCTCGAGGCCCTCGCAAGTGCGGGCTTCGAGCAGGTGCGAAGGCGCTCGCTCCTGCTCGGCACCGCGCAGCTCCTGACGGCGGTACGCCGGGGAGCGGCGACCGCGCCGTGACGCCGCTCGACGCGTGCGACCGCGAGGCTCTGCGCGGGCACCTGGCCCGGGTCTCCGCCGAGGCTCGCGCGCTCGGCCGGCCGCTCCTCGCGGCGTTTCGCTTCCCGACACCCTTCGGCGACGCCCTCGACGCCTTCGGACGCGCGGGCTGCGAGCCGCGCTTCTTCTTCGAGGTCGCGGCAAGGGGCGACGCGCTGGCAGCCCTGGGCGAGGCGGCTCGGGTCGAGACGGCGGGGCCCGACCGCTTCGTCGAGGCCTCGTCGGCCGTCACGGCCCTCTTCGCGAGGCTGCGCGTCGCGGGCGCCGACGATGCGCCGCGGGAGGTCGGCCCCCGCCTCGTGGGCGGCTTCGCCTTCGGAGCAACGCCCTCGACGCGGGGCGCCTTCGCCGGCTTCCCGGCCCTGCGCCTGGTCCTCCCGTCCGTCACGCTCGTGCGCCGGGGGGAGTCCGCGTGGTGCACGCTCGCCACGCCGGTCGGGCCCGAGAGCGAGCCGGCCGTGCTGGGCGAGGAGCTCGAAGCGCGCCTCGCGACGCCCTCCGCGGACGGCGCCTCGGCGGCGGGCGCGCTCGGGACGCCTTCGCGGTTCGGCGCCGTCGCCGATCGCAGCCCCGACGACTATCGACGCGGGGTCACGCGCGCGCTCGCCGCGATCGCCGCCGGCGAGCTCGAGAAGGTGGTGCTCGCGCGCGCGTGCACCGTCACGCGGCCCGGCGGCTTCGATCCGACGCGCGTCCTGGCGACGCTGCGGGGCGCGCATCCCCAGTGCTTCGCCTTCGGGGTCGGCCTGGGCGAGGCGTGCTTCGTGGGCGCGACACCGGAGCTGCTCCTGCGTCGCGAGGGAGCCGTCGTCCGCACGAGCGCCCTCGCGGGCTCGGCTGCGCGCGGCCGCACGCCGCACGAGGACGAGCGGCTCGCGGCGGCGCTCCGCGAGAGCAAGAAGGAGCAGGCGGAGCACGCGATCGTGCGTCGAGCCGTCTGCGACGCGCTCACGCCGTGCTGCGAAGCGCTCGAGGTGCCGGAGTCGCCGGAGCTGCTCCAGCTCGACGGCATCCAGCACCTGCACACGCCGATCACCGGGCGCCTTCGCGAGCCCGGGCGGGACGACGCGCTCGCGCTCCTCGCGAGGCTCCATCCGACGCCGGCCGTCGCCGGCTCGCCTCGCGGCGCGGCGCTCGCCTTCCTTGCGGCGCGCGAGCGGCTCGAGCGCGGGTGGTACGCGGGCGGGGTCGGTTGGCTCGCTCCCTCCGGCGACGCGGAGTTCGCCGTGGCGCTGCGCTGCGCGGTCCTGCGCGGCCGGCGCGCGACGCTTCTCGCCGGGGCCGGCATCGTCGAGGGCTCGCAGCCCGACGCGGAGCTGGCCGAGACGCGGCTCAAGCTGCGCGCGGCCCTCGGCGCCCTGGTCGAGCTGTGACGGCGCGGCCCGTCCATGGAGCGCCGGCCACGAGCGCGCCCGTCGAGCGTGCGCCCGTCACCGGGGCCCCGAACCGCAATGCCGCCCAGGCGCAAGCCCTCTTCGAGGGCCTTGCCGCCGCGGGCGTGCGGGACGTCTGTCTGTGTCCCGGCTCCCGCTCGACCCCGCTCGTGGTCGCTGCGGGCGGAACGCCGGGCCTCCGCGTGCGGGTCCATCTCGACGAGCGCTCCGCCGGGTTCTTCGCGCTCGGTCTCGCGAAGGCGAGCCGCGCGCCCGTCGCCCTCGTCTGCACCTCGGGCACGGCGGCGGCGAACTTCCTGCCTGCGGTGGTGGAGGCGAGCCTGGCCCGCGTGCCGCTCGTGGTGCTCACGGCCGACCGTCCGCCCGAGCTCCGGGATTGGGGCGCGGCACAGACGATCGATCAGCTGCGGCTCTTCGGCTCCCACGTGCGCTGGTTCGCGGAGCTCCCGACGCCGGAGCCCACCGCGGCGCTGCTCCGCCACGCGCGCGCGACGGTGGCGCGAGCGGTCGCCGTGGCGCTCGCGGACCCGGCGGGTCCGGTGCACCTCGACGTGCCGTATCGCGAGCCCCTCGAGCCCGTGCGGGTGGAGGCCGACGCCGCGCGCCTCGCCGCGATCGAGGACGCGCGCGCCACGGGATCGCCTTCGGGCGCGACGCATCCGCGCGTCGTCGCGCCCCGCGCCGCTCCGCCGCCCGCCCTCGTGGAGCGCCTCGCGCGCGAGCTCTCTGCCGTGCCCCGGGGCGTGCTGTGCGTCGGTCCGCAGGACGACGATCCCGCGCTGCCCGCCGCGGTCGCGCGCCTTGCCCGCGCCGCGCGCTGGCCGCTCCTCGCCGACGGCGCGTCCCAGCTCCGCTCGGGCGTCGCCCTCGAAGGCGCGCCGGTCTGCACGACCTACGACGCCTTCCTGCGTCACGAGCCCTTCGCCGCCGCCCACGAGCCCGAGCTCGCGATCCGCTTCGGCCTCCCGCTCACGAGCAAGGCCGCGAGCCGCTGGCTCGAGCGCTCTCCGCGGAGCGAGCTCCGGCTCGTCGATCCTGGCGCCGGCTTCCTCGATCCGGCCCATCGCGCGAGCGAGATCCTGCGCGTCGACCCGGTCGCCCTCTGCGACGCGCTGGCGCGAGCGCTCGAGCAGGAGCTCGCGCGCGCGAGCAGCCGGTGGCTCGACGACTTCCTCGCCGCCGAGCGCGCGACGCGCGCCGCGCTCGACGACGCGATCGCGACGGAGCCCGTGCTCTTCGCGCCGCGGGTCGTGCGCGAGCTCGCGGCGGCGCTCCCGGACGGCGCGACGCTCTACGTCTCGAACAGCATGGCGATCCGCGACGTCGACGGCTTCCTCCCGGCGGGCGCACGACGCCTGCGCGTGCTCTGCAACCGCGGCGCGAACGGGATCGACGGCGTCCCGAGCGCGGCCCTCGGCGCGGCGGCGGCGCTCGCGCCGCCGGTCGCGCTGCTGACCGGCGACCTGGCCTTCCTGCACGACGCGGGCGGGCTCCTCGCCGCGAAGCGCCACGGCCTGTCGCTCCTCTGCGTCGTGGTGAACGACGACGGTGGCGGCATCTTCTCCTATCTCCCGATCGCGGGCTTCGGCGAGCAAGTCGGGTTCGAGGAGCGCTTCGCGACGCCCCACGGAGTCGACCTCGCCCGGCTGACCGCCCTCGCCGAGGGCACGCACCGTCGCGTCCGCTCGGGCGAGGAGCTCGCGCTCGCGCTGAAGGAGGCCGCGGCGGCGCCCGGTCTCCGGGTGATCGAGGTCCCGGCCGATCGCGAGGCCCAGGTCGCGCATCACCTCGCGCTCTGGAATGCGGTCGGCCGCGCGCTCGACGCCGCGGGGAGGCCATCGTGAGCGTCGGCCGGGACGTCGCGCCGCCCGCCGGCGTGCGGGCCCTGCGCGTCGACGTGGGCGGTCACGCGCTCTACGTCGAGGTCGGCGGCGACGGCCCGCCGGCGCTCCTCCTCCACGGCTTCACGGGCTCCGTCCGCACGCTCGACGCGGTCGCGCGAGGGCTGCGTGCCGCGGGGCATCGCACGATCGCCGTCGACGCCCTGGGCCACGGCCGGAGCGATGCACCGGACGGTGTCGCGGCCTACACGCTCGAGCGGGCGGTCGACGATCTGGCCCGCGTCCTCGACGCCGTCGGCGCCCCGCGTGCGGCGCTCCTCGGCTACTCCCTCGGCGGTCGCACGGCGCTCGGCTTCGCGGCGGCCCACGGCGAGCGCGTGACGGCATTGGTCCTGGTCGGCGCCTCGCCCGGCATCGCCGATCCGGAGACCCGCGCGACCCGCCGCCGCGACGACGAAGCGCTCGCCGCGACGATCCTCCGCGACGGCGTTCCGGCGTTCGTCGCGCGCTGGATGGCGCAGCCGCTCTTCGTCAGCCAGGCGCGCCTCGGGCCGGCGGCGCTCGCCGAAGCCCGGGAGCAGCGCCTCGCGAACCGCGCGCACGGCCTCGCGCTCTCGCTCCGCGGCCTCGGGACCGGCGCGCAGCCCCCGCTCCACGAGGCCCTGGGCCGACTCGAGCTCCCGATGCTGCTCGTCGTAGGCGAGGAGGATGCGAAGTTCCGGGCGATCGCCGCCGAGATGGCCGCGCTCGCGCCGCGCGCGCGGATCGCCGTCGTCGCGCGCGCCGGGCACGCCGCGCACCTCGAGAGCCCGGAGGAGTTCCTGGCGCAGGTCTGCTCGTTCCTCGCCCCGCTCCGATCCCTACACCCCGAAAGGACGACCATGACGATCTCCGCCCCGCCCTCGGCGAAGCTTCCGCCCGCCCCGATCCCCGACTGGAAGACCGTGCGCGACTACGAGGACGTTCGCTTCGAGAAGGCCGACGGCATCGCGAAGATCACGATCTGCCGGCCCGAGGTGCGCAATGCCTTCCGTCCGAAGACCCTGTTCGAGCTGATCGACGCCTTCACGCGCGCGCGCGAGGACCACGAGGTGGGCGTGGTGCTCTTCACGGGCGAGGGGCCCGACGCGTTCTGCTCCGGCGGCGACCAGAAGGTGCGCGGCGACGCCGGCTACGTCGGCGACGACGGCGTGCCCCGCCTGAACGCCCTCGACCTGCAGCGCGTGATCCGAAGCCTGCCGAAGCCGGTGATCGCCCTCGTCGCCGGCTACGCGATCGGCGGCGGCCACGTGCTCCACCTCGTGTGCGACCTGACCCTCGCCGCCGAGAACGCGCGCTTCGGCCAGACGGGACCGAAGGTCGGAAGCTTCGACGCCGGCTTCGGCTCGTCGTACCTCGCGCGCGTGGTCGGCCAGAAGAAGGCGCGCGAGATCTGGTACCTCTGCCTCCAGTACGGCGCCGAGGAGGCGCTGCAGATGGGCCTCGTGAACGCGGTCGTGCCGCTCGCGGAGCTCGAGGGCACGGGCGTCGCCTGGGCGCGTCGCATCCTCGAGATGAGCCCCCTCGCGATCCGCTGCTTGAAGTCCGCCTTCAACGCCGACTGCGACGGTCAGGCCGGCATCCAGGAGCTCGCCGGCAACGCGACGCTCCTGTTCTACATGAGCGAGGAGGCGCAGGAGGGAAGGGACGCGTTCGTCGAGAAGCGCAAGCCCGACTTCTCGCGCTTCCCCTGGCGGCCGTGAGCGCGTCCGCGGATCGCCCGCACGCGCGTGCGGCGAGCGCGGGACGCGCCGAGGCCGCGGCGATCACGACGCGCGGCGCGTGGCTCCTGGCGGCGCGGCCGCGCACGCTGCCCGCCGCGCTCGCGCCGATCGCGGTCGGCACGGCCACGGCGGCCGCCGCCGGTCGCGCGCGGCCGGGCCTCGCGCTCGCGGCCCTCGGCACCGCGGTCGCGCTCCAGATCGCGGCGAACCTCGCGAACGACGTCTTCGACTTCGAGCGAGGCGCCGACGCCGGAGAGCGTCACGGTCCGCCGCGCGCGGCGCAGTGCGGGCTGCTCGCGCCCGCGGCGCTGAAGCGCGGCCTGGCCGGCGCGCTCGCCGGCGCCGCGCTGCTGGGGCTCGTGCTCGTCTTCGCCGGCGGCTGGCCCATCCTCGTCGCCGGCGCGCTCTCGCTCCTCGCCGCCTGGGCCTACACCGGCGGGCCGTGGCCCCTCGCGTACCACGGCCTCGGCGATCTCGCGGTGTTCCTGTTCTTCGGCATCGTCGGCGTGATCGGCGCGCACTTCGTCCAGGCGGGCGGGGTCTCGACGCTCGCCCTCGCGGCGGCGATCCCGGTGGGCGCCCTCTGCACCGCGATCCTCGCCGTGAACAACCTGCGCGACCGGCTGGGAGACGCGCGCGTCGGGAAGCGCACGCTCGCCGTGCGGCTGGGCGACGGACCGACGCGCGTCTACTACGCGCTCCTGCTCGGTGTCGCCTTCGCGACGCCCCTCGTCTGCGTCGCCCTCGGTCTCGGCGACGCGTGGCTGCTCCTGCCGCTCGTGCTCCTGCCCGAGGCGGGCGCGCTCCTGCGTCGCGTGCTCGAGGGCGAGCGCGGCGGCGCGCTGAACGCGGTGCTCGCCCGCACCGCGCGCCTCGCCGCCGCCTTCGGCCTGCTCTTCGCCGTGGGGATCGCCGCATGAGGATCGTGCGCGCCCGCGTGGTGCCGATCCGGCTCCCGCTGCGGGCGCCCCTCGAGACGGCGCACGGCCGGATCGTCGAGCGACGCGGCGCGCTGCTCGTCCTCGGCGCCGAGGACGGCCGGCAGGGCCTGGGCGAGGCGACGCCGATCGAGGGCTTCGGCCTCGAGTCGGTGGCGACGGCGCGAGACACGCTCGCGACGCTCGCCGCGGAGGTGCTCGGGCGCGACACCGACGAGCTCGAGACGCTGCTGGACGCCGCCGGGGACACGGCGCCGGACGCTCCCGTCGCGCGCGCCGCCCTCGACTGCGCGCTCCACGATCTCGTCGCGCAGGCGGCGGGCGCACCGCTCGCGGCATGGCTCGCCACGGCGTCGGGCGGCGCTGCGCGGACGCGCGTCGCGGCGAGCGCGCTCGTGACGAGCCCCGTGCCCGCCGAGGCCGCGGTCGAAGCCGTCCGCCTTCGCGACGCGGGCTTTCGCTGCCTGAAGCTCAAGCTCGGCGCGGCGGGCGCGCTCGAGCGCGATCTCGCGCGGATCGCTGCGGTGCGCGCCGCGATCGGTCACGACTGTGCCCTCCGCCTCGACGCGAACGGCGCCTGGAGCGCAGCGGAAGCCGCGCGGGCGCTCGCCGCCCTCGGCGGCCTCGGTGTCGAGCTCGTCGAGCAGCCGGTCGCCTCGTCCGAGGTCGAGGTCCTCGCGGCGCTGCGCGCCAACTCGCCGGTCCGGATCGCCGCCGACGAGAGCGCCGCGGTTGCGCGCGATCTCGCACGGGTGCTCGCGCTGCGCGCGGCGGACGTGGTGGTGCTGAAGCCCGCGGCCCTGGGCGGTCTGCGCGCGGCGTGGCGTCTCGCGGCGCGCGCGCGCGCGATCGGCTGCGAGCTCTTCGTGACGACGCTCCTCGACGGCGCCGTCTCGCGCGCAGCGGCCCTCGCGCTCGCGGCGGCGCTGCCCGGTCCGCTGCGGGCGTGCGGTCTCGCGACCGGCGCGCTCCTCGCCGCGGATCTCGCGCCGCCGGAGCCGATTCGCGACGGCGCGCTCGACGTGCCGGCGCGCCCGGGCCTCGGCGTCGCGCTCGATGCGGCGGCGCTCGCCCGCGTGGCGGAAGGCCGCGGCCGCGTCGCCCTCGAGCGGGCGGCACGGGCGCACGCGTGAGCGGCGCGATGCGCGCCTGGATCCGGACGCGCGCGGAGGCGACGCCGGCCTCGCTCGCGCTCCGTACGGCGGAGCGGAGCCTGAGCTTCGCCGAGCTCGCACGCGAGGCCGAGGCCATCGCACGCGGGCTGCGTGCCGCAGGCGTGCGGCGTGGGGACCGCGTGGCGGCGCTGCTCGAGAACGGCGCCGGCTTCGTCGCGCTCGTGCACGCGGCGCAGCTCGCGGGCGCGACGATCGTTCCGCTGAACCTGCGCCTCGCGCCGCCCGAGCTCGCGTTCCAGCTCGGCGACGCGGACGTCGCGCTGCTCGTCTGCGGCGCGGCTGTGGCCGCGGAGCGCGGGCGCGAGGCGGCGACCCGCCTCGACGTGCGCTGCGTCTCGCTCGCCGATCTCGCGCTCCTCGCCGCGGGCGCGGACATGGGGGCAGCGCTCCTCTCGGCCCGCGGCGGGCGCGACGACCTGGCGGCGCCGGCGACACACGAGCGGTTCGAGCTCTCCGCCCCCGCGGCGCTCCTCTACACCTCGGGCACGAGCGGCCGCCCGAAGGGCGCGCTCCTCTCCCACGAGAGCTTCCTGTGGAGCGCCGTCGGATCGGCGTTCCATCTGGGCACGCTGCCGAGCGACCGCTGGCTCGCCTGCATGCCGCTCTTCCACGTCGGGGGGCTCTCGATCGTGCTGCGGAGCGTGCTCGCGGGGAGCGCGGTCGTACTGCACGAGCGCTTCGACGCCGAGGCGGCGGCGCGTGCCCTCGAGGAGGACGGGATCACGCTCGCGTCCTTCGTCCCGACGATGCTCCAGCGCGTGCTCGACGCCCGGGGCGAGCGGCCTGCGCCTGCAGGGCTTCGCGCCGTCCTCCTCGGCGGCGCGGCGGCGCCGGCAGCGCTCCTCGAGCGGGCCGCGAAGCTCGGCTTCCCCGTGCTGCCGACCTACGGCCTCACGGAGGCGGCGTCGCAGGTCGCGACGCTCCCGCTCGGGGCGCCGCTCCGTCCCGACGGCGGGGGCCTCCGTCCTCTGCTCGGCACCGAGATCCGCATCGTCGATCACGCGGGCGCCGTCCTCCCGGTCGGCGAGGCCGGGGAGATCGTCGTGCGGGGACGCACGGTCATGTCGGGCTACCACGACCTGCCGGAGGAGACGGCTCGCGTCCTCGCGGGAGGCTGGCTTCGGACCGGCGACATCGGCGTGCTCGACGGCGGCGGCGCGCTCCGCGTGATCGATCGCCGCGACGACCTGGTCGTGAGCGGCGGCGAGAACGTCTACCCGGCGGAGGTCGAGGCCGCGCTCCTCGCCCATCCGGAGGTGTCCGACGTCGGTGTCGCCGGGCTGCCCGACGCCGATCTCGGCCAGCGCGTGGCGGCGTGGGTGGCGCTGCGTCCGGGCGCACGCGCCGACGCCGCCGAGCTCGAGCGCTTCGTGCGCGCGCGTCTCGCCGGCTTCAAGGTTCCGCGCGTCTTTCGATTCGTGGAAGCGCTGCCCCGCAACGCGGCCGGGAAGCTCTCGCGGCGGGAGCTCGCCGACGTCGAGGGCGGGAACGGGGGCGCCCCGCGGCCGGAGCGGGAGTGACGTCGGGACCGGGCCGGCATCGAAGGGCCATGGCGCCTCCGTTCCATCGCGGCGAGCTCCTCGTCCAGGAGCGAGCCGGCGTCCGCGCCGAGGCCGAGAAGGTGGCCCGCATCCTGCGCTCGGAGATTCCCGAGGGCGCGGACGCCTGGCTCGGCCAGCGCGAGCTCGCGGTCGTGGCGGCCGTCGATGCGGAGGGTCGCGCCTGGGCGTCGCTCCTCGCGGCGGTGCCGGGCTTCCTGCAGGTGGAGGATGCGCGTCGCCTGCGTGTCGCGGCGCTGCCGGGGTCGGGCGACCCGCTCCGCCGCGCGCTCGCCTCGGATGGGCCGATCGGCCTGCTCGCGATCGACCTCGCCACCCGACGTCGCATGCGCGTGAACGGGCTCGTCGCCACGATCGACGCGGCGGGCTTCGTGCTGTGCACGCGCCAGGTCTACGGGAACTGCCCGAAGTACATCCAATCCCGGGAGCCGGTCGCGATCGCGGCGGCGCCCGCCGATCCGCCCCCGGCGCGGCTCTCGACGGCGCTCGACGCCGATCTGCGTCGGTTCGTCTCCGCGGCGGACACGTTCTTCGTCGGGAGCGTGCATCCAGAGGCCGGCGCCGACGCCTCGCACCGGGGCGGCGAGCCGGGCTTCGTGCGCGTCCTCGGCCCCGATCGGCTCGCGATCCCCGACTACGACGGCAATCGCATGTTCAACACGCTCGGGAACCTCGCGGTCGACCCGCGCGTGGGGCTCGTCTTCGCCGGCCTCGACGAGGGACCCGATGCGGGGCGCGTGCTGCAGATCAGCGGGAGCGCCGCGATCGACTTCGATCCCGCGCGCGCCGCGGCCTTCCCCGGCGCGCAGCGCGTGCTCGACGTGCGCATCGCGCGCGCCGTCGATCGTCCGCGAGCGCTCGGCGTGCGCTACCGGCTGCGCGAGCCCTCGCCCTTCAATCCCCCGCTCGCGTGAAGCTGGCGGCCGCGTCGCGACCCTCAGAACACCTTCATGAGCCCGCCGAGCACCTGGTAGTCGAAGGCCTTCTCGTGGGTCATCGGCACCTCCACGCCGCCGAGCAGGTACCAGTTCGCGCCGAGGTGCGTGCGGAAGCCGGGCGTCAGGGTCAGCGTCGGATCCTTGGTGCCGCGATCGTCCCAGGGCCTCGTCACGTTCGCGGAGAGGTAGGTGACGAAGTCGCCGACCGGCGCCCAGTCGTGGGGCGTGAAGTAGTAGCCGAGGGCGAGGTTGCCGATCAGCGCGTCGCGCGCGCCGGAGTCCTCGCGATTCGAGTAGGGGAGCGTCAAGCCCGCGCCGCCGCGCAGCACGAGCCCGCGCCAGAGGTTGGCCCAGAGCTCGTAGGTCGGGACGACGGACGCGAAGTCGTTCCCGTTGTCCTCGGAGCCGGTGGGTGCGCGCAGCGTGACGTTCAGCGTCTGCGTGACGTTGCGATCCTCGTGGAGCAGGAAGCGCGGCGTGATCTGCAGGTCGCCGAAGTGCGTCTCGCGATCGTGGTGGTCCGGGTCCGAGAGATCGCGATTCGACGCGACGAAGGGCACGTCGGTGCGGAGCTCGAAGCGCGCGTTGAGCGGCGTGTAGAGCGTGAGGCCGCCGGTGTAGCTGGCGCCGTTGTTGTGGAAGTCGTTTCCGTAGCTCCCCGTCAGGATGCCGAGGCGGTAGAAGACGCCATCGTACGCGTTCAGCCAGCCCTGGCGCGGTGCGCCGCCTTCGCCGTTCGGCGGGCTGGCCCACGGCCTCGTCCAGCCCTTCGAGAAGAAGTCGGCGAGGGTGAGGCGCTCCCACGTGGAAGGCTGGGCGTAGACGTCGCCGAAGAGCGATTCGCGCGCCGAGTCGAGCAGGCCGATGTCTTGCGGGCGCGCCGCGGGGTCTGCGATCGCCGCGGTCGAGGCGAATCCGGCGAGGAGCGCGACGAGGCACGCGAGACGAACCATGATCGACCTCCTCCATGGAACGAGCGCACGAATCGCCGCGGGCCCGAGATCACGGGTCCTCGCGGCGAACGCTCCCGACGAGACTGTCTCGCGGCGGTCGGATGTCCAGGGAGAAACGTCGCAGGGTGCGCGAGGAGGGCGCGAGACGCGTTCTGGCGCGGCCCGCCTTCGTGAACGACCCGTGCGTCTGGACGATCCGCCAGCGTCCGTCGTCCTCCGGTAGACCTCGGTGCAGTTCCAGCGCAGGGCGTCGTAGTAGCGGGTCAGGGCATCGAGCCCGTCGATGCGTCGCTCGAGGAACGGATCGAAGTAGACGACGTCCGGCGCCGAGATCTCGAGGAAGCCGTCGGGATCGCCCTTGCACCAGCGCACCAGGGCCTGGCGCTCGAGCGCGAGGATCTCGTCGGCGACGGCGGCCGACGCGCTCAGTGGGCCGAGAGGCTGCCGAAGAAGTCGTTCCCCTTGTCGTCCACCACGACGAAGGCCGGGAAGTCCTCGACCTCGATCCTCCAGATCGCCTCCATCCCGAGCTCGGGGTACTCGAGCACCTCGACCTTCTTGATGTTGTTCTGGGCGAGGATGGCCGCCGGGCCGCCGATCGAGCCGAGGTAGAAGCCGCCGTGCTTCTTGCACGCGTCGGTGACGGCCTTCGAGCGGTTGCCCTTCGCGAGGGTCACGAAGCTCCCGCCGTGCTCCATCAAGAGGTCGACGTAGGAGTCCATGCGGCCGGCGGTGGTCGGGCCGAAGCTGCCCGAGGCATAGCCCGCCGGGGTCTTCGCCGGGCCGGCGTAGTAGATCGGATGGTCCTTCACGTACTGGGGCAGGCCCTGGCCCGACTCGATGCGCTCCTTGAGCTTCGCGTGGGCGATGTCGCGGGCGACGATCATCGGGCCCGAGAGCGAGAGCCGGGTCTTGATCGGATACCTCGAGAGGGTCGCGCGGATCTCGCTCATCGGCCGTCGCAGGTCGATCTTCACGACCTCGCTCGGAAGCTCGTCGTGCGTCACCTCGGGCAGGTAGTGGGCCGGGTTCGTCTCGAGCTGCTCGAGGAAGACGCCGTGCTTCGTGATCTTGCCCTTCGCCTGGCGGTCGGCGGAGCAGGAGACGCCGATCCCGACCGGACAGCTCGCGCCGTGGCGCGGGAGGCGGATCACGCGGACGTCATGGCAGAAGTACTTGCCCCCGAACTGGGCGCCGATGCCCGTGCGCTGGGCGATCCCCATGACCGCCTCCTCGAGCTCGGGGTCGCGGATCGCGTGGCCGAGCGTGCTGCCCTTCGTCGGCAGGTCGTCGAGATAGCGACAGCTCGCGAGCTTCACGGTCTTGAGCGTGGTCTCGGCGCTCGTGCCGCCGATCACGATCGCCAGGTGGTACGGCGGACACGCCGCCGTGCCGAGGGACTTGATCTTGGCCTCGACCCAGGAGAGGAAGCTCTTCGGGTTCAGGAGCGCCTTCGTCTCCTGGTACAGGAACGACTTGTTGGCGGAGCCTCCGCCCTTCGTGACGAACAGGAAGTGGTATTCGTCGCCGCCCGTGGCGTAGAGCTCGATCTGGGCGGGCAGGTTCGTGCCGGTGTTCACCTCGTCCCAGGTCGAGAGCGGCGCGAGCTGCGAGTAGCGGAGATTCGTCTCGGTGTAGGTCTTGAAGACGCCGCGCGCGAGGGCCTGCTCGTCGTCGCCGCTCGTGAAGACGCGCTGCCCCTTCTTGCCGATCACGATCGCGGTGCCCGTGTCCTGGCACGAGGGCAGGACCATGCCGGCGGAGACGTTGGCGTTCTGGAGCATGTTGAGCGCGACGAAGCGATCGTTCTCGCTCGCCTCGGGATCGTCGAGGATCTTGCGGAGCTGGGCGAGGTGGCCCGGACGGAAGAGATGGGAGACGTCACGGATCGCCTGGCTGGCGAGGCGCGAGAGCGCGGACACGTCGACCTCGAGGATCGGCTGGCCCTTGTACGAGCCCGTCGCGACGGAGTCGCCCTCGAGCTTGCGGTAGGGCGTCGTGTCCTCCGCGTCGTCGCGGTGGGGAAACATCTCCTGGAACTGGAACTCCGCCATCTCGGACTCTCCTGTGCTTCGAACCGAAGACCTTAGCAGCGGCGGACTCTCACGCCCCCGGCGGCACGACGCTCCGCGTGCGCTCGTCGCGGCCGAGGTCGACGCCGAGCACCTGACGCTCTTGCGTGACGCCGTCGGCGGAGATCGTGAGCTCGACCGGAGCGCCGGCGTGGAAGTGCCAGAGCTCCGCAGCGTCGATCCGATGCCAGCGCGATCGCTCGCCGCGGCGCAGCAGGAAGGAGATCGCCGTGCCGGCGCCGCGCGGGCCAGCGGGTCGGGCATCGCGCCACGTCTCGCGGTAGGCGCCGCCCTCGGGATGGGGCGCGAGCCCGAGCAGGCGCACGACGTCGTCGGCCGTCACGCGCTCGAGCCTAGCGGTCCACGAGGCGCGCGAGGGCGTCGCGGAGCGCGGACGCGTCGGGCGGAGCGGCGCCCGGCGCGAAGCGCGCGCGTTCGAAGGCGGTGAGGAGACGTGCGGCCTCCGCGGCGGAGGGATCGCCGGTCGCGCGCGCCTCGAGCTCCTCGGCGGTGGTCGCCCGTGCGAGCGCGGCCTCGGCGCTCGCACCCGTGCGCGCTGCGAGTCGTCGTTCGATTCCGAGCCGCAGCGCGACGCCGAGCGCCCGCGCCTCCGCCGCGCGATCGCCTCGCTGCGCGGCCGCGTCGGCCGCGGCGAGGGCTTCGCGCAGCGGATCGTGCGCCGCGCGGCGGTGCGCGCGGAGGAGCACGCCCGCGACCGCTCCGAGCGCGGCGAGCGCAGCCAGCCCGAGCGGAGGGAGGAGCCGCGATGCGCGCTCGGGCGCTGCCGCCTGCGCGGAGGCGTCTTCGCGCGGAGCCGCCGCCGCGCTCGCGGGAGGCGGCGCCTCGCGCACCGTCACCGCCACCGCCCCGCTCTGCGCGACCGCGAACGCACCGGTCGAGGCATCGAAGTACGGCACCGTCCACGGGCCGAGCTCGAGCACGCCCGCCTGCCGCGGCACGACGTCGTACACGAACGTGCGGCGCAGACGGAGCCGCGCGCCGGGCGCGAGCTCGAGGGTGGGCGTCTCCGCGAAGACCTCCGCGTCGGCGATCCCCGCCTTCGCGTCGAAGGGCGGCGCCGCGTCCCACAGGTTCCCCTCGCCGACGAGCGTCGCGACCACGTGGATGCTGCGACCGAGCGCGATCTCGTGCGGCACGACGTCGAGCGTCGCCGTCACGGGGCCGACCAGGCCGGAGAAGCCTTCGGGTCGTCCGGCGGCCGGGAGCGGTGCGACCTCGAGCTCCGCGCCCGGCACGTCCGCGGGGACGCTCTCTCGCGCGAACGCTCCCAGCGAGCTCAGCCGGCATTCGATGCGCGCGGGCGAGATCGCGAGACGCCCCGGCTCGAGCCCGAAGAGCGCGCGCCGCTCCTGGTACACGACGTAGGAGCGTCCGTCGATCGTCTGGCGCTCGGGCTCGAAGCCGCCCGCCATCATCTCGACGCGGAAGCCCCGGAACTCGGGCGCCTCGAGCCAGGAGGTGAACGACACGTCGGTGCGGCGGAGGACGCGCAGGCGGTGCTCGATCTGCTCGCCGACGAAGGCGCGGGTCGCCGAGAGCGACACCTCGACGAGACAGGGCGGCGCATCGGGGCGCGCCTCGCCCGCCGCGAGCACGAGGAGCGCCGCCGCGACGGCGGCGGCGCGCCTCACCAGACCGGGCCGCGCGGCTCGTTCGCGCGCTCCGTCGAGGCGTCCTGGCGCGTGAGCTGGCGCAGCGCGGGGCCGGGAGCGTCGGCGACGTCCTCGAGCAGGCGCCGCGCGCGCTCCGGCGAGAGGGGCGGCGGCGCGGCCGCGGGCTTCCGCGGGGAGGGCTCCTGGCCCGGCCCGCGCTCCCGCGCATCCCCCTCCTGGCCATCGCGCGCCGTCGGCTCCGTCGCGTGCGCGTCCGTTCTCTCGCGCTGGCCGTCGGCGGGGCTCGCGGGAGGTCGTTGCGGAGCGCGGGCGTCGTTCTCGCCGCCGAGACCGCGCGCCCCGGGCGCTCCCTCCTCGGTGGGGGGCTTCGCGCCGCGTCGCGCGTCCGGCGAGGGCGTCTCGGGCGGCCGCGCGGCCAGGGCGCGCAGCGTCCACTCGAGGTTGAAGCGCGCCTCGCGATCGTCGGGAGCGAGGGCCAGGGAGTCGAAGAAGGCGTCACGCGCGGCGGCGAGGTCGGAGCGCGCGAGGGAGGAGACGCCGAGGTCGTAGTAGGCGAGGGCGGCGAGGTCGGGCTCCGTCGCCGCGAGGGCCGCCGCGAGGAAGGCGCGCGACGCCTCGTCGTGCCGCTCCGCGCGGGAGCGCGCGAGGCCGAGCTCGACGAGCAGGCGCGCGTCGCCCGGGCTCGCGTGGGCGGCCGCCTCGAGAGCGACGACCTCCCGCTCCGCGGGCGAGAGCGCGCTGGACGTCGTCGCCGCCGGGCCCTCCGCCGCCGCAGGGAAGGTCGCGAGGAGCGCGAGCACGAGGCCTGCCGCGAGGCCCAGCCGAGCCGGGCGACCGCGCGGCCGGACGCCGGGCCCGAGCTCGGCCAGGAGCAAGGCGAACGCGAGCACCGCGAACGGTGCGACGCGTGCCGCAGGGACGCGCCGCACGACGCGCTCGCCCGGCGCCGCGCCGGCGTCCCGTCGCAGCTCGGCCAGGAGCGCCTCGGGCTCGACCGCGCCGAAAGCGTCGGTGTCGAGGAGCGCGCCCCCGCTCGCCGCGGCCAGGGCCGCGAGGCGCGCCCGGTCGGCATGCGACACCACTTCGTGTCCGTCACGATCGCGCAGCGCCGCGTCGTGATCGGGCACGAGGGCGCCGACCGCCGTGCCGAGCGCGACCGCCACGACGCGCACGCGCTCGGCCTGCACGGCCTCCGCGGCGGCGCCGAGCGACTCCTCGTGGCTCGGGTCCTCGCCGTCCGAGAGCAGGAGCACGACGCGCGGGCGCGGGCTCCCGGGCTCGAAGGCGCCGAGCGCCGCGCGCAGCCCGTCGGCGAGACGCGAGGCGCGCCAGCGGAAGAGGTCGCCGTCGAACGCGGGCAGGAGCTCGAGCAGCGCGTCGGTGTCGGGTGTCAGGGGGGTGAGCAGCGCGCCGCGGTCGCCGAACGCGGCGAGGGCGGCCCGGTCGCCGGGCGCAAGGCGCGCGAGCAGGTCTTCTGCGATCCGCCTCGCGCGGCGTAGCCGGCTCGGCGCGACGTCGCGGGCGTCCATGCTGCGCGAGGCGTCGACGAGCACCACGACGTCGACGCCGGAGGCGATCGTGGTCTCGCTGCGCTCGCCGAGGCGCGGCGCGAGGAGCGCCGCCCCGATCGCGGCGAGCGCGAGCAGGAGCGCCGCGTCGCGCGCCCGCGCGCGACGGGCGAGGCGTCGGCCGCGCGGGCCGAGAAGACGCGTCGCCCATCCGCCGCCACGCCACGCCGCGAGGGCCACGGCGACGCCCGTTCCCGCCACGAGCAGGGCGACCGGAAGGGCCCACTCGGGATGGAGGAACGTCCCGGGGCTCATGGCAGCGTCCGCCAGACGACGCGCGCGAGCAGGAGCTCGAGGGCGAGGAGCACGCCGGCGGCGGCGAGGAGCGGCTCGGGACGCGGCGCGCGGCGCGGCTTCGGCGGCTCGACGCGCGGCACGCGCTCGAGGGCGTCGATCTCGGCGTAGACGGCGCCGAGCTCCTCCGAGCTGCGCGCGCGGAAGAACCGCCCGCCGGTCGCGGCCGCGATGCGCTGCAGGGTCTCCACGTCGAGGTCGTGGCGCTCGAAGCGCGGGCGCGCGACGAAGCCTCGCTCGGGCGCCATCGCAACCGCGCCCTCGCCGCCGAGGCCCACCGCGTGCACGCGCACGCCGTGCGCCCGCGCGAGGGTCGTGGCCACGTCGACCGGCAGGGCGCCGGCGTTGCTCCGCCCGTCCGTGAGCAGCACGACCACGCGTCCCGCGATGGGCGCCGCCGGCCGGTCCGGCGCGAGCGCCAGGGCGGCCTCTTCCGGATCGCCGCGCGCGCCTTCGCCCTTCGCGCGCGTCGCTTGCACGGCGCGCTTCACGGCGAGGGCGAGGGCGTCCCCGAGCGCCGTCGATTCGCCCGCCATCCCCGGCTCGATCCGCAGCGCAGCCGCCTCGAGGAGCCGGCCGTCGCTCGTGAGCGGCGACTGGGTGAAGGCGGTGTCGCCGAAGACGACGAGGCCCACGCGGTCGCCGCCGGCGACGCGCTGGCGCGCGAAGCGCGCCACGACCTCGCGCGCGAGATCGAGCCGCGACCGCGGTTCGCCCTCCACCCGCGCGTCGAGGGCGCGCATGCTGCCGGACGCATCGACCACGAGCACGACGTCGAGCCCACGCCCCGCCTCGATCGGCACGGGATGCAGCACCACGGGCGCCGCGAGGGCTCCCGCGACGCACGCGAGGACGCCGGCGCGCAGGGCGAGGCCGATCCAGCCTGGAAGATCGAGCGACGAGGCGCCGGCTGCGGCGGCCTCGCCCCTCGCGGGCCAGGCGAGGGCGTCGGCGGGCGCGCGCACCCGACGCAGCAGCGCGCCGGCCGCGAGCACGAGGAGCGCTGCGCCGAGGACCGGGTGGTCGAAGGCGAGGGCGTCCGTCACGGGGGCGAGCCCTCCGGGCGGGGACGGCCGTCGTCCCTCGGTGTCGAGTCCGCGACGAGGTCGCGTGCCTCGGCGACGGCGGCGGCGACGCGCGCCGCAGCGCCGGCGGGCGCGGGCGGGAAGCGCAGGGCGTCGAGCTCGGCGAGGAGCGCGAGGTAGCGGGGCCAGCGCGAGCGCACCACGAAGGGCGTGGCCGCGGCGGCGAGCTCGTCCGTGGTGAAGGCCTCCGTCGACACGCCGAAGCGACGCGCGAGGTAGCGGCGCAGCGCGCGCGCGATCCGACCGGCGGCGGCGTGGGGATCGGCCTCTGCCGCCGCGGCGTCGAGGGCGACGCCCGCCTCCTCCCAGGCGGGAGCGAGCGCGGCGAGCTCGGCTTCGCGCGTGCGCGTCTCCCGCTCGGCGCGGCGGCGCCGCTCGCGACGCACCAGCAGCACGAGCCCGACCAGGGCGAGCGCGCCAGCGGCGCCCACGGCCGCCGCGACGAGCGGATCGCCGCCGCTGGCGCTCGCACGGGGCGCGCGCAGGCCGAACGGGCCCTCGCGACCCGCGAAGTCGGGCAGCACCGAGACGACCTCGATCGCGCGGCCCTCGATCACGAGCTCGCGCTGCGCGCCGTCGGGCCCCTCGACGACGAGCGGCCAGTCGGGCCACGCGAAGCGCCCGACCTCGCGCGCACGGATGCGAAGCCGCGTGCGGTGCAGCCAACGCCCCGGCTCCTTCTGCAGCGGGAGCGTCTCGCTCGTCAGCACCCAGAAGCCCGGCGTCTCGGGCCGCGGTCCCGCCTCCCGCACGGCGTAGCCGGGCGGCGTCGCGACCGCGAGCTCGAGGCGCGCCACCTCGCCGATCGCGATGCGCGAGGGCTCGAGCACGAGGGCGCCCCGGATCTGTGTCGGTGCGGCGTAGGCAGGCGGCTCCTCGGCGGGGGCGGCGGGCGCCGCCACCACGCCGAGCGCGCACGTCGCGAGGGCGATCCGGATCGAGCGGCGCGCGAGGCGCCTCACGCCGCCCCTCGGCGCGGGATCCCGCGCAGCACGAGGAAGAGCTGGAGGGCGCGCAGCGGGTCGCGCTCGGTCGAGAGCCAGCAGACGTCGGCGCCTGCGCGCCGGAGCCGCCGCTCGAGGAGACGACGACGCAGCTCCGCCGCCGCGGCGTAGCGCGCCCGCACCTGCGGATCGCCCGTGCGCAGGACGAGGCTCCGGCCGCCCGCCTCGGGGTCGCGCAGCCGCACGCGCCCGCCTTCGGGCAGGGCCTCCTCCCGCGGGTCGAAGACGATCACCGCCACCACGTCGTGTCGGCGTGCCGCGGCGGCGAGGGCTCCCGCGGCCGCCGAGCCCGGATCGAGCAAGCTCGGGTCGCGGAAGTCGGAGATCAGGAAGACGATGCCGCGCCGCCGGCCGAGGCCGCGAGGCCCGGTGCGCGCGAGCGCGTCGGCCAGGGCGGTGCCGCCGGCCGGCGCGCGGGCGGCGCGGAGCGCGAGCTCGATCGCGCGCTCCGCGTGCCGCCGACCGCGCCGCGGCGGCATCTCGTCGCGCACCGCCGCGTCGAAGGTCACGAGGCCGACGCGGTCGCGCGCGTGCCCCGCGGCCGCGGCGACGAGGGCTGCGGCGCGGGCTCCCGCGCTCGCCTTCGCCCCGTGGCCCGCCGCGAAGTCCATCGACGCCGAGACGTCGAGCAGCAGCAGCAGGGTCTGGTCGCGCTCCTCGCGGAAGCGCTTCACGAAGGGCTCGCCGAGGCGGGCCGTCGCGTTCCAGTCGAGCGTGCGCAGATCGTCGCCGGGCGTGTAGGGCCGCGACTCCTCGAACTCGATCCCGCCGCCCCGGAAGGCCGCGCGCCAGGCGCCCGCGAGGGCGCCCGCGGCCTCGCGCCGGCTGCGCAGCCGGAGCGCTCGCGCGCTTCGCGCGAGGCGCGCCGCGTCGACGGGCGGCAGGGTCTCGCGCTCGCGCCAGGGCCACACGGGTCGTCCTCCATGCTCCGGCGCGCGCCGGCGCCGGGCGGATCAGGGCGTGGCGACCGCCGCCAGCACCGCCTCCACCACGCCCTCGGGCCGCACGCCGTCGGCCTCGGCCTCGAAGCTCACCACCACGCGGTGTCGCAGGACGTCCGGGGCGCAGCGCTTCACGTCGAAGGGCGTGACGAAGCCGCGCCCCTCGAGCAGCGCGCGCGCCCGGGCCGCGCGCACGAGGTAGATCGATGCCCGCGGCGACGCGCCGAGGGCGATCAGGGGAAGGCCGTCGAGCGCCGCGACGGCTCGCGGCTTCGCGCCCACCGCCGCCGGATCGCGCGTCGCGCGCACCAGGCGGACGGCGTAGTCGGCGACGGCGCGATCCACGTGCACCGCGGCGGCTGCCGCCTGGAGCGCCCGCACTCCGGTGGCGTCGGTCACGGCGGCGAGCTCCGGCCGCGGCTCGGCGTCGCGCGCCACGATCGCCGCCTCCTCCTCGGCGGTGGGATAGGGCACGACGAGCTTCAGCAGGAAGCGGTCGACCTGGGCCTCGGGCAGCGGATAGGTGCCGTCCAGCTCGACAGGATTCTGCGTCGCCATCACGAAGAAGGGCGCCGGCAGCGGGTGGCTCTCCTCGCCGATCGTGACCTGGCGCTCTTCCATCGCCTCGAGCAGTGCCGACTGCACCTTCGCCGGCGCACGGTTGATCTCGTCGGCCAGCAGCACGGGCGCGAAGATCGGGCCGAGCCGCACGCGGAAGGCGCGCTCGTCGGGCACGTAGATCGGCGTGCCGATGAGGTCGCCCGGCAGGAGATCGGGCGTGAACTGGATGCGCCGGAAGCCCAAGCCGAGGACGTGCGCGAGGGTGCGCACGGCGGTCGTCTTCGCGAGGCCTGGCACGCCCTCGACGAGCACGTGCCCGCTCGCGAGGAGCCCGATCAGGAGTCCCTCGACGAGCGCGGACTGCCCGACCACGACGCGAGCGATCTCGGCCCGCAGCTGCGCGATCCGTCGGTTCGCCTCGTCGATCGGCGGCAGCCCGCTCATCCACGCCTCCCGCTTCGCCGCGCGGTCGCCTCTTCGCCGCGGGCTCCCTTCGAGGGACGCCCGCCGCCTGTGCCTCGTTTCGCTCGCCGCACGAGCTCCGTCGTCCGGACGCCGCGGACCTCCCGCAGGCGCACCACGCTCCCGCCCCAGCCCTCGACCTCCCGCCGACCGACGATGGTGTCGAGCGACCAGTCGCCGCCCTTCGCCAGCACGTCGGGCCGGAGCGCGGTGATCGCGCGCAGCGGCGTATCCTCGCCGAAGACCACGACCCAGTCGACGCAGGCGAGCGCGGCCACGACCTCGGCACGCTGGCGCGCGGGCACGATCGGCCGCGACGGGCCCTTCTGCCGGCGCACGCTCGCGTCCGAGTTCACGGCGACGACGAGGCGGTCGCCGTGGCGGCGCGCCTCCTCGAGGCTTCGCACGTGCCCGACGTGGAGCAGGTCGAAGCAGCCGTTCGTGAAGACGACGCGCTCTCCCGCGGCCTTTGCGGCGCGCACCGCCCGGACCGCGGCGGCGCGGCCCAGGATCTTCGGACGCGCCTGCGGCGGCGTCGCCCGGCTCACTGCGCGAATCCCTCCGGCGCGTCTCCGACGGAGGGCGAGCTCGCGTTCGGCGGCTCGACGTCGTCCTCGGAGCGGCCGAGCAGCGCGGAGAGCGCGTCGATTCCGCGTTCGACGAAGCGCGGCAGGCCCTCGGTCACCATCCCCGCCGGCCCGAGGGCGAGCGACTTCACCGGGATCAGCGTCGTGCGCGCCTCATCCCACGGGCCCTCGAGCCGGAACCAGAGCGAGACCAGGCTCTTGTCCTTTCCGAGCACGAGATAGTTCACGATCGGGATCGCCCCGATCGTGCGCGTCACGTTGCCCTGCACCGCGACGCCGATCACGCCGTCCACGCGGTTCGGGGCGAACACGCCGAGGCTGCCCGACATCGCGATGCGCATGTCGGGGCCCTTGAGCAAGAGGTTCTCGGTGGAGACGCGATCGTCGGCGAGCACGAAGTTGCCCTTGAGCTTGCGGAACGGGATGCGATCGCGCGACGCGAAGGGATTCAAGCCCGCGCTCGCCGAGGCGAGGTAGAGGAAGAGCGGCACGCGCGTCGGCACCTCCCCGTCGCGCGCCTCGGCCTGGGCGGTCCCGCGCGCACCGGCGAGCGGCGAGCTCCCCGGCGCGAGGCGACCGACGAGCTCACCGCTTCCTTCGACGCGGCCGCGGAAGGCGGGGTCGGGCCGCCCGAGGAGCGCCATCAGGTCGGACATCGTCGCCTCGTCGAACGTGAACCGTGTGGTGTAGGGGACGTCGTCGTCGCGGGAGAGGTCGAAGTCGGCCTCGCCGCGGAGCCGCCCGCCCGGCGTCAAGGCGACCTCCGACTCGAACAGCCGGACGTGGGAGCCGCCCGCGCGGAAGTAGCCGGCCGCGCTGCGCACGCGATCGTCCCCCCGCGGCACGAGCTCGAGCTCGTAGCGGCCGCGCGCCCAGCTCTGTCGCGCGGCGTCGCCGGACGGCTGCGCCGCAGGGGCGGAGGAGCCGGCGGCGCCGCTCGCCGCGAGTGACACCGCGATGCGATCGGGGGGGCCGTCGAACACGTCGCCCTCGCCGTGCAGGTCCACGCCGCCCCAGCGGGCGCGCTCGAGCACGACATGGAAGCCCCCGACCCGCGGCGTCGCGACGGCACGCGCCTCGCGGATCGGCCAGAGCAGGAGCGCGTGCGCGAGCCAGTCGATCTCGAGCGTGAGCTGCTTCCAGCCCGGGTCGGTCTGGCCCGGGGGCTGGCCGAGGATCCGGGCGAGGGGACGTCGGCCGGGAAGCGCCTCGGCCGCGGTTCCGAGGCCCTCCTCCGCGCTGCGCGCCTGCGCCAGGGCGGCAATGCCGTCGAGATCCACGTCGAGCTCATCCGTGGGATCGCCGTCGAGGCGGCCCGAGAGCTCGCGGATCTCGAGCCTGTCGCCGCGCCATGCCAGGCGACCGCCGACGTCGGTGAGCCGGTGGCCGTCCTCGAGGCGAAGGGCGAGGTCCGCCACCTCGAGCGAGAGCTCGGGCGGGACCGAGAATCCGCGCGTCCACGCGCCCGCCTCCCCGCCGACGAGCGCCGCCCAGCGCTCGAGGGGTGCGGCGCCGCGGAGCGCGAGCGTCCGCAGCGAGCCCGTCTCGACGCGAGCGAGCGCGGACTCGAGCGTCGGCCGGATGCGTGCGGGGAGCGCGCCGGCGATGCGGCGCAGGAGCTCGGGCCGGAGCTCGGGCAGCGCGAGGGAGACGCTCAAGGTGGCGCGCCGATCGAGCGGGCGCGCGAGTCGGAGCTCCCCGCTGAGCTCGTGGCCGTCGGCGAGGAGCTTCGCGTCGCGGAGCTGGAGGCCGCCCGGCGCGAAGGCGGCGTGAGCGGAGAACGTCGCATCGTCGAAGGCGAGGAGGGCGGCGCCCGAGTCGCGCGGCGCGCTCCCGAGAGCGACGGGCACGCGCAGCGCCTCGCCCCGCACGTCGAGGTCGAGCTCGCCGCGCATCGAAGCCACGCCCGGGGTCGCCGCGTCGGCCGCGGGCTGCCCTTGCGGGGCCGGAAGCGTCGCATCGACGACCGCATCGACGCGTCCGGCGAGCCCTGCCGGCAGCGAGAGGTCTCGAACGCCGGCGAGCGTCGCGAGATCGACGTCCGCGGCGGCGAGCGTCGCTGCGAGCGCGCCGTCCGCCGCGCGGCTCGCCTTCACCTCGATCCGGCCGAGGGGACGGTCCGGCCTCGACGGGTCGGCGCCGCGCGCGAGCGCCACATCGAACGCGAGGTCGAGTCGGCCGCGGTGCCCGCGAAGGGACAGCGCTTCGAGATGGGCGCGCCAGATCGCCCCGGGACCCACGGCATCCCGGAGCTCGATCTGCGCGTCGCGGACGACGACCTGGAGGCGCGCGAGCGTCGCACCGGCCGACAGCTCGCTCGTGTCGCCGGCTCCGCGGGCGAGCCGTAGCGCCGCCTCGGGCTCGACACGGCCCGTCGCGTCGCGGGCGAGGCGAAGGCGCACGCCCTCGAGCTCGACGGCCCGGATCTCGATCTCCCGCCGCAGCAGGGCGCGGATCGAGAGCCGCGCCAGGAGCGTCTCGACCCGCAGCGCGGGGCCTTCGGCGTCGGGCCAGGCTTCGAGCGCCTCGCCCTCGAAGGCCAGTCCGAAGCGCAGCGCCGGCCGCAAGGAGCCGAGAGAGACGGGCCCGCCCAGCGCCGCGGATAGCGCCGGCACCGCCTGGCGCTCGAGCAGCGCCGGCAGCGCCCGAGTGAAGGCGAGGAAGCCCGCCAGCCCTCCCGCGGCAAAGGCGGCGCAGGCGACGAGCAGCGCACGCGCGAGGCGGCGGCGGCGAGGCGGCAGGGGCTTCGGGCCGTCGGGGGGAGGAGGGCACGACATGGACCCGTGAAGGCTCGCACGCATGCGCGGATCCTGCCCACGGCCCGCCGGCGCGATGCCTCGCAGCGACCCGGGCGGCGCCTTCCGCGTGCACGACGGCACGCAGCGGGGAACCCACCACGACCTCTAGTTGGGGTTCCGGGGAGGTTCCGTGGAGCGCGCAGGCCGCGTCTATCTGTACGCGCCGGCAGGGCTTCTAGGACGGCTCGGTACAGATCTCCCTGGAACGCCCGAAGTACCGAGATTCTCTAAAGAAATCGCGTGTCCGGCCGAAACCCCTCTCAATGCGCTCGAAGAGCGGGCGCGTGACTCATGCGGGGAGTGGCGGGATGGACGACCAGCACAACCACGACGAGCAGGCGCTCACCTGCTTCAACCGCGTTCGCGAGCTTCGCGAGAACCGTCTGATGACGCAGGCGCAGCTCGCGCGGAAGGCCAAGGTCGCGCTGCGCACGATCCACAGCGTCGAGAAGGGCATGAACTGCCGCATGGACACGAAGCGCAAGATCCTGCTCGCCCTCGGCCTGCGCTTCGAGGACAAGGACTACGTGTTCCCGCCGGCGCGCGGCAACGGCGCGCTGCCGTCTCCAGAGCCGACGGCGGCCCACTAGCGCGACCGCCGCCGGCGCGGACTCCGCGGCCCGCGCTCTGCGCTTCGCACGTCGTGCCGCATCGCCCGCGAGCCCGCGGCGCCGTCCATCTCGGGTATCCTCGGGCTCTCCGCGCACGCGAGGGCAGTCATCACCAGCCGCGTCACACTCCTGGCCGACGTCGCCGACGTCGTCTCGCGGTCCCACGACCTCGACGAGACGCTCGGGAACGTCGTCGAGCTGGTCGCGAAGCGCCTCGACGCCGACGTGTGCTCCGTCTACCTGACCGACCCCGACGTGGAGCACCTGACGCTCTGCGCGACGCGGGGCCTCTCGCGCGATTCGGTGGGCCGCGTCCGGCTGGCCTTCGGCGAGGGGCTGGTCGGCCTCGCGGCGCGCGAGCGGCGGCCCGTCGCGATCGAGCGAGCCCAGGAGGATCCGCGCTTCCGCTTCTTTCCCGGCACGGGCGAGGAGCGGTACCAGTCGCTGATGGCCGCGCCGCTCATGGTGCGGGGGGTGCCGATCGGCGTCCTCGTCGTGCAGACCGAGCGCGCGCGCCAGTTCGATCCCCAGGACGTCGAGCTGCTCCAGACCTGTGCGCAGCTGATCGCGCCCGTCGTGATGAACGCGCGCCTCCTCGACCTGGTGACCCGCACCGAGGAGGAGCGCAACGCGGCGATGACGCGCCTCGCGCGCTCGGGCCTTCCGGTCGGCCGCGAGGCCGGCGCCCCGCCCGAGGTGCCGAGCCTCGCGCTGCGCGGCGCCCCGAGCTCGCCGGGGATCGCGATCGGTCCGGTGCATCGTCTGGAAGATCCCGTCGACCTCGCCCACGTCGACTACGCGCCGAACCCGGACCTCTCCCAGGAGCGGGCGGACCTGATGCGCGCCGTGCTCGAGGCGAGGCGCGAGCTCGACGGCGTGCGCGACGACATGGCCGACCGCTTCGGGCCCGAGTTCGCGGCCGTCTTCAACACCCACATCCAGTTCCTCGAGGACAAGGGCTTCACGGGCCGCCTCGAGCGCGCCGTCGGCGAGACGGGGAACGCCCTGCGCGCCCTGCGCGACGTGCTCGACGCCTACCGCGAGACGTTCTCGCGGATCGAGGATCCGTACTTCCGGGAGCGCGGGAGCGACATCGAGGACGTCGGGCGGCGCGTGATGGCGAAGCTCCTCGGCGTGCGACACCACTCGGTGCCGCTCCAGGACGGCGCGATCGTGGTGGCGGAGAACATCCTGCCGGCCCACTTCGCGCTGCTCGAGACCGAGAAGATCGCGGGGCTCGTGTCGGAGCACGGCGGCCCCACCTCCCACGGCGCGATCTTCGCGCGCTCCCTCGAGATCCCCGCCGTGACGGGCGTCGCGGGCATCCTCGAGGCGGTGCGGCCCGGCGAGACGGCGATCGTCGACGGCGCGAGCGGCCGCGTCTACCTGCGGCCCGACGCCGCGCTGCGCGCGGAGTACGAGCGCGCGCAGCACCGCTACGCGGTCGCCGTGGAGCACCTCGACACGCTGCGCGATCGCCCGGCCGAGACGCGCGACGGCCGGCGCATCCGCCTGACGGCGAACGTGGGCCTCCTGAACGACCTGCGCCTCGTCGAGCGCCACGGCGCCGAGGGCGTGGGTCTGTTCCGCACGGAGCTCCTCGCGATCGCGCACCGCGGCTTCCCGGAGGAGGAGGAGCAGGAGCGGCTGTACGAGCGCGTCGCGAAGGCCGTGTCGCCGCGGCCCGTGACGATCCGCACGCTCGACCTCGGCGGCGACAAGTCCCTCGAGCTGCCCGACGCGCCGCCCGAGGAGAACCCGCAGCTCGGCTGGCGCTCGACGCGCCTCATGCTCTCCCACGAGCCGGTGTTCCGCGCGCAGCTCCGTGCCATCCTGCGCGCGAGCGCGTCGCGCAACGTGCGCGTGATGTTCCCGCTGATCGGCTGCGTGGAGGAGCTGCGCGCGGCGCGCGAGATCCTCGAGCGGGCGAAGCAGGAGCTCGCGCGGCGCGGCGACGCCTTCGATCCGGACATGCCCGTCGGCATCATGATCGAGGTGCCCTCGGCGGCCCTGCTCGCCGACACGATGGCGCGCGAGTGCGACTTCTTCAGCATCGGCACCAACGACCTCACGCAGTACACGCTCGCGGTGGACCGCGGCAACGAGCGCGTGGCCCATCTCTACGATCCGCTCCACCCCGGCGTGCTCGCGCTGATCGACCGCGCCGTGCGCGCCGCCGAGCGCGCCGGCATCCCGATCTCCGTCTGCGGCGAGATGGCGAGCAATCCGCTCGCGGTGCCGCTGCTCGTGGGCCTCGGCATCGGGGAGCTCTCGGGCACGCCGAGCGCCGTGCCGGTGGTGAAGGAGATCGTGCGTGGCCTCGACGCGGGCGAGGTGGCCGAGGACGCCCGACGCGCCCTCGCGTCGGGCACCGCGGCCGGCGTGCGGACGATCGCCGTCGACCGGCTGGCGCGCTCCGGCCTGCTCGACCACCCCGACATCGGCGGCTGGCTGCGATCGATCGCGGAGGCGGCGGCGGGCGCGTAGCGCGCGCCGCGCAGGGCTCGATGGGCAAGACCGCCAATGCCGGCCACGCCGAGCTGTCGGGGTCGCCGCTCCGCGTGCTCGTCGTCGACGACGAGAAGAACATCCGCGCAACGCTCACGGTCTGCCTCGAGGCGATGGGCTGCGAGGTGGCGCAGGCCGCGGACGCCGAGGGCGCCCTCGCGGCCCTCGGGGAGCGGTCCTTCGACCTCGCGTTCGTCGACCTGCGGCTCGGCGACGCGAGCGGCCTCGACCTCCTGCCGCGCCTCCTCGCCGAGCGGCCCGGGCTCTCGGTCGTGATCGTCACGGCCTACGCCGCGGTCGACACCGCCGTGCAGGCGCTGAGGCGCGGCGCAGCCGACTACGTCGCGAAGCCCTTCGGCCCCGAGGAGATCCGCCACGTCGTCGGCCGCGTCGCCGCGTCGCGCGCGATGCAGCAGCGGATCTCGGAGCTCGAGGCCACCCTCGACCGCACCGTCCCCGAGGCCGATCTCGTCACGAAGTCGCCCGCGATGCAGGCCGTGCTCGACGTGCTCTCCCGGGCCGCCGCGAGCGACGCGCCCGTCCTGCTGCGCGGCGAGAGCGGCACCGGGAAGAGCGTGCTCGCGCGCGCGCTCCACGGCGCGAGCCCGCGGCGCGCGGGGCCCTTCGTGACCGTGAATTGTCCGACGCTCTCGGCCGAGCTCCTCGCGAGCGAGCTCTTCGGACACGTCCGAGGCGCGTTCACGGGGGCCGTGCGCGACCAGGCGGGACGCGTCGAGGCGGCCCAGGGCGGGACCCTCTTCCTCGACGAGATCGCGGAGATCGCGCCGTCGCTCCAGGCGAAGCTCCTGCGCTTCCTGCAGGAGAAGGCGTTCGAGCGCCTCGGCGAGACGCGCACGCGCACCGCCGACGTGCGCGTCGTCGCCGCGACGAACCGCGACCTGGCCCAGGACGTGGCGACCGGGCGCTTCCGGGAAGACCTGCTCTACCGCCTGAACGTGATCGAGATCCGGGTGCCCGCGCTGCGCGATCGCCCCGAGGACGTGCTGCCCCTCGCGCGCCGATTCCTCGCGTTCTTCTCGACGGCGGCCGGCCGTCCCGTGCAGGAGCTCTCGTCCGCGGCGCAGGAGGCGCTCGCGAGCCACGACTGGCCGGGCAACGTGCGCGAGCTCCGCAACGCGATGGAGCGCTGCACGATCCTCTGGCCGGCCCAGGTGATCGAGCCCGAGGCCCTGCCGTTCCGGCCCGTGCCGCGGCGCACGGCCGGCGATCTCGGCGGAGACATGACCCTCGACGCGCTCGAGCGCGAGCACGTGCGGCGCGTCCTCGCGCGCGCTCCGACCCTCGAGGACGCCGCGCGCATCCTCGGCATCGACGACTCGACGCTCTGGCGGAAGCGGAAGCGCTGGGGGCTCTAGGCGCCCTGGGCCGCCGGGCCGCCGTCCGCCGCCGGAAGCTCGATCCAGAAGCAGGCGCCGCCCTCGAGCGCGTCGCAAACGCCGATCGCGCCGCCGTGGGCCGCCACGATCTCGCTCGCGATCGCGAGCCCGAGGCCGGCGGCGCCCGTCTTGCCCGAGCCGCGCGCGTACTTCTGGAACACGCGCTCGCGCTCCTCCGGCGGCACGCCCGGACCGCTGTCCGCGACCTCGAGCCGGACGAGCGCGCCGTTCTCTCGCGCGCGCAGCACGACGCGGCCGCCCTGGGGCGTGTGGCGCAGGGCGTTCTCCACGAGATTCGAGAGCGCGAGGCCCAGGCGCCCGCGGTCGGCGCGCAGCGCGAGACCCGGCGACGATGGCTCGCGCACCAGGGCGATTCCGCGCGACTCCGCCGCGGCCTCGTTCGCCAGACGCAGCTCCTCGAGCAGCGCGTCCGCTTCGATCCGCTCGAGCTCGAGGTCGATGCTTCCCGACTGGAGCCGGGCGAGATCGAGGATCTCCTCGACGAGGTGCTGGAGGCGCTCGCACTCCTCGCGCGCGGCGTGCAGCAGCTCGTCCTGCTTCGGCGAGAGTGGGCCCGCGACGCCGTCGAGGCAGAGGTGGATGGCCATGCGCAGCGACGTGAGCGGCGTCCGGAACTGGTGGGCCACGGTCGAGACGAGGTCGGTGCGCAGCGCGTCGAGGCGCCGCAGGGCCGTCACGTCGCGCAGCACCACGGCGGCGCCGACCACGCCGAGCCCCTCCTCGTAGACCGGTGCCGCGTTCGGCGTGAAGAAGCGCTCGCCGTCCGGGCCCGGCACCGCGATCGCGTCCTCGAGCCCCCGCGACACGACGGCGCCCTTTCCCTGGAGCGCGTGGTCGCGCAGCGAGGCGACCGCGTCGCGGATCGCCGGCGGCGCGGCGTCGAGGTCCGATCCGCCGCGTCCGAGGACGCTCTCCGCGGCGGCGTTCGACGCGATCAGCGAGCCATCGAGGGCGAACTGGAACACGGGGTCGGGCAGGCCGTCGATCGCGGCCTGGGTCGCGAGCTGGGCCTGGGCGAGCTCGCCGAGGGAGCTCCGCCGATACTCCTCGATGCGGTCGGCCATCGCGTTGAAGGTGGCGGCGAGCTGCGCGATCTCGTCGCGGCCGCGCACCAGCGCCCGCACGGCGAAGTCGCCCCGCCCGAACTGCTCCACCGCCTGGCCGAAGACGCGCAGCGGCCGCAGGAAGCGGCCCGCGAAGTAGAAGGAGGTCACGAGCCCGGCGGCGAGCGCCGCGAAGGCCGCCGCGAGCATCGCCTGGCTCCGCCACTCGGCCTCGCGTCGCGCCGCGTCGCTCTTGCGCAGCATCGCGTCCTGGTTGATCTCGAGGATGCGGTCGGCGGCGGCGCGCACGGCGTCGAGCCTCGGATCGACCTCGGCGAAGTAGCACGTGCGTCGCGGCTCCGGGGCAGGGCGCGCGGCGCAGGTGTCGAACGCGCTCGTGTACGCCGTCCAGGCGGCGCGCAGCGCCGCGCCCGCCTGCGGCTCCCCGGCCTCGGTGAAGTTGTTCTCCTCGACGCGAAGCTCCTCGCCGAAGCGGCGGCGCTCGGCCGCCGCCGCCGCGGGATCGAGCGCCGCGCCGCCGACGGCGGACTCGATCAGGCGGTCGTCGAGCCGCTCGACGGCCTCCTTCATGCGCTCGGCCGCGAGCACGCTCCGGTAGTTGTCGGCGAGGATGCTCTCGCCCGTGCGGCCGAGGGCGCCGAGGGACGACACCGCGAGCACGCCGAGCAGCGCGACCGCCACGGCGAGCGGCGCGCCCGCGAGGAGGAGCCGGCTGCGCAGGCTCATTCCTCGCGCTCCCGCGGCTCGCGGTCGCCGACCACGTGCACGTCGAACTCCTCCGCCTCCTTCACCATGCGGAGGGCGAAGTCGCGCTGGCGCAGGCGGCGCCACCAGGGGCGGCGCGTGCGCCCGACGACGACGTGCGCGACCGCGTGGGAGCGCGCGAAGTCGAGGAGCGCCGCGACCGGGTCGCGTCCGCGCAGGCGCACGATCTCCGCGCCGAGCTCGCGGGCCTTCTCGATGTTCGCGTGCAGGTGCCGCTGGGCCGCGGCGTCGATCCGATCGGGCGACTCGTCCGGCGTCTCCACCCAGGCCACGTACCAGCTCGTGTTGAGGCGGCCCGCGAGGCGCGCGCCGCGCCGCAGGAGCGACACCGCGCGCGGGGAGTAGGACGCGATGCAGACGAGCACGCGCTCGCTCGCCGCGGCCGCCGCGGCTGCCGGCTCGCCGCCGGGCCGTGACACCGCAGCGCGTCCCAGGCTGTCGGCGACCTCGCGCAGCGCGAGCTCGCGCAGCGTCGCGAGGCTCTCCGGACGGAAGAAGCCCGCGAGCGCCCGCTCGGCCTTCTCCCGCTCGTAGATCTTCCCGCTCCGCAGGCGCTCGAGCAGGTCTTCCACGGCGAGGTCGAGGTTCACGACCTGGTCGGCGTGCTGCAGGAAGACGTCGGGCACGGTCTCACGGATCGGCGCGCCCGTCGCCGGCTCGACCAGGTCCTTCAGGCTCTCGACGTGCTGCACGTTCAGCGCACCGATCACGCTGATCCCGGCCTCGAGCAGGTCCATCACGTCCTGCCAGCGCCGGAGGTTCCGCGAGCCCGGGATGTTCGTGTGGGGGATCTCGTCGACCAGGGCCACCTGCGGATGGCGGGCGAGGACGGCCTCGAGGTCCATCTCCTCGGCGACGATGCCGCGGTAGGGGACCTTGCGCCGGGGGACGACCTCGAGGCCCTCGAGGAGGGCCGCGGTGTCGGCCCGGCCGTGGGTCTCCACGAAGCCCACGACGACGTCCACGCCCCGCTTCTGGAGCGCATGCGCCTCCTCGAGCATGCGGCAGGTCTTTCCGACGCCCGCTGCGAAGCCGAGATAGAGCTTCAGTCGTCCGCGCCGGGAGCGCTCGACGAGCTCGAGGAAGTCCTGAGGCCGTCGACGCTCCATCTCTCGCCTTTGCCACTCCGGTGGAAGCGCCGGTCGAGCGCGCGGCTCACCGCGAGCACGTTCACGCGCGACTCTCTCAGGACGAGATCAAGGCGCGCACCCGCTCGACGTCGGCGCCGCGCGGCAAGCGATGCGCGGAGCCTGCCAGAAAGCGGCGTCCGGCGGAAGGTGCGCCCATCGTGTAGGCGCCGGAGAAGGCGACGCAGCCCTGCAGGGCGCGGGGCTCCGCAGCCCGGGGACGCGCCTCAGGCGCAGGCGGTGCTCCCTGGCGGGCGGAGCCGCTCCGCGACGATGGCCGAGAGCTGCTCGAGCTCCGCCTGGAGGCGCCGGCCCGCGTGCGCGAGGCCCTCGCGCCCCGCCTCGGACGGCACCTCGAACGGGACGCCGAAGGCGCACACCACGCGCGCGAAGGGGAGCGGAAGGATCGAGCGGTCCCAGCTCCGGAAGCGCCAACATGGCCGTGCCCCGATCGCGGCGGCGAGGAGAGGACGCCCGGCCTGCTGGGCGAGGAGCACGCTTCCGGGCTTCGCGACGTGGGCCGGGCCGCGTGGGCCGTCGCACAGCAGCGCGCCCGAACGTCCGCCGCGCACGAGCTCGATCTGGGCGCGCAGGGCACCGACGCCGCCGCGCGAGCTCGAGCCTCGGGCCGAGCGCGCGTAGCCGAGACGCGAGAGCACGGCGTCGATCAGGTCGCCGTCGCGGCTCCGGCTCACCATCACCACCACGTCGTGGTCGCGAAAGAGATAGGAGGCCGCGAGGAGGCCCTCGTGCCACAGGGCCCCGACGACCGTTGGGGCGCCGGGCCTCAGCGGGTGCTCGCCCAGGACCTCGATCCGCCACGTCGCGCCGAGGGCACGGAGCAGGAGGGCAGCGACGGCGCCCGCGAGGGCGAGCGCGCGGCTCGAGGCTGTGCGCGCGGCGCGAGCCATGGCGGGGAGCACCGTAGCGCGCGCAGGCGCGCGTTCTGCGGGCGGCACGTCGATCGGAGCCACGGCGCGAGGCGCGTTCTTCCGCTGCGAAAGATGACGGTCGCACCGGAATCGACGCGCTATGGTGCGCCCATCATGGCCAGCGACGCATTGCGCCTCGCACGGGGCTACCTCGGCCTCACGAAGCCCCGCATCCTCCTGCTCGTGATCTTCACGGGCCTCCCCGTGCTGTGGATGGCGGCCGGTCGGACGCCTTCTCTTGCGGTCTCGGCCGCGATCCTCGGCGGCACGGCCCTCGCCGCCGCCGCCGCGAACACCCTCAACTGCTACATCGAGCGCGAGCGCGACGGCCTCATGGAGCGGACGCGCATGCGGCCGCTGCCGTCGGCGCAGGTACGGCCGGCGCAGGCCCTCGCGTTCGGCCTGGCGCTCGGCGGCCTCGCGACGGCCATCCTCTACGTCTCGGGCGGCGCCCTCGCGGCGGGGCTCGGCGTCGCGAGCATCCTCTTCTACGTCTTCGTCTACACCGTGTGGCTGAAGCCGCGCTCTCCGCTGAACGCCGTCGTCGGCGGGGCGGCGGGGGCCGCGGCGCCGCTCATCGCCGACGCCGCGGTGAACGGCCACGTCGGGCCCGCAGGCTGGCTCCTCTTCCTCATCATCTTCTTCTGGCAGCCGCCCCACGTCTGGGCGATCGCGCTCTTCCGAAAGGACGACTACGCCAAGGCCGGCATCCCGATGCTCCCGAACGTGATCGGCGACCAGCCGACGCGCTGGCGGATGCTCTGGTACACGCTCGCCCTCGTCCCCGTGACCCTCGCTCCCCTGCCGCTCGGGCTGCTCGGTCCGCTCTACGGCGCGGCGGCGTTCGGCCTCGGCGCGTGGTTCGTCTGGCACGCGGTGCGCGTGCTGCGCGAGCGCGACGACGCTGCGGCACGCCGCATGTTCCACGTCTCGCTGCTCTACCTCTTCGCGCTCTTCGGGGCGATGCTCGTCGATCTTGCGCTGCGCTAGCAGCGCGCGGAATTCCGCGTCGGAGGGCGTTTCCATCTTGACCGTCCCGACGGGGAAAGCTAACCACGGCCGCGGAGTTGCCCCGGTCCCGGGGCGCTCCGGCCTGCGCTCGGGGAAATTCAAAGAGAGGCTCTGGATGGCAGCGTTCTCGAAGTCGTTCGGGAAGTCGGTGGCGAGGACCGTCGCCCTCGGCGCCTGGCTCGCCGGCCTGTCGGCCGGCGTCGTCGCGCCGGCCGCGGTCGCGGAGGAGAACACGCGCGGCCGCGAGCTCTTCGAGCTGTGCCAGCAGTGCCACGGCGCCAACGCCGGCGGGAACCCGCTCACCCTCGCGCCGTCGATCGCAGGCCTCCAGCAGTGGTACGTGGAGCGCCAGCTCACGGGCTTCAAGGCGGGCTACCGCGGCCAGGAGTTCCACGACATCGCGGGCATGCGCATGCGCCCGATGGCGCGCTGGCTCAAGACCGACGACGACGTGAAGGCGGTGGCGGCCTACGTCTCGTCGCTCCCGCCCGTCCGGCCCGCGCCCACGCTCGCGGGCGGCGACGCCGCGAAGGGCCAGGCCTTCTACGCGCCCTGCACGGCGTGCCACGGCCCCGACGGCTCCGGGAACCAGCTCCTGAACGCGCCGGCCCTGAACCACGCGAGCGATTGGTACCTGCTCACGCAGCTCCGGAACTTCAAGGCCGGGATTCGGGGAACGAACGCCGGCGACAGCTTCGGCAAGATCATGCAGCCCATGTCGATGACGCTGCCCGACGAGCAGGCGATGAAGGACGTGATCGCGTACATCACGACCCTCTCCGCCAAGACGGCGTCGGCCCAGTAGCACGAGCGGAGGTCGGAGAGCTCCCATGGCCAAGGCCTACTCGCCGGAAGATCTGGCGACGCGCACGTTCGTGATCACGATGGCGGGGGTGCTGACCTTCATCGCCGTCGTGTTCGTCTTCATCATCAAGTAGGGCGGGTCCGACATGATCGAGTACTACGTCAAGGCCGCCTCGAGCTTCGCGCCGGACATCGACTTCGTCTTCACGCTGATCTTCGGGCTGGTCGGCTTCTGGTTCGTGCTGTCCGAGCTCGTGTTCTTCTACTTCATCATCCGCTTCCGCAAGAAGGACGGCAGGCCGGCGCAGTACATCACCGGCGAGGAGAAGCACCAGAAGCGCTGGATCACCTACCCGCACCTCATGGTGCTCGTGTGCGACGTGTTCATCGTCGTGGCGGCGGTGCAGGTCTGGTACAAGGTGAAGCAGGACATCCCGCCCGCGGAGCAGACGGTGCGCGTGATCGGGCAGCAGTGGGCCTGGAGCTTCGTGCACCCGGGCGCCGACGGGAAGCTCGACACGCCCGACGACATCTACACCGTCGACGAAGTCCACCTGCAGAAGGGCGTGCTCTACCACTTCAAGCTCGAGTCGCGCGACGTGCTCCACAGCTTCTCCGTGCCGAACTTCCGGCTGAAGCAGGACGCGATCCCCGGGCGCGTGATCACGGGCTGGTTCCGTCCGACCGAGACCGGCCGCTTCGACCTGCAGTGCGCCGAGATCTGCGGCATCGGCCACGGGCTCATGGGCGCCGAGATCTACGTCGACACGCCGGCCGAGCACGCGGCGTGGGTCGCGGCGCACTCGACGCGTTCCGTCGCGGTCGCGAAGCCGGCGGGGGAGTAGACGAATGGCGACGCATCCGATCGAAGTCCACGGAGCGCACGAGGCCCACGGCCACCACGAGGAGGTCGGCTTCGTCAAGAAGTACCTCTGGTCGACCGATCACAAGATGATCGCCATGCAGTACCTGTTCACGGGCATGGCGATGGGGCTCATCGCCGCCTTCTTCTCCTACGTGTTCCGCATGCAGATGGCCTGGCCCGGCGCCCACGTGCCGTTCTGGGGCATCGTGACGCCGAACCAGTACAACAGCCTGATCACGAACCACGGCGCGATCATGATCTTCTGGGTCGCGATGCCGGTCCTGATCGCGGCCTTCGGGAACTTCCTGATCCCGCTCATGCTGGGCGCGGACGACATGGTCTTCCCGAAGATCAATCGGCTCTCGTACCAGGTCTTCCTGCTGAGCGCGATCGTCTTGATCTCGTCGTTCTTCGTGGAGGGCGGCGCCTTCGGCGGCGCGTGGACCTCCTATCCGCCGCTCTCCGCGAAGGCGCAGTACAGCCTGACCCCGCTCGGCTCCACCTTGTGGCTCGTCGCCGTGGCGCTCGAGTTCGTGGCGTTCCTGCTCGGCGGCATCAACTTCGTGACCACGGCCATGAACTCGCGCGCGCCGGGCATGAAGATGTACGACATCCCGATGGTGGTCTGGATGATCGTGATCGCGAGCATCCTGTTCATGGCGTCGGTGGGTCCGCTGATCGCCGGCGCGATCATGCTGCTCTTCGACCAGAACATCGGCACCGCCTTCTTCAACCCGGACAAGAACGGCGACCCGATCCTCTGGCAGCACCTCTTCTGGTTCTTCGGACACCCCGAGGTGTACGTCGTGCTGCTGCCCGCGGTCGGCATCACCGCCGAGATCATCACCACGATGTCGCGCAAGAAGCTGTTCGCCTACAAGACGGTGCTGAACACGGCGATCGGCACGGGCGTGCTCTCGTTCACGGTCTGGGCGCACCACCAGTTCGTGGCCGGCATCGACCCGCGCATGGCGAACATCTTCACGGTGATGACGCTGATCATCTCGATCCCGATCGCCGAGATGATGTTCGTCTACATCGCGACCCTGTTCGGCGGCGCCATCACGCTGGCGACGCCGATGCTGTGGGCGCTGTCCTTCATCGCGACGTTCCTGATCGGCGGCGTGACGGGCATCTTCCTGGGCGCGTCCGGGGCGGACATCTATCTGCACGACACGTACTTCGTGCTCGCGCACTTCCACTACACGTTCTTCCCGATCGCGATCATCGGGACGTTCGCGGGGATCTCGTTCTGGTTCCCGAAGATGTCGGGCAAGATGATGAACGACACGCTCGGCAAGATTCACTTCTGGGGCACGTTCGTGCCGTTCAACGGCATCTTCGTGCCGCTGTTCATGCTCGGTCTCGCCGGCCAACACCGCCGCATCTGGAGCTACGAGCACTTCCCGGAGCTGGCGCGGCCGGAATTCT
>DATKKW010000037.1:0-52402 GCA_035542715.1 Myxococcota bacterium
CCGTGATCAAGGTCGGCGCGGCCACCGAGACCGAGATGAAGGAGAAGAAGGCGCGCGTCGAGGACGCGCTCCACGCGACCCGCGCGGCCGTCGAGGAGGGCATCGTCCCCGGCGGCGGCGTCGCGCTGCTGCGCGCCCAGAAGGTGCTCGACAGCGTCGACGCGAGCGACGAGCAGAAGGCCGGCGTGAACATCATCCGTCGCGCCATCGAGGAGCCGCTCCGCATGATCTCGCAGAACGCGGGGATCGAGGGCTCGATCGTCGTCGACAAGGTGAAGGGCGGGAAGGGCTCCTTCGGCTTCAACGCGGCGACCGAGGTCTACGAGGACCTGCTGAAGGCCGGCGTGATCGACCCGACGAAGGTCGTTCGCACGGCGCTGCAGAACGCGGCGAGCGTCGCCTCGCTGCTCCTCACGACCGAGGCGATGGTCGCGGAGAAGCCCAAGGAGGAGAAGCACGACCATGGCGCAGGCGGCGGAATGCCGGGCGGCATGGGCGGGATGGGGATGTAGCGACCCCTCTCCTTCTTCCGGAATCCGGAGGCCCCGGAGCGGAGACGCTCCGGGGCCTCGTCTTTTCGCGCCTGGCGCGCCCGATCCCGCCGGACCGGGTCATTTCGCACTCGACGCGCCGGGGTCGCTCGTGGTCATCTGATGGGGCGTGACGCCAGCCCCGCGGCCCGTCCGTCCGGCCGGGGTGTGGGACCGCCGGCCACGCCGAAGGAGATCGCCGTGCGTTCGTCCCGCCCGCTGCCGAGCCCGCCGCCGTTCGTTGCCGCGTCCCGATTCGCCGTCGCGGCGCTGCTCCTCTCCCTCATGGTGGCCCTGCCCGCGCCGTCGGCCCGCGCCCACGGCACCCAGGGCGCGCCGCGCGTGCTGCGCGTCGGCACGTGGCACGGGATTCCCGGGCCCTACGCCGACATCCAGAGCGCCGTCGACGCGGCGCGACCCGGCGACTGGATCCTGATCGGACCGGGCGACTACCACGAGCAGGGCGACCGCGTGCATCCGCGGAGCGGGGATGCCGGTGGCGGCGTCTTCGTCACGACGTCGCGCCTCCACCTCCGCGGCATGGACCGCAACGAGGTCGTGATCGACGGCACCCGCGCCGGCGCGTCGCGCTGCTCCTCCGCTCCCGGCGACCAGGACTTCGGGCCGCTCGACGCCTGGGGCGCGCCGGTCGGGCGCAACGGCGTGCTCGTGTTCGAGGCCGACGGCGTGAGCGTCGAGAACCTCACGGCCTGCAACTTCCTGGACGGCGCCTACGGTGGCGGGAACCAGATCTGGTGGAACGGCGGCGACGGGACCGGGACGATCGGCATGGGCCCCTACTTCGGCGCGTACCTGTCGGCGACCTCGACGTTCTTCCAGCCGGGGGCGCCCCAGGGCGAGTACGGGATCTTCGTGAGCAACGCGCGCGGGCCGGGCTCGATCGTCCACACCTACGCGAGCAACATGGCGGACAGCTCGTACTACATCGGCGCGTGTCCCGACTGCAACGCCTGGCTGCTCGACGCCCACGCGCAGAATTCGGCCCTCGGCTACTCGGGCACGAACTCCGGCGGCCACCTCGTGGTCGGATACTCGGAGTGGGACCACAACAAGACCGGGATCTCGACGAACAGCCAGAACAACGACGACGCGCCGTCGCCGCAGGACGGCGCGTGCCCGCTCGACCGGAAGGGCCTCTTCGGCACGCGCTCGTGCACCTATTTCATCGGCAACCGGATCCACGACAACAACAATCCGAACGTGCCGGGCTCCGGAAGCGCGGACCTCGGCCCGGTGGGCACGGGAATGGTCGTCTCGGGCGGGCGCCACGACACCATCGCGTGGAACCGCGTCGAGGACAACGGCTCGTGGGGCATCCTGCTCGTGCCGTTCCCCGACACCGGAACGCCCCCGCCGATCGCGAACTGCGCGGGCGGCGTGCCGAACCCCGGCGGCGTGCTCGGGGCCCTCGGCGTGACCTGCTACTTCAACGACTTCGGGAACGAGGTCCGGGGGAACTTCCTGCGCGGGAATGGCGCCTTCGGCAACGACACGAACGGCGACCTCGCCGACATCAGCGACCCGACCGACGACGCGAACTGCTGGCACGGCAACTTCGACCCGAACGGCGTGACGACCGCGCCGCCCGACCTGCAGACCACGAACGGAAAGTGCGGGGTCCCGGGGCAGGGCGCGGACCTGACGAGCGACCTGGCACAAGAGGTGATCTGTGCGACCCAGGCCTTCGGGCCGTGCGCCGGGCTGCCTGGCGAGCCGGGCTATCCCCAGCGCACGAACGTCGCCCTGATGCCGCTTCCGCGCGAGCGCTCGATGCGAGATCCGTGCGCCGGCGTCCCGCGCAACCCCTGGTGTCCCGGCCACCGCTTCTGAGCGCCGGCCCAGGAGAGCCTCCCGCGCGCCGAGTTTCGAGCGCGGCGGGGCTGCGCCATGCTCGCGCCCCGGGCCCCGGCGGGGGCCGGCCGCGACGGCGGCGGGGCTTCGTTGCGTCTCGCGGAGGACGATCCCCTGAACCCGAGCGTCCCCGTGACGGCGCCCTCGGCGATCTCCCGCATCTCGCCGCCCTGGCGCCAGGCGCTCGCCGCCATGATGCTCGTCGTCGCGACGCTCGCCGTCTACGCTCCGTCGTTCGAGTTCCGCCTCGTGGAGTACGACGATCCGGTCTACGTGACCGAGGTCCCGCTCGTGCAGCGCGGCCTCACGCTCGAAGGCACACGCTGGGCCTTCACGACGTTCCAGGCCTGGAACTGGCATCCGCTCACCTGGCTCTCTCTCATGACCGACGTCGAGCTCTTCGGCCAGGATCCCCGGCATCTCCACCGCACGAACGTCGTCCTCCACGCGGCGAACGCCGTCCTGCTCTTCCTCGTCCTCTGCTCCGCGACGCGCGCCCTCTGGCGAAGCTTCTTCGTCGCGGCGCTGTTCGCGGTCCATCCGCTCCACGTGGAGTCGGTGGCCTGGGTGGCGGAGCGCAAGGACGTGCTCTCCACGTTCTTCGGCCTGCTGGCGATCGGCGCGTACGTCGCGTACGCGCGCCGTCCCGGGCCGCTGCGCTACGGCGCGACGGGGCTCCTCTTCGCGGCGAGCCTGCTCGCGAAGCCGATGCTCGTGACGCTTCCGCTGCTCTTCCTGCTGCTCGACGCCTGGCCTCTCGCGCGCCTGCCCTCGCCCTTCAGCGGGGATGGGGAACGCCTCGACGTCCGCCGCTGGCTCACGCTCGCCGCGCCGAAGCTCGTCGAGAAGCTTCCGTTCCTCGTGCTCTCCGTCGCGTCGGGCATCGTCACGGTGCTCGCGCAGGTGTCGGACACGCGGCTCACGAACGTCTTCCCGCTCGCGGTGCGCGCGCTGAACGCCGTCCTCTCCGTCGCGCGCTACCTCGAGAAGACCGCGGCGCCCTGGGGCCTCGCGGCCCACTATCCCTACCCGTCGCAGCTCCGGCTCGAGATCGTGATGCTGTACGCCGGCGTGCTGGGATCGCTCACGCTCCTCGCGGTGCGCGCCGGACGCGGCGTGCCCGCGCTGCTCGTGGGCTGGCTCTGGTATCTCGTCTCCCTGCTGCCGGTGATCGGACTCTTCCAGGTCGGCACGCAGTCGATGGCCGATCGTTACACCTACGTGCCGCTGATCGGGATCTTCCTCGCGATCGTGTGGGGCGCCGACACGCTGCGCGAGCGCACGGGCCTGCCGCGCGCCCTTCCGGTGGTGATCGGCGGCGTCCTCCTCGCTCTCCTCTGCGCGCGCGCGAGAAGCCAGGTCCTCGTCTGGAGGGATACGCGGACCCTCTTCGGCCATGCGATCTCCGTCACGGGTGGGAGCTCGGAGGCCTTCGTGGGCCTGGGGCTGGCGGAGCTCGAGGACGGAGACCTCGAGGCTGCCGCGGAGCACTTTCGTACGGCGAAGCGCTACTTCCCGCCGACCTACGTGCCGTCACTCCTGGAAGGAAACGTGGCGCTCCGTCAGGGCCGGAAGGAGGCGGCGGAGCGCGCGTATCTCGAGGCCATCACGCTGAGCCCGACCCTCCCGGACGGCTACTTCAACCTGGGCAGCCTCTACCTGCAGATCGGCCAACCAGAGCGTGCCGTCGTGTGCCTCGAGAAGGTCCTCGCCCTCGCACCTGCCTACCCGCACGCCGCGGACCTGCTCGAGATGGCCCGCAGGCGCGCGGCCGAGCCACCCTCGTGAGGCGAGGCGCGGGCGCCCTGTGGGGCGCGTGAATCCAGCGGCCCGGATCCTCGTCCACTCGGCAGACGGAGCCTCCGCGCGCGGCGCGCACAACCTGCGAGCGGCTGCCGGGTTCCAGCACGTGGAAGGAAGGGTGGACGCATGAGAAGGACGGTCGTCGCGGCCGCGCTGGCGCTGGTGGCACTCCTCGCCACCGCCGCGCCGAGTGACGCCGATCACTGGGATCACGGGCACGGCGACGGGCACGGCTCGCACGTCGTGGTCGGGGTCCGCGTCGGTCCGCCGTTCTTCTGGGGGCCGGCCGGCGCCTACGGATGGTGGGGACCCTACTACCCCGTGTATCCCGCCTATGGCGCCTATCCGGTAGCCCCGTACTACGCATCGCCCCCCGTCGTCGTCTACTCGCAGCCGCCCGTCTACGTCGAGCGACCCGCTCCGCCGCCGCCCCAGGCGTGGTGGTACTACTGCCCGAGCGCGCGCGGCTACTACCCCGACGTTGCGGCCTGCCCCGAGCCCTGGGTCAAGGTCGCGCCGCAGCCGCGGTAGGGGAGCGCCGGAAGATGCCGACTCTCCTTCGGATCGTCGTGGCGATCGGCGCCGCCTCGCTCTGCGCCGCGTGCGCATCGGTGCCGACGGGCCCGAGCGTCATGGTCCTGCCTGGCTCGCGCAAGAACTTCGACGAGTTCGCGGCCGACGATGCGGTGTGTCGCGACTGGGCCGCACGCCAGAGCGGCACGACGACGTCCCGGGCTTCGACCGAGAGCGGTGTCACGTCGGCCGCGATCGGCACCGGCGTCGGCGCCGCGGCGGGCGCTGCGATCGGCGCCGCCACCGGCGCGGCGGGCGCCGGAGCGGCCATCGGCGCGGGAAGCGGGCTCCTTCTCGGCTCGGCCGTGGGCGTCGACCAGGCGAACGCGTCGGGCGGAGCCGTGCAGCAGCGCTACGACGGCGCGTACGTCCAGTGCATGTACGCCAAGGGCAACCAGATCCCCGTCGCGGGCGGCGTGACTCCCAGCGAGTCCTACGCGCCGGAGCCTCCCCCTCCGCCGCGCGCGAAGCGCGGCACTGCGCGCGGAACGGCGCGGCACATCCCGCCTCCGCCGCCCGGCCCGCCGCCGCCTCCGCCGCCCGACGCGAGCTGACGCCAGCGCGAGCAGTCAGCAACGCGGCGGCTGGTTCAGCTCCCGCACGTTGTCGCCGAGGATCTTCCGGCGCGTGGCGTCGTCGAAGCGCGCGAGCTCCGCCACGTAGTCGAGCGGCTGGGGCATGCCTTCGACGTGGGGCCAGTCCGATCCGAAGATCACGCGGTCGGCGCCCATCCGCTCCGTCACCTCGTACACGTCGTCCTCCCAGAAGGGGTTGATCCAGACGTGGCGCCGGAAGGTCTCGACGGGATCCTCCTCGAACCAGCCGCGCATCCTGCGCTGGGTCGAGCGGAGCTTGCGGAACATGTCCGCCAGGAACTCCGAGCCGTTCTCGACCGACGCGACGCGCAGGCCCGGGAAGCGCTCGAAGAGCTTCTCGAACACGAGGGTGATCAGGAAGTCGTAGGCGGCGCGCTCGATGTGGAAGGCCTTGATCGACGGCTTCCCGGCCCCGTCGAAGGTGGCCCCGAAGCCGTCGCGCCCGTATCCGTGCGTCGTGTAGCCGCTGTCGCCCGCGTGCACGACGACGGCGACGCCCGCTTCGCTCGCCCGCGCCCAGAACGGATCGAACAGGGCATCTGCGGGCGAGCGCGGACCGCTCGCCGTCCACGCGGCCGCAGGGCGCAGGCACACCACCCGCGCGCCGCGCGCGAGCGCCCACTCGAGCTCCCGCACGGCGAACTCCACGTCGACCATCGGGATGTACGGCGCCGCGAAGATCCGCCCCCGGTAGGCGAAGCCCCAGTCCTCCTCGAGCCATTGGTTGAAGGCGCGGAAGGTCCGCGTCACCGCCTCGGTGTCGTGCTTCAGGAGCTCCTCGTAGAGCACGCCCAGCGTCGGGAAGAGCCAGATCGCCTCGAGGCCCTGCTCGTCCATCGCGCGCAGGCGCGCGTCACGATCGCGGTACGCGGCGGGGATGGGCTCGCGCGCCCGCAGGAACTCCGCCGGCGACCGGTTCTCGGGATTCCCCCGGAAGTACGCGTGGAGCGCACCCGGCTTCGCGATCGGGTCGAAGGTCGGGTTCGCGACCGCCCGCGAGACGCGCCCGCCGACGACGTGATACCTGCGGCCGCCGATCTCCGCCCACTGCACGCAGCGCGGACCGAAGCGGGGATCGAGGTGACGCGTGAAAGCGTCGAGCGCCTCGTAGTAGTGGTTGTCGCAGTCGAAGACGGGAGGTGCGGATTGCGCCATCTCCCGAGCCTAGCGCCCCGGCCGACGTGAGGGGCCCCGCGAAGCGGACGCTCTCGCGGGGCCCCTGCCTCGTCGGCCTCGGGGCGGATCCGTTAGCGGTCGTCGCCGTCGCGCCCGGTCGACGCGGGGGCAGGAGGCGACACCGCCACGCGGAAGCCGCTCAGGACCCACGCGCGCTGGCTCGGCGCGAAGCGCGGCGCGAGCATGCCGTCGTTGATCTCCCGCGTGACGGCGAAGCGATTGAAGACCGTCGCGGGCAGGAACAAGCGCTCGTTGTTCGAGAAGCCGTCGGACGCGCTGTCCGGATCGCCCTCGACCGCCGAGATCACGCCGTCGCCGTTCTGGTCGACGCGCGCCACCTCCGCGACGTAGGCGTCGAACAGGCGCTGCGGAAACGCGACCCCGGGCTCGAACGACGCGATGCGCTCGTAGGTGTCGAGATACACCTCGTTCGCGAGACCGCTCGGGATGTTGCGATAGCGGAACTCCCGCTGCGCGTCGTCGTCGCCTTCGAACCGGTCCGGGTCGCGCGGCGCGTTGGGGTTGTCGCCATAGAGGAGAGGCGGGTTCGGGTGGCCGGCCGGGCCGGGCCCGGGAATCAGCGACGACAGCGCCCCGAGCATCCCGTGCTCGAAGCTGCCGGGCAGGCCGCCGGTGAACGGAAGCTCGTACAGCGGATGCACCCAGTTGGTTCCCTCGTAGTTGAACTCCCAGTACGCGTGCACGTCGCTCTGCTGCAGCGCATTGAAGGCGCCCATGCTGAGATGGATCGGGACGAGGTTCGTCTGCTTGTCGGGGAAGTGATCGTGCGCGCTCGGGAAGCGCGGGGCCTGGCCGTCCATCGTGAAGAGCTGTCCCGGCACGTTCTCGTGGCTGCCCATCGCCTTGAGCGCGGTGGCGTCGGCGGCGAGGAGCTTCCCGAACTGCGCGTGGCCGTCGGCCCGCGGGACGTCCACGGGCGCGACGACGAGGTCGTGGATCATCCAGCCCTCGTACCATCCGCTCTCGTTGTTGATCACGAACAGGCTCGAGATGTCGGTGAAGACGTCGATGAAGGACTCGATGTCGTTCGGATCGGTCGGGAGCCCGGGCTTCGGCTCGAGCACGACGCGCACGGCGCCGATCGTCTGGAGGCCGCCGTTCGCCCCGCTCGCCGTCCGCTCGGCCTGGTCGTTCACGCCCGGGATCACGGCGCTGAACACGTTCGGCTCGAAGCCCTTGCCGTCGAGCAGGTAGTACTGGAAGAGCTGGCTCGCTCCGTCGGCCTCGTTGAAGGCCTGCACCGGAAGCACGCTGTGGGGACGCTCGGCGATCTCGCCGAGACGGCGGCGAAGCGGCGCCGGAAGCTGTCGTACGTCGCCGCGGTGGGTGACGATGAACTCGTCCAGCTCCCCGTTCGGGTTCGGATGCGGCGGCGTCTGGGCTCGCGCGGGCGTGCCGAGCAGCAGGGCAAAGGCCGCGGCGGTGGAGAACGAGACACGGATTCCTCGACTCATCGGACGTCTCCTCTGTGTGTAGGACGCAGGTCGGGCGCGCTCACGACCTCTCAGGCAGGAGATACGTCGCGGCGCGCATCGCGGATACGACGTGCGCGATCTACGGGCGCGCGTATCCGAGGAAGCGAATCCGGCGTATTGCAGGCGGAGAGCGAAGCGGCGTCGCGGTGCGAGACGGCACGCGGCGCAGAGCTCGCTAGGAGTGCGAGCCTCCGGAGCCGAACCGCGCGAAGGTCGCCTCCGCAATCTGTACCGCGTCGGGGATCGCACGGTCTTCCATGCGTGCGACGCGCTCGACGAGCTGCGTGCAGATCGTCTCCGCGGCGCCGACGCCTCTCGCGCGCAGCGCGGCGGGGAGCAGGTGCCGGAGCACCGCGAGCATCTGTCCGACGCGGACGGTCCCGGCGTCGAGGCCGCCCGCCGCGAGCGCGCGACGGAGCGTCGAGCGCGCGTCCTTCGGCTCGAGGGACGCCTCCAACGCGAGCTCGGAGACGGTCTGCTGGAAGACCGGGGATTCCGCCACGCTCAGCCCACCCGACGGATCGACGCGGCGCGCGACCGCATCCAGCGTCGTACGCGCTCCGGCGGGAAGAAGGAGATCCACGTCGCCGCGGTGACGAGCAACGTGAACGCGGTCTGCACGAGGCGCGTCGTCACCACCGGCACGTTCGTGCCGTACAGGAAGTACATCGCCGTGCCGAACGTCGCGTTCGCGAGCGTGAGGAGCGCGGCGATGCCCCACAGCCGGACGCGCTGGTGCACCTCGGGGCTCGCGAGCCCGATGCTCGCGCGCCTGCGCAGCACGCTCGCGAGCGAGAGGGATTCGAGGGCGGCCCACGACAGCGCGACGCTGAACGCAACGGCCCCCGCGGCGATCCCCGACGCCGGGACGCGGCCGGGATCGGATCGCAGGGCCGCGAGGAACGCGCGCGCGGCCGCGACTGCGACCACGAGAACGATCGCGAGGGGCCAGCGCGACGTCGCGCGGAAGGTTCGCCAGACACCGAGAGAAAGGGCGACGCAGCTCGCGAGGAACCCTCCGAGGGCAACGAGCAGCCAGAGCTGCGCCGCGACCGGATCGGTGACACGAAGGTGGTTCGCGAGGATGAACGGCGGCACCCCGACACCGCTCGCCAGCAGGTAGGCGAGGCCTACCCAGAGCTCCGCGGCCTCCCCGGTGCGCCGCGAGAGGGCGACCAGGCGGACGGCCAGGACGGTCGATACGGCCCACGTGGCGAGCGCTGCGAACAGGGCGAGGGCGTCGATCACGGAGCCACCCGTCGCGGCCTCGGCGTGCGGCCGCTCCTCCGGCTCGTTTCGGTGCCCGAGCGGGGCGTCTTGAGCCTGGCCCGCGTATCCGAGAGGCGGCATGCGGCGTAGTCCGGGAGCGAGACCCCGGGAAGGGCCCACGTGAGAGGTGCTCCCGATGAAGCGACTCGCGATCGTCCTCGGCCTGCTCGGTCTCGTTGGGATCCCGCGGCCGGCTGACGCCACCCTCCTCATGTTCGAAGCGAATCTGAGCGGCGATCAGCAGGTGCCGCCCGTCGTCACGCAAGGCACGGGCTTCGGCACGGTCCTGCTCGACGACGTGGCCCACACGATCGTCGTCAACCTGACGTTCCAGAACCTCAGCATGCCTGCGCTGCTCGGTCACATCCACGGGCCCGCGGACGCGTCCCACAACGCCAACGTCCTGTTCCCGTTCACCGGTGTGCCGATGGCGACGTCGGGCACGCTCCCGGAGCAGACGTTCTCGATCACCGACAGCCAGATCGCCGACCTCGAGGCCGGCCTCGACTACTTCAACCTCCACACCGCGAACAACCCGAACGGCGAGATCCGGGGACAGATCCACGCCGTGCCCGAGCCCGGCACGCTCGCCCTCGCTGCAGGCGGCCTCGGCACGCTCGGGCTCCTGCGGCGACGGCGCGGGGAGCGCTGAAGGCCCCGGCTCGCCGACGCGCGCGAGCGGCGCCCCGAGGCGCGACGGGCGGCGGATGAGCCGGGACGTCTCCGTCGGCGCGACACCCCCTGAATGCGGTCTTGCGTCGACCGGAGCAGCGCGCGAGGCTGCTCTCGAACGGGGCAACGCCCCGCCTCGGGAGGTGGTCGATGGCGCTCCCGGATCTCCTGCAGCGCAAGCACACCCACTTCGTCCTCTGGCGGCCCGCGGTCGCATCTCCGCCGCCGAAGCTCGTGATCGGAACCTACCGGGCGGGCCCGCCGCCCGTGCTCGCGCACGCCCGCGTGCTGCCGCTCGCGCCGTCGCGCGATCTCCCCGACCTCTGGGAGCTCGAGGCTGCGCGCTGCGGCCTCGAGGACGGTCGCGTCTACCACTACTTCTTCGAGGTGACCGACAGCAATCCCGATCGCGCGTCGCCGTCTCTCATGCGCTGCACGGATCCCACCGCGTGGACCGTCGATTGGCGCCTGCTCTCGCCCGCGCTCCCTCCTCCCTACGACCAGACCGATCGGGATCCCGCCGCGGTCGTGCTCTACCGCAACGGCCACCTCGCCCGGTGCGACCCGAGCGGCTCGGCCCTCGAGTGGCACGAGCCCGACTCGCTCGCGGGGCTGCCCGCGAACAACCGGCTCGTGATCTACGAGCTTCCCACGCGATGGACGAAGCCCGCGGAAGGAAGCGTCGAGGAAGGCGTCGGGACGTTCCGCGACGTTCGCGCCCTGGTCGACGCCGCGGCGGCGCCGACGGACTTCTTCGCGTCGATCGGCCTCCTCGCGCCGGGGCGGGCCTATCTGCGCGAGCTCGGCGTGAACGCCCTCGAGCTCCTGCCACCCGCCGACAGCTTCGACGACCGCGGCTGGGGCTACGCCACGAGCAACTACTTCGCCGCCGACTTCGACCTCGGGCGGCCTGCAGGCCAGGATGCTCCGACCGCGTCGCGCGACCTCCAGCAGCTGGTCGAGTCCTGCCACGAGAACGGCCTGCGGTTCTTCCTGGACACCGTGATGGCGTTCTCGAACCGGGACTCCTACCGCGACGTGAACTTCCTCGACTTCCACGTGCGCTTCGGCCATGGAGATCCCGAGCAGGACGGCCGCGACGCCTTCGGTGGCGATCTCTTCAAGTACGCCTACGAGACCGACGGCTACGACCCGATCGGCGGGACGCAGGCGCGGCTCCATCCCGCGCGCCAGCTCATGAAGGCGCAGCTCGCGCGCTGGATCTTCGACTTCCACGTCGACGGTCTCCGCCTCGACAGCGTGAACAACATCATGAACTACGACTTCGTGGGCGAGGTCACGCGCGAGGCGCGCGCGTGGTGGCGCGAGCGCGCAGGCAAGCAGGGGCTCGCCGATCCGGGCGCCGACGCCCGCTTCCTCGTGGTCGGAGAAGAGCTCTCCGTGCCGATGGCGCTCCTCGAGCAGCGGCGCCTCGACGGGCTCTGGAACGAGAACTTCAAGCGGATCCTGCGCCAGGTCGTCCTCGGGCACAACGCCGACGGGGAGCCGAGCTTCGAGCGGAGCGTGCGCGAGCTGATCGACGCGCGGGAGCTCGGCTTCCGCGACTGCGCGCAGGCGGTGAACTACGTCACCTCCCACGACGTCGAGGGCTTCCGGAACGAGCGGCTCTACAACTACCTCGCCAACAACGGCGTGGTCGAGGCGGAGCGTCGCATCAAGCTCGCCTTCGCCTGTCTGCTCACGGCGGTCGGGATTCCGATGATCCTCGCGGGCGAGGAGTTCGCGGACCAGCACGACACGCCGCCCGTGTTCCCGGGGAAGCAGACCGATCCCGTGAACTTCGGCCGCGTCGACGACGACTGGCGGCATCGCATCTTCGAGTGCGTCGCGCGCCTCGCCCAGCTCCGAAGCCGTGCCGACGCGCTCGCCGTGAACGACACCGACTTCTTCCACGTCGACTTCGACGAGGGAAAGCGGGTGCTCGCGTGGCGACGCGGGCGGCCGACGGACGATCCGGTCGTGGTCGTCGCCAACTTCTCGGACTGGGGCACGGCCGATCCGCGGAGCCCGACCGCCGAGTACGTGGTGCCGCGCTGGCCGTCCACGCCGCCGGGGCGGAGCTGGCGCGAGGTGACGCAAGACCGCGACGTCCCCGCGGAGTGGATCGGCCGGGAGCCTCTGTATCCCTGGGAGGCGAAGGTCTACGCGCTGGCGTAGCGGCGCACCACGCAGCTGCGGGCGGCTCGACGGAAATCTGCTTCCGCGGGACGGACGCGGCTGGTAGGCTCGATTCGATGCGCCGCCTTCCGCGCCGGCTCGCGCTCGCCGCGCTCGTCCTCGCCTCCGTCGGGCTCACCGGCGCCGGCGAGGTCGCCTGGGAATCCCGGACGCTCCCCGCGGAGCCCGGTCCGCACTGGATATGGGTGGGCGACGTCCTGCTGCGCCGGGCCGCGCTGGTCGACGCCGACGCCGGCGCCTTCCGCGGCATGGTGCCGGGCGGCGTGGGCATCATCGCGCCGACGCGCTCGCGTGACGGACGCGAGATCTATCTCCCGTCGACCTACTACTCCCGCGGCACGCGCGGCGATCGCACGGACGTGGTGTCGATCCTCGACGCGACGAGCCTGCTTCCGCTCGGCGAGGTCGTGATCCCGCCGAAGCGCTCGGAGCACACGTCGTGGGTGGCGGGATCCGCGCTCTCCGACGACGGCCGCTTCCTCGCCGTCTTCAACCTGACGCCGGCCACCTCCTTGAGCATCGTCGACGTGGTGGAGCGACGGCTCGTGGGCGAGGTCGACACTCCCGGCTGCAGCCTCGTCTACGCCGCCGGCCCGCGTCGCTTCCTCTCGCTCTGCGCCGACGGCACGGCGCTCGCGGTGACGCTCGACGGGAGCGGCCAAGAGGCGTCGAAGGTCCGCAGCGAGCGCTTCTTCGATCCCGTGGCCGACCCGGTGACGGAGAAGGCCGTGCGACGCGGCGACGAGTGGCTCTTCGTCTCCTTCGAGGGCTACGTCCATCCGGTCGACGTCTCCGGCGGGAGCCTGCGCGTCGGCGACCCCTGGTCGCTGCTCGACGACGCGGACCGCGAGGGCGCGTGGCGCGTCGGCGGCATGCAGCCGATCGCGCTCCACGGGCCGAGCGGCGAGCTCTACGCGCTCGTGCATCAGGGAGGCGTCGACACGCACAAGGATCCGGGCACGGAGGTCTGGGTCTACGACCTGGCCAGGCGGGCGCGGGTGCGGCGCGTCGAGCTGCGCAATCCGATGGCGAGCTTCGCGGCCGACCAGCTCGGCCTCGCGCCCGGGAGCCTCGCCGCGCGCGCCGTCGTGCTCGCGCTCGACCTCGTGCTCCCGAACCGCGGCGTCGAGCGCATCGCCGTCACCCAGGACCCGGCGCCCCTGCTGCTCACGGCGACGGGGTTCCCCGCGACCCTCGGCGTCTACGACGCGCGCGGCGGGACGCACCTGCGCGACGTGAAGGAAGTGGGCATCGCGACGTCGCTGCTCGCGCTGCCGTGACCGGGCACGAGGAGGCGCCACCATGCTGGATCCGGCGATCGAGCACGCGCTCCGCCTCGCCCTGGCCTTGCTCCTGGCGTCCGCCGCGCTCCACAAGCTCCGCGACCTCGCCTCCTTCCGGGCGGCCGTCGCGGGCTACGCGCTGGTTCCGGAAGCGCTCTCCGGCGCGATCGCGGGAACGCTCGCCTGTGTCGAAGCCTCGATCGCGGCGGCTCTCGTCGCGCCGGCGGCGTGGGGCGTGCGGACCGTCGCGCTCGGCGGCTGCGCGGCGCTCGTCGGGCTCTACGCCCTCGCGATCGGCGCGAACCTCGCGCGCGGCCGCCGCGACATCGACTGCGGCTGCGCGGGCCACGCCGGCCGGCAGACGCTCTCGGGGTGGCTCCTCGCGCGGAACGGCCTCCTCGCGGCGACGGCACTCGTCTGTCTGGGCGGGGCCTCGTCGCGGCCGCTCCACTGGCTCGACGCGCTCACGATCGGCGCGTCCGTCGCCGTCCTCGCGACGAGCTGGCTCGCGGCCCACCGCCTGCTCGCGAGCGCGCCCGCGATCGCGCGGCTCCGGGAGGGCGCATGAGCGAGGCGCTCGTCGTCTCGAACGTCCTGCTCTGGATCGCCGTGGTCGTGCTCGGCGCGGTGGTCCTCGCGCTGGTGCGCCAGCTCGGCGTGCTCCACGAGCGGATCGCCCCGGTCGGTGCGCTCGCCCTCGGCCACGGACCCCGCGTCGGGGAGGCGGCGCCCCTGGTGCACGCGCAAGACCTCGACGGTGGAGCCCAGGCCATCGGCGGCGCCGCGCCCGACGGTCGCGACACGCTCGTCTTCTTCCTCTCGCCTGGCTGTCCCGTGTGCAAGGCGCTCCTGCCCGCGCTCCGCTCCCTCGCGCGGCGCGAGTCGGCCTCGCTGCGCGTCGTCCTCGCGAGCGACGGCCCGCGCGCCGAGCACGAGGCCTTCCTGCGGCGCGAAGGCCTCGACTTCCCGTATCTGCTCTCGGCACCGCTCGGAGTGGCCTACCGCGTGGGCAAGCTGCCCTGGGCCGTGCTGATCGACGCCGCGGGCGTGCTGCGGGCGCAGGGCCTCGTCAACACGCGCGAGCACCTCGAGAGCCTGTTCGAGGCGAAGGCGCGAGGCGTGGCGTCGATCCAGGAGCACTTCGCGCGGGAGCGCGGAGCGCGCGAGGTACGACACTGATGGCGGAGCGAAGCATCGACGGCTGGCTCGAGGCGACGGCACGACGCCTCGCGCGAACGACCTCGCGCCGGGGCTTCCTGGCGCGCGTCGGCAGCGCTCTGCTCGGAGCCGCGGCGCTGCCGCTCCTGCCGGTCTCGCGGGCGAGCGGCGAAGAGGCGCGCCCGCCCGCGCCCGACGACTCGAAGCTCGCGGGCGCCCTGGGAGATCCCTCGAGCTGCGACTACTGGCGCCACTGCTCGATCGACGGGTTCCTCTCCTCGTGCTGCGGCGGCACCCACACGAGCTGCCCGCCGGGCACGGAGATGTCGCGCGTCACCTGGATCGGGACCTGCCGCAATCCGGCCGACGGCAAGGACTACATCATCTCGTACAACGACTGCTGCGGGAACAGCTTCTGCGGGCGCTGCCTGTGCAATCGGAACGAGGGCGACCGGCCGGTCTACCTCACGGGCAAGGCCAACGACATCAACTGGTGCATGGGCACGAAGACCACGGCCTACAACAGCACGGTCGCGATCGTGCTCGGCGTCGCCACGTCGTCGTCGTGACGCGCCTCGCGCTCGTCGCCCTCGCGAGCGCCGCGGCCCTCGCCGGGCCGGCCGACGCCTACACGCCGGAGGTCGACTACGCCCTCCACTGCGAGGGCTGCCACCTCGCCGACGGCAGCGCAACACCGGGCAAGGTGCCGGCGCTCGCCGGCTCCCTCGCTCGGTTCCTGCGCGTGCCGGGCGGCCGGGAGTATCTGGCGCGGGTCCCGGGCGTCGCGAACGCCCCGCTCTCCGACGCCGAGCTCGCAGCGCTCCTCGACTGGACGCTCCGTCGCTTCGACGGCGCGGCGCTTCCGCCGGACTTCGCGCCGTACACGGCCCGAGAGGTGCACGCGCTGCGGGAGCAGCCCCTGGTCGACGTGCGGGGGGCACGCGACGCCCTGCTCGGCTCACCGGCGACTCGGGAGCCCTAGGGCGGACCGCTCCCGGCGTCACCCAATCTTTCGTTGACCCCGGCGACCCTCGTCCGTGAGGATGGGCCATGGAGAAGGTCGACCGATTCCTCGATCTGGCGTCCGGGATCTCGGCTGCGCGCGTGTCGCGGCGGAGCGTGCTGCAGGGCGGCGGCGCGCTCCTCCTGGGCCTCGCCCTGGGCCCGCTCGCGCGGGCCGGCGAGCGCGGGCGCCCGCTCCGCCCGCCGGGCTCGCTCCCCTTCCCGCACCTGCCCGAGGGCACCGACACGCTTCCCGAGATCGAGCACGTGATCGTGCTCATGATGGAGAACCACTCCTACGACAACTACCTCGGTACGCTGCGCCGAGGCGACGGCTTCCGGCTGCGCGACGGCAGGCCGCGGGACGCCAATCCCGACGGGAACGGCAATCTCGTCCACGCGTTCCGGATGCCGAGCACGTGTCAGCTCGACGGAAGCCCGGGGCAGAACTGGAACGCGAGCCACGTCTCGTTCGACGGAGGCCGCAACGACGGCTTCGTGCGCGCGAGCGGTCCCGTCGCGATGGGCTACTGGACCGGGGACGACCTGCCCTTCTACGCCGGTCTCGCGCGCACCTTCCCGCTCGCCGACCGCTGGTTCTCGTCGACCCTGTGCCAGACCTATCCAAACCGTCGCTTCCTGCTCGCGGGCACGGCGGCGGGCATCGTGAGCACGAGCGGCGCCGCGCTCATGGCGCCGCCGCCGCCGAACGGGAACATCATGGAGCGGCTCGATGCGCACGGGATCTCGTGGCGGAACTACGCCTCCGACCTTCCAGGGATCGCGATCCTGCTCGAGTACGCGCTCGCGCACTCCTCGAACATCTCTCCGATCGCGCAGTTCTTCGCCGACGCCGCGTCCGGCGCGCTCCCGTTCCTGTCGTTCGTCGATCCGGCCTTCGAGGGCGGCGGCTCGGAGGAGAATCCCGACGACATCCAGGTGGGCGAGGCCTTTGCCGCGAGCGTCATCCAGGCCGCGATGTCGGGCCCCGCCTGGCCGCGCACCCTCCTCGTCTGGCTCTACGACGAGCACGGGGGCTACTACGACCACGTGCCGCCGCCGCGCGCCGTGGCGCCCGACGACATCCCGCCCGACATCATGGTCCCGCCCGACGAGCCCGGCGGTTACGACCGCTACGGCTTCCGCGTGCCCGCCGTGATCGTCTCACCCTACGCGCGGCGGGAGCACGTCTCGCATCGCGTGCGCGACCACACGTCGATCCTGAAGCTCGTCGAGACGAAGTGGAACCTGCCCGCCCTGACCTTCCGCGACGCGAACGCGGACGATCTCCTCGACTGCCTCGATCTGCGGCGCCCGCCTGCCTTCCTCGAGCCTCCGGAGCTGCCGCAGCCCGCGCTCACCACGAGCCCCTCCTCGTGCACGCCCGGGAATCCGGGCCCCCTCCCGCCACCCGACGCCGTCACACCGATCGGCGACGATCGCCACCACCGCAGCTTCGCGGGGCCGTGGCGCCGATCGCAGGGCGCGCGCGGGGACTACGCGCGCGCGGACGCAGGCGCGCCGAGCGCGTTCTCGCGCGCGGGGGGACGTAGCGTGGTCATCCGACGCCAGGGGACGAGCCGCTCGACCGCGTAGATCGCGCGGATCCCGAAGTCGAGGATCGCGCGCTTCGCCGACGACCGGCCGAGGGCCTCGCCGTGCTGCGGCCGCAAGGGCTTCTCGGGGAGGCGGGACCGGGCCGAGGTCGGCTCAAGACCCGACCCCGGGGTGCCGATTCATCGGGCGAGAGGCGAAGCGACGTGGAGCCCTCGGCCAAGGGAATCCTGGTGGTCGGAGCCGTGGTCGCGGTGAAGCGTCACCGCGACCAGGGCCGCGTCCGCGCCGGCCAGCTCGCGGCGCGCCTCGGGCCCGCCGCCCTCGAGCTCCTCGACCATAAGATCGACGTGGCCCGCTGGTACCCGATGGGCCCCTTCTGCGAGCTCCTCGATCTCGACTGGGAGGTGGGCGGCCACCGCGACCCGGAGCACATGCGCGTCCAGGGCGCGCGCTCGGCGGACAAGCTGTCCGAGCGCGGGATCTACCAGCAGCTCGACTACGCCGAGCGGGTCGGGCGCGCCCAGACCCTCGACGCGCTGATGCGACAGGCGAAGCTCATCACCACGATCACCGGGACGCTCTACAACTTCCTGCGCTTCGAGGTACGGCCGAGCGCCGGGCGGTCCGACGAGCTCGAGATCGTGTACGACGATGCCGGCCCGTTCTCGGAGGCCCTCCGCTACACCACGGAGGGCTTCATGAACCAGATCAACGTGCGCCAGGGATCGACGCGCCGTTGGAGCAGCGAGAGGGAGCGGGCGGATCGGATCGTCTTCCGCATGCGCCTCCCCACCCGGCTCAACGCCGAAGACTGATCCGCCCCGGGGTGCGGCGTGGGACCGGCCCGCAGGCCGGCCCCACGCGACCTCACTGCGCGGCCTGCTCGTTCGGGTCGTAGTCGATCCGGATCACCTTGAGCTGACCGCTCCACTGGTTCCGCGAGAACACGACGCGGCCCTGCCCCTTGTACTTCCAGTCCGTCCGCGCGGTGTCGGGACCGTAGTAGAACGGGATGAAGCTCTTGCCCGTGATGTAGCCGTTCGCGGTGTCCGGCGGGCCGATCAGCTCCCGGACCTGCTCGTCGCTCATCCCGATCGCGACCTTCGAGAGCTTGCTCGACGGCGGCGGCGGGACGCCCTGCGGCGGCTTGGTCTCGTGCTTCTGGGTCTCGCTCGTGGCGGCGGTCTCCTTCGAGCCCGAGCCCGACGCGCAGGCGACGACACCCAGGGCCAGGCATCCGACGGCGATCCCGATCGCTGCTCTTCGCGACATACGCCCTCTCCTTCGTGGATTCGGTGACGCGGTGTTGGACTGGCGAGCCGGGGGGTGAACGGGCGCAGCGTAGCGGCGAGGCTCGGGCGGCGCCGCTCGCGCGCCGGGGAATGCGCCCGGGCTATTGCGCCGGGATCTCGACGCAGCGGGTGCCCACCCGCTCCATCTCGACCACGCAGCGATTGCACGAGCTGCAGAGCGACTCCGTCGAGCGTCCGGTCCGGAAGCGCTCGACGAGATCGGGCTCCCGGAGGAGCGCCCGGGCGAGCGCGATGAAGTCGAAGCCTTCGGCCAGGGCGCCGCGGATCGTGTCGAGGCGCTTCACGCCGCCGAGGAGCATGAGCGGCATCGAGACCGCGCGCCGCACCTCGCGGGCGTTCGGCAGGAAGAAGGCCTCTTCGAACGGGTACGCCTTCATGATCGACGGCGCGAAGAGCCGCATGCCGAAGCGGCGGAGCCGCGTCGGCTGCATCGCCACGATCTCGTGCATCGGGACGCCGCCCCGCATGAGGTACATCGGCGTCTTCGCCGTGAAGCCGCCGGTGAGCTGGAGCGCGTCGAGGGCGCCGTCCGACTCGAGCAGGCGCGCCACCGCGACGCCGTCGGCGAGGGAGAGCCCGCCGGAGAAGCCGTCGTCCATGTTGAGCTTGGCATACACGGCGGCGCGACTGCCGATCTCGTCGCGCACGACCCGCGCGACCTCGCGTGGAAAGCGCGCCCGGTTCTCGAGCGGGCCGCCATACTCGTCGCTCCTCCGGTTGGTGTAGGGCGACAGGAACTGGCTCAGGAGGTAGCCGTGACCCATGTGGATCTCGAGGGCGTCGAACCCGCAGTCCGCGAGGAGCCGGGCCGCCGACCGATACGCGTCGAGGATCCGCGCGAAGTCGTCCGCGCGCATCGCGCGGGGCCAGCCCATGCCGTACGGGCTGAACATCCGCGTCGGTCCGATCGCGCGCTCGCCGGTCGCGCGCGGGTTCGCGAACCAGCCCGCGTGGGCGAGCTGCACCGCGACGGCGGCCCCCTCCGCGTGGACGGCGTCGGTGAGCCGGCGCAGGCCCGGCCGCACCTCCTCGCGCGCGAAGAGCTGGTCGCGGTAGGTGCGGCCCTCGGACGACACCGCAAAGTACGCGAGCGTCGTCATCGCGACCCCGCCGGCGGCCGGGCGTCGGTGGTACTCGACGAGCCCGTCGCTCACGAGCCCGCCGTGGGCCATGCCCTCGTTCGTGGCGGACTTCACGAAGCGGTTGCGAAGGGTCAGCGGGCCGAGGCGCGCCGGCGCGAACGGGTCGCGGGGCTCGGCGCTCGGCACGACGGGGCGAGCGGACGGATCGGGCGGCGGCGTCACGGCGCGCACTCTACCAGGGGCGGCCTCGCCGTGGCACGGGCGACTTCGGCCGGGCGGTGATCCACCACCTCAAGGCTCGGGAGCGATCCGCCGAAATGGGGGGAACACCGGAGCCATCGGAGGGAGCGGCACGGATGGATGCGATGGAGCAGGTCCGCAGGCAGGAGATCGTCCGCCGGCGGCTCGTCGCCCTCGGGCTCTCGCCCGAGCCGATCTCGGACGGGCGTGCCCTCGTCGCGACGCTGCGGCTCTGCTCGCAGCCGTTCGCGACCCTCGAGGGCGGCTCGTTCCGCGTGGACGCAGTGCGCTTCGTCACCGTGGGCGACGATCGCATGAAGTGCCTCGCGCCTCGCACGTTCTTCTACCTGCCGTTCGTCCGGATCGTCGACTGCCGCACCGCGGAGGAGCTCGAGGCGCGGCTGCGCGGCGCCTGGAACGAGCACCTCGGGCGCGTGCGCGCGACGCAGCGCTGGTTCGAGAAGGTCGGCGCCCATCCCGCCCCGCTCGACGATGCGCCGGGCGCGGCGCTGCCGCTCGTGTTCGGACACGTGCGTGCCCGCGCGATCGCGATCGAGGCCGGGCGTCTCCTGCTGCCGAGCTGCGGCCCCCTCGCCGGGATCGCCCTCCGTCGCGCCGAGGACCGCGTGTTCACGGCCGACGCGAGCCTCGCGACGGCCGTCGATCTCGAGCTCGCGCTGTGCTCGCGCATGGAAGAGCTCGCGCGGCTCGACGCGCGTCTCGAGCGCGAGGCGCGTCTCGCGGCCGCGAACGAGAGCACGAACCCTCCGCCCCCGGCCGACCGCGAGCCGCCCGTGCGACTGCTCCTCGTCGGGCGCGAGCTCGCGAGCGACGTGGCGCTGCTCGAGTCGATCCGCCTGCGGAGCTGGCAGGTCTTCACAGCGCGCGACGCGATGCAGGCGCTGCGCGCCTTCGACTCGGCGTCGCCGGAGCTCGTCGTGTCCGAGACGGTGTTGAACCGCTTCGAGGGCATCGAGCTCGTGCCCGCCCTGCGCTCGGTCTCGGGCGTCGAGGAGATTCCGGTCGTGCTGGTCGACGACCGCGCGCGACCCGAGCGGCGCGAGGCGGCCAAGCGCGCGGGCGCCGCGGGCTACCTCGTGCGACCCGTCGAGTTCCCGCGCATCGCTCAGGGCCTCGGCGACCTCGCGCGGCGTCCTCGCCGCCGGCGCTTCACGCGCTATCCGGGTCGCCTCGCCGTCCGCCAGTCGGGCAGCGGTCAGAGCTTCGTGACGGACGACGTGGCGCGCGGCGGGATGTTCGTCTGGAGCGAGCGCGAGCTCGTCCTCGGCCAGGTCGAGCAGTACCAGATCACGCTGCCCCAGGGCGACGGCGTGGTCGAGGTGGAGGCGCAGGCGCTGTATCGGCGCACGCTCCCCGGCGCCGGCCGCTTCGGCACCGGGCTGCGATTCTTCTCGTTCGCCGGCGATGGAGAAGCCCGCTGGATCCGCTGGCTGCGGGCGAGCGACGCGACGGCTCCGGACCGCGACCTCTACTAGCCCAGGGAGCCGAGTCGACGCCGCGCGGCCTCGATGTCCGCGTCCATCACCGTCTTGCGCTTGTCGGCGAGGGCGGCTGCCTCCGCCTCCTTGGCGAGCCGCGCGATGTAGTCCTCGGCAGCGGCCACCGCGAGATCGATCGCCGAGGCGGAGATGCGGAGATTGTTCCCGCCGTGCTTCGCGATCAGCCGCTTGACCACCGCGTTCGGAAGCTCGCCCATGGTTCCTCCTGCTCGTGCCGTCGCGGAGGAGTGGGACCGCGACGTGGGGCCATCCTAGGAGGCGTCCCTTGCCGCCGTCAAGGCGGAACGCGCGCTCCCGAGCCGACGCAGGAAGAACGTCGCGGACGCTTCGGCGAGCTGCGGGCCGTCGACGTCGACCGGCACGACGTGGCCCGAGCCCTCGCACGCGAGCCACTCTCGCTCGGATGAGCTCACGACACGCAGGATCGTCTGCGCGTCGGCGGGGCGCGCCGTGCGGTCGAGGGCGCCGTGGGCGACGAGGATCGGCGCGCGGACGCGGGGCAAGAGCGGCGTCACCGTGCGCTGCAGGCGGATCAGCTCCTGGACCGCGCGGAGCGGCATCACGGGCAGGCTCGGGTGTCGCGCGCGCGCCGCGGCGTCGACGATGTCGGATCCCCCACGCTTTGGAACGTAGGGTCGCAGCCGCCGCAGCAGGGGCACCGCCATCCGCACCGCCGCGGGCAGCCGGAGCGGGGTGCCGACGACGCAGAGGGCGTCGACGAGCTCGTCGGCGGCGAGCGCGAGCGCGAGGAGCCCGCCCATCGAGAGCCCCGCCGCAAACACGCGGTCGTGACGGGCACGGAGCCGCAGCGCGCTCTCCCGGGCCGCGTCGAGCCAGCGCTCGTAGCTCTCGATCGCGGCCAGGTCCTCCGCCCGCGCGCCGTGGCCGGGGAGCGTCGGCCCGAGCGCGGCGAGCCCGCGGGCGGCGCACGCCTCTCCGATCGCGCGCACCTCGTAGGGAGTTCCCGAGAGGCCGTGGAGGCAGAGCACCGCCGCCGGCTCGGCGCCGCGCTCGGGCGCGAACGCGAAGGCCCCCGGATCGACGGACGGCGTGCCTCCTGCGCTCATCGCAACCTCTCCCGCGCCGCGGCCTCGGCTGCCTGCACCACGTCGCGCAGGGGCGCGCCGTGCCGCCTCGCCGCGCGCTTGCAGTCGTCGTACTCCGCGGACGGCTCGTCGCGCCCCGTCGGGTCGCGCACGACCTTCACCGCGATCGTCCCGTAGCGCGTCCTCACGCGCAGCGTCTCGCGCGGCAGCACGAGCCGGTCGTACTCGACGCCGCGCACGCCGATCGCCGTCGACTCGGCGAACAGCACGCGCGCCAGCGTGAGGCGATCGGCCGGCCGCGCGAGCACGCGCAGCAGGAAGCCGGGCCGATTCTTCTTCATCTGCTGGTGGAGGAGGCTCACGTCGAGGGCCCCGGCGTCGAACAGGCGCTCCATCACGTACTCGAAGTGCTCGGGAGGCAGGTCGTCGAGGTTCGTCTCGAGACACACGACCCGGTCGCCCTGGGGTCCGCCGGCGCGGCCGAGCACCGCGCGCAGCACGTTCGGCGTCGGGCCGGGGCGGTCGCGCCCGGCGCCGTGCCCGATCGCCTCGGGCACGAGGGCCGGCATCGTCCCGAACTCGTCGACGATCGTGCGCACGATCGCGGCACCGGTCGGCGTCACGGTCTCGAAGGCGGCGTGGGCCGGCACGGTCGGCACTCCCTTCAAGAGCTCGAGCGTCGCCGGCGCCGGGATCGGGAGACGCCCGTGCCGCATCTCGACCATGCCGTGTCCGAGCGCGAGGGGCGAGCACGTGACGCGGTCGATGGAAAGCCGCGCGAGGCCGATCGCCGCGCCCGCCACGTCGACGAGGGCGTCCACGGCGCCGACCTCGTGGAAGTGCACGCGCTCGATCGGCATGCGATGGACGCGCGCCTCCGCCCTCGCCAGCGCCTCGAAGATCGCGAGCGCGCGCTCGCGCACGCTTCGCGCGAGACGCGCCTTCTCGAGCAGCTCGCGGATCTCGCCGAAGCTGCGGCCCTCGCCCGCGGCATGGGCGTGGACGTGGGCGCCGTGGGCGTGGAGGCCTCCGGCGACGCGCGCCCGGCCGTGGGGATGCGCGTGCCCTGCGCCCACGCCGGGCTCCGTCGGCTCGAGCGGCTGGTCCGCCGAGATCCAGCGGCTGCGCGCCGCGGCCGCCTTGCGCCGCGACCGGCCGGTCGCGGCGCCCGCGGGCACCTCGACACCGACGTGGATCGCCGCGAGCGCCCCGCGGCGCACCCGCGTCACGCGCAGACGATGGGCGAGCCCGAGGCCCGCGAGGTCGCCCTCGAGCTCCTTCTGCGGCAGCCCGGCGTCGAGCAGCGCGCCCAGGAACATGTTCCCCGCGACGCCGGAGAAGGCGTCGAGGTGGAGCACGCGACCGCTAGTCGCGGTTGATGAGCGTCGCGACATAGGCGGCTCCGAAGCCGTTGTCGATGTTCACCACGGTCACGTTCGAGGCGCAGCTCGTCAGCATGCCGAGGAGCGCGGCGATCCCGCCGAAGGCCGCCCCGTAGCCGACGCTCGTCGGTACCGCGATCACCGGCCGGTCGACGAGGCCCCCCACGACCGACGGCAACGCACCTTCCATGCCCGCGACCGCGATCACGACCCGCGCCCCGCGCAGGCTCCCGCTCGAGGCGAGGAGACGGTGGATGCCCGCGACGCCGACATCGTGGAGCGTCATCACCTCGTTCCCGAAGCGCCGCGCCACGCCGGCGGCCTCGGCCGCGACGGGGAGGTCCGACGTGCCCGCCGACACCACCGCGATCGGCCCGCGCCCGCGCACGGGCACCTCGTCGGGCCCGAGCCAGAGCAGGCGGCCGACCGGGTCGTACTCCGCGGGTGGGAGCGCGATCCGCACCTCGCGCGCGAGCTCGGCGTCGACCCGCGTCGCGAGCACCGGCTGCCCCGCCGCCTCGAGCGCGCGCGCGATCTCGACGATCTGGGCGGGCGTCTTGCCGGGCGCGTAGATCACCTCGGGCAGGCCGTGACGAAGGGCGCGATGGGTATCGACCCGCGCGTGGGGGGTGTCGACGTACGGGAGATGGGAGAGCGCGGAGAGCGCGTCCTCCGGCGAGACCTCGCCTCGTCGTACGCGCTCCAGCAGCGACTGCAGGTCCTGGCGCTCCACGTCCGGCACGGTAGCGGGTGCGTACCACGGCTGCGCGGAGCTTCGAGGTGGCGGGGAGGGGAGGGACCCGCCTGCGGCGGCCATCTGCTCCTCCTCGGAGGGTCCCTCCCCTCCCCGCTCGTCGTTTCGAGGAACGCGGCCGTGCGTCGGACCGAGACCCGCGCCCGCACGTGATTGTTGTCTTCGAGCAGCGCGCATCCGGCGGCATCGAGCCGCCGGATGTGCGCTGCGGGCGCAATGCCCGAATCGTCTGATGCCTCCGCACGGCGGTCGAGGGCGCTCGATGCGCGCTCGACCGCCCCTGGAAACCTCACCGTGGCGAGCCGTCGTGAACCTCAGCAGACCGAGCGGGCGGGGGATGCGACCCGCCGAGGAGGAACAGATGGCCGCCGCAGGCGGGTCGCATCCCTCGCCCGCAGGCACCCGGCCACGCCTCTTCGCGCAGACCTAGTCGGAAGCAGGAAGGAGCGCCACGAGCCCCTGCAGCTCGCCCGTGTCGTCGAAGATCTCGGTCTCGACGCACACTGCGCCCTCGTCGCCGCGCTGTCGTGCGAGGGCGTCGAGGCGTCGGCCGGCGCCGGCGAGCACGAGGTCCGGCAGCGAGGGCAGGATGCGCGCACCGAGCGTGTCGGCGATCGCCGAAACCACGCTCGACGCGAGGATGTTCCCCACCTCGCGCAGCGCCGACTCGGCGAGGGCGGCATGCGCCTCACGCAGGTCCGGCGGAGCGCCCTCCTTCTCGTCGCACGCGACGTCGCCGAGGAGCGTGCGTAGCAGCGCGTCGCGCGAGGCCCCGGGGAAGAGGACGGCGAGCGTCCCGCCCGGCCCGCCGTCGATCTCGAAGAACACGCCGAGGTCGAAGCGCGCGAGGGGCAGCGCTCCGACGGCGCGCCGGCACGAGGCGAAGTGCGGCGGGTGCATCCGCACCGTGCGTCCGAGCAGGCGCGCGAGCGAGTTCGCCGCGTGGCCGGCCCCGATCCCGCCGAGCTCGCGCAGGCGGTCTCGGGCGGCATCCCGGGATCGCATCGTCGCGCTGGTCGGCGGCATCATGCGACCTGGTTCAGGTCGAGCAGGAACACCGGGTTCCCGTCGCCGAGGACGGTCAGGCCCGCGAGCGCGCGCACGCCGGCGAGGAGCTCGGGCACGGGCTTCACGTAGATCTCCTGCTGGCCCGCGACGCGCTCGACCGCGATCGCGACGCGCGCGCCGCGCACCTCGGCGAGGATCAGCGTCGTTCGCTCCGTGCGCGGCGGCGCGCCGAGCGCGATCCGCGGCCCGAGCTCGAGCACGGGCACCGGCTCCTCGTCGATCAGCACGAAGGCCTCGCGCGCGGTGCGCTCGATCGTGGCGTCCGCCAGCTCGAGGATCCGCTCGACCTTCGCGATCGGCACCGCGACGATCTCGCTCCCGACACCGAGCAGGAGCACGCGCTGCACGGCGGCGGTGATCGGCACGAGGAGCGTCGTCGCCGTCCCGCGCCCGACGGCCGTCTCGAGCTCGACCTGCCCGCCCAGCGACTCGATCGTCGCGCGCACGGCGTCCATGCCGACCCCCCGCCCCGAGAGGTCGGAGACGCTCTCGGCCGTCGAGAGCCCGGGACGGAACACGAGGCTCGCGATCTCCTGCGGCGGCAGATCGTCGGCGAGGGCCGCGGGCACGAGGCCCGACTCGACGGCCCGGCGGCGTACGGCTTCGAGATCGATGCCCTTGCCGTCGTCCACGACGGCGATCCGCACCTGGTCCTTCTCGCGCCGCGCCTCGATCACGATCCGGCCGACCTCCGGCTTGCCGGCGGCGCGCCGCGCCTCGGGGGTCTCGAGTCCGTGGTCGACCGCGTTGCGCAGCAGGTGGACGAGCGGATCGCCGAGGCGGTCGAGGATCGCCCGGTCGAGCTCGAGCTCGACGCCTCGGAGCTCGACCTCCACGCGCTTGCCGAGCTGGTGCGCCACCTCCCGCGCGAGGCGCGGCAGGGTCTCCGCGACACGCAGGAGCGGCGCCGTGCGCAGCTCGAGCACGCGGCGCTGGAGCTCTCCCACCATGCGGTCCATGCGGTCGAGGCCGCCCGCGAAGGCGGGGCTCGGCGCCGCGCTGCCGTGGGCCGACGTGCGGAGCTGGTTCGAGGCCAGGATCACCTCGCCCACCGCGGACAGGAATCGATCGAGGGTCTCGGTGCGCACGCGCACCGACGGTGAGAGCGGCGGCGCCGCGCGGCCCGGCGAGCTCGCCGGAACAGCCTGCGGTGTCGCGCGGCCGGGCGCGGCCCGCTTCTCCGCTACGGACGGCGCGACCGGCGGAGCAGGCTCGACGTCAGGGCTTTTTTTTTGAGCCCGTCGTCGCCGGGCGCGTCGCCCCCGCGCGCGAGCTCGCGCGCGAGGTCGGGGTCCGCCGGCGGCGCCTCGCCCGTCTGCTCGACGGTCGCGACCATGCGCTCGAGGGCCTGGAGTCCCCGGAACAGGAGCGCGGTCTCCTCTCCCGGCGCCACGCGGCCCGCGCTGCGCACGCGGTCCATCCGGTCCTCGAGCTTGTGCGAGAGCTCGGCGATGCCGTCGTAGCCCAGGCTCGCCGCCATGCTCTTGATCGAGTGCGCCATGCGGAAGACGAGGTCGATCGCGTCCCGCGACGCCGGGTCCTTCTCGAGCAGCAGCAGGGCGCGCGAGATCTCCCCGAGGTGGTCCGTCGCCTCCTCGAGGAAGAGGGCGCGATACTTCGCCAGGTCCACGCGCTACTCCGACTTCTCGAGGACCTTCTTGAGCGTCACGCCGACGCTCTCGGGCTTGAAGGGCTTCACGATGAAGTCCTTCGCGCCGGCCTGGACGGCCTCCATCACGAGCGTCTCCTGGCCGAGCGCGCTGCACATCACGATGCGCGCGCCGGGATCCAGGGCGAGGATCCGCTTCACCGCGTCGATGCCCGAGCAGCGCGGCATGACGATGTCCATCGTGACGAGGTCGGGATGGAGCTGCTCGAAGGCCTCCACCGCCTCGACCCCGTCCACCGCCTCGCCCACCACCTCGAGGCCCTCGGCCTCGAGGATGTCGCGGATCATCTGCCGCATGAACGCGGCGTCGTCCGCGATGAGAACACGACCCTTCATGACCTTCCTCCCTGGCCGGTCGAGCCGGCCTGCTCTCAGTGCGCTCCGCGCGGGCTGGCGTGCTCGATCGCTTCGGCGACCCGGGCGAGCAGCCGACCCGTGGAGAGGACGTGCACGACGCGTCCGTCGATCGGACGCCGCTCGGCGACGAGCTCGCTGCCGCGCGGGACGAGGCCCGGCGCGTGGGCGAGCCCGAGCACGCGGTCGACCGGAAGCCCCACCCGTCCCGTGTCGGCCGGCCGGTCGCCGAGCACGAGCAGGTGCTGCGGCGCCGGGAGCCCCGCCTCGTCGAGCTCGAACACGAGCGCGCGGGACACGACGGGGAGCGCGTCGCCGTGGTGGTTCACGACGCCCGCGACGGCGCGCGGCAGCGTGGGCACGCAGGCCACCCGCCCGACGTCCGCGACCTCGAGCACGTCGTGGATCGGGAGGCCGTAGGCCGCCCCGCCCACCTCGAAGGTGAGCAGGCGCTCTCCGTCGCCCGCCACGGGCGTCATCCTCGGGCCTCGAGTCCGGGCTCGAGGTCCGGACGCGGGTCCGTCGCGCGATCGCCCAGCCGGAAGCCGCGCAGCACGCCGCGCAGGTCGTCGGCCAGGGACGCGAGCTGCTGCGAGGCGTCGACCACGTCGGAGGTCGCCGCCACCTGGGCGCCCGCCACGGAGACGAGCTCGTCGAGGGCGCCCGCGTGGTTCGCGCCGACCCGGCCGATCTCGCCCACCGAGTCGACCATGCGCTCGGCGTCACGCGCCTGGGTGTCGGCCTCCTGGAAGATCTCCTCGGCGCGCCCGGCGGCCTCGGACACCGCGGCGCGGATCTGCTCCAGGGAGACGGCGATCGTGTTCACGTCCTCGCGACCCTCGCCGATCACCTGGCTCGACTGGCGCATCTCGTCGGCCACGCCGTGGGTCTCGGACTGGATCTCGTTCACGAGCTTCGCGATCTCGTCGGCCGAACGTCCGGCGCTCTCCGCGAGCTTGCGGATCTCGTCGGCCACCACCGCGAAGCCGCGGCCGGCCTCGCCGGCCCGGGCCGCCTCGATCGAGGCGTTGAGGGACAGCAGGTTCGTGCGGTGCGCGACGCTCGTGATCATCTCGATGATCTGATGCACGTGCGCCATGCGCGATTCCAGGAAGAAGACGCGTTCGCCGGCCTGCTCCACGCGCTCGAACACCATGCGCATCTTCTCGAGGGCGAGGCGCGAGACGTCGACGACCGTATTGGCCTTCTGGCTCGCTTCGGCCGAGAAGCCGAACGCCTCGCGCGCGCGCGACGCCGTGATCTCGATCGCCGCCGCGATGTCGCGCGTGAGCTGGGCCGCGCCCGAGAGCATCGCCTGCTGCTCGGCGACGCCGTCGGAGACACGCCCGAGCGTCTGCGAGGTCTTCTCGTTGCCGGCTCCGAGGTCGCGCGCCGAGCGCAGGACGTCGCTCGCCGCGCTGGAGACCTGCTCGGCCGTGCGCTGCACGTGGCCCACGAGCTCGCGCAGGCTCGCGAGCATGCCCTGCACGCTGCGCGCGAGGTCGTGGGTCTCGTCCGCGAAGCGCGGCGAGGCGTCGATCGTGAGCCGCGCGCCGAGGTCGCCGCGGCTGATGCGCTCGGTCGCGCCGAGCAGCCCCTGGAAGCTCCGGGTGAGGGAGCGCGAGAGCCAGTAGCCGAGGCCCGCCCCCACGAGGAGCGCCACGAACGGGGTGGCCCAGGGCTCGACCGCGAAATCGAGGGAAGACGCGAGGAACGGGAACGCCCCTGCGACGCCCGCCACGACGAGCGCCCCCAGGACGAACTTGTACGTCAGCGGCAACCGCACGGAGGGCGTATCGGCCCGTCCTGCCGGGCGCTTGACGCCGCCCATGCCGCCGGGCGCTGGCGGCAGAAGCCGCGTGCCGACTGCCGTGGGAGCGATCGACGCTGGAATGGTGACGACGGGCACCTCACCCCCCGATGGTGCGCAGCGAGAGAGTGCCCGGGATCAGAAGTGCCGCCAGCCCCCCGCATCGCGGACGCGAGCGAGACGCCGGCGCTGCTCCGGCGAAAGCCCCAGGAGCCGGAGGCCGCCCCGCGCCTCGATGCGCCCGATCTCCGCCACGGGCGCCCCGAGGCGGCGTCCGAGACGCCCCGCGTCAGGAGCGCCGGCCCGCAGCGTGAAGAGGAGCTCGTAGTCCTCGCCTCCGCAGAGGGCGAGGGCGACGGGGTCCTCGGCCGCGCGCGCGCAGGCACGCGCGAAGCCGGGGACAAGGGGCAGCGCCCTCACCACGATCGATGCTCCGACCCCCGACGATTCGAGCACGTGGCCGAGGTCGGCGAGGAGCCCGTCCGAGACGTCGATGCACGCGCCCCGCTCGCGCAGCGTGCCGAGCGCTCGGCCCGCCGCGAGCCGCAGGGGCGGGAGGCGACGCAGCATCACGCGCTCCCGACGCGCCCGTGCGACGGCGAGCGCCGCGGCGCCGAGCACGCCCGTCACGAACACGCGATCGCCCGCGCGAGCGGCATCGCGCCGCAGCGCGCGTCCGCGCCGCACCGCACCGACCGCGGTGACGTGGAGCGAGGTCTCCGTCGCGCGCGTGACATTGCCGCCGACGAGGGGGCAGCCGGCCGCGCGCGCGACGTCGATCGCGCCGCGCATCAGCCCGAGCGCGCGCGCCGCGGGGAGCGCGGGCGGCGCGGCGAGCGCGATCGTGCAGCCGAGCGGCCGCGCGCCCATCGCCGAGAGGTCCGAGAGGTTCACGAGCAGCGCGCGGCGCCCGAGGGTGCGCGCGTCCATCGTCGCCCACGCGAAGTGCACGCCCTCGACGAGCGCGTCGGTGGTGACGGCGACGTCCTCGCCCGCGCGCGGTCGCAAGAGCGCGGCGTCGTCGCCGATCCCGAGCACCACGTCGCGGCCGCCGGCGACACCGGCGCGCGCCGCAGCCCGCGCGATGCGCCCGATCAGCCCGAACTCGCCGAGGTCGCGGAGCTGCATGGCGCGACGCTAGCGGAGGCCGGCCGGGGTCGGCGCGGCCGTCCCGGCGCCACCGCAGAGCTCAGTGCGGCGGTGCGCGGTCTCCCCAGATCTCATTCAGGCGCGCGTCGCGCCCGCATGTCGCGCGATAGAAGCGGTAGCGAAGGGGATTCTTCTTGTAGTAGTCCTGGTGATACTCCTCCGCCGGGTAGAACGGGCCCGCGTCGACGATCTCGGTCGCGATCACACGCCCCTGCAGCGGGCCCGACGCCCGGAGTGCGTCGCGCGACGCCTCCGCGAGCTTCCGCTGCTCGGGCCCGTGCACGAAGATCGCGGTCCGATACTGGTGGCCGACGTCGCAGAACTGCCGATCCTTGGCGAGGGGATCGACGTTGTGCCAGAAGACGTCGAGGAGCGTCTCGTAGCTCACCTGGCTCGGGTCGTAGACGATCTGCACGGACTCCGCGTGGCCTGTGCCGCCCGCCGAGACCTGCTCGTAGGTCGGGTTCGGCACATGCCCGCCGGTGTAGCCCGCGGTCACCGAGACGACGCCCACGAGCGCCTCGAAGGGCGGCTCCATGCACCAGAAGCAGCCGCCCGCGAACGTCGCGGTGGCCGTCTCGCCCTGCGCGGCTCCGGCGACGAGCCCGCTCGCGAGCACGGCGAGCGCGAGTGCGCGGAAGCTCACGGCCGAAGCGCCGGAAGCGCCTCGCCCTCGGGCACGAAGGCGAGCGCCACACCGTTGTTGCAGTAGCGGAGACCCGTGGGCTTCGGTCCGTCGTCGAAGAGGTGGCCCTGGTGGCCGTCGCAGCGCGCGCAGTGGTACTCGGTTCGCGGGAGGAGGAGCGTGAAGTCGCGCTTCGTCGCGACGTGGGCCGGGATCGCGCGGAAGAAGCTCGGCCAGCCCGTCCCGCTGTCGAACTTCGCGCTCGAGAGGAAGAGCGGGAGGTGGCAGGCGGCGCAGACGTAGGTGCCCGGCCGCTTCTCGTGCTCGAGGGGGCTCGATCCCGGAGGCTCGGTGGCCTCTTCGAAGAGGACGGCATACGCCTGCGGCGAGACGAGCTTCCGCCAGACGGTGTGCGGGACGTCGAGCGGCTGCACCGACGCGGACGACGGCGACTCCGCCGCCCGCGCAGCCTGCGCGCGCCCAAGCCAGACGAGCGCGAGCGCGCCGAGCGCGCCGCGCAGGAGGTCGCGACGACTCACCGCAGGGTCCTCCCGGGGCATTCCCACGCCAGGATGCCCCGGATGGACCTACGCTCCCACTCGGGCTCCGGATGCGGAGCGCCGGCGCTAGGCGCGCCCGCGCACCGAGGCGGCCACCCGCGAGACGCGGCCGCCCCGCGCGGGCCGGGCCGTCGCGCGCGGCGGCGGAGACTCGAGGGCCGCCTCGAGCACCTCCTCCATGTCGGACACCGGAACGAAGGTGATCTTCTGCTTCAGCTCCGGCGGGATCTCGTCGAGGTCGGGCACGTTCTTGCGCGGCAGGATCACGCGCTTGATGCCCGCGCGCAGCGCCGCGAGCGCCTTCTCCCGGACGCCGCCCACCGGCAGCACGCGCCCGCGCAGCGTCACCTCGCCCGTCATCGCCACGTCGCCGCGGACCGCGATGCCGGTCGCGAGCGAGACGATCGCGGTCGCGATCGTCACGCCCGCGGATGGGCCGTCCTTCGGGATCGCCCCCGCCGGCACGTGCACGTGGACCTCACGCCGGGCGAGGAGCGTCTCGTCGAGCCCGAGCTCGCCGAGGCGCCAACGCGCGAAGGTGTGGGCCGCGATGCCCGACTCCTTCATCACGTCGCCGAGCTGTCCCGTGAGGACGAGGCCGCGGCCACGCGTCATCGAGGCCTCGAGGCGCAGCACGTCGCCGCCGGCCTCGGTCCAGGCGAGCCCGTTCACGACGCCCACCTCGCCGCGCGTCGGTGTCTCGTCGTCGAGGAAGGGCGGCGGCCCGAGGAAGCGCTCGAGCCCTCGCGGATCGAGGCGCAGCGCCCCCTCGTCGCCCTCGGCCGCGCGGCGCGCGACCTTGCGGCAGATCGCGGCGATCTGGCGCTCGAGGCTCCGCACGCCGGCCTCGCGCGTCCAGCCCGTGACGATCCGCTTCACCGCGGGCCGCGACCAGCGGATGCGGTCGGGCGGAAGGCCACACTCCTCGACCTGGCGCGGGATCAGGTAGGCGCGCGCGATCTCGAGCTTCTCCTCGGGTGTGTAGCCCGAGAGCCGGATCACCTCCATCCGGTCGCGCAGCGGCCCGGGGATGGTGTCGAGCACGTTCGCCGTCGCGATGAAGAACACCTTGGAGAGATCGAACGGCACGTTCAGGTAGTGGTCGCTGAAGCGGCCGTTCTGCTCCGGGTCGAGCACCTCGAGCAGCGCCGAGCCGGGGTCGCCGCGGAAGTCGGCCCCGAGCTTGTCGATCTCGTCGAGCATCAGGACGGGGTTGTTCGTGCCCGCCTGCTTCAGGCTCTGCACGATACGCCCCGGGAGCGCGCCCACGTACGTCCGACGGTGTCCCCGGATCTCGGCCTCGTCCCGCATCCCGCCGAGCGAGATGCGCACGAACTCGCGGCCCATGGCGCGGGCGATCGAGCGTCCGAGGCTCGTCTTGCCGACCCCCGGCGGGCCGACGAAGCAGAGGATCGGACCGCGCGAGTCCGCGCGCAGCTTGCGTACGCCGAGGTGCTCGAGGATGCGGTCCTTGATCGAGGTCAGGTGCGCGTGGTCCTGGTCGAGGATGCGCCGCGCCTCGATCAGGTCGAGGGCGTCGGGCGAGCTCGTCGACCAGGGCAGATCGCAGAACCAGTCGAGGTAGCCGCGCACCACCTGGGCCTCGGGGCCGTCGGGGTGCATGCGCTCGAGGCGCCGGAGCTGCCGCATCGCCTCGGCGAGCGCCTCGTCGGAGAGCCCCGCCTCGTCGAGCTTCGCGCGGTACTCCTCCACCTCGCTCGCCCGGCCGTCGCTCTCGCCGAGCTCCGCCTGGATCGCGCGCAGTTGCTCGCGCAGGAAGTGCTCGCGCTGGCTGCGCGACATCTCCTCCTTCGCCTGCGACTGGATCTCGGCCTGCACGGCCGTGACCTCGAGCTCTCGACGCAGGAGGGCGTCGACGCGTCGCAGCCTGGCGAGCGGGTCGCGGATCTCGAGCACCTCCTGCGCCTCGGACAGGCGCAGGCGCAGGTTCGACGCGACGAGGTCCGCGAGGCGCCCGGGCTCCGACACCGACGAGATCACGGAGAGCACCTCGGGCGGCAGGTGCTTGAGCGGCAGCAGCTCCTCCACGCGCGAGCGCACGGCGCGCATCAGCGCTTCGTGCTCGACGTGCCACTCGGGCTCGGGCTCCGGCTCGATCGCGCGGACCCGCGCGCGCAGCGCCGGCTCGACCTCGACGAAGCCCTCCACCTCGGCCTTGGCGAGGCCCTGCACGAGCACCTTCACGCGGCCGTCGGGCAGGCGCAGGGTGCGCATCACGGTCGCCACGGTGCCGACGCGGTGCAGGTCGTCCGCGGCCGGCTCGTCGGTCTCGGGATCTCGCTGCGCCACGAGCAGGAGCAGGCGGTCGCTCGCGAGGGCGTCCTCCACGGCGGCAACCGAGGCGTCGCGGCCGACGAACAGCGGGAGCACCATGTACGGGAACACGACGCACTCGCGCAGCGGCAGGATGGGGAGCTCTTCGGGGACCTCGAACCTCGGGAGCGGCGCTTCCATCCTCTCGCGCATCGGCCCTCGCCGGGGGCCACTTGAGGCGCCTGCCCGAGAGCTGCGCACGAGTTGCCGCGGGTCGAGCCCCTCGCGTGACGGCGTCAGTCGAGCGGCGCGTCCTCGTAGCGCGTCGGGATCGCGCGCAGCTCGCCGTTCACGATCGCGATCAGGAACGCCCTCTTCTGGGCATTGCCGTCGCTCGCGATGGTCGTCGCGCCGGCGACGCCGGGAACCTCTCGCACGCGCGCGAGCCCGGCACGCATGCCCTCGCGGCTCGTCCCACCGGAGGCGAGCTGGGCGAGCGCGAGGGTGGCGGCGTCGTAGGCCTGCGCCGCGAACACGTCGGGCGCCTCGCCGAAGTCGCGCCGATACCTCTCCACGAAGGCGTGCACGAGGGGCTCCGGGCTGCTCGGATCGAAGGGCTCGGCGAGGATCGCGCCCTCCACCTGCTTGCCCGCGACGGAGACGAGGTCGGCCTCGGCCCAGCCGCGCGGCCCGAGGATGCGCACGCCGCCGAGATCGTTGTAGGCGAGCTGCGGGACGAGCACGTCCGCCACCTCGCGCGAGTCGGCGATGAAGATCGCGTCCATGGGGGCGGGCGCGATCAGCGGCGGAGCTGCGCCGCGCGTCGGCGTCGACGCGACGGGAGGCGTGGGCGCGGGCGCAGCTTTCGGCGCCTGGGCCACGAGCTGGTGGATGGTCGCGGTGAAGTCCGTCGTGTGCGCCGGGTAGCTCGCGACGCTCACGATCTCGCCGCCCCGCGCGCGGACCGCGTCCTCGAAGACCTGCGAGAAGCCGTGACCGTAGGCGTCGTTCGGATGCAGCACGGCCAGGCGGCGGAGCCCGAGGCCGTGAACCGCGTACTCGGCGAGGGCGTCCGCCTCGCCGCGCGGGGCGACACCGACGCGGAACACGTGCGGCCGGTCGTGGCTCACGTCCTCGCGCGGCGAGAGCGCGAGCAGCGGAACGCCCGCCGTCTCGGCGGCGGTCGCCGCGGCCTCGGCCTCCTCGGCCCCGAGCGGGCCGAGCAGGGCCGAGACCTCCGGCAGGGCCGCGAGCTCCGTCACCGCGGCAGCGGCGCCCGTCGGCGTGCCCTTCGAGTCGCGCACCAGGACGCGCAGGACGTCGTCGGCCTCGCTCGCGCCCTCGCGCGGGAGACGCGCCGCGAGCAGGATTCCGTTCAGGCTCTCCTCGCCGAAGCGCGCGCCCGGGCCCGAGAGCGGCAGCACGACACCGAGCACGCCGTGCGCCCCCATCGTGAAGGGCGGAGGCGCCGGCCGCGGCAGGCGCTGCGGCGGGAGCGGGAGCGAGGGGTCGAAGGCAGCGGGCGGCGGCGGCTCCGTGCCCTGCTCCTCGAGCGCATGCACCTGCGACTCGAGCGGCGGGATGCGAGCCGCCTCCTGCGGCGTGAGCGGGAGGCGCGACGCCTCCGCGAGGGCGAGCATCGCGTGGTCGAGATCGCGCGCCTGGAGCGCGAGCTCCACCTCGCGCAGCCGCACGCGCGCGGCCGGCGGACGCTCGCCGAGGAGCGACGCCGCCCGCGCGGCGTCGGCGAGGGTGAGCTTCCCGATCGCCTCGTCGAGGTCGACGTCGATCAGGGACACCTCGTCCGCGCCCTGCGCGCTCGCCCGCAGCTCGGCAAGCTTCGCGATCTCCGTCGGCCGGTCGCCCTCCTCGCGCGCGATCGTCGCCTGCAGCCGCACGCCGCGCCGCTGCTGCTCCGGCGAGAGCCGCTCGATGCGCACGCGACCCAGGGCGTTCGCCGCAGCGGCGGTGTGTCCGCGGCGCTGCTCGAGCTCGGCGAGACGCAGCCGCGCGGCGTCGCTCCCGGGCCCGCCGGGGCTCTTCGCCAGGGCCTGGCTCAGGATGTCGACGGCGCCCGCCTCGTCGCCGACCGCGTAGCGTTCCTCGGCCCGCGGGAGCGCCTCTTCGGGCGTCTGCGGCGCAGGCGCGTTCGTGACCTCGGGCCGCAGCGGGCCCGCGGGCCCGCCCGCCGCGTTGCGCGACGCGGGCTTCGCCGTGGGGATGCCGTGCTCCTCCGGCGCCGTGGCGCAGCCGAGCGCGAGCGCGGCGAGGAGAGAGCCCGCGATCCCGATCCGCCCCATCGTCCGCCTGGCACGCATCGCGCTCCTACCCGAAGAGGTCGCGCAGCTTGTCCATGAAGCTCTTCGCCGCGGGCGAGACCTCCGTCCCGGTCTCCGCGGCGAAGCGCTCGAGGAGCTCGCGCTGGCCGTCCGTGAGCTTGCTCGGCACCTCGACGAAGATCCGCACGAGCTGGTCGCCGCGCTCGCGAGAGCGCAGCGTCGGCAAGCCCTTCCCTCGGAGGCGCAGGAGCGTCCCGCTCTGGGTCCCCTCGGCGATCCGCATCGTGACCTTGCCCTCGAGCGTCGGCACCTCGATCTCCGCGCCGAGGGCCGCCTTCACGAACGGCACCGGCACTTCGCAGTGGAGGTCGGGCCCGTCGCGATCGAACAACGGATGGGGCTTCACGGAGATCACGACGTAGAGATCGCCCGGCGGCCCGCCCGAGACGCCGGCTTCGCCTTCGCCCGTCAAGCGCAGGCGGGCGCCGTCGTCGACGCCGGCAGGCACGCGCACCGTGATCGTCTGCTGGCCCTCGAGGCGCCCCTGGCCGCGGCAGTCGGCGCAGCGCTCGCGCACTACCTCGCCCTCGCCGCCGCACACGTCGCAGGGTCGGCTGATGCGGAAGAAGCCCTGCTGGAACACGAGCTGGCCCGTGCCGCGGCAGCGCGTGCAGCGCTCGGGCTGCGTGCCGGGGCGAAGGCCGCTGCCTTCGCACGTCTTGCACGGGCGCATCTTCGGGATCGAGATCGTGGCCTCGTGTCCCGTGACCACGTGGTGCAGCTCGATCTCGAGGTTGTAGCGGAGATCGGCGCCGCGCTGACCGCGGCCGCGGCGTCTCCCGCCGGCGCGGCCGCCGCCGAACAGATCGCCGAACAGATCGTTGAAGAGGTCGGTGAAGCCGCCGAGGTCGCCGAAGTCGGGACCGGCGCCGCCGGGCCCGCCGACGCCGGCGTGGCCGAAGCGGTCGTAGGCCTGACGCTTCTGCGGATCGGAGAGGACGGCGTAGGCCTCGGAGACTTCCTTGAAGCGCTCCTCGGCGGCCGGGTCGTCGGGATTGCGGTCGGGGTGGAACTGGAGCGCGAGCTGGCGATAGGCCTTCTTGAGCGCGGCCTCGTTCGCGTCTCGCGAGACGCCCAGGACCTCGTAGTAGTCGCGTTTCTGCAAGACGGAGGGCCTCGGAGGGATCCGGAGGATCAGCTCTGCGCATCCCCTCCGAGCGTGGCATACAGCTTCTCGGTCATCTTGTAAGAGAGGGCCGAAAGCTCGTCAACGGCGCGGGAGAGCGCGGCCGCGTCGTTGCCGGCGAGCGCGGCCTTCGCCGCCCCCAGGGCCTGCTGGAGCGCCGCCTTGTCCTCGGCCGCGATCTGCTCCGCGAACTCGGCCATCGTGCGCTCCGTCGAGTAGACGAGCCCGTCCCCCTTGTTGCGGAGCTCGGCGAGGTCGCGGCGCTGCTTGTCCGCGGTGACGCTCGTCTGGGCCTCCTGCAGCAGGCGGTTGACCTCGTTCTCCGTGAGGCCGCTCGACGCGGTGACGCGGATCTGCTGGCTCTTGCCGGTGCCGAGGTCCTTGGCGGACACGCTCACGACGCCGTCGGTGTCGATATCGAAGCTGACCTCGATCTGCGGCACGCCGCGCGGCGCGGGCGGGATGCCGACCAGCTCGAAGCGCCCGAGCGTCTTGTTGTCGGCCGCCATCTCGCGCTCGCCCTGGAGCACGTGGATGCGCACGACGTTCTGGTTGTCCTCGGTGGTCGAGAAGACCTGGCTGCGCTTCGTCGGGATGGTCGTGTTCTTCTCGATGATCTTGGTGAAGATGCCGCCCTGGGTCTCGACGCCGAGGGAGAGCGGCGTCACGTCGAGCAGCAGCACGTTCTCGACTTCGCCCGTCAGCACGCCGCCCTGGATCGCGGCGCCGACCGCGACCACCTCGTCGGGGTTCACGCCCTTGTGGGGCTTCTTCCCGAAGATCTCGGCCACCTTCTCCTGGATCCGCGGCATGCGGGTCATGCCGCCCACCAGGATCACCTCGTCGATCTGCTCGCGGCGCAGGGCGGCGTCGGCGAGGGCGGTCTCGCACGGCGCGACCAGGCGCTCGATCAGGTCGGCGACCAGCGCCTCGAGGCGGTCGCGCGAGAGCGTCACGTTCAGGTGCTTCGGGCCCGAGGCGTCGGCCGCGATGAAGGGCAGGTTCACGTCGGTGGTCGGCGTGGACGAGAGCTCGTGCTTCGCGCGCTCCGCCGCCTCCTTCAGCCGCTGCAGCGCCATGTCGTCGCCGCGCAGGTCGACGCCCGAATCGCGCTGGAAGGTCTCGATCAGGTGCTCGACGATGCGCTGGTCGAAGTCCTCGCCGCCGAGGTAGGTGTCGCCGTTCGTGCTCTTCACCTCGAACACGCCGTCGCCGAGCTCGAGGATCGAGATGTCGAAGGTGCCGCCGCCAAGGTCGAAGACGGCGATCTTCTTGTTCTTCTCGTCGCCCAGGCCGTACGCGAGCGCGGCCGCCGTGGGCTCGTTCAGGATGCGCAGCACGTTCAGGCCCGCGATCTTGCCGGCGTCCTTGGTGGCCTGCCGCTGGGCGTCGTCGAAGTACGCGGGCACGGTGATCACCGCCTCGGTCACCGCCTCGCCCAGGAAGTCGCTCGCCGTCTCGCGCATCTTCGCGAGCACCATGGCCGAGATCTCCGGCGGCGAGTAGCGGCGGCCCTCGACCTCGACCCACGCGTCGCCGTTGTCGACGGCGGCGATCGCGAACGGCGCGATCGCGGCGAAGCGACGTACCTCCTCGCTCTCGAGCTTGCGCCCGATCAGCCGCTTCACGGCGTAGACGGTGCGACTCGGGTTGGTGACGGCCTGGCGCTTCGCGATCTGGCCGACGAGCTTCTCGCCGGAGTCGGTGAAGGCGACCATCGACGGCGTGGTGCGGGCGCCCTCGGCGTTGGCGATCACGACCGGCGAGCCGCCTTCCATGACGGCGACGCACGAGTTCGTCGTGCCGAGGTCGATCCCGATCACCTTGCCCATCGCCGAGGCCCCCCGTTCGGGGACGGCCCGGCTCGCGCTGGACTCAGCCCCCGACCTCGCTCTGCGCGTCTCTCGCGGCGGCCCGCGAGACCACGACCTGCGCCGGCCGCAGCAGCCGGTCGCGCAGCCGATAGCCCTTCTGGAAGACCTGCACGACCGTGTTCGGCGCGACCGTGCCGTCGTCCACCTGCGCCAGGGCTTCGTGGACTCCGGGATCGAACGGAAGGCCCTGGGCCTCGATCTCCGTCACCCCGTGCTTCGACAGGACGCCGACCAGCTCTCGATGGACCAGGTCGATCCCCTGCAGAAGCGCGTCCAAGTCCTCGCGCCCGCTCTTGTGGGCGTGCTCGAGGGCGCGCTCCAGGTTATCGACCGTGTAGAGGAGATCCTTGACGAGATTCTGGTGGCCGTACTGGACGGCCTCCTCCCGCTCCTTGAGGGTGCGCCGCCGGAAGTTGTCGAAGTCGGCCTGGAGCCGCAGGTAGCGGTCCTGGGCCTCGGCCAGGTGGGTCTTCGCCTGCTCGAGCTCCTGCTCGAGGTCTCCGATCTTGGCCGCGAGGGCATTCGCGTGGCCGCCGGCGCCCGCGGCTCCCCCGCGCGCCCGGGCCTGGGCCTCGCGTGCCTCGACGGCCTCCGTCGCCTCGCGCAGCGCGCGCTCGAGGTCCTCGTTGGGCGTGAGGGCGCCCCCGGACTCCTCCAGGGACTCCCAGCCTTCGGGCTCCGGATCGGAGCCGGGCCGACCGCCGGTGGGCTTGTTCACGCGCTGAGCCTCTCCGTGACGAGCTGGGACAGATAGTCGACGAGCGGGATGATCCGACCGTAGTCCATTCGGCTGGGACCGAGCACTCCGAGCATCCCGAGGGGTGCCTCGGCTCCGCCGCAGGGCGCGATCACGAGGGCGCAGTGCCGCAGGGCCGGCTCCCCGATCTCCTCTCCGAACGCCACGCCGGGGCCCCGCTCCTCCAGGATCTGGTCCAACACCTCGACCAACCGCTCCTTCATCTCGAGCGCGGAGAAGAGCGCGCGCACCCGGTCCGGGTCGCGGAACTCGGGCTGGTCGAGGAGGGCGAGCCAGGTGCCGAGCACGAGCTCCCCGGGCGGGACGGCGTCGAGCGGGAGGGCCCGCTGCGCGAGGGCGAGCGCACGCTGGCGCAGGCGGTCCGCCTCGGAGCGAAGCGCGCTGGCCTCGCGCGCGAGGACGGCACGCGCCTCGGCGAGCGTGCGACCGAGCAGGCGCTCGTTCAGGAGCGCGGCGATCCGGTCGAGCTCCGTCTGGTCGTCCGCGCCCGGATCGTCGATGACGCGCCGATGCGCGACGCCCGTCCGCGACACGACGACGGCGAGGATGCGCTCGCTCGAGACGCGGATCAGCGAGAGGTGACCGAGCACGGCGCGCTCGAGGCGCGGCGCCATCACGAAGCCGAGCTGGCGCGTCCGCTCCGAGAGCAGCGCCGAGGCGGCCTGCGCGAGCCTCTCTCCCGACACCCCTTCGACCGATCCCGCGATCAGCCGCCGCTCGTACTCCGCCAGGTCCCGCGGGTCGAGGAGCTGGTCGACGAAGAGGCGCAGCCCGAGCTTCGTCGGCACCCGTCCCGCCGACGCATGGGGCTTCTCGAGGAGCCCCAGGCCCTCGAGCTCGGCCATGGTGTTCCGGATGCTCGCGGAAGAGAGATGCACGGGGAGGAGGAGCGAGATCGTGGAGGAGCCCACCGGCTGGGCGTCGCCGACGTAGGAGGCGACGATCGCCCGCAGCACGAGGCGCTGTCGCGAGCCCAGCTCGGGCGTCTCGCTGCGGGCGCCTTCGAGGCTCCGCCGGCCGGTCATGAGCGTGCTCCCACGAGATCGAAAGCGCAGCCGGGACTCAAGGTTCCGTTACCATCGCGCCCCCTGGCCGTCAATCTCCCGGGGCTCCCGCGGCGACTCGCCGCCGCCGACGAAGCGCTCGAAGACCGAGTCCGAGAGGAGGCGTCCGCGCCGCGTGAGGCGCAGCTCGCCGGCGGGCGCCTCGTCGAGGAGCCCCGCGTCGACGAGCCTCTCGATCTCCCCGCCGAAGAAGGATCGCGGCGGCGCCCCGAACTCCTGTGCGAAGCCGCGGGCATCGACGCCCGCCCGGGTCCGCAGCCCGAGGAACATCGCCTCGCCCCGCGCCGTGGCGGCGTCGAGGACCTCCGGCGGCTCCGCCTCGGCGGTGCGTCCCGCCTCGACGCGCTCGAGCCAGGCGGGGAGCGCTCGCAGGTTCGTGCGCCGCGCGCCGTGCGGCGCGCGGCTCGACCCGGGATCGCACGACACGGCGCCCACGCCGAGGCCCAGCACCGGGGTCCGCTCCCAGTAGCGCCGGTTGTGGCGCGACTCGAAGCCCGGGATCGCGAAGCTCGAGATCTCGTAGCGGTCGAGGCCGGCCTCGCCGAGGCAAGCTTCGATCCGCTCGATCATCGCGACGGCCTCGTCCTCGTCCGGCAGCGCGAGCTGGCCCCTCGCCGCAGCGCGGGCGAAGGGCGTTCCCGGCTCGATCGTGAGGCCATACGCAGAGACGTGGCGCGGCCCGAAGGCGAGCGCCTGCTCGAGATCGCGCTCGAGGCCCGCGAGGCGCTGGCCCGGCGCGGCGAAGATCAGGTCGAGCGAGACGTTGTCGAAGCCGGCGGCGCGCGCGGCGTCGAGCGTCGCGCGCGCCTCGCCGGCGCGGTGGGCGCGGCCGAGGCGGTGCAGCACCTCGTCGTCGAAGGACTGGACGCCGATCGAGAGCCGGCTCACGCCGGCTTCGCGGAAGCCCGGGAGACGCGCGCGCTCGACGGTGCTCGGATTCACCTCGAGCGTGACCTCGAGCGCGTCGCGCGTCGGCGCGGCGAAGGCCTCGCACGCGGCCTCCACCAGGCGCGCGACGGAGCCGGGCTCGAGGAGCGACGGCGTGCCCCCGCCGAAGTAGATCGTGTCGAGCGCGAGGCCGTCGAAGTCGGCGCGACGCAGGGCCAGCTCGGCCAGGAGGCCCCGCACGGTGCGCTCCTCGAGGGCCGGATCGAGCCGCCGCCCGGCGCGCACCACGGCGAAGTCGCAGTACGGGCAGATGCGCTCGCAGAACGGCACGTGGACGTAGACACCGACGGTCGGGGCACGCACGCGGCGAGGGTAGCTGCGCCGCTGGCGGCGCGGTCGGCCGGGCCGCGTGGTACCGTCGCCTCGCTTTGGCGGAATCCCCCGTAGAGCGGCACGTCCTGCCCAACGGTCTCTCGGTGCTGCTGCGCCCGCTCCACGTGGCGCCCGTGGCCGAGGTGCAGGTCTGGGCCAAGGTCGGCTCCGCCGACGAGCGCCCCGGCGAGGAAGGGCTCGCCCACTTCCACGAGCACATGCTCTTCAAGGGCACGACCCGCCGCGGCGTCGGCGAGGTGGCGGGCGAGATCGAGGGCGTGGGCGGCCGCATCAACGCCTACACGTCCTACGACGCGACCGTCTACCACGCGACCGTTCCGGCGAGCCACGCCGCGACCGCGGTGGACGTGCTCGCGGACGCCGTGCGCAGCTCGGTCTTCGATCCGACCGAGGTCGCGCGCGAGGTCGAGGTGGTGCTCGAGGAGATCCGCCGCAGCGAGGACTCCCCGGGCCAGGTGCTCGGCCAGGCGGTCTTCCGCGAGGCCTACCGCGTGCATCCCTACGGTGCGCCGATCCTGGGCTCACGCGAGAGTGTGTCGCGCTTCGACCGCGCCCGCGTGCGCGCCTTCTTCGAGCGCTGGTACAAGCCCGACGGCCTGATGGTGGTCGCCGCGGGCGACTTCGACGCCGCCGAGCTGCTCGAGGCGGTGCGCGCGGCCTTCGCCGACGCCGCCCCGGGCGCGCCGGGGCGCGCCCGCCCGCCGGAGCCGCCGCGCGCTTCGCCGCGCTCCCTCGTGCTGCGCCGGCCCTTCGAGCGCGCGAGCTTCGAGCTCGCCTTCGGCGCGCCTGCCTTCCTGCATCCCGACGCGCCGCTGCTCGATCTCCTCGCGTACGTCCTCGGCGAGGGCGAGAGCTCGCGGCTCGTGCGCCGCGTGAAGGAGGAGCAGGAGCTCGCGGATCGCGTCGACGCGAGCTCGTACACGCCGCTCGAGGCGGGGCTCTTCGGCGCGAGCATCGACGTGGACGCGCCGCGGCTCGAGCGCTCCGCGGAGGCCGTGGCGCGCGAGCTCGAGCGCCTGCGCCTCGAGCCCGTCTCCCGCGACGAGCTCGAGCGCGCGCGGGCGAACTTCCTCGCGGCCCTCTGCTTCGAGCGCGAGAGCGTCTCCGGCCTCGCGCGCAAGATCGGGAGCTTCGAGCTCCTCGCGGGCGACCACCGCTACGAGGAGCGCTACCTGGAAGCGATCCGCCGCGCGTCGCCGGAGGATCTCCTGCGCGCGGCCCAGGTGCACCTCGCGCCGGAGGGCGTGACTGCGGTCGCGCTCCTCCCCGAGAAGGAGGCTCCCGCCTTCGATGCCGACGCCCTCGCCGCGGCGGTGCGACGCGGTGTCGACGGCGTGCGTCGCGTCTTCACGCCGCCGACGCCGGTGCCCGCCGCGGCGCCGCCCGGGACGGACCGCGGCGCAGGGCCCGCGCTTGCGACGCAGGACGGCGTCGCGCTCCACGCCTATCGGCTCCCGAACGGCGCGGAGCTCCACGTCTTCCCGCGGCGGGAGGTGCCGGTCGTCGCCGTGCGAGCCGCCTTCCTCGGCGGGCTCCTCTCGGAGCGCGAGGACACGGCCGGCCTCACGAGCTTCCTGACCAGCCTCTGGCTCCGCGGCACGAAGCAGCGCTCCTACGCCGACTTCGCGCGCAGCGTCGAGGGCCTCGCGGCGGAGATCGACGGCTTCGCCGGCCGCAGCTCGCTCGGCCTCACGCTCGACGTGCCGAGCGCGCAGCTCGATCCTGCCCTCGAGCTCTTCGCCGAGGTGCTGCTGCAGCCGGGCTTCGACCTGCTCGAGATCGAGCACGAGCGCCGCGACACGCTCGCCGCGATCGCCCGGCGCGAGGATCGGCTGGGCGAGCGCGTGTTCGATCTCTTCCTGCACACGCTCTACCCGACCCATCCGTATCGCTTCCCGCTGCTCGGATCGAAGGCGTCGGTGCGTCACGTCGACCGCACGGCCCTCGAGTCCCACCACGATCACTACGTGCGCGCGCGGAACTGCGTGCTCGCCGTGGCCGGGGACGTCGATCCCGACACCATCGCGCGACGCCTCTCGTCCCTCTTCGCCGACCTGCCGCCCGGTCCCTTCGCGCGACCGGAGCCGGCGGAGGACGCGCCTCCGCGCGAGCCGCGGGAGGCCGTGCTGCGCAAGCGCCGCGAGCAGGCGCACCTCGTGATCGGCTTTCCGGGTCTCACGGTGCGCGACGAGGACCGCCACGCGCTCGAGATCGTCTCGCAGCTCCTCGCCGGCCAGGGCGGACGGCTCTTCCTCGAGCTGCGCGACCGGCGCTCCCTCGCCTACAGCGTCACGGCGCTGAACGTCGAGGGCGTGGCGCCGGGATTCTTCGCGGTCTACATCGGGACGGCACCGGAGAAGCTCGAAGCGGCGAAGGGCGGGATGCTCGAGGAGCTCGAGCGCATCGTCTCCTCGCCGCCGGCCGAGGAGGAGCTGCGCCGCGCCCAGCACTACCTCGCCGGGAACTTCGCGATCGACCTCCAGCGATCGGCCTCGCGCGCCGCGCACCTCGCCCAGGACGCCCTCTACGGGCTCGGCGCCGACGCGCACCTGCGCTACGCGGAGCTGATCCACGCCGTCACCAAGGAAGACGTGCTGCGCGTCGCGCAGCGCGTGATCGACCTCTCCGGCTACACGCTCGCGGTCGTCAGGCCCTGAGCCGCGCGCTCGTGGCGCCATGCCGCGAGGAGCGGTCCTCCGCTCGCGAGGGCGACCGCCGCGAACACGACGCCCGTCGCGCCGAGCGCGCGCGCCGCGCCGACGCGATCGATCGCCGCGCCGAGGAGCGGGCCCGCGAGCGCGAACAGGAGGCGCATGCCGAGGGCGAGCACGGAATTCGCCGTCGCCCGGAGCTCGCCCGGAAGACGCGCGTTCAGCGCGTCGCGCAGGACCACGCTGTTCAGCGCGCGGCAGAGCGGGAAGCAGAGGCCCGCGCAGACGGCCGCCCAGCCGGCGAGCCCGCCCATCCCGAGGTAGCCGGCGATCGGCAGCAGGACGACGGCGACGATCACCGTCGAGAGCCCGAAGGCGTCGTCGACGCGGTGCGCGTAGCGCGCCGCGAGCGCGACGACGCCGTTCTGTGCCGCCCAGAGCCAGCCGAAGTGGACGAGCGCGATGCCCTGCTCCGTCCAGAGCATCTGGAAGCTCCAGACCGCGAGGATGCTCGCGGTCGAGTAGAGCATCGTCGCGAGCGAGAGGCGCATGACGAACGGGCTCGCGCGGAAGAGGGCGCGCCAGACCACGCGCGCGTTCTCGCCGTGGCGGCCCTGCGCACGGGGTCCTGCGGGCTCGTGCAGCGTGAGCGCGATCGCGAGCGGCGCCCAGCCTGCGAGGGCGCCGACCTGCGCCGGGAGCTGGAGGGAGACGAGCGCGAGCGCGCCGCCGAGGAGCGCCGCCGCGGTCTCGCCGAGCTGCGCCGACGAGACGAAGCGCCCGACGGCGCGCGCGCCCGCGGCCGTGCCCTCGGGCAGCCTCTCGAGGCTCGCGTAGAGCAGCGCCAGGTCGGTGCCGCTGAAGAACGCGATACCCGCGGCCGCGACGACCTCGAAGATCGCGAAGCCCGCGAAGCCCCGCGCGAACGCGAGCCAGCTGAACGCAGCGCCGTAGAGCACGGCCCCCGCGACGAGCGAGCGCTTGCGACCGAGCAGGTCCGCGGCGTAGCCGGACGGGACCTCGAACACGAGCGTCGCGCCCGAGAACAGGGCCTGCAGCACGAAGATCTCCTGCATCGTGAGGCCGTGGGAGCGGTAGAAGGGCACCGCCACCGGCATCAGCAGCAGGAACATGTGGCTCGCGTTCAGCCAGGAGAGGCCGCTCACGTTCGCGCGCAGACGCGCGAGCTCCCGCGCGTCCGGAGCGCCGGCCGCGGGAGCGCCGCTCGCGTCAGGGGACGCCAAGGGCGAGCCCGTCGCTGCGCGGATCGCAGCCGCCGAGGTGCACGCCCGTCGCGGGGTCGATCTCGATCGCCTCGGCGCTCGACCAGTCCCGCGGCGAGACCTCGATCCCGTGGCCGCGGCGGCGCAGGCCTTCGCGTACGTCCTCGGGAATCGCGCGCTCGATCGTCAGCACGTCCGGCACCCATTGGTGATGGAAGCGCGGCGCCGAGACCGCCTCCTCGATCGTCATCCCGTAGTCGACGACGTTCAAGATGGAGAGCAGCACGGTCGTGATGATGCGCGGTCCGCCGGGGCTCCCCGTCACGAGGAAGGTCTTCCCGTCCTTCAGCACGATCGTCGGCGTCATGCTCGAGAGCGGGCGCTTGCCCGGCCCCACCGCGTTCGTTCCGCGCACGTCGACCAGGCCGAAGGCGTTGGGCTTGTTCGGCGCGACGGAGAAGTCGTCCATCTGGTCGTTCAGCACGATCCCGGTGCCGGGCACCGTGATGCCGGACCCGAACAGGAGATTCAGCGTCTGCGTGAGCGAGACGGCGTTGCCGGCCGCGTCCGTGACCGAGAGATGCGTCGTACCGCCGTCGTTCGCGGGCAGGCCCGGACCGTCGACCTCGATCGCCACCTCGGCGTCGCCCCACGTCCACGGCGCGCGCTTCCACCACGGCGGATCGATCCGCGCGCGCTGCCGCGCCGCGTAGGCGGGGTCGACGAGCGCCGCCACGGGAACGTCGACGAAGTCGGGGTCGCCGAGCAGGTGGGCCCGGTCGGCGAAGGCGAGCTTCATCGACTCCGCGATGACGTGGATGCTCGCCGAGGAGCCCGCGCCACGGGAGGCGAGGTCGAAGCCCTCGAGCATCTGGAGCATCTCGATCAGCGCGACACCGCCGGAGGACGGCGGCGGAAAGCTGATCACGTCGAGGCCGCGGTAGCTCCCGTGGAGGGGCTCGCGCAGCTTCGTGCGGTAGGAGTCGAGGTCGTCGAGCGAGACGAGGCCGCCCTGGCGCTCCATCTCCGCGGCGATCTGCTTCGCGATCGCCCCGCGGTAGAAGGCGTCGGGCCCCTCGCGCGCGATCGTGCGCAGCGTGCCGGCGAGGTCCGGCTGGCGGAGCACCCAGCCGGGCTGCGGCGTCTGCCCGTCCGGCGGGAGCTGGATGCGCGCCGTCTCGGGAAAGCGCTGCGCCATCCCCATCTGGCGGACGAGCGCGAGAACCTGGGCGTGGCGCAGGCCGATCGGGAAGCCCTGCTCCGCGAGCCGGATGGCCGGCGCCATCACCTCGGGCAGCGGCTTCGTGCCCCAGCGCGCGAGCGCCTCCGTGAGCCCGGCCACGAGGCCCGGCGTCGCGACCGAGAGCGGGCCCAGGCGCGACGCGTCCTCCGGCACTCCGGGCGCCACGAACATGTCGCGGGTGGCGCGCGCCGGCGCCGTCTCGCGCATGTCGAGCGCGACGGTCCTTCCGTCGGCGAAGCGCGCGAGCAGGAAGCCGCCGCTGCCGATGCCGCTGTGGTAGGGCTCGGTCACGCCGAGCACGAACGCCGCCGCGACCGCCGCGTCGATCGCGTTCCCGCCCGACTCGAGCATCTCGACACCGGCGGCGGTCGCGTGGGCCTCGGCCGTCACGACCATGCCGTGGGCACCCATCGCGGGAGCCGCGGCGGCCGCCCGCGCGGGAAGCCGTGCGAACGAGACGACGGCGATTGCGAGGAGAGCGGTGAGGAGCGCGACGGCGGCGAAGCGGGCCCGGTGGAGTGACACGGCGCCACGGTACCGGAACCGGTTTGCGCCGCGCGAGCCCGGAGCTGGGTTAGGCTCGTCTTCGGGGGGCGCGAAGGAGCCCGGCTTGGCCCGGCGGCGATGGCGGCGGCTGCATGCGAGGGACGTCGCAGGAGCAGCGACGATCACCGTCGCCCTGGCGGCCCTCGGCTGCAACCCTCGAGGCGATGCCGCGCTCGACGCCCATACGGCCGTGCCTGCGCCGACTGCGCCTCCGTCCGTGGACAGCGGCCCGCCGGTGCTCGGGCTCGATCTCGAGAGCGGCATCGAGCCGCCGCTCCCTCCCCCGCTCGTCCACGGCGCGAACGATCCGCCGCCCGTCGAGCGCGCGCCCTTCTCCGAGTGACCTGAGTGACCCGAGTGACCCGCGAGTGACCCGAGTGACGCTTCGCGACGCGCCTCCCGGATCGACCGCGCGCGCCGTGCGCCCTGCGCGCGAGCAGGCTAAGGTCCGCCCTCGCGTGGCCCGGTAGCTCAGTTGGTAGAGCATGCGACTGAAAATCGCAGTGTCGCCGGTTCGATTCCGGCCTGGGCCACCATGAAATCGGGCACTTAAGCGCTTCCCGAGCCCCCGCTTCGGCGTCCGGTAAGCGAGTGGTAAGCAAACCGCCGAGATTCGCTCTCGCGAAGCTCTTCAAGCGCGAGTAGGCCTGCCATCTGCCTGCGGGAAGGGTGCCGACGCGAGCCCTTCGCGGCCGCCGCACTTCGGGCACACGGATTCCTGCCATGAGAACACGATCTCGCGGTCTTCAGTCCCGCCGAGCTTCTCGATCACACCCGCCAGCAACGCGATGCCCTTCTGTGCGCGGTCGATCGCCTGGAGCACCCCGCCGAGGTTGCCCGCGGCCTTCGCACTCTCGAGTACGGCGAGCGCGTCCTTCTGGATCTGGTGCGCCTGCTGCACAAGGTCCTTGGAGTAGTCGATCTCCGCGAGCTCAGCGGCCTTCACGAGTGTCTCCGGCAGGTGCTTCTGGCGGTGGTTCCGAACAGCGGTATCGCTCATGCCGTACCTCTTCGATATCCGAAGGTTGGGCGTGCCGCGGACCAACTCGTGGTTGATCGCGTCTCGCTTAGGATGGGTGCAGCAGGCGCAGGCCTTCGGCATTTCGATCCCTCCGCATTTCGGTCGAAAGGTACTCCCCGGCCCGGGCATTGGCGGCTCGCTCTCGAAGCGCCTGCGCCGCGGATGAGCAGGGCATGAAGCTGGCAACCGCCCGCCCGCCTTGCCGCTGCTTCCTCTCCAATCGCCGCCAAGAGAGCCAGACGCCAGCGAATCGCCCGACTTGAAGGAGCGGACGACGGGGCGTCCTGATCCATGGCGTCCAGGGCTTGCGCTCGCTGTCGGTCTTGCCACTCGCGCGGGCGGCCGGCAACTTCGACGGAAGAAGTCTGGAGGGAGAACGAGATGCTCGACGACCTTCGAGGCCAGGCACTGCTGGACGACCCGGTTCGCAATAAAGGGACCGCCTTCACTGTGGAGGAGCGGCGCAAGCATGGACTTGAAGGCTTGCTGCCCCACTCGGTGGAAAACCTCGACCGCCAGGTGGAGCGGGTGCTGGAGCAACTGGACGCGAAGCCGAGCGATCTCGAACGCTACATCTATCTGATCGGCCTCGCGGACCTGAACGAGACCCTGTTCTATCGCACCGCGATGTCCGATCCGGCGCGCTTCATACCGATTCTCTATGACCCCACCGTCGCCGATGCCTGCCTCACGTTCGGCCACATCTACCGCCGCGCACGCGGCATGTACATCACCCGCGAGATGAAGGGTCGCATCGCCGAGGTGCTGCGTAATTGGCCGAAGCGGGACGTCCGCTTCATCTGCGTCTCGACCGGCGGGCGTATCCTCGGTCTCGGTGACATCGGCGCCAATGGCATGGGCATCCCGATCGGAAAGCTGCAGCTCTATACGGCCTGCGCCGGGGTGCCACCGGACTGCCTGCTGCCCGTGCTACTCGATATCGGCACGACCAACCCCTCGCTCCGCGCCGATCCGCTCTATCTCGGCCTTCGCGAGCCGCCGCCGTCCGATGAAGAACTGGACGAGTTGACGGAGGAATTCGTCCAGGCGGTCCAGGAGCTCTTTCCGAGCTGCTGCATCCATTTCGAGGACTGGAAGGGCACCGACGCGATCCGGATGCTCGACCGCTACGCCGACAAGATCCTCTGCTACAACGACGATATCCAGGGCACCGCCAGCGTCGCGCTGGCGGGGCTGACGACCGCGCTGCAGATCAGCGACCAGCCGCTGACCGAGCAGCGCATCCTGTTCCTGGGCGCCGGCTCGGCTGGAATCGGCATCGCCAATCTGATCGTCGCCGCGATGCAGCTGAAAGGGCTCTCGCAGGAAGCCGCGCGCAGTCGCATCTCGATGTTCGACATCGACGGGCTCTTGGAGCCGTCTCGCGCCGGCCTGTCAAAGGAGCAGAAGGTCTACGCGCACCAAGCGGCGCCGTCGAAGGATCTCGTCGCGACCATCGAGACGCTGAAGCCGACGGCCTTGATCGGGGTCAGCACCAAAGGCGGCGCCTTCGATCAGCGCGTGGTCGAGACCATGGGCCGGCTCAATGAGCGGCCGATCATCTTCGCCCTCTCCAACCCGACGGACAAGGCGGAGTGCACCGCCGAGCAAGCGTATGCCTGGTCGAAGGGCAAGGCGCTCTACGCGGCCGGCGTGCAGTTCTCGGACGTGACCCTGAACGGCCAGACATTCCATCCCGGACAGGCCAACAACTTCTACATCTTTCCGGCGATCGGCTTGGCGACCTTTGTGGCCCGCCCGCGGCGGCTGACCGACGCGTGCTTCATTGCCGCTGCCCAGGCGACCGCCGACCAGGTGGGGCCGAGCCTGCGTGCCAAAGGCATGCTGTTCCCGGGTCAGGCCAACATCCTCGAGACGGAGGTGACGACTGCGACCCGCGTCGCCGAGTTCATGTTCGAGCAGGGCTTGGCGCAAGTCGAGCGCCCGCGTGACATCCGGAGCTGGATCGAGGGCCAGCTCTACACACCGCATTACTGAGCGAGGGGGTGGGCCTCGGGAGCCCCCCGGCCCTCATCGAGACGTGGAAAGCTCGTGGTGTCGAGCCGGTTCGCAGCCTTCGCTCCCGATCAGTGTGCAGCAGCGCCGCGACCACGAGTCAAGCGGTGAGCACCTGATCGGATGGAAGGAGACATCACCATGGCCAGCGGAACTCATCCCACGCTGCATGACACAGCGATCGGCATCGACGCCCAGGGTCAGCGTCGAGAGACCGACTCGATGGGTTCCATCGAGGTGCCGGCCGATCGCTACTGGGGGGCGCAGACGCAGCGCAGCTTGGTGCATTTCGCGATCGGCGACGACCGCATGCCGAAGCGTATCTACCACGCTTACGGCTACGTCAAGAAGGCGGCGGCGCTGGTCAACGCAGCCGCGGGGCGGCTGCCGGAGTGGAAGGCGGCGGCGATCGTGCGCGCCGCCGACGAGGCGATCGCCGGGAAGCTGGACGAGCATTTTCCGCTCTATGTGTGGCAGACCGGCTCGGGCACCCAATCGAACATGAACGTCAACGAGGTGCTGTCGAACCGCGCCATCCAGCTGCTCGGTGGTGAGATCGGCAGCAAGGCGCCGGTGCATCCGAACGACGACGTCAACCTGGGGCAGTCGTCGAATGACACTTTCCCGACCGCGATGCACATCGCCGCCGTACTCGAGTTGGAGGAGCACCTGCTGCCGCATGCTGAGACACTGGCGGCCGCGATCGAGGCGAAGGCGAGAGAATGGGGCGACGTCGTCAAGATCGGGCGAACTCATCTGCAGGACGCCGTACCGCTCACGGTCGGGCAGGAATGGTCGGGCTACGCGCAACAGCTGCGCGACGCTCTGGCCCGCATCCGCTCCTCCGAGGCGGGTCTCTTCGAGCTCGCCGCCGGAGGCACGGCCGTCGGCACCGGGCTGAACGCGCCCGCGGGCTTCAGCCGGGAGATCGCCGCCAAGATGGCGGAGCTGACCGGGCGCCCGTTCGTGACCGCGCCGAACAAGTTCGCGGCGCAGGGCTCGCTAGACGCGATGGTCGCCGCGATGGCGGCGCTGCGCGGTCTCGCGGTCGCATTGATGAAGATCGCCAACGACATGCGCTGGCTCGCCTCCGGCCCGCGCTGCGGCCTGGGCGAGCTGCTGTTGCCTGAGAACGAGCCGGGCTCCTCGATCATGCCAGGCAAGGTCAACCCGACCCAGTGCGAGGCGATGGTGATGGTGTGCATCCAGGTGATCGGCGAGGACAATGC
>DATKKW010000038.1:0-10674 GCA_035542715.1 Myxococcota bacterium
CGACCACAACGACGTGGCCGAGCGCCTTCACGGCCTCCCAAGTGTATCTGGGCGACGCTTCCCGGCCGACCACAACTTCCATGCACATGCGCCAGGACTGCCGCTGAGTGTATCTGGGCGACGCTTCCCGGCCGACCACAACGTGGTGGCGACGTGCAGCGTGAGGTCCGCGAGTGTATCTGGGCGACGCTTCCCGGCCGACCACAACAGGCGCTCAAGTCAGAGCTCTCTTCTCTTCAGTGTATCTGGGCGACGCTTCCCGGCCGACCACAACCGTTCGCCGACAGCGTGCCCTTCCACAGGTAGTGTATCTGGGCGACGCTTCCCGGCCGACCACAACGGTGCTTGTGGCTTCGAACCACTTAGAAGAGTGGAATCGGACGGCAGTCGCAGGCTGTGCGTGCCCAGCTCGAGAGATGCGTGCGGCGGCGGGATCAGCGCAGCGCTGATCCTGCTGCCGGGCAGGCGCTCACTCCCATCTCGGCATCATCCCCGCCGGATAGCGCTCGCCCGCGGCGGACCCCTTCGGCACCGCCCGCTCGAGCTCGGCCAGGTCTGCCGCCGTGAGCTTCACGTCGACGGCGCCGCAGTTCTCCTCGAGGCGCGCGCGCGACTTCGTGCCCGGGATCGGCACGATCTCGGGTCCCTGCGCGAGGAGCCACGCGAGCGCGAGCTGGCCCGCCGTGCAGCCCTTCTTCTCCGCGAGGGCGGCGGCGCGCAGGGCGAGCTCGAGGTTCTGCTCGAAGGCGCCCTCGGCGAAGCGCGGGCTCCACTGGCGATAGTCCTCGGGGCCGAACTCGGCGCGCGAGCGGAAGCGCCCCGTGAGCATGCCGCGGCCGAGCGGGCTGTAGGCCAGGAAGCCGATGCCGAGGGCGCGGCACGCCGGCAGCACCTCCGCCTCGACCTCGCGCGAGAGGAGCGAGTACTCGCTCTGGAGCGACGCGATCGGGTGCACGGCGTGGGCGCGGCGCAGCGTTCCCGGGCCGACCTCCGACAGGCCGATGGCCTTCGTCTTGCCCGCCTTCACGAGCTCCGCCATGGCGCCGACGCTCTCCTCGATCGGGACGTTCGGGTCCATGCGGTGAAGCTGGTAGAGGTCGACGTGGTCGACGCCGAGGCGACGCAGGCTCGCGTCGCAGGCCTGTCGGATGTACTCGGGCGTGCCGTTCAGCGATCGCGAGAAGCCCGTCCCGCTGCGCACGATGCCGCACTTGGTCGCGAGCACGACCTGGTGGCGCTTGCCCCGGAGCGCCTTGCCGACGAGCTCCTCGTTGGTGAACGGACCGTACATGTCGGCGGTGTCGAGGAGCGTCACGCCGAGGTCGATCGCGCGGTGGATCGTGGCGATGCCCTCGGCCTCGTCCGTGGGTCCGTAGAACTCGCTCATGCCCATGCAGCCGAGGCCCAGGGCCGAGACTTCGAGGCTACCGAGCCGGCGCTTCTCCATGGCGACCTCCTTCCGCGTCAGGCGTTCTCCGTCACGAGGCCGAGCACGACGTCGAGCGCGCCGAAGAGCTCGTCCTCGGGAATGTTCAGGGCCGGGAAGAGCCGGACGACCCTTCCCTGCGTCAGGTTCACGAGCACGCCGCGCTCGATCGCGCGCGTCGGGATCGCGCCGGCGCGCTTCTCGTCGCGCAGCTCGAGGCCGACGAGGAGCCCGCGGCCGCGCGCCTCGACGCAGAGGTCCGCGCGCTCGGCGGCGAAGGCCCGGAGCTTCGCGAGGAGCCGTCCGCCGAGATCGGCGGCCCGCGCGCAGAGCTTCTCCTCCTCGATCACGCGCACCACGGCGTTCGCCGCGGCGCAGGCCAGGGGGTTCCCGACGTAGGTGCCGCCGTGGTCGCCGAGCTGCACCGTCTTCGCGACGGCCTCGGTGCACAGGAACGCCGCCACGGGGAAGCCGCCGCCGAGGCACTTCCCGAGCGTCACGACGTCGGGCATCGCGCCCTCGTGCTCGAGGGCGAGCATGCGGCCCGTGCGGCCGATCCCGGTCTGGATCTCGTCGAGGATGAACATGGCGCCGTGTCGGCTGCAGGCCTCGCGCAGCCCGCGCAGGTAGCCGTCCGGCGGCACGTTCACGCCGCCTTCGCCCTGCACCGGCTCGACCACGAAGGCCGCGGTCTCGTCGTCGATCGCCGCACGGGCGGCGTCGAGGTCGCCGAAGGGAACGATGTGCGCAGGCGGCAGCAGCCCCTTGTAGGGATCGCGATGCTTCGCCTGGCCCGACACGCGGAGCGCTCCGATCGTGCGCCCGTGGAAGGAGTTCTGGGTGGAGACGTAGCGCGCGCGACCGGTCGCGCGGTGCGCGAGCTTGATCGCGCCGTCCATCGCCTCCGTGCCCGAGTTCACGACGAAGCTTCGCGAGAGCTCCCGCGGCAGCACCCGCTCGAAGGTCTCGAGGAGCTCGAGCTGCGGCACGGTGTAGTAGAGGTTCGTCGTCTGCATGAGCCGCCCGGCCTGGTCGCGGATCGCCTCGACCAGCGCGGGATGGCAGTGGCCGATCGACGTGACGCCCCAGCCCGCCGTGAGGTCGACGAGCTCGCGCCCGCGCTCGTCGCGCACGCGGGAGCCGCGGCCCTCGACGAGCACGAGCGGCAGGCGGCTCACGACCGGAAGGAAGTGCGCGGCCTCACGCGTCCGGGCCGTCGCGAGGTCGATGGAGGAGGCGGCGGAGGGCGTCTTCATGCAGAGCTCCCGAGGGTGGTGGGGCGAGAGTCGAAGGAACGGCGCGCCTCGTCAATGGCCCGCGGCGTCCGGCGGTCGCGGCGTCGCGAGGCCATACTCGGAGGGACGCGCCGGCGGGGCGCCGGGACGGAGGAGCCCGCAAGGATGAGCGACCTCTGGATCGTCGACGCGGACGCGACGCGCCGCCGGCTCCTCGCGGATCTCGTGGCGGCGGGCGACGACGCGGTCCTGGGCGCCCCAGGCGATCGCGCCCTCGAGGCGGCCCCGTCGCCCACCGTCGTTCTCCTCGGCGTCGGCCGCGACCTCGGCGCGGAGCTCGAGTTCGTCCACCGCCTGCTGCCGGCGACGAGCGCCCGGAGCTGGCTCCTCTTCGCGGATCCCGACCTCGTCGCCGAGGCGCGCCGCCTGTTCGACCATCCCGCCCTCGACGTGGTCGCATGGCCGCCGGATCCGGCCGCCCTGCGCGCGCGGATCGACGCTCTCGCACGCCGCTCCAGCGAGCCGAGCCTCGGGCAGCGCCTCGCGCGCGACGCCTGCGCGCGACGCTTTGCCGCGTTCTTCTGCGACCTCGACCTGCCCGAGCTCGCGACGGCGCTCCATCCTCGTCGCGCGACCGTGCCGCTTCTCGTGGCTGGCGAGCCGGGCACGGGACGTCGTCTCCTCGCCCGATACCGCCACGAGTTCGGGGGGCTCGAGCGTGGCGTCTTCGCGGAGATCGCCTGCGATGCCCTCCGCGACGGCGACGCGCGCGCCCTGGAGCGCGCGCTCGCGCGGGCGCTCCAAGGGCTCGAGGAAGCGGACCGTCCCGTCACCGTGTTCCTGCACGAGGTCGCGACGCTTCCCCTGGAGCTCCAGCGCGCGGTGACCGACTGGGTCGAGCTCGCGCCGCCGACGCCGCTCCGTGCTGCGAAGGCCGTGGGCTGGATCGCGAGCCGCCGGCCGGAGCCGCCGCGGGGCGAGCCGCTCGACGCGTCCCTCGCACGAGCGTTCTCGGCGCTCGAGGTGAGCCTGCCTCCGCTGCGGGAGCGAGCCCAGGGAATCCCGGCGCTCGTCGAAGAGTTCGCCCACGCCCACGCGCACGCCCTCGGCGAGCCGCGCCGGCGCTTCTCCGACGAGGCGCTCGCCCGGCTCCGCGCCTGGCCATGGCCCGGCAACACGCGCGAGCTCGAGGCCGTGGTGCGTCGCACGCTCCTCGGCGACGGGCGCGATCCGATCCCTGCGGAGGCCCTGCGCCTGCGCCCGGGACCGGCCCGCGCGACGACGCAGCCCCGGAGTGCTCCGGCCGCGATGGAGCGCCCAGCGCTCGGCGCGCTCGCCGAGCGGGAGCCGGAGCCGCCCGGCACCTCGCCCCTTCCCGATGCGCTGCGCGAGCTCGTGGCCGCGCTCACCGCCCACCTGCGCGGCGAGCTTGCTCCGCTGCGGGAGCTCGTGACGTCGCTCAGCGAGCCGGCCGTCGCCGAGGAGCGCCGGCGCGAGCTGCGCCGCGACGCGAGCGGCTACCTCGATCAGCTTGGGACGCTCGTCGAGCACGTCGAGTCGATCTCGCAGCTCCCCGCGCCGGAGCTCGTGCCGATCGATCTGCCGGCGCTGATCGACGCGGCGCTCGAGCCCCTCGGCCCCGAGGCCGAGGAGCGCAAGATCCTCCTGCTGAAGGAGCTCGACCGCGCGCGGCCCGTCGCCTACGGCGACCGGCGGCTCCTCTCGACGGCGCTCTGCGCCCTCGCGCGCTTCGCGCTCGCGGAGCTGCCCGAGCGGGGCGATCTCTTCGTCTCCTCGCGCTACGTCGCGACCGGCCCGGACGGTCGTCCCACGCAGCGCGTCCTCCTCCGCTATCGGACGAAGCGGAGTGAAGGAGCGGGGGGCGACGTGGCGCTGGCCCTCGTGCGCTGGCTCGTACGACCGCTCGAGGCGCGCTTCGAGCTCGACGAGCGGGAGCACGGAGAAGTGTTGGCGATGCTCGACCTCCCCGCACCGGAGGCCACGTGAAGCGCGGCGACGCGATCCTGCTCGAGGGCGTGCAGATCCCCGCGGCGCTCGGCGTCTCGGCCGCCGAGCGGCGGATGCGACGGCCCGTCCTGCTCGACCTCGTGCTCGAGCGCGACCTCGCGCCGGCCGGCCGTAGCGACCGCATCGCCGACACGATCGACTACGGGGAGATCTACGCCGTGCTCGAGCAGGTGGCCTCGGGCCGAGAGCACCGCCTGGTGGAGGCCCTCGCCGAGCGCATCGCCGCCGCCCTGCTCGCCCGCTTCGACTTCGAGGCGGTGACCGTGAGCGTGCGGAAGCCCAAGCCCATCGCAGGCGTGCTCGAGCACGCCGGCGTGCGGGTCCGGCGCACCCGGGATCCGGGCTGAACTGCGCTTCCGTACCGTGGAATTGGAGATCGCATACCCGATCCGATAGCCTGACTTTCCCCGGGCCCGCCGCGCCCCGCCCAGCGCGCCGCCCGGCGCGGCCCAGCGTCGATCCGCAGGAGACCCCCGTCCATGGCCCTCGAGAAGCCGGCCCGCGAGGCCGTCACCCTGCTCAACTCCGACCTGTCGAAGATGTCGAAGAACGAGCGGATCAAGGTCGAGAGCAAGGGCCTGTTCTACGTCTCCGACGGCCAGGGCGAGGTCCACACCTTCGTGGACGAGCTGAAGCTCCTGACGGCCGGGACCGAGCCGACGATCTCGGGCACGGCGAAGGAGCTCTCGAAGTTCCACGGCATCTACAAGCAGCAGGGCCGGGGCGAGCGCGGCAGCAAGACGGACGAGTATTTCTTCATGGCGCGCATCAAGAACCCGGCCGGCGGCGCGCTCTCGGCGAAGCAGTGGGCCGCCCTCGACGACGCCGCAGAGCGGTTCGCCGACGGCACGATCCGCATCACCTCGCGCCAGGCCATCCAGTACCACCACGTCTACGGCCCGCAGCTCGCGCCCCTGATCCGCTTCCTCGGCCGCAACTATCGGACGGACGGCACGCTCTCGGCGTGCGGCGACGTGAACCGCAACGTGATGACGTCGCCGATCGACTCGCTCGACCCGCGGCACGATTGTCGCGGCGAGGAGCTCGCGAACGCGATCGCCCAGGACCTCGCGCCGCGCTCGCCGGCCTACTTCGAGATCTGGCTGTCCGACGACGAAGGTCGGAGCTTCGGATCGCTCACCGTCGACGAGCCCGTGTACGGCAGCCACTACCTTCCGCGCAAGTTCAAGGTCGGGATCGCCCATCCGGAGGACAACTCGATCGACGTGCTCACGCAGGACGTGGGCTTCGTGCCGGTCGTGGCGGACGGCCGCGCGGACGGCTCGCTCTTCGACCTCTACAGCGGCGGCGGCCTCGGCATGACCCACAACAACCCGCAGACCGCCGCGCTGCTCGGGATGTACGTCGGCCGGATCCGCCGCGAGCAGGTGGTCGAGGCCGCGCGCGCGATCGCGATCCTGCAGAAGGAGAACGGCGAGCGGAAGGATCGTCGCCTCGCCCGCTGGAAGTACACGATCCGGCGTCTCGGCCTCGATTTCGTGAAGCGCGAGCTGCGCGAGCGCTTCGAGATCGCCCTCGACGACGCGACGCCGCAGCCGATCGCCCCGATGCGGCTCCACCTCGGCTGGCACGCACAGCGCGGCGGTCGGAGCTGGTACGGGATCTCGGTGGAGAACGGACGCATGCGTCCGCCGCTGCGGCGCGCGGTGCGCGAGGCCGTCGAGGCGCTCGGGCTCACGGTCCGCCTCACCGCGCAGCAGGACCTCTTGCTCTGCGACGTCGCCGACCGGGCGGCCCTCGAGGTGATCCTCGAGAAGCACGGTGTGGCGCGGCCCGAGGCGCTCTCGATCGTGCGCCGGAATGCCATGGCTTGCCCCGCGAAGCCGACGTGCGGCCTCGCCATGACGGAGGCCGAAGGGATCCTGCCGGAGTGGATCGACGCCATCGAGGCCGCGGGCCTCGGCGACGTCGACGCCGTGATCCGGATGACGGGCTGCCCGAACGGGTGCGCGCGCCCGCCGACCGCCGAGATCGGGATCTATGGCTACGGCAAGAACGACCACGTCGTGCTCGTGGGGGGCTCCCGGGAGGGGACGCGCCTCGCGCACGTGCTCTATCCCCGGATCTCCGCCGAGCGGATGGGCGCGGCCCTGGTCGGCCTCTTCCGGGCGATCCGCGAGCGGAACGCCGAGGGGCTGCCCGCCGGCGAGTTCCTGCACAGGACCGATCCCGAAGAGCTCCGCGCCTGGATCGGTCTCGAAGAGCACGCGGCCTAGGGCCGGAAGCGATACTGTCCGGGAACTGCCCGCCGGGAGGGCCGCGATCGTGAGCCTGCCGTCCCCCGAATCCCCGCTCTCGACCGTCGAAGCCGAGCGTCTCGTGCGCGACGCCGTCGAGCGGGGCGGGATCGAGCGCGCGGCGGCGGAGCGGCTGGGCCACGGCCTCGCGCAGGCGCCGATCCGGCGGATCGCCTGCGAAGGGGCGCGCGAGAGCAAGCGGCGCGCGAAGGGCGAGGTCGTCACCGTCTCGCGCAACGTCTTCATCCCCCTCACCAATCTGTGTCGCGACCGATGCAGCTACTGCACGTTCGCGAAGCCTCCGGAGTCACCCGAGGCGAAGACCTACACGCTCGACGAGGTGGCCGGCGTGGTGCGCGGCGGCGTCGCGACCGGCTGCATCGAGGCGCTGTTCTGCCTCGGCGACAAGCCGGAGGTGGCCTACCGCTCGCACCGCGAGTGGCTCCGGGCCCGCGGCTTCGCCACGACCGCGGCGTACCTGGTCGAGGCGTGCCGCATCGCGTTCGAAGGCGGCATGCTCCCCCACACGAACGCGGGTCTCCTCTCCCAGGACGAGATGGCGGCCCTGCGCCCGTGGAACGCGAGCATGGGGCTCATGCTCGAGACCACGAGCGAGCGCCTGCGCGGCAAGGGCCAGGCGCACTACTTCTGCCCCGACAAGGAGCCGAAGCTCCGGATCCGCATGCACGAGGAGGCCGGCGAGCTCGGGATCCCGTTCACGACGGGCATCCTGCTCGGGATCGGCGAGACCGTGGCCGAGCGGATCGACACGCTGCTCGTGATGCGCGACCTCCACGACCGCCACGGGCACATCCAGGAGGCGATCGTCCAGCCGTTCCACCCGAAGCCGGGGACGCCGATGCGCGCCGCGGCGTCCCTCACGGACGACGAGTTCGCCGGCTGGGTGGCGCTCTCGCGGCTCGTGCTCGGTCCGGCGATGAACGTGCAGGCGCCACCCAACCTCGCGCCCGGTGCCCTCGAGGCGGTGCTCCGGGCGGGCATCAACGACTGGGGCGGCGTCTCGCCGGTGACGGTGGACTTCATCAACCCCGAGGCGCCGTGGCCGACCCTGCGCGAGCTGCGCGCGCGGACGGAGGCCGCGGGGGATCGCCTGCGCGAGCGGCTGCCGGTCTACCCCGGGCACGTCGTCGGGCGCCCCGACCTCTTCGACACGCGGATGCGTGAGGCCCTGCCTCGCTTCGCCGATGCGGAAGGATTCGCCCGGTCGCCCATTCCTCCCGGCGGGCTCGCCCGAGCCGCGGAGCGCACGGGACAGGAGGCTGCGTGATGCTGGAGAGGCTACTCGCCGAGGTGTCGCCGGAGGTCGCACGCACGCTCGACGCGGCGCTCGACGGCCGCGAGCTCACGACGGCCGACGCGCTGCGCCTGCTCTCGGCACGGGGTGCCGACTTCCACGCGCTGCTCCGCGCCGCCGACTTCGCGCGCCGGCTCGACTGCGGCGACGACGTCACGTTCGTCGTGAACCGCAACATCAACTTCACGAACGTCTGCTACGTCGGCTGCTCGTTCTGCGGATTCTCGCGCCACAAGGACGAGCCCGACGCCTACGACCGCTCGATGGAGGAGATCCTCGTGAAGTGCCGCGACGCCGTCGCGCGCGGCGCCACCGAGGTCTGCATCCAGGGCGGGATCCACCCGAACAAGGACCATACGCACTACCGCGAGATCCTGCTCTCGATCAAGCGCGAGTTCCCCGATCTCCACATCCACGCCTTCTCGCCGGAGGAGATCGACTTCGGGCACCGCAAGAGCGGGATGCCCCTCGACGAGTACCTGCGCTGGCTGGTCGACGCCGGCCTCGGCACGATGCCGGGCACGGCCGCGGAGATCCTCGACGACGAGATCCGGATCCAGGTCTCGCCGAAGAAGATCCGGCGCGACCGCTGGATCGAGATCGTGACGGCCGCGCACCGCATCGGTCTGCGCTCGACCTCGACGCTCATGTACGGGCACATCGAGCGCCTCGAGCACGTGGCGAACCACCTCGCCCTGCTGCGCGACATCCAGAAGCGCACGGGCGGCTTCACGGAGTTCGTGCCGCTCGGCTTCATCCACGAGAAGAACGCCCTGTTCAACGAGAAGGGGGCGCGCCACGGCTCCTCGATGCCCGAGGACGTGCGTCTCGTCGCGGTGGCGCGGCTCTTCCTGCGGCCGGGGATCCGGAACGTCCAGGTCTCGTGGGTGAAGATGGGCCCCAAGCTCGCGCAGATGGGGATCGCCTCGGGCGCGAACGACTTCGGCGGCACGCTGATGGAGGAGTCGATCAGCCGCGAGTCCGGCGCGGACTTCGGCGAGAACCTTCCGGCCGAGGAGATCCGTCGCCTCGTACGCGAGCTGGGCCGCGTGCCCGTCGAGCGCAGCACGACCTACAAAGTGCTGCGTCGCTTCGACGATCCCGCCCTCGACCCGCCGTCCCTCGAGCCGGGCCGCCGCGGCACGAGCGCCGGTCCGCGGCGCTGGCGCACGGCGTCCGAGGCCCGGCCCGAGCCTTCGCGCGAGACCGTGCTCCCGCTCGCCGTGCGTGGCTCCGTCCCGGCGGCCTGAGCGGAAGGGCGCGAGCGCGCTCGTCTTCGACGACCGGCTCAGCGCAGGAGCGCGGCCTTCGACGCGGCATCGTGTCGTGCGACGGAGGCGCCGCACGACAGGTAGCGGGAGCCTTCGAGCCAGTCCCGCTCCGGGGCGTACACGAACAGGCCGGCGCCGCCCTGCACGAGCTCGACCAGGTCGCGCGCGACGCCGGGCTCCACGGCCGGGCAGCCGAGGCTCCGACCGAGCCGACCGAACCGCGCGACGTGGGCGTCGCTCACGTAGTCGGCGCCGTGGACGACGATCGCGCGCGCGAGCGCCGCGTCGTTCCAGCCCGGCTCGAGGCCCTCGAGCCGGAGCGACGGGCCGTGCTTGCCCTCGTAGACGTCGCCCGTGACGTAGAGGCCGACGCTCGACTGCTTCGAGCTCGGCCGGTTCGAGAAGCGCTCGGGAAGGACGAGCCCGCTCTCGCGGCCGTGGGCGACGAGCTCGTGTCTCAGCACGCGACCCGTGCGCGTGTCGATCACCCAGAGCCGGCGCTGCGTGGAGGGCAGCGAGTAGTCGATCACGACGAGGAGCGGCCGGCGGATCTCGCCGCGTGCCTCCGCGCAGTCGTATGCGCGTCGGGCGAGGTCGAGCACCTCGGAGCGCGGGAGGGGCAGCCGATCGGCCGGCGCGTCCGCGCGCGCCGCCGTCGCCGCGAGGAGCAGCGCGCCGAGGAGGAAGCTCCGCAGGAAGGAGCTCGAGAGGCCGGCGGGATGGGAGCGCAGTCGTCGCAACTCGCCTCCGGATCGTCTGGCCGAGGCCGTCTTGCCGAGGCCGTGCCGCCGAGGCGTCTCGACGCCGGCGAGAGGCCCTGCCAGCCGCGGCAGGCCCATGGCATCGATCGGCAGCCCCCGCGCGACGCTGGATGCCGCCCGCGAAGCGAAGCGACCCGAGCACGCTAGCTCGTCGCGATCCCGCTGCGCTCCCCGGACTTCACCCGAGGCCTCTTCGGGGGAAAAGCGGGCCAACCCGCTTGATCCTGCCGGCCTGTTCCGGGCATCATCTACCGGTCGTTCATTGGACGCGTGTGGCGCGCGTCCGGGTGCCACGTGGCTCCTCCGCTTGGGGGCCGCACGAAGTCGTCTCGCTCCATCGGGGGAAGCTCATGCACAAGGGTGCTCGTCTGTCTTTGATC
>DATKKW010000039.1:0-21723 GCA_035542715.1 Myxococcota bacterium
CCGGAAGATGCTGCTCGCGATGTCGAAGGACATCCGCATCCTCCTGATCAAGCTCGCCGACCGGCTCCACAACATGCGCACGCTCTCCTTCCAGCCGGAGGAGTCGCGCCGCCGCATCGCGCAGGAGACGCTCGACATCTACGCGCCGCTCGCGCATCGCCTCGGCATCCACCAGGTGAAGCGCGAGCTCGAGGAGCTGGCGTTCCGCACGCTGAACCCGGCGGCCGCAGAGGAGCTCGAGCGGGAGCTCGCGTCGAACCGCAAGGCCCGCGAGCAGTACATCGAGGAGGTGATCGGCGCGCTCTCGACGAAGCTCGCCGAGGCGGGCTTGCGGGCCGAGATCACGGGCCGGCTCAAGGACCTGGCGTCGATCCACGTGAAGATGGAGACGCAGAACCTGCGCCTCGACCAGATCTACGACCTGGTGGCCTTCCGCATCATCCTCGACGCGCCGAAGGAGGCGGTCTACTCGGTGCTCGGCCTCGTCCACTCCACCTGGACGCCGGTCCCGGGTCGCTTCAAGGACTACGTCGCGCTGCCGAAGCCGAACGGATACCAGTCGCTCCACACCACCGTGATCGGTCCCTACGGCGAGCGCATGGAGGTGCAGATCCGCACCCAGGAGATGCACCGCCAGGCCGAGCTCGGCATCGCCGCCCACTGGAAGTACAAGGAGGGGCGGATCGACGACAGCCCGGACGACGAGCGCAAGTTCGCCTGGCTGCGGCAGCTCCTCGAGTGGCAGCGCGACCTCCAGGATCCCCACGAGTTCCTCGATACCGTGAAGGTCGACCTGTTCCCCGACGAGGTGTTCGTGTTCACCCCGCGCGGCGAGGTCGTGAACCTGCCGAAGGGCGCGTCACCGATCGACTTCGCGTACGCGATCCACAGCGAGGTCGGCGCGCACTGCCAGGGCGCGAAGGTGAACGGGAAGATCGTGCCGCTGCGGCACACGCTGATCGACGGCGACACCGTCGAGATCCTGACGAGCCCGACCCAGCAGCCGCGCAAGGACTGGCTCGAGTTCGTGGTCTCGGGGCGGGCGCGACAGAAGATCCGCCACGCGATCAAGGTCGCCGAGCGCGCGCGCAGCCACGACCTCGGCCGCGAGATGCTCGAGCGCGAGCTGCGCAAGGGCGGGCTCTCCCTCGCGCGCCTGCTCGAGACCGGCGAGCTGCTGCAGGTGGCCGAGCGGGAGGGCGTGGGCGGCGTCGACGACCTCCTCTCCGCCGTGGGCTACGGGAAGGTCACGCCCGTGAGCGTGCTGCGGCGGCTGCGGCCCGACGCGGCGCCCGAGGCGGAGGCGCCGCCGCCGCCGCCGAAGCCGAAGCTGCGGGATCTCTTCCGCCGCGCGACGCCCACCACGAGCACCGGCCTGCGCGTCGGCGGCCAGAACGACGTGCTCGTGCGCTTCGCGGCCTGCTGCAGTCCGCTGCCCGGCGACGACGTGGTCGGCTTCGTGACGCGCGGCCGCGGCGTGACCGTCCACTCGAAGGACTGCCCCAAGGTCTTCGCCCTCGATCCGGAGCGCAGGATCGAGGTGAGCTGGGACGGCGAGAGCGTGGCCCCGCGCCGCGTGAAGATCCGCGTCGTCTCGGTGGATCGGCCGGGCATCCTCGCCACGGTCACGAAGACGATCTCCGCGGCGTCGATCAACATCGACGGGGCGCGCGTCGCGACGAGCCAGGACCGGAAGGCCGTCTCGAGCTTCGACCTGCAGGTGACCGACGCGCGGTCGCTCCAGGCGGTGATGAAGGAGATCGGCCGGGTGAAGGGCGTGATCAGCGTCGAGCGCGTCCGCTCTTGACGGCGCCTCGGCTCTCGGTCTGCATCATCGCCTGCAACGAGGAGCGCAATCTCGGGCGCTGCCTCGACTCCGTCTCCTTCGCCGACGAGATCGTCGTGGTGGTCGACGGGCGCAGCGCCGACGCCACCGAGTCGATCGCCCGCGCGCGCGGCTGCCGCGTGCTCGTGCATCCCTACGCGGGGAACGTCGCGCAGAAGAACGTCGCCCTGGACCAGGCGCGGGGCGAGTGGGTGCTCGCGCTCGACGCGGACGAGGGCGCGAGCCCCGGCCTCGCGGCCGAGATCCGGCGTCTCCTCGAAGGCGCGCCGGCCGAGGACGGCTACGAGCTGAACCGCCTCACGTGGCACCTCGGACGCTGGATCCGCCACGGCGACTTCTTCCCCGACTGGCAGCTCCGCCTGTTCCGTCGCGCGCGCGGACGCTGGGCGGGCATCGACCCCCACGGTCGGGTCGCGCTCGAGGGATCGGTGGGGCGTCTCCTGGAGCCGCTCCACCACTGGAGCTATCGCGATCTCGCCGACCAGGTCGAGCGCATCCAGGAGTTCAGCCGCGTCCAGGCGGGAGCGCTGCGCGCGGAGGGTCGCCGCGCGCGTCTCTCCGACCTCCTGCTGCGTCCGCCGGCGCGCTTCCTCCGCGCGTATCTGCTCAAGGCCGGATTCCTGGACGGCGTGCCCGGCCTCGTGATCGCGGCAGCGACCGCGTTCCACGTCTTCCTCAAGTACGCGAAGCTCTGGGAGCTCGACGCCCTTCCACCGGGGAGCGACGCGCCCGAGGGCGCCGCCGGGAAGGCGCGCCTCTCCTCCGCGCGCCCGGGCGCATCCGACACGTCCCGGTGAACGTCCTCCAGATCACGAGCGATTGGAAGTGGACGGGGCCCGCCGAGCCGATGCTCCGCCTCGCCCTCGCGCTGCGCGGGCGGGGTCACGAGGTGGCGCTCGCCGCGCCGCCGCCGCCGCCCGGCCACGGACGCTCTCTCGTGGAGGAGGCAGCGGCCGCGAGCCTCGCGCCGGCGCTCCTGCTCGGGCGCGCACGCGGGCTTCGTCCGCTGCGCGACCGCGGCGACGTGCGCGCGCTGCGGGAGCTCCTCTCCGCGCGCAAGATCGACGTGGTCCACGCGTGGCACACGCGCGACCACCTGCTCGCGCTGCGCGCCGCAGGGCCGCGACGCCGCGACGGTGTGACGGCGCTCGTGCGGAGCTGGCGGCGCTTCGAAGCGCCGGCGGCGACGCCGTGGGCCCGCTTCGTCCTCGGCCCCGGCGCCGATTCGGTCGTCGCGGTGTCGCCGCGGAGCGCCGACGGCCTGCGCCGCCTGCGCGGGGGACGCGCGGTCGCGGGCATCTTCGGCGCCGTCGATCCCGATCGATTCCACGCGGCGGCACCCGACGCCGACGGCGCGGCGATCGCGCGCACCCGAGACGCGCTCGGCCTCCCTCCCGACGCGCTCGTGGTCGGCATCGTGGCGCGCCTGCAGGCGCACCGGCGCTTCGATCTCCTGCTCGCGGCGGCGCAGCGCTGCTTCGCCGCGGAGCCGCGCGCGCGCCTCCTCGTCGTCGGGCGCGGGACGCGCCGTGCGGAGATCGCGGAGGAGCCCGCGAAGGCCCTCGGCATCGCGGATCGCGTCGTGTTCGCGGGCTACCGCCGTGCCGACTACGCGGCCGTGCTCCGGGCGATCGACGTCTTCACCTTCCTCGTGCCGGGAAGCGACGGGACCTGCCGCGCGCTCCTCGAGGCCCAGGCCTGCGGCATTCCGGCCGTGACCTCCCGGCGCGGCGCGTTGCCCGAGATCGTCGAGCACGAGCGAACGGGGCTCGTGGTCGACGAGGACCCGGACGCCCTCGCCGCCTCCTGGCTCGCGCTCCTGCGCGATCCGCCGCGGCGTCGGGCGCTCGGCGCGGCGGCCGCGTCGCGGGCCGCGCGCCTGTTCGCGCCGTCCCGCTTCGCGGGGGAGATGGAGGCGGTCTACGCGGAGGCTCTCGCGGCGCGACGGCGCGGCCGCGCGACGGCGGCGCGCGCCGGCGATGCCTGAGCTCGAGCTCTTCGTTCCCGGCCGGCTCTGTCTCTTCGGCGAGCACAGCGACTGGGCCGGCGCGTGGCGCACGGTCGCGCCGCAGCTCTCGCCCGGCTGCTGCCTCGTCACGGGCACCGACCAGGGGCTTCGCGCACACGCGGACCGCGCCGACGCGCTCGAGATCGAGAGCGTCCTCGCCGACGGCACGCGACGCGGGCCGGTGCAGATCCCGCTCGAGCTCGGAGCGCTCGACGCCGCGGCGCGGGAGGGCGGCTTCATGAGCTACGCGGCCGGCGCGGCCGCGTGCGTGCGCGAGCGCTTCGAGGTCGGCGGCCTGCGTCTCGCGCTCGAGGCCGATCTCCCGATGGGGAAGGGGCTCTCGTCGTCCGCCGCGCTCTGCGTGACGGTCGTGCGCGCGTTCTCGCGGCTCTACGCGCTCGGCCTCGACCGCCGCGACGAGATGGAGCTCGCCTACGCGGGCGAGCGTCGGGCCGGCTCGGAGTGCGGCCGCATGGACCAGGTCTGCGCCTTCGGCCGGCGCCCGGTGCTGATGCGCTTCGACGGCGACGCGCTCTCGCTGGAGCCGCTCGTGCCGGGCCGCACGTTCCACCTGCTCGTGGTCGACCTGCGCGGGACGAAGGACACCCGGCGCATCCTGCGCGACCTGAACGCCTGCTTCCCGGACGCGCCGGGTGCGCTCGCAGCCGGCGTGCGCGACGCCCTGGGCCCGCAGAACGTCGCGCTCCTCGAGCGGGCGCGGGCCGCGCTCGAGACGGGAGCGCCGGAGGCGCTCGGCGCCCTCATGGTCGAGGCCCAGGCGCTGTTCGACGCGCGCGTCGCGCCGGCGTGTCGCGAGCTCGCGGCGCCGCGGCTGCACGAGGTGCTGGCCCATCGGGCGGTGCGCGAGCTCGCGCTCGGAGGGAAGGGCGTGGGCTCCCAGGGCGACGGCTGCGCCCAGCTCGTGGCTCGCGACGCCGAGGCGCGTCGGCGTCTCGCCGCGGCGCTCGAGTCCGAGCTCGGCGTCGCGTGCCATCCGCTCACGCTGGAGCCCGCCTGCGCCGCGACGTCCGACGAGGAGAGCGTCTAGCCTGCGTCCTGCGTCTGCATCCGCACGAGATCGCGGTAGAGGTTGTCGCTCGCCATGAGCTCGTCGTGGGTGCCGACGCGGGAGACCGTGCCGCCCTCGAGCAGGACGATCTTGTCGGCGTGCCGGATGGTCGAGAGCCGATGGGCAATCACGAACACCGTGCGACCGCCGAGCAGCGAATCGATCGCGTGCTGCACGTAGCGCTCGCTCTTCGCGTCGAGCGCGCTCGTCGCCTCGTCGAAGATCAGGATCGCGGGGTTCCGCAGGATCGCCCGGGCGATCGTGATGCGCTGGCGCTGGCCGCCGGAGAGCTTCAGGCCGACGTCGCCCACCTGCGTCTCGTAGCCCTCGGGCAGGGCCGACACGAACTCGTCCACGTGGGCGGCCCGTGCGGCGGCGAGGATCTCGGCCTCCGAGGCGCCGCGCCGCCCATAGGCGATGTTGTCGCGGATCGTCCCGCCGAACAGGAAGGGCTCCTGGCTCACGACGGCCACGTGATCGAGCAGGGAGTCGCGCGCGATGCGGCGCAGGTCGACGCCGTCGATCTCGATCGCGCCGGAGTCCGGGTCGTAGAAGCGGAGCAGGAGGTCGACGAGCGTGGTCTTTCCGGCGCCCGTGCGACCGACGATCGCGACGACCTGGCCCGCCTCCACCTCGAGGGAGACGTCGCGCAGCACCGCCTCGCGCCCATAGCTGAAGCTCACCTTCTCGAAGCGGATGCCGCGCCGCACGCCGTCGATCCGCACGGCGTCCGTCGGATCGGGCGTCTCGGGCGCGGCGTCGAGCAGGTCGAGGAAGCGCTCGGCCGCGGGCACGGCGTCCATGAGCTCGGTCCAGCCCTTCGTGAGCCCGCGCGTCGGCGCGTAGGTCATGCCGAGCACGGCGCCGAACGCCACGAGATCGCCGACCGAGAGGCCCCAGCTCCCGCCCATCACGAGCCACGCCCCGACGAGCGGCAGGGCGGTCACGGCGGCGTTGTTCAGGAGCTCGATCAGGCTCTTCGAGAGCACGCGGTTCTTCACGACACGCATGCTGCTGCGGAAGAGCCGCTCGTTCTCGCGGGTGAAGGAGGCCTCCTCGGTCGACTCCGCGCGGAAGGCCTTGATCAGCTTGATCCCGGCGAGGATCTCGACCAGGCGCTGCGTCACGTCGCCGAGGCGCTCCTGGCGCCGCCGCGCGGTCTTGCGGATGCGCCTGCCGAAGACGCCGATCACGCCCACGAGAGGAGGCGCGATGCAGAGCGCGACCAGCGTGAGCTTCCAGGAGATCCCGACCAGCACGACGCCGCCGATCGCGAGGGCCGCGCACGCGGGAAGCACGTCGCCGAAGAGCACGTCGAGCGCGCGGTGGGCGCGGCCCACGTCGTTCAGCGTACGCGAGAGCGTGTCGCCGCGCGTGGTGTCGAGGTGGAAGCGGAGCGGGAGCGTCAGCAGCTTCGCGCAGACCGCGTGCTGCACGTCGACCAGCACGCGACCGAGCACGTACTCCGTCAGGAAGCCCTTCCCGAACTCGGAGATCGGGAGCGCGATCACGATCACGAGCCCGAGGAGCGCGATGCGCCAGAGGCTCGCGAGGATCGTGCGTCGCAGCCGGTCCTTCGCCGCGTCGTCGGACGCCGGCTCGCGCGCGGAGGGCGGCGACGTCCCATCGGTGGCCACGGCCTCCGGGCTCGCGCCGCCCGGCGACAGGGCGAGCCGCGAGAGCCAGCGTGCGCTGCTCGTGCCTCCTTCGTGCACCGAGGCGGCCGGAACCAGGACTTCGTCGAGGAGCGGCTTCGCGAGCCAGGCCTGCAGGCTCTTCGCGCCGGCGTTCAGCGACGCGAAGAAGAGGCCGAGCACCACGAGGCCGGTATAGGGGCGGGCGAACCGGAGGAGACGCAGGAAGACGCCGGTGGCCGAGCGGCTCCTGGCCGCGGGGGCGGCTCCGCTGGCGGCGGCTGAAGCCGGCGTCGGAAGGCCTTCAGGCCACCTTCGTGACGCGCCCGGAGCGGATGCACCGCGTGCAGACGCGGATGCGCTTCGTGGCGCCGTTCACGAGGGCGCGCGTGCTCTGCAGGTTGATGTGCCAGCGCCGCGACGACTTCCGATTCGAGTGGCTCACGTTGTGGCCCGTCGAGGGGTGCTTTCCGCAGAGCTCGCAGACCTGGGCCATGGCTCGGAACCTCTTGGCAAGGCCGACCGGGAGATCGCCGGTCGGTCCGGATCGTCGCTCGGAAGCGCAGCCCGCAGGTGACGCCCGGCGGACCTGCGGCTCGGGCCGCTGCGCGCCGGCGTTGTAGCCCACGCTCCCAGGCAGGGCAACGCTGCGGGGGGCTCGGGCGCGGCGTCGCGGGCTAGAGGCGCTCCGAGCCGGCGCCGAAGTCCGCGCGGATGGCGTCGCCTGCGCGCCAGCCGAGGAGCACGTCGCCTTCGAAGCCGAGGGCAGCGACCGCCTCCCGCGGGAGCGCGTAGACGAGCGGCCGCGAGGCCACGCGGATCTCGACGTCCAACGGCCATCCTTCTCCGATGGCCGGGTCCTCGGGCGCCTCCTCGTCCCAACGCACCTCCGGCACCGCTTCGCGCACGAGGTGGCCTTCGGAGAAGGGCATCAGCTCGCGGACGGCGGACTCGATGCACGCCTCCGCGGCCGCGCGCTCGTGCGGCGAGCCCGTCGGGACGATGGCGCTCGCGACGAGCTCACGGATCTCGCTGCCCTTCGGAGCGGGAAGGATGGAGAGACAGATGCAGTTCGTGCCCTCGATCGGAAGGGCCGGATCGAGCACGCGCACCACGCGCCGCGCCATTCCTTCCGGAAGGACCGCTCCACGCACGCGGAAGACGAGGGCGATGCGGCGCCGTGTCGGCGCGGGGCCGGTCAGGAAGTCGGGCGCGCCCGCGCCGTCGGCGAGGGCCGCGGCGAGGGAGGAGCGCGGCGCGTTCAGGACCAGCGCCCGCCCGAGCCAGACGTCGTTCGAGCCGGCGATCGCGAGGCCGGGCTGGTGATCGCTCGTCACCAGCTCGAAGCGTCCCGGAATCGTCCGGAACTCGCCGAAGACGGCCTGGATCCTCCGCCGCAACAGGCTCCGGAGGAAGCCGTCGGCCGAGGCGTAGAAGGCTCCGCCTTCGAGCGGGCTCCCGAGGAGACGCGCGCGCGCCTCGGGCGGCGGGGCGCTCGCGCCCAGCTGCGACAGCGCGCGCACCTGTGCCTCGAGCAGGAGCGCGAGGGCGCCGTCGGCGCGCGCCACCTCGACCGGGAGGCCGCGGCCGTGGCGCGCGCCGCGCGGCGCGCCGCCGCCCCGCGCGAGGGCGCGGAGACCACCGGCCTTCACGACCGGCGCCTCGAGCATCGCCGCGCGCTCGGCCGCGGCCGCCTCGAGCAGCGCACGCACGAGCTCATGGGCCTCTTCGGGCTTGGCGATGCCCCAGGTCACGAGCTCGTCGAGGGTCGTCTGGGGCTCGCCCACGTCCACACGGCGGTCCGGCATCACGACCTGGAGCGCCACCGCCTCGGGCTCGATCTTCTTGCGGTCGATCAGCGGGATCGTCAGGGCCTTGAGACAGGCGTCGAGCACGCCGCCCGCGGCGTGGCCGGCGAGCAGGAAGGGCTCGCGGAGCGCGGACGCGCCACGGGCCGCCGCCTCCTCCTCGACCACGAGGACGCGGGCGCCCTGCATGCCGAGGCGTGCCGCGGCCACGAGGCCCGGCAGGGCGCCGCCGAGGACGATCACGTCCCAGCGCCGCGCCCGCAGCGCGCCGCCCGGGCCCGAGGCGATTCCCTTCATCGCGCGTCCATCCTGGGAGCTCGCGCGGGGCTAGCGCCGTCGCCGCGTGGCGTCGCCGGCAAGCGGTGCGTAGTGGAGCGGAGCCTCTTCCGGCGCCTTCCGCTCGATCTCGCCGATCACGTAGGCCCGCTCGTCCATGCCCTGGAGCCGCTGGACCACGTCGTCGGCCTGCTCGCGCGGCACCGCGAGCACCATGCCGATTCCGCAGTTGAACACGCGCAGCATCTCGGACTCTGCGATCTCTCCGTGGCGCTGGATCAGGCCGAACACCGGGGGGCGAGGCCATGTCGCGGGATCGATCCGCGCCCGCACGCCCTTCGGAAGGATGCGCGGCACGTTGCCGTCGAAGCCGCCACCGGTCACGTGCACGATGCCGTTCACGGTGAAGTCCCGGAGCAGGTTCAGGATCGGCTTCACGTAGATGCGTGTCGGCGCGAGCAGCGCGCTCGCGAGGGAGGTGTTGAGCTCGGGCGCCTCCGAGAAGAGGTCGAGGCTCCCCGCGCTCTCGGCTCGTTCGACGATGGCGCGCACCAGCGAGTAGCCGTTCGAGTGGAAGCCGCTCGAGGCGAGGCCGACGAGCGCGTCGCCCTCACGGATGGACGAGCCGTCGATGATGCGGTCGCGCTCCACGACGCCGACCCCGAAGCCGACGAGCTCGAGCTCGCCCGTCGGATAGAAGCCGGGCATCGTCGCCGTCTCGCCTCCGAGGAGCGCGCAGCCCGCGCGCCGGCAGCCCTCCGTGACGCCGCGCAGCGCGTCGGCGGCGATCTTGCGGTCGAGCTCGCCCATCGCGAGGTAGTCGAGGAACACGATCGGCTCCGCGCCCTGGACGACGAGGTCGTTCACGACCATCGCGACGCAATCGATGCCGATCGTGTCGAAGCGCCCGAGCCGCGCCGCGAGCTTCAACTTGGTGCCGACGCCGTCGGTGCTCGCGACGAGGACGGGATCCTTGTAGCGCTCGGGCGTCTTGAACAGCCCCGCGAAGCCGCCGATCGACGAGAGGACCTCGGGCCGGAAGGTGGTGCGCGCGATGTCCTTGATCTCGTCGACGAAGCCTTCGTCGTGGTCGAGATCGACGCCGGCGCGCGCGTAGGAGGGTGCAGTGGGGCCGGCCTCCGGGCCGCCGCGCGGAGGCTTCGGGTCGCTGGGGGTGGTCACGGCGCATGGATACCGAGGCCGGGAGACGCCTGTCAAACCGCCCGCGCCGTCGCGCGACCGCGACCGCCAGGCCGGCCGCCGCTGCTATCGTGCCGCGGTGCCTCTCTCCGTCGTGATCCCCGCTCTCGACGAGGCCGAGCGCATTGGCGCGGCGGTCGGGAGCGCGCGGGTACCCGGCGTCGAGGTGCTCGTGGTCGACGGGGGGAGCCGTGACGCGACGCCTGCGCGGGCCGCGGCGGCGGGGGCGCGCGTGGTCGCCTGCGAGGCGGGCCGCGCGCGCCAGCTCGCGGTCGGGGCGGCGGCCGCGCAGGGCGACACGCTCCTCTTCCTGCATGCCGACTCCCGTCTGCCTCGGGGATTCGCGCCTGCCGTCGAGGCGGCGCTCGCCGCTCCGGGCGTGGCGGGCGGCGCCTTCACCTTCCGCTTCGAGCGCGACGAGGGGGGACGGCTCACGCTCGGCCTCCGCCTCGTGGAGTGGGGAGCGCGCTTGCGGGTCGCGCTCTTCGCGCTGCCCTATGGCGACCAGGCCCTCTTCTGTCGGCGGCCGCTGCTCGAGGCGGCCGGGGGCATCCCGCAGGTACCGATCCTCGAAGACCTCGACCTCGTGCGTGCGTGGAAGCGCCGCGGGCGCATCGTGACCCTTCCGCTCGCCGTCGAGACCTCGCCGCGGCGCTACCAGGCCCGTGGCGCCCTGCGCACGATGCTCCGCAACTGGGGCGCCGCCCTGGCATGGGCCCTCGGCGCGGACCGCACGCGCGTCGCGGCCTGGTATCGGCGTTGAGCGCGACGGCGCTCGAGGCCACCGGAGCCGCGCAGGCCCGCCCGGGGCTGCGGCGTCTCCTCGTCTACGCGACCCACAACAAGGGCACCTACACGATCTGGCTCCTGACCACGCTCGGCTACGTGGCGGCCTTCGTCGCGCTCCCGCTGCTCGTGGGCCACGCGATCGCGGCGGCGGAGAAGGGCCTGCCCCGGTCGGAGGTCGCGCTGCGCTGCGGCCTCATCCTGGTCGTGACCTTGGCGCGCTTCGCGTTCCGCTACTGGTCGCGCACGCTCGTCTTCAACGCGGCGCGCGAGATCGAGTACGAGCTGCGGAACGATCTCTTCGCGCACCTGCAGCGCCTGCCGCAGTCGTTCTACCAGCGGAGCCGCACCGGCGACCTCATGAGCCGCTGCGTGAACGACCTGGGCTCGGTCCGCCTCCTGCTCGGGCCGGGCATCCTGAACCTGCTCCAGACCCCGATCCTCTTCGCCTCCGTCCTCGCCGCGATGGTCGCCATCGACCCGAGGCTCGCCCTCGCGGTGCTGGTCCCGTATCCGCTGTTCATCGTGATCTCGCGCGGCTTCGGAGGGCGCCTCCACCGCTCCAACCTCGCGGTGCAGGAGGGCCTGGCCGAGCTCTCGAACGGGCTGCAGGAGACCATCGCGGGGATCTCCGTCGTGAAGACCTACGCCATGGAGGACGCCGTGACGCGGCGCTTCGCCGCGGTGAACGACGGGCTCTACCGGCGCCAGCTCTCCCTCGTGAAGGTGAACGCGGCGATGCCGCCCATCCTCTCCGTCTTGCCGGCGGCCGCGATGGGGATCGTGTTCTGGGTGGGCGGGGGCGAGGTGCTCGCGCGGCGGATGGCGCTCTCCGACTTCTTCACGTTCTCGATGTACGTCTACGAGCTCACGTTCCCGACCTTCATCCTGGGATGGGTCGTAGCGCTCGTGCAGCGCGGAGCGGCGGCGATGCAGCGCATCGAGGAGGTGCTCTCGGAGCGGCCGTCGATCGCCGACCGCCCCGACGCGGTGGCCGTCTCCCGCCTGCGCGGCGAGATCGAGTTCCGTGGGCTCACGTTCCGCTACCCGGGTGTCGGGCGGTCGCCCGCCCTGCGCGACCTGCACCTGCGCATCCCGGCCGGAACCTCGCTCGGGGTCGTCGGCCCGGTGGGCGCGGGGAAGACGACGCTCGCGTCCGTGATCCCGCGCCTGTTCGAGGTCGACGACGGCCAGCTCTTCCTCGACGGCATCGACGTGAACCGGATCCCGCTCGCGACGCTCCGCCGGAACATCGCGATGGTGCCCCAGGACGCGTTCCTGTTCTCGATGAGCCTCGCCGACAACGTCGCCTACGGCCTTCCCGAGACCGACCGCGGGGCGGTGGTCGAGGCGGCGACGCGCGCGCAGCTCGCGCGGGACGTGGACGACCTGCCCCAGGGCTACGACACGATCGTGGGAGAGCGCGGCGTGATGCTCTCCGGCGGCCAGCGCCAGCGCACGGCCCTCGCGCGTGCGCTCGCCCTCCGGCCGAGCATCCTGATCCTCGACGACACCCTCTCCGCCGTCGACGCCGAGACGGAGGTCTTGATCCAGGAGGGTCTGGCGGAGCACTTCGAGGGACGCACCGTCGTCGTGATCGCCCACCGCGTGAGCACGGTTCGCGACTGCGACCAGATCGTCGTGCTCGACGAAGGACGGATCGTGGAGCGCGGGAGCCACGAGCAGCTCGTCGCAGCGGGCGGGCTCTATGCGCGGCTCGCGCGTCGCCAGGCCCTCGAGGCGGAGCTCGACGAGGGCCCCGGCGTGGCGGCGTCGTGAGCGTCGAAGCGCTCCACGAGGAGGAGGCCCTCGGCAAGGCGTACGACCTGCGGCTCCTCGCCCGGCTCTGGCGCTACGTCCGCCCGTACCGCGGCCAGGTCGCGCTGACGCTCCTTCTCGTGGTGCCGCTCTTCGTGCTCGAGCTCACGCCCGCGTGGATCGTGAAGGTCGGGCTCGACACGGTGATCGCGCCCGCGATCGCCGGCGCCGCGCCGGCGGCGACGACGGCGCCGGCCGGAGGCCACGCCGCTCCCTCCGCCAACGCCCTCGCGGCAGCGGCCGCGAACCGCCTCGGCCTCGACGGGGCGGCGCACCTGTTCGCGCCGCCGCACGGCTTCCCGCCGCTCGCGTGGCTCGCCTGCCTCTACCTCGTCTTCATGTTCGCTTCGGCAGGCCTCCAGTTCGTCCACGCGGTGGTCATGAGCTGGACCGGGCAGAGCGCCATGCGCGACCTGCGCACCGACGTCTTCCGCCACGTGCAGCGCCTCCACCTCGGGTTCTTCGACCGCTATCCCGTCGGCCGCCTCGTGACGCGCGCGTCGAACGACGTCGAGAACGTGGCGGAGATGTTCGCCGCGGGCATCGTCGCGCTGGTCACCGACGTCGTGAAGATGCTCGGGATCGCGGCGATCCTGCTCTGGCTCGACCCGCGGCTCGCCCTCGCGGCCTTCACCGTGGTGCCCCTCCTCGCCGTCGCGACGATCTGGTTCCGCCTGGGCGTCCGCAACGCGTTCCGCCTGACCCGCGTGCGGATCGCGCGCATCAACGCCGTGCTCCAGGAGAGCATCACCGGCATGAAGGTGGTGCAGCTCTTCACGCGTGAGGACCGCAACCTGCGCGACTTCGCGAAGCTGAACGCCGACCATCGCGATGCCTGGTACGACTCGATCCGCTACGACTCGGCGCTCTTCGCCGCGGTGGAGGTGGCCCAGGGCATCTCGGTCGCCATCCTGATCTGGTACGGCACGGGCGTCGCGGCCGCGGGCACGCTCTACGTCTTCATCGATTGGATGCGCCGGTTCTTCCTCCCGCTGCGCGACCTCTCCGCGAAGTACTCCGTGATGCAGTCGTCGATGGCGAGCTGCGAGCGCATCTTCCAGCTCCTCGACACCCCGCCGGCCGTGAAGGAGGTGGCGCCGGAGGCGGCGCGGCTCCCGGCCGCGCGCCGCGGGGAGGTCGAGTTCCGCGACGTCTCCTTCGCCTACCAGAACGAGGACTGGGTGCTGCGCGACGTCTCGTTCCGCGTCGCGCCGGGCGAGCGCGTGGCGTTCGTGGGCGCCACGGGCGCGGGCAAGACGAGCGTCATCAAGCTCCTGACGCGCCTCTACGAGCCCCAGCGCGGCGAGATCCTGCTCGATGGCGTGCCGATCCGGGAGCTGCCCCAGGCCGAGCTCCGGCGCCGTGTGGCGATGGTGTTGCAGGACGTGTTCCTGTTCAGCGGGAGCGTCGCGGAGAACGTCCGCCTCGGACGTCCCGACCTCGACGACGCCGCGGTCGAGCGCGCGGCGCGCGCGGTCGAGGCGCACCGCTTCATCGAGAAGCTGCCGGAGGGCTACGGGACGGAGCTGCGCGAGCGGGGGACGAACCTCTCCGCCGGCCAGCGCCAGCTCCTTTCCTTCGCGCGCGCACTCGCCCATGGCGCCGACGTGCTCGTGCTCGACGAGGCCACGAGCTCGATCGACACCGAGACCGAGGCGCTGATCCAGACCGCGCTGCGCCGCCTATGGGAGGGCCGGACGGCGCTCGTGATCGCGCACCGTCTCTCGACGATCCAGGACGTGGACCGGATCTACGTGCTCCACAAGGGCCGGATCGTGGAGCACGGGAGCCACGCCGAGCTCCTCGCGGCGGGCGGCGTCTACCATCGCCTCCACCGCCTGCAGCATCCGGCCGACGAGCGCTCGGCCGGCTCCGTCGCCGCCGGCTGACGGCGGGCTCCGGGATCAGCGGGATCGGGGTCGCCCGGCGGAGACCTCGTGCGGGTGAGCGTGATCGTGGCCCGGCGAGCGTGCGGCGAGGGCCTCCGCCCTCGCTGCCAGCTCGACGCCGCTGCACAGGCCCTTCGCGGCGAGGAGCGCCTCGAGCGCCGCGAGCCAGGCCTCGTAGTAGGCGAAGGGCGCGCCATCGGCGGCGGCGCGATCGCGCAGGGACACCTCCGCGATCAAGCGCTGGCGAAACTCCTCCCAGGCGAAGCGGCCCTCGGCGTGGAGCGCGAGGGTGAGCCCGAAGAGCCGGCTCTCCCAGGGCGCCGCGAACACGAGCTCGCCGTTGCGTCGCGGCGGCGCCGCGGGGCCCGAGGCGTCGAGGGACGGGACGGACCGCTCACCCATCGATGGGCTCCGGCGCCCGAGCCTGCGCGACGCCGATCATGGCGTCGCGCGAGACGAGGCTCGCGAGACGCTCCTCGCTCCAGCCACCGGTGCCGGCGGGCCGCTCGGGCAGCACGAAGTATCGGATCTCGGCGCTCGAGTCCCAGACGTGGATCTCGACCTCGGGCGGAAGCGCGAGCCCCATCTCTGCCAGCACCCGGCGCGGCTCCCGGACGATGCGCGAGCGGTAGGCGGGGTCCTTGTACCAGGTCGGCGGAAGGCCGAGCACGGGCCACGGGTAGCAGGAGCAGAGCGTGCACACGACGACGTGGTGCGCGCGCGGCCCGTTCTCCAGCGCGACGATGTGCTCGCCCTGGGGACCGCCGAAGCCGAGCTCGGCGATCGCGGCGGTGGCGTCGGCCAGGAGCCGCACCCGGTACGCAGGATCGGTCCAGGCGCGCGCCACGACCTTCGCGCCGTTCATCGGCCCGACGTCCTGCTCGTAGTGGCGGATCAAGGCGTCGATCGCTTCGCGAGCCACGAGGCCCTTGTCCACGAGGAGGCCCTCCAGGGCCTCGGTGCGAAGCGCGTCGTCAGCCATGGCCGTCCCCATCGCCGACCGCTGCCGCCGCCGCCGGCTCGAGGTAGCTCTCGAAGAGATCGACGTGCACGAAGGCTCCGGGATCCGCCGATTCGCCCCAGAGCTCGCGCGCGGCGAAGCGCACGGCGTAGACCGGCTGCGGCTCCTCGCCGCGTCCGTGGGCGTTCGCATCGGGGAGCACCCAGCTCGCGGGCTGGACGAGCGCGACCTCGCCGCGCCGGCCCCGGACGTAGCGCGGCAGACGCGTGTGGCCGGTCGGATGGCGGTTCGCCGCGCGCACGCGATCGCCGACCCGGAAGCGCGAGGCGGCCGTGCGCTCGCGACGCGCACCGAGCGTCGCCGGCGCGCTCGGTCGCGCGGCCGGTGGGACGGGCCGCGCCGTCGGATCGGCGAGGCGGGACTCGATCTCCGCGGCCGAGACGACTCCCCGCTCGGCGGCGAGCGTCTCGAGCGCGCAGAGCCAGCGCCCGTAGTAGCCGCGGCGGAGATAGTCGAGGGGCGGAAGCCGCTCGATGGCGTGGCGGAACGCGTCGACGTTCCAGAGGCCCGCGGCGAGGGCGAGGCTCGCGAGGGCGAACACGCGTCCCTCCCACGCTGCGTGGAAGACCGGCTCGGCCGTCTCGCGCACGACGGCGCCGAAGCCGTCCATGCCGCCGAGATCGTGGATCCCGTTCATCGCTCCCTCGATCGCCGCGTCGCGAGAGCGCCGCCGCGGCCCGAGCATACTCCTGCCGAAGAGCACGCTTGCGAAGGCCCTGCGCCGGGTGGTACCTACCTGCCACCCCCCCAATATCCTCCGCGCCACTCCGTCGAGCGGCGGGTGCGGCCACGTCGGCCCCCTCGCCGCGACGCACAAACGGCGTTCGCGCGGCCGTCGGGCCGGGCGGAGGCGAGGCAGCATTGCGCATCAAGTCGATCCAGATCCACGGCTTCAAGTCCTTCGTCGACAAGATGCTGTTCGAGTTCCGGCCCGGCATCACTGGCATCGTCGGGCCGAACGGATGCGGAAAGTCGAACGTGGTCGATGCCATGCGCTGGGCCATGGGGGAGCAGTCGCCCCGCCGCCTGCGCGGGAAGGGCATGGAGGACGTGATCTTCGCGGGCTCCGACGCCCGCCCGCCGGTCGGCATGGCCGAGGTCCTCCTCACCTTCGACAACGCGAACGGCACCGCCCCGCCGGCCTTCGCGGCCTTCACGGAGATCCAGATCGCCCGACGTCTCTACCGCTCGGGCGAGAGCGAGTACCTGATCAACAAGACGCCCTGCCGCCTCCGGGACGTGCAGGACTTCTTCCGCGACACGGGCATCGGGACGCGCGGCTACACGATCGTCGAGCAGGGGCAGATCGCGAGCATCGTCTCCGCGAAGCCCGAGGACCGCCGCTACCTGATCGAGGAGGCCGCGGGCATCGGGAAGTACAAGGCACGGCGGCAGGAGGCGGAGCGCAAGATCGAGGGGACCGAGCAGAACCTGGTGCGCGTGAACGACGTGCTGGGCGAGATCAAGCGCCAGATCGGCTCGCTCGAGCGCCAGGCGCGGAAGGCCGCGCGCTACAAGCGCTTGAAGGAGACCCAGCGCCTGCTCGAGGTCTCCCTCGCGGCGGACGAGCGACGGGAGCTCGGGGCGCGGATCGCCGAGGAGTCCCAGCGCCTCGTCCATCGACGCGACGAGATCATGGCCCTCGACGCCAAGGCCGCCGAGCGCGAGCTCGCCCTGGAGCAGCGCCGCATCGAGCTCGCCGAGCGCGAGCGCGCCCTCGACGCCGACACCGAAGTGCTGGTCGGCCTGCGCGGCGCGATCAAGGAGCTCGAGAGCCGGATCGGCTACGAGCGGCGCGAGCGCGAGGCGTTGGCCGAGATGAACGGCGCGCGACGGGAAGACGTGATGCGGCTCGAGGGGCAGCTCGCAGGGGCCCAGGCCGATGCCGACCGCGCTCGGGCGGAGCTCTCCGAGCTCGAGAGCGCCCTCGACGGCGAGACCGATACGATCGAGGCCGCCCAGCGGCAGCTCCGCGAGCGCGAGGAGGCGTTCCGCGCGCTCGAGGCCGAGCGCGACGCCGCGAACGCCGCGCTCGTCGACGTGCTGACGCGCATCGCACGCAGCGAGGACCGGCTCGCCGCGCTCGCCGATCGGCGCGCCGCCATCGACCGCCGCCTGCGGGCCGCCGACACGGACTTCGAGCTCGGGAGCAGCGAGGAGCTTCGCGCCCAGGACCAGGAGCGCGGCCTCGCCGAGGGCCTGCGCACGCTCCTCGCGGAGCGCGAGCGCGTGATGGACGCGCTGCGCGGAGCGATCGAGCGCAGCGAGAGCGCGTCGCGCGAAGCGCGTGAGGGCGCCGAGCGCCTGCGCCTCGCTCGCGAGCGGTGCGAGTCGCGCCGCGCGCGCCTCGCGTCGCTGCGCGAGGTCGTCGAGCGCCGCGAAGACCTGGGCGCGGCGACGCGCCACCTGCTCGAGCAGGGCGACGTCGCGCGGGAGAGCTTCGGCCTGCTGGCGGTTGCGCGCGATGTGCTCGCTGCCGACCGCGAGGTCGAAGGCGCCGTCGAGGCGGTGCTCGCCGAGCGGGCCGAAGCCCTCGTCGTGCGCGATCTCGACGGAGCGCTCTCTGCGATCGAGGCGCTGCGCGCCTCGGCGGCGGGGCGCGGCATCTTCCTCGCCCAGCGCGAGCCGGACGTGACCGGCTACGGCTTCGTGCCGATGGGCCAGCGGCTGCTCGAGCGCGTCCGGCCCCGGCCCGGCTTCGAGGGCGTCGCGCATGGGCTGCTCTCGAACGTCTACGTCGTGGACGACCTGCGCGAGGTGCTCTCCGTCTACGGCACGAGGATCCCGGCCACGTTCGTCACGCCCTCGGGAGAGCTCCTCACCCCCGACGGCGTGCTGCGGGGCGGCGCCGCAGGGGCCGGGAGCGGCCTCCTCTCCCGCGTGCGCGAGGTGCGGGAGCTCGAGGTCGAGGTGGCGCAGCTCGAGCTCGAGGCGAAGGCCGCGGGCGACGCGTGCGAAGCCCAGGACGCTGCGGCCCATCGGGCGGCCGACGAGCTCGAGAATCTGCGAAGCCGCCACCACAGCGCGGCGCTCGCCCTCGCGAATCACGAGAAGGACCTCGAGCGCGCCCACGATCGCGTGAAGAGCCTGGGCGTCGCCCAGGAGACGCGCTCCCTGGAGCGCTCGGGGCTGGTGAGCGAGGGCGACGAGGTCGCGGCCGAGGTCGCGCGCCTCGAGCAGGTGCTGCACGAGGCGCGCACGCAGCGCGGCGAGCGCCAGAGCGCCATGGACGCCATCGGTCTGCGCCTCGGCGCCACGGGCCGCGAGTTCGCGCGCGAGCAGGCGGCCCTCTCGGCACGGCGGGTCGAGCACGCCGGCCGGGTCGAGAAGCGCGACGGACTGCGCGAGACCCTGCGGCGGGCGGAGGTCACGCTGCACGAGACGCAGGAGTGGATCACGCGGCGAAGCGCTGAGATCGCCCTCGCCGAGGCCCGGCGCGAGGAGCTCGCGAGCGGCATCGCCCAGGCCGAGGTGGCCCTCGCTGCGCGCCTGCGCGACGAAGAGGCCGCGCGGCTCTCGAGCGACGCGAAGCGCGAGGCCTACGAGCGCGAGGCGGAGGCCGTGCGAGCGATCGAGACGGCAGGCCGCGAGCTCCGCGCCACGGCCGCGACGCGGCGCGAAGAGGCCGGACGGGCGGAGCTCGCGCTGCGGGAGACCGAGCTGCGACTCCAGCACCTCGAGCAGGCCGTGGCCGAGCGCTGGAGCGTCGAGCTCACGAGCTGGACGCCGCCGAGCCTCGACGAGGCGGCGACGCCGCAGCCCGAGCCGCCGGCGGAGGGCGAGGGCGTCGCCCCTGCGCCGACGCCGGGCGGCGCGCTGGTCGAGGTCACGACGGAGGGTTCGCCCGAGGCGGCGGACGACGAGCCGGCGCTCACGCCGCGCGCGGCCGTCGAGCTCGTGGCGCTCCCGACCGCCGAGCGGCGCGCGCGCCTCGAAGACGTGCGTCGGCGCCTCGAGGCGCTGGGCGAGGTGAATCTCGGCGCGATCGAGGAGCACGAGGAGCTGGCCGAGCGCCAGCGCTTCCTCTCGGAGCAGAAGCACGACCTCGAGTCGACCCTGAGCTCCCTGCGCGAGGCGATCCAGCGCATCAACCGCACGAGCCGCCGCCGCTTCCGGGAGACCTTCGACGCGGTCAACGCGCGCTTCGTCGAGAACTTCCCCCGGCTCTTCCGCGGCGGGAAGGCGACCCTCCACCTCACCGACGAGGAGGACGTGCTCGAGGCCGGGATCGAGATCATGGCGTCGCCGCCGGGCAAGCGCGTACAGAACGTGAACATGCTCTCGGGCGGTGAGAAGACGCTCACGGCCGTGGCGCTCCTCGTGTCGGTCTTCCAGGTGCGCCCGTCGCCCTTCTTCCTGCTCGACGAGGTCGACGCCGCGCTCGACGATGCGAACGTCGGGCGCTTCAACGAGATCGTGAAGGAGCTCGCCCGCGACTCCCAGTTCCTGGTCGTGACCCACAACAAGCGCACGATCGAGATCGCCGACATCCTCTACGGCGTGACGATGGAGGAGAAGGGCGTGAGCAAGCTGGTGGCGGTCGAGCTGCACTAGCGCGCCGGGCGCCCCGGGGCAGGTCGTGATCAAGTACCTGGGATCGAAGCGCGTCCTCCTGCCGCGGATCCTCGCCACGATCGAGCGGCTGCCCGGCTCGAGGACGGTCCTCGATCTCTTCTCCGGCACGTCGCGCGTGGGCCACGCCCTGAAGCGCACCGGTCGGCTCGTCCTCGCGAACGACCACAACGCCTACGCTTACGCCCTCGCGCGCTGCTACGTGCAGGCCGACCGGGAGCGCGTGGGCCGCGACGCCGAGCGCCTCCTGGCCGAGCTCGCCCGCGTGTCGCCGGCCCCGGGCTGGTTCACCGAGACCTACTGCGAGCGCGCTCGCTACTTCCATCCGCGCAACGGCGCGCGGATCGAGGCGATGCGCGAGTGGATCGCACGGCGCGAGCTCGAGCCCGACCTCGAGGCGGTGCTCCTCGTCGCGCTGATGGAGGCGGCCGACCGCGTCGACTCCACGACCGGCGTGCAGATGGCGTACCTGAAGCGCTGGGCGCCGCGCGCCCTCTCCGAGATCGCGCTGCGGATGCCGGACGTCCTGGCCGGAGCCGGCCGCGCCTACGGCCTCGATGCGCTCGCCGCAGCCGAGCGCCTCGAGGCCGACGTCGCCTACCTCGATCCGCCCTACAACCAGCACCGCTACCTCGGGAACTACCACGTCTGGGAGAGCCTCGTGCGCTGGGACCATCCGGAGGTCTACGGCGTCGCGTGCAAGCGCGTCGCCTGCCGGAGCTACGCGAGCGACTTCAACTCGAAGCGCCGGATCGGGCCCGCGCTCGCGACCCTGCTCGAGCGTCTCCGCGTGCGCCATCTCGTCGTGTCGTTCAACGACGAGGGATACCTCTCGCGCGACGAGCTCGAGGCGCTGCTCTCGCGACGGGGTCACGTCGAGGTCGTTGCAGTCGACGGGAAGCGCTACGTGGGGTCTCAGATCGGGATCTACAACCCGAGGGGCGAGCGCGTCGGCCAGCCCGGGCGGCTGCGCAACACGGAGTACCTGTTCATCGTGTCCGAGGACGTCCGCGCCGTGCGCGCCGCCGCGGCAGCCTGAGCGCGTCGCCTTCCGGCCTGCGCCGCACCGCGCCCGGCTGATATCCTCGCCCGGCCATGAGCCCCGACCAGATCCCCGACGTCCTTCGCGAGCTGCTGGCGACGGCGCTCGCCTTCGTGGAGGCGCACCCCGCACAGGTCGAGGGCGGCTTCTTCGGCCTGCTCCTGGTCACGCTCTATCTCCTCTTCCTTCGCTGGCGCGCGCGGCGCGTCGCGGGGCCCGAGCCCGTGCTGCCGCGCTCACGGCCTGCGCCGGAAGCGCCGGCGCGAGCGCCGGCGGTCGAGCCGGTCGCCCCTCCGACCGCGGCGCCAGCGTCCCTCGCTCCACCGATCGTCGCGCTGGAGCGGCTTCCCCCGCCGGAGCCCGCCATCGCCGCGGAGCCCCTCGTCGTCGCGCCTCCTCCCGTCGCGGCTCCGCCGGTCGTTGCGCCGCCACCGCCGAAGCCGCTCCGCCTTCGCGACCGCCTGCGCCGCACGAGCGATGCGCTGATCGGTCGCCTCGGCGCCCTCGCCGGGCGCAAGGTCGACGCCGGGCTCCTCGACGAGCTGGAGCACCTCCTCTTCACCGCCGACCTGGGCGTGGGCACGGCCCAGAGCCTCCTCGACACGGTCCGCAAGCGCGCCGCCGGGAGCGACGCCGACGCCGTCCGTTCCGTCCTCCGGGGGGCGATGCTGGAGAAGCTCCGACGCGTCGAGCCCCGTCCCGAAACCGGCCTCGAGACCCGGGCCCGGCCCCACGTGATCCTCGTGCTCGGCGT
>DATKKW010000040.1:0-87579 GCA_035542715.1 Myxococcota bacterium
CAATGCGCAGGCGGCGCGCGCCTGGCTCGCGCAGGCGCTGGGCGAGAAGGCCGCGACGAGCCATCTCGTCGCCTTGTCCAATGCGGTTGACCGCTGCGCCGATTTTGGCGTTCCGCACGACCGCATTTTCGGCTTCGGCGAATGGGTCGGCGGCCGCTATTCGATCTGGTCGTCGATCGGTCTGCCCCTGATGCTGGCGATCGGCGAGACGCGTTTCCGCGACTTCCTCGCCGGCGCTTTCCGCATGGACCAGCATTTCCGGCAGGCGAAATTGTCCGAGAACCTGCCCGTGCTGCTGGGCCTGATTGGCGTCTGGCATCGCGTCGTCTGCGCTTATCCGTCGCGCGCGATCCTGCCTTACGATCAGCGGCTGAGCCGGCTGCCCGCCTATCTCCAGCAGCTCGACATGGAGTCGAACGGCAAGAGCGTCACGCTTTCCGGCGAAGCCGCGCGCCGTCCGACCGGCCCGATCGTCTGGGGCGAGCCGGGAACCAACGGCCAGCACGCCTTTTATCAATTGCTGCATCAGGGAACGGAGGTCGTTCCCTGCGAGTTCATCGTCGCCGCGGAGGGACATGAGCCGCAGCTTGCGCATCACCACCAGCTTCTGGTCGCCAATTGCCTCGCGCAGTCCGAAGCCCTGATGCTCGGGCGGAGCGCCGCGGAAGCCGAGGCGCGCCATTTCGCAAGAACGGAAGACGCCGAAGAAGCGAAGGCGCTCGCGCCGCACAAGGCCTTTCCCGGCAATCGTCCGTCGCTCACCATCGCTTATGGCAAGCTCGATCCGCATGCGCTCGGACGGCTCATCGCGCTCTATGAACACAGGGTCTTTGTCGAGGCGGCGATTTTCGGCGTCAACGCCTTCGATCAATGGGGCGTCGAGCTGGGCAAGGAGCTGGCGACCGCGCTCCTCCCCATTGTCGCGCGGCGGCAATCCGCAAGCGGCAAGGATCCTTCGACGCAAGGCCTGGTCGCCCATCTCCATGCGCTGGCGCCGGACGCCGCCGTGGCCGTCCCGGCCGAACCGCAATTCTGAAAACCGGAGGTCTCGCCATGTCCCTGACAATCGCGATCATCGCCCATGATGAGAAGAAAGCGGCGCTCGCCGACTGGGTGGCCCGCCACGCGGAATTGCTGCGCGCCCATCGCTTGATCGCCACCGCGACGACCGGCGCGCTGGTCAGCCGATCGTGCCCCGGGCTGCGGATCGATCCCGTCAAATCCGGTCCGCTCGGCGGCGACCAACAGATCGGCGCCATGATCGCCGAGGGCAAAATCGATCTCTTGATCTTTTTCCCCGACCCACTCACCTCGATGCCGCATGATGTCGATGTGAAGGCGCTGCTGCGGTTGGCGCTGGTTTACAACACGCCCTGCGCCTTCAACGCCTCCAGCGCCGACCGCGTCGTCGCCAGCGGCATGCTCGCCTGTTCCTCGTCGTCCCCGGAGCGCGCCAACCTGTCCTGACGGCTTTTTGCGCGCCCGGCAATCGAGAACGGCATGTTCTCCTATTCGCGCCTCACCACGGCGCAGCCGATCGCGCTGCGCGAAAAACATTCGGTCGATGCGCTGGACAGCGGCCGCATCTGCGTCGCGGCGCTGAACGAGAAGAACATCGATTACGTCAGCGAAGGCGGCGCCAAGGTGACGGCCGAAGCCTGAGCCTCCCGCCGCTCCCGATAAAACCCCGCCGCGCCGCCGGCGGAGTTTTTCGTTTCATGGCCAGTCTCCGACCCAAGGAGACATTCGCCGCGTCGCGCCTCGGGTTTTGATGGGCGGTGACGCGAATGGCCTCCGATCACCGACGCGCTCAGACGTCGGTGATCATCCGTGATGGCCCCCACTTACTGCCCCTCGTGCTCCCTCATCTTCTGGTCGATCTCGCGTTTCACCGCCTCCAGATTGAAGGAAGCCGGCGCTTGCATCGGCGGAAAGTCGATCGCCGTCGCCGCCAATGCCGCGACTTTCTGCTGCACCAGAACGAAGCGCCAGAATTCGCGCGCATAAAAATCGTTCATATAGCCGCCGCCGAGATTGTTGAGCGTCTGGCCGCGGATCGACGGCGTCCGCTCGAACGGGTCCTGGCGCAGGTTGACGATGGTCGGCATGTCGGTCGTGGTCTTTTCGCCAGGCCAGCCATAGTCCTGCTGGTAGAACTGGAACTTGAAATCGTCGATGCGGATGGCGCCGAGATGCGGGCCGCCGAAATAGAAGATTTCATGCCGGTTGGATGGGCCCTCGCCCGTCAGCACTCTCATCTGGTCATAGCCGTCCAGGTGATTCTTGTAGGTCTGGCCCTCCAGTGCGACGCCTTTCAACAACTGGTCGGTGATGTTGGGATTGCCGGCGGCGTCGGCGAGGGTCGGCAGCCAGTCGAGGCCGGAGAAAATTCCGTTCTCGACCCGGCCCGGCTTGACCTTGCCCGGCCAGCGGATGATCGCCGGCACCCGGAAGCCGCCTTCGAACACCGTGCCTTTGGTCGAACGGAAGGGCGTCATGCCTCCGTCCGGCCACGTAAAGACCTCGGCGCCGTTGTCGGTGGTGAAGATGACGATCGTGTTGTCGGCCTCGCCCATGTCGTCGAGGTGCTTCAAGAGCGCGCCGACGCTGTCGTCGAGCTGCGCCATGCCTGCTTCCTCGAGACCGTAGTTCGTCTTGCTGTTCTGCATGTCGCCGTACTTCTTGGCGAGGAACGTCCAGACGTGCATGCGCGTGGTGTTGTGCCAGACGAAGAACGGCTTGCCGTCCTTCTTGGCCTTGTCCATGAAGTCGCTCGACGCCTTGACCAGCACCTCGTCGAAGGTCGTCATGTCGTACTTCGCCTTCTTGAACGGCAGGTCGTGCATGTTCGGCACGCTCGACATGTTCGGGAACGGCGGCAGCGGGCCCTCGTCCTCGATCTTCTGCTTGCCGACCCTGCCCCAGCGCGGCTGCTCGGTCGGGTCGTCCGTGTCGGTCGCAAAGCTGTGGATCAGGTCGCGCGGGCCGTAGGTATCGAAGTACTTCTCGTCCACGGGGAACGAGTACCAGTACGGGTCCGACATCGCGTCGAGGTGGTACAGGTACCCGAAGAACTCGTCGAAGCCGTGCACCGTCGGCAGGTACTTGTTGAGGTCGCCGAGGTGGTTCTTGCCGAACTGCCCCGTGGCGTAGCCCTGCTCCTTCAGCGCCGACGCGAGCGTGGCGGCCTTGTCGGGAATGCCGACGTCTGCGCCGGCCTGTCCGACCGTCGTGAGGCCGGTGCGCAGCGGGATCTCGCCGGTGATGAAGTTCGCGCGCCCCGCGGTGCAGCTCGCCTCGGCGTAGTAGTCGGTGAAGCGCATGCCCTCGCGCGCGAGGCGCATCAGGTTCGGCGTCTTCCCGGTCATGATCCCCTGGTGGTAGGGCTCGACGTTGAACCAGCCGACGTCGTCTCCCATGATGACCAGGATGTTCGGCTTCTTCGCCTGCGCTTGCGCGGCCGCCGGAGCGAGCGCGGCGAGGGTCGCCAGCAGCGCCGAGGCGAGGACCGCGACCGTTCGGGCCCGAGACCTCTTGGGCATCTCGTTCTCCTTGTGTGTCGGGGGATTCGTCATGTGCCGGAGGTCCATGCCCCCAGTCGGTCCGTGAGCTGCGTCGCCCAGGCGTTCATCGCGTTCTCTGCGTCGCCGAGCTGCCACTGCGCGGCGGTCGTCAGCGCACCGCCCCCCATGCGCCGGTCGACGCCCGCCGCGAGCACTCGATGGCTGAGCGAGTCGAGGATCTTCACCTCCGCAGTCGCGCCGCCGACGAACGCGTAGGTGCCCGTGGCCACGTACTTCAGCGTGGCGAGGGCGCGCGCCTGGGGGATCACCATCGAGATCGTGCGCAGGATCGGGGTGGCCGTCTGCGCGTCGATCAGCGCGCACTGGATCGTCAGCGTGCCGGGGCCGGGCTCCTGGACGAGCTCGAACCGGGTCGCGAGCTGCTTCTCCACGACCTGGTAGAAGTACTCGGCCAGCTTCTGCTGGTCGGAGGGCGAGAGGCTGGTGTCGTCTCCGCCCCAGAACGTGATCGGAGAGAGCAGCACCTTGTGGTACTGCGTCCAGGGCGCCTCGGTGTCGACGTAGCGCAGCTCGGCGACCGGCTCGCCGCTGCTCGAGACCGCAGCGCTGGAGAAGCGCCCCGGCGGCGGCGTCGACGAGAGCTCGGCGCACACGGACGGGCCGAGGAAGGTGCAGGCCGATTCCTTCTCCTGCGCGCTCATCTTCGTCTGCTGCGTCGTTGCGCAACCGAGAGCGAGTGACGCGGCGACGACGGCCGCGGCGCGAATCGACATCGGTCGAGCCTCCGTCGGGGCACCGTATCTCGCTCGCGCGCGCGGCGACCACTAGACGTTGGTCTAGCTCGCACGCGCTCGCGCGAGCGCGGCCACCACCGCTTCGATCAGCGCCGCGTTCGAGAACGGCTTGTGGAGCAGGCGCACCCCGCCGACCTCGCGCACCCGCTCGGCGAGACCGGGATCCTCGCCCCCGCTGATGAAGACCGTGGGCGGATCGAAGCCCTCGGCCCGCAGCCGCGCCTGCATCTCGAAGCCCGACATTCCCGGGAGGTGCACGTCGACGACGAGACAGTCCGGCATTCGCGCGCCGCGCGCCGCCAGGAGCTCGACGCCCGACTCGAACGTGGCGACCTCGTAGCCGGCGATCCGCAGCAGGCGGCCCAGCGCGACGCGCACCTCCGCATCGTCCTCGACGACTCCGACGCATGGAGCTTCTCTGATCATTGGGCCCCGCCCGCGATGCTATGCGCAGGGCCGGGGCGAGGAGACTAGACCTAGGTTCAGCGACCGCGCTCGCGGCCGAGCCCGAGCTTCGCGGCGATCAGCATCAATTCCGCGGCCGAGTTCGCCGCGAAGTGCCTCATGATCCGCGAACGGTGGAACTTCACCGTCTGCTCGACGATGCCCAGGTCGGCGGCGACCTGCTTGTTGAGCTTGCCGGCGGCGAGACCGTCGAGCACCTCGCGCCCGCGCTCCGACAGGCTCTCGAAGCGCGCACGCAGCACGGCCGCATCGGCGTCGGCCGCGCGCCGGGCGGCGCCCTGCTCGATCGCCGCGCGCAGCGCGGGCAGCAGCACCTCGGCCTTCGCGGGCTTGGTGAGGAAGTCGGCGGCGCCCGCCTTGATCGCGCGCACCGACTTCGGGATGTCGCCGAAGCCCGTGAGGAACACGATCGGGCAGCTCCGGCCCGTCTCGGCCAGTCGGCACTGCAGCCCCAGGCCGTCGAGGTCGGGCAGGCTCACGTCGAGCACGAGGCAGGCAGGCGCGCTCGGCTCCTGCTCCGCGAGGAATGCCTCGGCCGAATCGAACGCCTTCACCTCGTAGCCGTGGCCGCGCAGGAGACGAGCCAGCGCCTTGCGGAGATCGTCGTCGTCGTCGACCACGACGACGGTCTGCCGCTCGCTCACGCGGCGCACCCCGGCAGCGTGACGCAGAAGGTCGCGCCGCGATCCGGGTTGTTCGCTGCGAGCAGCGTGCCGTGGTGCAGGTCGACGATCGAGCGGCAGATCGCGAGGCCCATCCCCATGCCCCCTGGCTTCGTGGTCCAGAACGGGTCGAACACGCGCTCGATCTCGCGCGCGCCGATCCCGCTGCCCGAATCGCGGATCCAGACGCTGACGGCGTGCCCGACCGCCGCCGTTCGCACCGAGAGCTCGCGCTCGCCCTCCGTGGTGTCGTCCATCGCGTCGGCAGCGTTCATCACGAGGTTCAGGAACACCTGCTGCAGCTGGATGCGCTCGCCCTCGACGGGCGGCAGGTTCCCTGCCAGGTCCGTGACGAGCGCGACGTGGCGCATCACCAGCTCCGAGCGGGTGAGCTCGAGCGTCTCGCGCAGCAGGCCGTTCAGGTCGAACGGCTCGAACATCACCTCGCCGCGCCGGAACAGCGCGCCGAGCCGCCGGACCACCTCGACCGCTCGCTGGTCGGAACGCACGATGTCGGCGCAGATTCCGCACAGCTCGGCGACGTCGAGCGGCTCCCGTGCGAGCAGCTGACTCGCGGCCTCCGCGTTGGACAGGATCGCGGCCAGCGGCTGGTTCAGCTGGTGCGCGATCGACGCCGAGAGCTGGCCGAGGATCGACGCGCGCATCATGTGGCGGAGCGCGGCGCGGTCCCGCTCGGCGTCGCGCTCCGCGAGCTTGCGCTCTGTGATGTCGCGCGACACGCCGAGCAGGCGGGGCTCGCCGCCGCTCTGGTCCGCGCGCCCGTACGCCGCGTGCCAGCGCACCTCGCCGTCGGAGCGCAGCACGCGGTATTCGATGCTGAGGTCGGAGTTGCCGGCGAGCGCCGCCCGCGCGGCCTGCTCGACCAGGGATCGATCCGCGGGATGCAGCGCGCCGAGGCCGATCGGCTCGGTGCGCCCGACGTCCCAGGTCCAGGTCGAGAGCCCGGCGGCGCACACGGCGAGGCTCATGCGGCGCTCGATCGCGTCGAGCACCGCCGCGGTTCGCCGACGCCGCCGCCGCTCGACCAGCAGCGCGCCGATCAGCGCGGTCTGCAGCAGCATGACCACGAGGCCACCGATCGCGACGGCGCGGTGCGCCTCCCAGAACGTCCGGTCCTTGAACCGGATCACCGCACCGGCGGGAACGTCGGACTCGCGGATCCCCCAGCGCCGCGCCTGGCGCCAGTCGAGCTCGAGGTGGATCGGCGGCCTCTCGGGAAGCTGGAGCGATTGCGGCGCAGCGCCGGCGAGGATCTGGTTGATGAGCTCCGCTCCCTGCTTTCCCATTTCAGCGAAGCTCGGTACGCGTCCGCCCACGACCCCGGTACCGAGGAACGTGTCGTACGGCACGTACACTGGCGCGGGAGCGGCCGCGGCGATCTTCTCGGCCGTCTCGCGCGGCGTGAAGATGCGGCTCTCGCCGTCCTGGAAGAAGCCGGGCGTGAACACGACGGTCCCGGGCTCGAGCTCCGCCAGGCGCTTCTCGAGCTCGGGCATGCCGAGCTCCGACAGGTACTCGATGGGGACGCGCTCGGCGAAGGGCGCGAGCTCGTCGCGCAACCGCCGGGTCAGCTCGCGGTCGTCGTCGCTCGCGCCCGTCACCACGACCAGCCGGCGCGCGTTCGGGTGCCAGCGCAGCGCCTGCTCGACCGTTCCGGCCGAGTCGTACACGACCGGCACGCCGATCACGTCGGACGGGAGCGGATACAGCCGAGCGATCCGAGCCTTGCTCGATCCGATGTGAACGACGGGCACCTCGGGAAAGAGCTCCGCTCGGCTGTGGATGACCAGCTCGAGCGCGTCGCTGCCCGCAGCCAGGATCACGTCTGGCGGGTGCTCCGCGTACTTCTCGTGCAGATAGCGCTCGAAGCTCCGGACGGCAGCGGGGCTGCCGAAGCGCGGCGCGTCGAGATATTCGGTGTAGAGCTCGACCGGACGCTCTGCAGTGCTGGCCACGTTCTCGCGAATCGCGCGCTCGGCTTCGACCGTCGCGGGAAGGAGCCGCGAGCTCCCGTAGATCACGAGCACGGTCTTGATCTCGGCGGCGCGCGCCGCCGCTCCGAGGAGCAGCGCCGCGAGAGCCAGCGCGACCGCAGCCGCTGCAGCTCGGCAAGCGCCGCGCGCGCGGTTCCTCCGGCCGAGCAGTGCGTCGATCGCCGGCAGGGTCATGTACGCGCCCCAGGGGTCCGTACGTCCAGAGCTGCGGCTCGCTCGACATCTTCGAGAGCAGAACGCTCGGCAGGGACGCGAACCGCTGGAGCGTCACGGTCAGCATGGGCCACGCGTTCTGGCCCCGGCGTCATCGGCTCGGGCATCGGCGGCATGCCGCGCGCTGCGTTCTCGACCGATCATAGCTGCGGCGGGACGGCGGAGGTGATCTCTCCGCTCCATGCCGGCTTCGAGCTCAGGACCTCTTCGGGCTGGGAGCGACCCCCCACGATCCGGCGCGAGGCAGTCCCTTCCCTTCATCGGGGAACGTGGTCGGGTCGAGGCGCGGCGGGATGCCTGCGCCCATCGACCCGCCGGGTCCCGCCCCCTACCAGACCGTGTAGACCACGGCGAACCCGGCGAGCGTCATCGAGGTCAGCGTGAGCAGGAAGATCGCGTCGACGATCTTGAGAAGCGTCGTCGACAGGCTCGGCCGATCCGAGCGAAGCGCCCAGAAGATGAGATAGGTGCACAGCAGGAAGCCCGCTCCGCAGAATGCGAACACGTCGTCGATGGCCGACACTCCCGCTCGCGTCTTGTCGAAGGTGTTCATGAGCGCCACGACGGTGATGCAGAGACCCGCCAGCGAGCCGGAGACGGAGAGAAGGCCGATGAGCTCCTGGCGATCCGAAGTGCTGGCGTTCCGCCTGTCGGTCATGGCCACCGAGGCCCCCGCGTTCCGACCGCGCGAGGTACGCGGGCGTTCCCTGCCTCGCGGCGAGGCGCGAGCAGCGCCCGCATGATAGGTTCGAGTCGGGTCGTCCTGCTCGTGATCGGGGGTGCTCCGCTGGGCGTCGGACCCTGTGCTCGCGCGTCGTCGAGCGCTCTCCCCTGAGTCGGATCGCAGGATGAGCGCACCGCGTTCCTCGTCCGCCGGACGGCAGCGCCATCCTCGTGGCATGAACCTGCCCAACGCCATCACGCTCTCGCGGCTCTTCCTCGTGCTGCCCTTCGGCTACCTGCTCTTCGCCGGACATTCCCGCTGGGTGCTCCTCGCCGTCTTCGGGCTCGCCGCGGCCACGGACTGGCTCGACGGCTTCGTCGCCCGACGCCTCGGACGGGTCACCCCGGAAGGCGCGGCGCTGGACCAGCTCGTCGACCGCGTCTTCACCGTCCTGATCGTGCTGCTCCTGCTCACCCACGCGTACCTGGTGGACGGCAGACCTTCCCTCGAGACGGCGCGCCGAGCACGGGGTCTGCCGCTGCTGCTCGGTCTCTCCTGCACGCGCGAGATCGTCGGCCTGCCCGGCGTCGTGATCGCTCTCGTGCGCAGGCGGCCGCTGTACCACGTCGAGTCCGTGGGAAAGCTCGCGACGTTCGTCCAGAGCGCGACGCTGGGCGCGATCCTGCTCGAGGTTCCGTGGGCGCTCGAGCTGGCGTCCGCGTGTGCGCTGGTGGGTGCGGTCGCGGGCGCGACGTACGTGCGCTACGCGCTCAGCCGACACTCGGAGGCGTAATCTGCGGGCCGCGTGCGCCGGGGCGCGCCGCCTCGGCATCAGGCGAGGAGCACGGCGACGATCCCGGTCACGAAGATTCCGTCGAAGGTGCCGGCGCCGCCGATCGACGCGACGGGCGCCCCGGAGGCTCGCAGGCCGCCGAGGTGCAAGAGGTCGGCGCCGATCAGCGTGCCCAGCGTGCCGCCCACGTAGGCCGCCGCGGCGCGTACCTCGGGAGCGATGAGCCAGGCCGCGAGCGCCGCTGCGGCAGGCGGGATCAGGCTCGGAATGACGATCCCCACGCCGGGCTCGAGGCGTGCGAAGCGGTGCGTGACCGCGGCCACGAGCGCGGTGACGGCGAGGAGGTGGATCCCGTGGCCGACCGCGTAGAGCAGGTACGTCGAGAGCAGCACCGGCACGACGGCCCCTCCGACGTTCACCGCGAGGATCGTGCCGGGCCAGCTCTCGACGACGGGGACCACGTATCGCACGCCGTAGGCGCTCACGATCCGGTCCGACACGACCTCGGAATCGGGAAACCGGGCCAGCGGAACGTTGATGGCGCTCCCGACGAGGGAGAGGAAGAGCAGCGCCACGGCGACGCGGTGGTGTAGGCCGAGGCGCTCGTAGGCGAAGGTGACGAGGTCGAGCTCGACCAGGATCAGCGCCAGGGTGAGCAGCAGCGCGAGCGTGAGGACGAAGCTCGCGCTCCAGGGGAGATAGTGGGGAGCAGAGGGACGCACGCCATTCCTCCTCGGATCGGGGCGGCCGAGCAGAGGCTCGGTGTGGGCCCGCGGGTCTCGCCGAGCGCGGCTGCAAGGGAACGCGGGGATCGCCCCGCCCCGTCTCCGCCTGCCCGCTTGACACTTTGCCGCGATCGCGACCACTCCCCCAAGGAACCGGTCGACGGCCAGGCCTCCGGCCGCGATGCCGGAGACAGCATGCTCGATTCGGCGGGGCGAAGGCATCTCGCCTGCGCCGGCCAGGGAGATCGTGATGGCTCGGACCGTGACGGCCGCCTTGCTGACCGCCTTGACGCTGATCGCCAGCGTGCCGGCCCGCGCGGCCTCGGTGGCCAACGGCAGCTTCGAAGCCGACGTGCGGGCCGCCGACACGTTCTGCATCTCGTTCGCGGCCCCGTCCTGCGGGACGGTCACGGGCTGGACCGGAGAGCTCTACCTCGTGAATGGCAAGCCGCAGCCGATCACGCCCCCGACGCCCCTCCCGGACGGCGTGCAGTTCGCGATGGTCCAGTCGAACAGCGTCATGGATCAAGCGGTCACGATCGACGTCGCGGGGAGCTACGAGCTGAGCTGGTCGGACGCCGGCCGAGCGGCCTTCATCGGCGCGGCCGGGAACGAGAGCTACACCGTGTCGTTCGGTGGCACGCTCCTCGGGTCGTTCTCGACGACGACGGGCTCTGCGTGGGCTTCCCACTCGGTCGTCTTCTCCTCCGGGACCGGCGTCTTCACGCTGGAGATCGCCGGCACGACGACGTTCAGCCAGGGCGACAACTCGGTCCTCCTCGACGACTTCGTGCTGAGACCTGCCACCGTGCCCGAGCCGGGGACCCTTGCCCTGGCCTGCGCGGGCCTTGCGATCCTGGCCTGCCGCCGCGGCTCGGCCCACCGGAGGTCCGGCCGCTAGCCGGGCCCGCGGGCGGTCTCGGGCCGCTGATCCTGCCTGACCTGGAGAGGCGGGCCTAGCGGCCGCCGCGCAGACCCGCCTGGGAGCCACTTCCTTCCCGCAAGGCCGGAGTCCTGCGAGACCTGCTCGCAGCATCGCCGGAGCGGGGGGCAGACTGCGACTCGCGACCGCGTGGCTGTTGTCGTGCGTGCTCGATCCGCGCGGCGATCTCGCTGACGACTCCTCGCGGGACGCGTCACGCGGGCGCGTCGAGCCGCTCCGACCGAGGCGCTCCTAGAGCGTCTTCATGTACTCGATCAGCGCGAGTCGCTCGGAGTCCGTGAGCACCGACGTGAACGCGTGCCCGCCATTGCCCTGACCGTACATGTAGACGTTGTAGATCTTGCGATTCTCGATGTCCGTGTTCGTGATGGTCGGCGGGAAGAGCACGTTCCAGGCGAGGATCACGTTGCTGTAGAGCGCCGTCAGGACCTGGCTGTACCACGCCGTGATCGGATCGTCGCTCGGATCGCAGGCGAGATACATCGACGGGAACGGGTTCAAGAGCGTCGGCTTCTGGCACGTCAGGGTGTCGTACTTCCAGCCGAGCTTGGTCGTGTCGTAGGCGGACATGCTCGTGTCGTATCCCATGATCACGCGACCCGTCTGATCCCAGCGCGCGGCCTTGGACTTCCGCTTCCACAACGGCTTCCGGTCGGAGGGCTTCAGCACCTCCCACACGTTCGGCACCGAGCCGTTGTGTAGGTACGGCGCCGTAGCCCATACGCCGTAGAGAGGCGGCGCGAGGTAGCCGAGCTCGCGGCTTCCGCGGAGATCCGACCGGTTCTGCGGACCGCAGTCGTTCGCGGTCCCCGCCGTCGGCGGATAGCCGAAGAAGTTGCTGGCCCCGGCGATCTGCACCGCCTCGTTGTTGGTGTTCAGGCGCACGGGATCGGTCGCGATGATGCGCTCGGGCGTGATGTACGAAGCCATCCCCTCGAGCGCGGGCGTGGCGAGGAAGTTCGGATCGTTGACGTAGCGCGGAGCGTAGGCCCCGTGGCAGCTCGCACAGGAGCCGTTGCCCGTCGAGGGCCTCGCGACGGGGTTGTTCCTCGTCGGGGCCCACAGATCGAGCGTGTGGAAGAGCACCGCGCCCTGCTCGGCGAGCGCCGTGTTGACCGTGCCGGGGTAGCGCGGCGCCTTCAGCGTCTCGACCCAGGAGTTCAGGTCCGGGCCGTGCGCGCGCATCCAGTCCTGGCCCGCCTCGGAGATCGGGCCGCCCAGCGACCCGAAGAGGCCGAAGAAGGGCGTGTAGAACACCATGTCCACGCGCGGGGCGTCGATCGGGAAGACGCCGTCCACGAACTTCACCGGACGGTGTCCCATGTTCCATTAGGCCGGTGTATCCATCGATGCCGTCGAGCCGGAGCCGAGAACGCCGAAGAAGACGTCGAGCGGGAGCACGCCCTGGTCCGGGAAGATGAACGCCAGGTTGATGTCGCTCGCGTTGTTCGTGCCGCGCGTACGCGTCAGGTTGGCGAGGGCGGCGAGAGACGGCAGGTAGCCGAGCGGGGCCGCATCGCGCAGCAGGAGGTGCAGGTCCTGGAGGCTGCTGCCGCCGCCCGGCGCGAGCGTTCCGTTCACGGCGCCGCTGTGACACGCGTGGCAGGTGATCCCGATCCGCCCGCTCCACCTCCCGTCGGGAAGCCGCCGCTGGGTGAACATCTCGGGCAGGCGCCCGCTGCCGCCGTTGGTCCTGTTCGGGTCCTCGCCGGGCTTCGGGTACGGATTGCGGCCCGGGCCGAAGGCGGAGCCGTATCGCTCGGCGACGAGGTCGTCGAAGTTGTCGGGGCGGAGCAGGAAGCCGCCCCACGTGAGCCAGAGAGAGTTGTACTGGGCCGCCGTGAGCGTCGACGTGCCGAAGCCCGACTCGAGCGTGGTCGTGTCGTTGCCCGTGAACAGGGCGCCGACGCCGTTCGCGCCGGTGTCGAGCAGCGCTTCCCCGCGATAGAACCGCGCGCGGAGCTCGCCGCAGGTCGTCGGGTGCCCCGCCTCCTGCACGGCTGCCGGGTTCGTATGGCAGTCCTTGTAGAAGGCGTTGAACGAGACGGCGCGAGCGTCGCCGATCCCGGGCTGCACGAGCGTGCGCGGATCGGGGGGCAGGGTCGTAGAATCGGCCTTGCCGTAGCAGAAGTTCCAGAGCGCGGAGCCGCCTCGGCTGCTGTAGATGAGGTCGCTGGCGGCGCTGGCTGCCGTCGAGAGCAGGAGCGTGGACGCCATCGCGACGAGCCAGCGGAGCGAACTGTTCGACACGGTGTGAGCCTCCCGTCCGAGGTGGAGTGCGAGGACCAGCGCATTCTGGCGACGAGCGGAACAGTAGTTCAAGGACTATTTCATTACTCGAAGTTCTTTTGGAGGCGAGAGAAGGAATGGAACACGGCTCCCGCAGGGGCTCGCTGGCGGCCCCCCGAGGCTCCGCCCAGGCCATGGAGCGGGCGCGAGAGCGGATCCTCGCGGCCTTCTCCTCGAAGGCGAAGCGATCGGGCATCCGTGCGGTGGTGATGGGCGAGCTCGCCACGGAGCTCCGCATGAGCCCGATGACGCTCTACAAGCACTTCGCCTCGAAGGACGAGCTGGTCTCGGCGATGGTCGACGCGTGGGCCCTCGAGCTGGCCGCGATCGAGGCGCTCGACCTGGGCCAGGTCGAAGACTGCAACACGGCCTTGGAGCGGCTTCTCGCCTGGGCCGATTCCTGGACGTCCAGCCTCGCGAACGTCTCGCCCTCGTTCTTCAAGGACCTGCACCGCGACCACCCCGAGTGCTGGCGGCGCTTCCAGGCCCAGATCGAAGAGCGAAAGTGGGCCGCCGCCCCCTTCCTGGCCCCGTTCCTCCGGCCGGACCTCGACTCGAAGGTGGCGCTGATCATGCTCGACTATCTCGTGACGAAGGCCGCGGATCCGCGCTATGCGGAGCGCCTCGGCGTCTCGCGGCAGGAGGCCGTACGCACGGCCGTGTCGATCTGGGGCGGCGGAGCGCTGCTCCACGGGCCGAAGCTGCGAGCCGTACGCGCGCCGGGCGTGCCGCGGCCTCGCTAGTCGTCTCGCCCGAGCTGTGACGGCTCTCACCTTCGGCGGAGCGGGTTGGCCGAGAAGGATTGCGAGGCGGGAGGGCTGCCCTTCGCCGGCCATCCGGAGGGAGGGGTGCCGGCGGGGACGCTCGGAGCCCGCCTCTGGAGGTGGATGAACCCGTGAAGGCACTCCGCATCGCAGCCCTGCTTCTCCTCGTCGCGAGCCCCGCGCGTGCCGCCGAGCCGGGCTGTCCGGGCTCCGCGCAGCCGGATCCGAACATCCTCTTCTGCGAGGACTACGAAGACCCGGCTCCGCTCTCCCAGCGGTTCGTCGAGTACAACCCCGACGGAACCTCCTTCGTGCGTGCCGCGAACGTCGGCGTCGGCGGGAGCTACGGGATGAAGGCCACGTTCCAGGCGGGTCAGGTCGCCGCGGGCTGGCTGATCCGCAGCTTCGGACGCGCGCCGAGCTCCTTCTACCCGCCCCAGAGCCACGGCAAGCAGGACTTCCGCGAGATCTACTGGCGGGAGTACGTGCGCACCCAGGCCGGCTGGACCGGCTCCCCCGCCAAGCTCTCGCGGGTCTACATCATCGCCGGTCCGAACTGGGCGCAGGCCATGATCGGACATCTGTGGAACTCGCCGGGCAGCCCGAACCTCTACGCCGAGCCCGCGAGCGGCATCGGAACGAACAACCAGCTCATCACGACGACCTACAACGACTTCGCGAACCTGCGCTGGCTGGGCGGCAACAATCGGATCGACCCCGGCTGGACGGGCAGCGGCGAGGGCACCACTCCGGTGTACGCGACGGCGAGCTCCGATCGCTGGTTCTGCGTCGAGGCGCACACGAAGCTCAACACGCCAGGCCAGCACGACGGTCTGATCGAGTTCTGGGTCGACGACCACCACGAGGCGAAGATCGACGGGCTGAACCTCGTCGGCACCTGGCAGGGCTACGGCATCAATGCCGTCTCCCTGGAGAACTACTGGAACGGCGGCGCACCCGGGGTGCGGGAGCGCTACCGCGACAACCTGATCGTCTCGACCCAGCGCATCGGCTGCATCGGCGACCGCAATCCGGTCACGCTGGGCGCGCCTGGAAAGCCCACCCTGGTGCCGTAGCGCGCCGCCCCGGCGTGCAAAAAAACTCTCCCCGGTGTGACACTTTCCGGACACCCGGCGCTCACGTTCTCCTCCGTCGCGACCGGTGAAGTCGTCGACTCCATCCTGGCGCTCGGGGCCGCGGCGCCGGGCACGCGCTTCACGCTCGTCGTGCCCGTCCACGTGACCGGCGCCTTCGGCGCTTCCTTCACCGCGCCGAGCAACGTGAACTTCGCGCTTCCCTCGGTCGTCGAGTCGTTCTCGTTCACGTGCAGCGGCTTCCTCGCCACGATCGGCGGCGATGCGGTCACGCTCGCATCGATTCGACCGTGCCGGACATGGCCGCTCCCCAGCCCCTGGACCAGACATGGTTCCTCCACGTTCCGCTCGCGATCGGCTTCGAGACCGCCCTCGACACGAGGTTCACCATCTCGGCGCAGTTCACGATGCCGGCCCCCATCGGGATCACGTGCAACCTGTCCACCGACGTGGCTTGCCACGACGCCGGCGAAGCGATCGTCGACCTGAGCCACACGGGGCTGTTCGAGTCGGCCACGATCCTGGACGCGCTCGGGAATCCCGCGTCCGGCGTCAGCCTGCAGAGCGCCTCGGGCTTCGACTACCTCCACCCGGTGCCCGAGCCGGGCTCCCTCGCGCTGGTGGGGAGCGGAATCCTGGGGCTCCGCGCCACATGTCGCCGCCGCCGCCCCCGACCGCCCACGAGCACGGCCCCGGGACACGTCGAGAACCCCCGATAGCGGTCGTCGACGGTCGAGCGCCCGACACCATGGCGCGTCGCTCGAAGCCGCTCCAGTCCGGGCGCCAGGGCTCGCGGAGACGATCTCGCGGGAGGAGGAGCGCCCGGGCGCGCAGCCTCGCCCACCTCTCGATCGCACGGAACCGGCGAAGATCCTCGAGTAGAATGGGCCCGGAGCTCGAGCCGGCCGGGGGGGCGGTGTCGCCTGTCCCCGGCGAGGAACCCGCCATGGCGACGACGGTCTCCCCGGAGCAGATCGAGCAGTACCGGCGCGACGGCTTCCTCGTCGTGGACGGCGTCCTCACGAGCGAGGAGCTCGATCGCTACGGCGCGGCCGTGGACGCCGCCGTCGCCCGGCGGAGCGACGGCGACACGCGCTCGCTCGCGGAGAAGACGCCCTACGAGCAGAGCTTCCGTCAGTGCATGAATCTCTGGGAGGACTGCGTGGACGTCCGACCGCTCACCTTCCACCCCCGCATCGGCGAGATCGCCGCGCGGCTCGTCGGCGCGCCGTGCCTGCGCTTGTGGCACGACCAGGCGCTCTACAAGGAGCCCGGCGGCCGCGCCACCGACGCGCACAACGACCAGCCCTACTGGCCGATGGTCGAGACCGACACCATCACGGCGTGGATCCCGTTCGACGGGTCGACGATCGCGGGCGGCGCGATGGGCTACCTGCCCGGCTCCCATCGCTTCGAAGGCGTGCGCCGCTTCGCCAACATCTTCGCCGGCAAGGGCTTCGACCTCGGCGATCCCGCCGTCAGCCGCGGTGTCGCGCCCGTCTTCTGCGAGGTGCCCCGCGGCGCCGTCGCCTTCCACCACGGGCTCACGATCCACCTCGCGGGGCCGAATCGGACGGACCGCGCGCGTCGTGTCCACACCATGATCCTGTTCGCCGACGGCGCACACCGCAGCGTGCCGGGTCACCCGCACTTCGCGGTCGACCGCGCGGGCATAGAGCCCGGCGAGCCGATCCGCTCCGACGTCACACCAGTGATGTGGCCCCTGCCCGGCGGCGCCCTTCCGGTGCCGCCGCCGCTTCCGCCGTCCATCCATCCGTCGATGCCCGGATGGCGACCCGCTCGAGCGAAGGGCTCGGAGTGGTAGCTCATCTCACGGCGATCGGGAGCCGCGGTTGACCGACGCGGAGCGCGACAGCGAGATCGGAGATCGACGCAAGGCGTGCGATCGGATCGTGCGGCGTTGGGGGATCGTCGCGCTCGTCGGCCTTGCCGTCGGGCTCCGGCTCGCGATCGGAACGTGGACGGTCGACGATGCCTACATCACGTTCCGGTACGCGCGGAACCTGCTGAACGGCTCGGGGCTGGTCTACAACCCCGGCCAGGCGGTGCTCGGCACCTCGACGCCGCTCTATGCGTTCGCGCCAGCGGCCGTCACCTGGGCCACGCAGCTCGACATTCCCACGGCGAGCTTGTGGATCAATGCGCTGGCCGATGGCCTGGTCACGTACCTGCTCTATCGGCTCGCCAGGCAAATGGAGCTGCCGCGGTGGGCGGCGGGGTTGTGCGCGCTCGGCTGGGCCTTCTATCCGATCAGCCTGCGCTACGCCGCCGGCGGGATGGAGTCGTCCTTGGTGGCGGCCTTGGGCGTCTCCGCCGTGGCACTCTTCCTCATGCGTCGCTGTACCGCAGCCGTGTCGGTGGCAGCCCTCGCCGTGCTCGCGCGGCCGGACGCGCTGGTGGTGCTGTTCGTCCTCCTCGGCGGCCTCGCTCTCGAGCGGCGCCGTGCGCCGGTGCGCGAGCTGTGGCTGGTGCTTGCGCTCTGGTTGCCGTGGATCGCATGGGCCTTCGTGCAGTACGGCAGCCCGGTGCCTCAGTCCATGCAGGCCAAGAGCCACGCGATCTACCAATCCCAGCCTGCCGAGAACCTGCTCCAGATCCTGTACCAGCTCGGCAGCATCGCGATCGGCGGCCCGATCGGCCTGGCCGCCAAGGGCATCGCGCTGTTCGTGCCGCCGGATCTCGCGCGCGGCCTGGTGGTGGCGGCGCTGGCCGTGGCGGGGCTGTGGGCGATCGGCGCGCGCTACGCCGCGCGCATCGATCGCCGCTGGCTCGTCGTGCTGGCCTACGTGCCATTGTTCTTCGGAAGCTACGCGCTCGTTGGCGTTCGTGGCGTGACGATGGCCGAATGGTACGTCGTGCCCGCCATGCCGTTCGTCTTCCTCGGCGTCTTCGCCGGCCTGGCGGGCGCGCTGCGCGCGAGCCGATCACGAGTCACGCGCAAGGTCGCGCTCGGCCTGTGCGGATGGATCGCCCTGGCACAAGTGGCCGGGCTGAACTTCGGGCGTGTGCCGGGGCGCCCATGGCTCGTGCCGTTGTCCATCTGGGTCGAGCGCGAGGCGCTCTACCAGGAGGCAGCGGCGGTGGTGCGCGAGCGCTCGCGCCCCGGCGACGTGGTGGCTGCGACCGAGATCGGCGCGCTGGGCTACGCGTGCGACTGCACGATCTTCGACACCGTCGGCCTGGTCTCGCCCGAGGCCGTCGCCTACTACCCGGCGCCGGACGGGGCGTTCGTCGCCGGCATCCACTACGTACTGCCCGCGCGGATGATCCACGATCTGAGGCCGGCCTACTTCATCAGCCTCGACGTGTTCACGCGCCGATCGACGCTCACTGCCGAATGGTTTCGACGCGACTACGAGCTCGTGTGGGAGGCCCGGAGCGATGCGTTCGGCAGCCGAAAGATGCAGCTGTACGAGCGCCGCACGCCGGACCGCTGACGCGGCAGGAAGGGAGACGCGCGCCGCGGCCAGTGGCCGGGCCGGACGCCGGGCTCAGCCGGGGTTCCTCGCGAACGCCCACACCTGCACGGGCAGGTCGGGCTCGTTGCGCAACGAATGCCACCATCGATAGGCCGGCCAGCGATCGAAGTTCCCGACGGCGCAGCTCCGATTCCCCCAGGATCCGACGGACTCGACCTCGAGCCCGGCGCGCTCCAGCAAGCTGCGCAGGCCGCGCGGAGTGAAGCGCCAGTAGTCGTGCAGCCCGTACAGCGGGAGCTCGTGCACCCGGACGAGGAACGGCGTGGAGACGATCACGTGGCCACCGGGCGCGCACAGGCCCCGGAGATTCGCCGCGGCCGCGAACGGATCGGCGACGTGCTCGAGCACCTGCTCGCAGATCACGACGTCGAAGGGCCCGCGGTCGCCGAGCGGCGCGCAGAGATCGAACTCCGGGTAGTCGAGGCTCACGAAGCGCTTCCACGGCCGCGCCGCGTGCGCCTTCCCGCTGATCTCCGCCGCGGACCGCGTGGGCGGATCGAGCGCCGCGATGTAGCGATCCACGGCTTCGATCAGCGCGACGCGCTGCCACTGATCCGTGCCGGACGTCGCCTCCGGCAGGAGGATCCGGTCGCGCAGCGCCCGCAGCCGGCTCAGAAGAGTCCGCGCCACGTGGCCGGGATGCGTTCGAGCTTGATCTCGATGAAGGAGAAGCCGGATTCCCGGGTGAACCAGCGATCGAATGCCTCGCCGCCGGTGAGCCGGTTGTGGGACGCCCAGCCCTGGGCGGCATCCTCCGCCGCCCATGCCTTGCGGTCGCGCGTCCGGTGACGCTCGCGGCAGAGGCCGTAGTCCATGCGATGAAGGTGGACGAGCCGGAGGTCGGGGTCGAGGTTGAAATGCTGGTCCGCGCGACCGTGGAAGCCCGGCTTCCAGCGGACGGGCGCGGTCGCGAGCGCTGCCTTGTCGTAGGCCCCGTTGAAGAACCAGAACCCCCGCTGGTCGAGGATCGGTCGATCGAGCCGAAGGGGCGGCTCGCGCTCGGGCAGGTGCAGCAGCTCGTAGCCGAGGCAGTTCACCCATTCCTCGTCGAAGCGGTCGAGGTAGGCGTCGAGCGCTCCCCACTCGGGCACCGGCGTCACGATCTCGTCGACGTCGCTGACGAGCACCACGTCGTGCCGCCGCAGCAGCTCGTGCTGCATCTCCTCGATCGTGCGGAGCATCCAGAGGTGGTCGACGGTGTCGTGCGCGACCGGGATCCGCACGAAGCCGTCGCGCTCCGTCGAGCCATCGGTCGTTCCGTTGTCGAGCACGAAGATCTCGTCGGGACGGAAGAAGCGGGAGTAGTACCGCAGCCAGATCGGCAGGAAGACGGGCTCGTTGTACACCATGGTCAGGACTGCGCGGGGCCGGCGGGCGCGCGACGAATGACGCTTCGAGGCGTAGCGCGCGCGCCGCTCCTCCCGTGCCGCCGCGAACCACGGCGCCCACGGATGGCCGGGGCTGTCCTGGGGCTCGAGGATCACCGGCCCCGGCGGCGGAACGAAGATCATGGGCGCGTCGCGTAGACCAGCTGGACGTCCGTGCCGCGCATCGCGGGATCCTGCTCGTGCGCCACGCGGAATCCGCGGTCGACCAGCGTGCCGGAGATCGCGTCGAGCCGGCCGCCCTCGTCGTGCACCTCGACGACCACCTGGGCGATCACGGGCCAGTCCGCCTCGTCGATGCCGGCCAGCACGTCGAGCTCCGCACGCTCCACGTCGATCTTGAGCAGATCCACCCGGGCGAGCGCCTCCTCGCGGAGGAAGGAGGAGAGCGTCCTGAGCTCGCAGCGGAGCGTCAGGGGCTCGAACGCGTTCGCGAGGCGTGCGTCGGCCTCGTCGGCCGGAACGCCGAGGTTCGCCAGCACGGCGCGGACTAGGGCCCGGTCGCGCTGCGGGTCGGCGTAGAGCCCCGACATCGCCGCCGCACCCGGGTAGTAGGTGATCGCGCTCTCGCCCGAGGCGCGCGACAGCCCCTGCTCGTGAACCACGCAGGCAGGCAGACCGGAGACGTTCTTCCGCAGCAGCTCGCACACCGGGCGAACCGGCTCGAAGCTGTGCACGACGCGGGCTCCGCACTGGACCGCGAAGAACGCGGCGGCGACCCCGACGTTCGCGCCGACGTCGAGCACCACGTCGTCCTCCCCGACCTCGATGCCGTGACGGAGATAGATCTGCTCGCCCGCGATCTCCGCGAGCTGGAACCAGAGCTGCGACGGATCAGGATGCTGCAGCCGCCGAGCGAGCGCCTGGATCCGCTCCTGCGCGCGGGCGTCGCTCATGCGAAGCAACGACCGGGGTCGCGCTCGGCCGGGGACGACGAAGCCATCTGGCCCGACGGTACCGAAGCCCGGCGGCCGGGTCACTCGCTCGCGGTGGCGTCGTGACGAGGCGCGCTCCGTCCGCGCCTAGAGCCCGAGCAGCTCGGTCAGGTGGTGGTCCCGTCCAGCGGTGTAGCCGCCGTCGACGGCGATGGCCTGGCCCGACACGAACGACGCCTCCCGCGAGAGCAGGAAGCACGCGACGGCGGCGATCTCCTCCGGCCGGCCGAAGCGGCGGAGCTTGTGCTCCTCGCGCATGCCCTCGCGCACGGCCGACATCGCGGGAAGGGCGAAGATCGCCTCCGTCATGGGAGTCTCGATGAAGCCAGGGCAGATCGCGTTGGCGCGCACGCCCCGGCGTCCGTAGTCGATCGCCAGGTTCTTGGTGAGCAGGACGACGCCGCCCTTCGAAGCGTTGTACGCGCTGCCGCCCGCGGTGCCCTCGAGCCCCTCGATGCTCGCGATGTTGACGAGGCTGCCGCGCTCGCCGTCTCGCGGGGGCTGCTGGAGCATCTGCGCCACGGCGTGCTTGCAGACGAGGAACGTCCCCTTGAGGTTCACGTCCACGACGCGGTCCCATTCCGCAGCGTCGAGGACGTGGACGGGGCCGCCGCCCGCGACGCCGGCGGCATTCACCACGCCGTCGAGCCGGCCGGACGCCTCCACGAGACCACCCACGAGGCGACGCACGGCCTCCTCGTCGCGCACGTCGATCCGCTCGATCCCGGCGCCGCCGGCCAGGTCGGCGCCCACGACCCGCGCGCCCTCCGCCCGGCATCGCTCGGCGCAGGCGCGACCGATGCCGGACGCCGCACCCGTGACCAACACCACTCTGCCGTCGAGCGCCTTCATGGGCGAGAACCTCCCGATCTCCTCGGTGCCGAGGCGGTAGAGTACGCGAAATCGCCGACCGCCCACCCTTCTCGCGCCGACGCGCAGACGAGGACGACGATGCCGATGCAGTTCGCGCTCTTCTACGAGATCCCGGTGGCCCGCCCGTGGAGCGACGAGAGCGAGCACCGGGCCTACAAGCACACCCTGGAGCAGGCGATCGCCGCCGAACGCTGGGGCTGGGACGCATTCTGGAGCGTCGAGCACCACTTCCTGGAGGAGTACTCGCACTGCTCCAATCCCGAGGTGCTCTACGGCGCGATCGCGAGCCGCACCTCGCGTCTTCGCCTCGGCTATGGCGTGCGCCTGATGCCGCAGCCGTACAACCATCCGGTTCGCACCGCCGAGTCGGTCGCGGTGCTCGATCTCCTCTCCGACGGCCGCGTCGATTTCGGCACCGGCCGCTCCTCGACGCGCCCCGAGCTCGAGGGATTCGGGATCGACCCGCACCAGACGCGCGAGATGTGGCAGGAAGCGATCGAGCACGTCGTCGGCTGCTGGACGAACGACGAGTACGCCTTCGAGGGTCGCCACTGGCGGATGCCGCGGAGGCGCGTCCTGCCGAAGCCGCTGCAGCGCCCGCATCCGCCGATCTGGGGCGCGACTTCGAGCGAGGAGGGCCACCGCCAGATGGGCGAGCTCGGCCTCGGCCTCTGCTCCTTCGCGGTCGGCGTGCCACCGGAGGAGGTGAAGAAGAAGATCGACGTGTACCGCGCGGCGATCTCGGGCTGCAGGCGCCCCCTCGGCCGGTGGGTGCACGACCGGGCGGCGACCTTCACGATGACGCTCTGCGCGCCGACGGAGGCGGAGGCGAGGGACGTCGCGCGCGAGTCCTTCGAGTGGTATCCGAAGGCGGGCGCGCGCCTGATCGCGAGCCTCGCCGGCTGGATGGCCGAGGAGAAGCGCGGGCTCGGCAACTACGCCTACGCCGCCGATCTCCGCGCGGTGGACGAGAGCGGCGCCCTCGAGCTCCTCACGCTCGACTACCTGGTGGGCGCCGGCGCCTGTGCGCTCGGCACGCCGGCCCAATGCCTCGAAGCGTGCCGGCGCTACGAGGCCGCCGGCGTCGATCTGCTGCTCTGCCTGGTGAATCCCTACAAGATCCCCCACGACAAGGTGATGCAGACCATCGAGCTGATGGGCCGCCACGTGATCCCGCAGTTCCGCGCCTAGGAAGGGCGCCGCGTTCCGGGCGGAGCGGCGGCAAGGACGATCCGGAGCGCGTGCAGCAGCTCGCGCGGCGTGAAGGGCTTGCTCACGAGGAGCGCACCGCGCTCGACGCCGCGCTCCACCGTCCCGTTCTCGGCGTAGCCCGAGATGAAGACCACCGGGAGGTCCGGCCGTCGCTCCCACAGCCGACGCGCGAGCTCCATCCCGCCGACGGCCGGCATCATCACGTCCGTGACCACGGCATCGATCTCGGGCACGGCGTCGGCGAGGGCGAGCGCCTCGCGCCCGTCCGGCGCCTCGACGACCCGGTAGCCGTTGCCCTCGAGGATCTGTCGCACGTGCTGGCGCACGAGCTCCGAATCCTCGGCGAGGAGCACCGTCTCGCTGCCGCGCAGGGTCGGGACCTCGAACCGCACGGGCTCCGCACCCTCGGCGTCCTGCTCGACCCGCGGCAGGTAGACCTTGAACGTGGTCCCGACGCCGCGCTCGCTGTCGATCTCGACGTGGCCCCCGTGCTGGCTCACGATGCCGTGCACCGTCGAGAGCCCGAGGCCGGTGCCCCTTCCCTGGGGCTTGGTCGTGAAGAAGGGCTCGAACGCGTGCGCCGCGGTGTCGGGGTCCATGCCACTGCCCGTGTCCGACACTGCGAGCATCACGTAGCGACCGGGGCACGCCTGTCGGTGTCGGCTCACGTACTCGGTGTCGAACACGACGTCCGCCGTCTCGAGCGTCAGCGTTCCGCCGCGGGGCATGGCGTCGCGCGCATTCAGGACGAGGTTCAGCACCACCTGCTCGAAGCGCGACGGATCGACGCGCACGCGCCCCAGGCCCCCTCCGCGGATCGTCTCGATCGCGACGTCGCCAGGAAGGAGCTGGCGCAGCATGCCGTCCATGCTGGCGAGGAGGCGGTCCAGGTCCACCACGCGCGGGTGGAAGGGCTGCCTGCGCCCGAACGCCAGGAGCTGCTGCGTGAGCGCCGCCGAGCGGCGGCCCGCCTCCTCGATGTCGGCCGCGTGCTCCGCCAGGGGATCGCCGTTCGGGAGCCCCTCGCGAAGCCATGCGGCGGCGCCGAGGATCACCGTCAGGAAGTTGTTGAGGTCGTGAGCCACGCCGGCGGCGAGGCGTCCCAGGGCGTCGAGGCGCTGGGTGCGCTGCAGCTGCTCCTGGAGCTCGCGGGTCTCCGTGACGTCGCGCCCGAGTGTCACGATCCGACGCGCTCCGCTCGCGTCGGTGAAGGCGCTCCCCTCGAAGTCGAACCAGCGCCAGCTCCCGTCCCGGTGGAGCAGCCGGAGCGTGCCGATCTCCTTCTCGCCGTCGAGGATGCGCGCGAGGACGCCTTGTCCGGCTTCGGCGTCGTCGGGGTGCAGCAACGACGCGAAGGGCCGCCTCGAGAGCTCCTCGCTCGTGTAGCCGAGGATGCGGCCGTAGGCCGGGCTCGCGTAGATCACCGCGCCGTCCGTCTCGAGCTCGGCGATCAGGTCCGGCGCGTTCTCCGTGAGGGCCCGGAAGCGCGCCTCGCTCTCGGCGAGCCGCGCTTCGTGCCGGCGGATCGCCCGGATCGTGAACCCCACGAGCGCGAGGGAGAGGCCGACGATGGTCGCGTCGAGCATCCCGTCCCGGACGAGGTCCGGCGGGAGGCTCGGCTGCGGGATCCAGCCCAAGGCCTCCGCGAAGCCGATCGCGACCGTCGCGACGAGGGCGAGGGCCGCGGTGATCGCCGCCGCTCGGACGTGGAAGACGAGACCCGCGGCCACGATGCTCATGGCGTAGAGGCTCGGCACCGGGCCCCCGACACCGCCCGCCACGACGCCCGCGGTGGTCGCGAGGAAGGCCGTCGCGACGAGGAGGCGCGCGCCCGCGCAGACGCGACCCACGCGGACCAAGGCCGCCGCCGTCGCGTACGCCGTCGCGGCGACGGCCGCGAGCGTGGGCCAGAGAACGCCGCCGATCACGAGCAGGGCCGCCGGAATCCAGATGCCGACGCCCAGCGCGAAGATCGTCGCGAGCGGCAGCGTCACCGTGGCGATGCGCTGCTGCTCGGGATCCCCGAGCTCGGGAGGACGCAGCCAGGAGCGGACGAGGCCTCGTAGCGTCATCTGCAGGGCCTCCGCGGGGCGGTGGGCCGGCGCCTGCGATTCGTTCCGAGCGGAGCCTAGTCGACCCGGGAGGAGAAGCCACGCGCTTGGCGGTTGACTCCGGGACCGCGCGCGTCGCAGGATCCCGCTGCTCCGTCCGCCGCGAAAGCTCGTGGCGACGCGCGCCGGGTGGCGGCCCCTCGCGGGACTGCTGCCGCGACGTGTGGAGGTCTCGGACCCGATGCGTTCGTTGCTGCGCGCCGCCGTGACCATCCTCGGTGTCGTCCTCGCGCTCCAGGGCGTCGCCTGGCTCGTCGCTCCCTCGCGCGCGGCGGAGGGCCTGGGGATGCCGCTCCTCGACGGGCTCGGACGGAGCACCCAGGTGGGCGACTTCGCGATGTTCTTCCTGACGGCGGGGGCGACGATCCTCGCCGGGACGCGGCCCGGACGGAGCCGGCTGCTCTACGTGCCGGCGGGGCTCGTGGGCGGCGCCGCCGTCACGCGGACGATCGCCTGGGCGCTGCACGGGGCGGCGCTGGCGCCGAGCTTCATCGCGATCGAGCTCTCGTCGGGGCTGCTGCTCGTCGCGGCGGCGAGGACACTCGAAGAGGACGCGTGAGCGGGCGCCGGTCCGCTCAGCCCTGGCGCCGCGGCGCGCTCCGCGACGGCTTCGTCACGCGCGCATCGAACGCTGCGAGGAGGCGCGCCGGCGCGACCCTCCGGTAGGCGTCCGTGACGAGGTCTTCGATCTGTCCCCAGTCGACGGGCACGTCGAGGTAGACGCCGAGCCAGCCCCGGTGCCCTACGTACGGCGGACGGAAGAAGCGCGCGGGATCGGCCTCGACGAGGCCCTCCTGCACGTCGCGCTCGGCGGCGCACCAGAACGCCAGCCGGTCGTCGTGATGGTGGCTCGCGTACATCACGAACGTCTTCTTGCCCTGGACGAACCACGTCGGCTCGCCGTGGCTCGGGCGCTCGGTCACCTCGGGCAGGGCGAGGCAGAGGCGGCGCAGCTTCGGGAGCGGATCCCTGGGCATGGCAGGCCCGGGCAACGCGCCGCCGACCCGTGGGTCGGCGGCGTCGAGGTGCGCGAGGCCTAGCGCGGGCGGCGCCGCGCGAGGGCGACGAGCCCGAGCCCCAGAAGAAGCGCGGTCGCCGGCTCCGGCACCGGGTTGAACTCCACCTTCAGCGCCGAGGCGAGGAGGTTGAAGTCGCCGGTCGTGCTGGACACCGTGACGTCGAACGTATCGCCGTTGGTCGTGATGAGACCGCGGGCCGTGATGTTGCCGAAGAACAGGTTGAAGGTGGCCTGGCCGGTCTGCCAGAACGTTCCGTCGAGCGCGATCGACGCCTGCTCCGGCGGATCGAGGAGCTGGTCGTCGGCGACGGAGACGAAGAGCCACGCGTTGATGACCGAGGCCGAGCTGGGCGTCGGATTGAAGGTGTGCGTGTAGCTCTTCGGCGACGCGGTGGTGACGAGGGCGGAGCCCAGGCCGGGGCCGCTCGCCATGCCGTTCCAGTTGAAGCTCAACGGGTCGAAGTCGACGGTGAGGGTCGTGCTGGCCTTGATGTTCGAGAACACCGGGAAGGCATTCGAGGTGAGGATCTCCGCGTAGAAGGACGTCGCCTGCGCGGTCGGGGCCGCCAGCAACCCCAACCCGAGCAACCCCACGGCCGCCGAACGCAAGAAGTTCCGCATGGTCCCTCCCAGGAACTGGTCCTGGTCGGCGATAGAGCAAGCTTCGTTCCAGCTTCCCGGAGATCCCCGGTATCAGTGCATCCTCCTACCAGTCCAGGAGTTTTTCTCGGCCCGACGGGGCTCGCGCGGGCGGCGCGACGAGAATTGGGAACGGGGCTTCCGCGCGCGCGGAAGAGTCTTTCCCAAGGCGGCCGGCCCGGCGCCCCCTCATACTGGAGCCGGGAGGGCTCCCAGGAGGCCGGCGCCATGCTCGACCAGCTCGACTCCCTGATCGGAGTCGCCGTCATCCTGCTCACGGCGAGCCTGGTCGTGACGCTCGCCGTACAGCTCGTCTCGAGCGTCGCCGCGCTGCGCGGTCGCAACCTGCTGAGCAGCGTGCAGCTCCTGCTGCGGACGGCCGCGCCGACCCTCCGCGACGACGCGCGCACCGTGGCGGAAGAAGTGCTCCGGCACCCGCTCGTGTCGGATTCGCTCTTCGTCGGCCGAAGATGGCTCGAGAGACTCCCCGTGCCGCGGGCCTGGAAGCGCGCGACCACGATCCGGCCCGCGGAGCTGGTGACCACCCTCGAGGCGGTCGTCGCGCAAGAGAAGGCGAAGGCCGCGGGGGCGGGCGCAGCCGCCGCACCGTCGTGGGTGGCGATCGTCGACGGCCTGCTGAAGCGGGGTCGGACGCAGCTCGAGGACGCGCTCCGCAGCCCGGCCACCGGCGAGCAGCTCCCCACCGCCGTCACCGACGAGATCTCGAAGATCTCGAATCGCGCGGTCGAGGCGATCGCGGCGCGCGTGGCGCCCGGAGTCGCCGCGGGCCAGGCGCAGGTGGAGTCCTTCCTCTCGCGCTTCGATTCGGCCATGGACCGCGCGGCGCAGCGCTTCCGTACGGAGGCGCGCGTGGTCGCCGTGGCGGCGTCCTTCCTCCTCGCGTTCTCGGTCGGCCTCGACGTGATCGAGCTCTACGGCCGCTTCCTCGGGGATCCGATCGTGCGCGCGGCGATCGTCGCGACGAGCGGTGTCACGCTGGATCGCGCCGCGAAGCGTCTCGCGAGCGAAGGCGAAGCGACGCCGTCCCAGCTCCGCGCGGCGGCGGCGGCGGTCGCGGGGGGCGGCGCGGTGCCGCCGGACGGCGCCGACTCGCAGCCCGCGCTCGAGGCCTGGCTCGTCAGCTTGACGGAGGAGAACGCGCCCCTCGCGGGACGCGACGCGGCCTGGATCCATGCGAGGCTCGCCGGAGAGCTCACGCGCGCGCAGGCGCTCGCCCTCGGCAGCGAGCTCGAGGGGCTCCGCAGCGGGTCCACCCTCGGCGGCGTCGCGCCCCGCGGCTGGAGCGGGTGGCGAGGCGAGAGCGGGCGGGAGCGGGCGCTCCACGTCTTCGGCGTCCTCGTCGGCGCGCTCCTCCTGAGCCTCGGCGCGCCGTTCTGGTTCAACGCCCTGAAGACGCTCGTCGCGCTCCGCCCGCTCCTTGCGACGAAGGAGCAGCAGGAGGCGGAAGGGCGACGCGGGAAGGCGTAGCGCTCACCAGGGAACCGAGCCTGCGTCGTTGAAGTAGCCGCCGGTCGGTCCGTCGCTCGGGAGCGTCGCCAGGCGGACGGGCGTGGCCGCGCCCTGCGCGACCGAGCGGACGCCCTGGTGCCGGTTCATGTCGGTCGCCACGTAGCCCGGGTCGGCGGCGTTCACCTTGATCGGCGTGTCGCGCAGCTCGTGCGCGAACTGCACGGTGATCGCGTTCAAGGCGCTCTTCGAGCTGTTGTACGCCAGGCACTTCACCGCGGCGAAGGGCGATCGCGGATCGCTGTTCTGCGTGATGGACCCGAGCCCCGACGACATGTTCACGATCCGGCCCGCATCGGATCGGCGCAGCAAGGGCAGGAGCGCCTGGGTGACGCGCACGACGCCGAAGACGTTCGTCTCGTAGGTGCGTCGCAGGGAATCGGCCGAGACCCGGCTCGGGGGCCCGTCGTCCACGAAGATGCCGGCGTTGTTCACGAGGATGTCGAGGCGGCCCGCGTCACGCTCGAGGAGCGCCGCCGCGGCGGCGACGCTTCGTTCGTCGGTCACGTCGAGCGAGAGGGGACGCGCATCGAGGCCCTCGGCGCGGAGCTTCTCGGCCGCCGCGCGACCGCGAGCCTCGTCGCGGGCGCCGAGGTAGACGGTGACGCCCATGCGCGCGAGCTGGTGCGCGATCTCGAGCCCGATCCCCTTGTTGGCTCCGGTGACGACGGCGACGCGACGCTCGGCCATGCGAACCTCCTCGGCGCGCGTCCCCCGGAGCGGCACCCCGAGGCTCGCATCCGCACGGCGGAGGCGCCAACGCGCGACGCGCTCGAGTCAGGTCGCGGTCCGCAGGCGCAGCGATCGCGGCTCGCCGGGGGCGCGCGACGCCTTCGTCGCGCCCGTCGCCCGCTCGAGCGCCATCCGCTTGCAGGGCAGCTCCGGGTACGCCCAGCGGATGAGGCTCGCCTTCAGCCGATCCGACGGCTCGAGCCAGAGACGACGCACGAGCTCCGGCTGGTAGGTCCCCGTGAGCCGCCTCGCCCATTCGGGCATGAGGCTCATCGACGCGCGGATGGCGACCCAGCGGTCGAGGCGCTCGCGGCGGCCCACCTCGAAGTCGCCGCTCGCGCCCGCGAGGAAGGCGAGGAACTCCCGCGTCTGCTCGTGGAAGCCCATCTTCGGGCGCATCCGCTCGACGTAGTCCTCGAGCTCGGACACCGACTCGGGCACCCAGTCGGCGCCGCCCATGCGGCCGATCACCGCCTGCTCCGCGAGGTACCGATCCTTCTCCTCGCGGCGGAGCGGCCGCTTGTATCGCTCGTACGCGCCCATCACCGCCCACGGGATGCAGGTGTGGACCCAGGCGATGAGCTCGGGGTCGAGGGCGCGGTAGGGCACGCCGTCGGGCCGCGTGCCCTCGATGCGGGAGTGGACGCGCTTCACCGACTCGATCACTCCCGTCGCGGCGGGCGTGCTGCCGAAGGTCGTGCGGAGCACGTAGCCGAGCGTGTTGCGCGCCCGCCGCAGCGGCTCGGTGCGATAGGAAGACTGCGTGTAGACGCCGGCCATCACCGACGGGTGGAGCACCTCCATCAGGATCGCGCCCGTGCCGCCGACGACGAGGCTCGCGAGGTCGCCGTGGAGCTCCCACGAGACGCTCCCGGGACCGCCGGCCAGGCCGGGATCGCCGGGCTCGCCCTCGTAGAGCGACGCCTCGTCGTGGCGGCCGCCGGCCGCCTCGATCTCCTGGACGAGGCTGCGCCGGAGCCGGCCGAGCGGACCGGAACGGGAGGGCGGAGGGGCGAGGGAAGGGGTCACGAGGGCCTCCTCTGATCTCTCGTCCGCTAGGCTAATCCAAGCAGGAGCTCGGATTGCTCGGGTTCGCCCCGCGCGCGGAGCCGGACGTGACTTCCTCCAGGCAGCCCGTGGATCTCGCACCGAAAAAGCTGCCCGTGCAGCGCCGCTCGCGGGACACCTTCGAGGCCCTGGTGGCGGCCTGTACTGGGCTTCTGCCCGTGCGCGGCTACGCCGGCACCACCACCAACCACATCGCGCAGCGCGCGGGCGTGAACATCGCGTCGCTCTACGAGTACTTCCCCGGCAAGGACGCGATCGTGGCCCAGGTGGCGGGGCGCCTGGTCCAGCGGGTGATGGGGCGGCTCGCGAACGGCGTGCCCCGCGTGATGGCCGCGGGCGAGGCCGACGCCGTCCGTCTCTGGATCGAGCTGATCCACGACACGGTGGCGCGGGAGAAGAAGCTCGTGTCGGTCTTCCTGCGCGAGGTGCCCTACACGAGCCAGCTCGACCCGATCCAGGCGATCGGGACGAAGCTGCTTTCGTTCTCGCAGGCGATGCGCGAGCAGGCGGGCGGTTTCGTGCGACGCGACTTCTCCGACGCCTCCTTGCACCTCGTGATCAACCTCGTCACGTCGACGATCCTGCAGTGCGTGCTGGAGCCGCCCGACGACGTCTCGCGCCGGGAGCTCCTCGACGAGCTGGTCCGCCGCGTGGACGAGTGGATCCGCGGCTGATCGCCGGCGGCGCGACGCTGCCCGTCAGAGCGCCTCGACGCGTGCCGGCGTGTGCTTGTGCCACGGCGTCCCGGCGAGCCAGTCGCGGTCCTCTCCGCGCGTGAGCTCGTTCGGCGCGACGCCCGTCGGCACGCGACGCCCGCTCGCGTCGGGGAAGTCGAGGCCGAGGCCGTTCGGGAGCGAGACGTGGCCCGGCTGCATGCGGTCCGAGATCTCGACGGCGACCTCGGCGCTCCCGCGCCGCGTCGTGAGCCGCACGCGGCCGCCGTCGGAGACGCCCACGCGCTTCGCGTCGTCGGGGTTCATGCGCAGCGCGCCGCCGGCGTCCTTCTTCCGCCACGCGGGGTTCCGCAGGATCGTGTTGGCCGTGAACGAGCGCCGCTCTCCGGCCGAGAGCACGAAGGGGAAGTCCGCGCTGGCCTCCGCCCCGGGGCCCGCGGCGAGGGAGTCGAGCTCGTCGAAGAGCTCCGGCACCGCGAGCTGGATGCGCCGGTTCGGCGTGCCGATGCGTGCGAAGCACTCCTCCCAGTCGTCGATCGCGAAGACGACGGCGCTCTTGCTCGAGACGAGCGCGTCGAAGAGCGCGTCGCCGGCTTCGCCCGGCTCGCCGCCGAAGCCCGCCCGTGCGAGGGACCTCGCGTTTCGCTGCGCCGCGATCTGGCAGAGCGCCCACACGCCCGCCGCCTCGGCCATGCCCTCGGGCATGAGGTCGCCGATCGCGCGGAAGAGGAGGGCCGGCGCGATGCCGACGAGCTGCGGATTCGCGCCGGCGAGGGCGAAGAACTTCGCTCGGAAGGCCTTGCGCCCCTCGAGCCAGGCGGCGCGCAGCTCCGCCACCGCGTCGGCCGGCATCGCGCCCAGGGCCTCGAGGAGCCGCGCGTGGAGCTCGGCCTCGGAGAAGAGGCCCGGGAGCGGCGGCATGAGCGCCCGCCGCAGATGGAAGTAGTTGTGGGGGAACTCGAAGTTGAAGAACGTGGCCTCGGCCTTCTCGAACTGGCTCGCGACCGGCAGCACGTAGTGCGCGAGCCGCGCCGTCTCGGTGAAGGCGACGTCGATCACGACGACGAGATCGAGAGCGGCGAGCGCCTCGCGCATGCGCGCGCTGTCCGCGAGCGAGTGGGCGGGGTTCCCGCTCTCGACGAGGAGCGCGCGGAAGCGCTTGGGATGGTCGGTCAGGATCTCGTCAGGGATCACGTTGCACGGCGTGAGGCCTCCGATCACGCGGGCGCCCGTCACGGGAGTGCGTCGCGAGCCGCCCCCGCCCTCCTTGCCGACGGCCAGGGGAACGAAGGGCACGGGCAGGTAGGCCGAGCCCTCCTTCCCGAAGCTCCCCGTCAGGAAGACGAGGAGCTTGTGCAGGTAGGACACGAGAGTCGAGTGGCGGTTCATCTGCACGCCGAGGTCTTCGAAGGTGGCGAGGCTCGACGCTGCGGCGATGCGCCGAGCCGTCGCGCGCACGGTCCCCTCCGGGACACCGCAGGCGGCGCAATACGCCCCGATCGGCAGCGCTTCGAAGTGGGGCAGGATCCGCTCGAGCCCGTCCGCGTGGGCGGCGAGCCAGTCCCGCGCGATCGCGCCCTCCTGCACGATCACGCCGATCAGCGCCGCGAGCAGCCACGCGTCGGTGCCCGGCTTCACCTGCAGATGGACGTCGGCGATCTCCGCCGTTTCGGTGCGGCGCGGGTCCACCACGATCAGGCAGCGTGCCGGATCCTTCGCGATCTCGCGCAGCGTCACGCGGGCGCGCGGGATGCTGTGGGAGAACCACGGATTCTTGCCGACGAAGAGCGCGACCTCGCAGTGCTCGAAATCCGCCCGCGTGTAGCCGCCGACCATCTTGGCTGCGACCCAGAACTCGCCCGTCTTCTCCTGCGCGAGGGCGCTCGAGCGATGGATCGACCCGAGCGCGCGGCGCGTGCTGCTCCCGTAGGCCCCCGGCAGGTGGTTCCCCTGCCCGCCGCCGCCGTAGTAGAAGATCGCTTCGCCGCCGTAGGCGTCGCGCACCGCGGCGAAGCGTTGCGCCACCTCGCGGATCGCCGTGTCCCAGTCGATCTCCTCGAAGCTGCCGTCGGCGCGGCGGCGGAGCGGCTTCGTGAGGCGGTGGGGGCCGTTCTGGTAGAAGTCGAGCCGAGAGGGCTTTTCGCAGGCGTAGCCCTTCGACGCCGGATGGGCGTCGTCGCCGCGCACGCGGACCAGGCTGCGGCCGTCCGGTCCGCCGAGCTGCACCTCGATCCCGCAGTTGCACTCGCACAGGATGCAGGCCGTCGACTTCCAGTCGGAGGCGTTCGCGGCGGGGGTCTGGGCCATGGGCTCTCCTCGGCGGCGCGGGCTCGCTACCAGCTCTCTCCGAACGGCCGGAGATCGAGCTCGAAGGTCCAGGCGGATCGCTCCTGGTGCGCGACGTGGTGCACGGCGTCGGCGATGCCGGCAGGTTGGGCGAAGAAGTCGTCGGGCTTGTCGGCGAAGGCCTCGCGCGTCCAGGGCACGTCGATCACCGCGTCGATCACGACGTAGGCGACGTGCACGCCCTTCGGCCCGAGCGAGCGCGCGAGGGACTCGGCGAGGATGCGCTGCGCGGCCTTCGTCGGCGCGAAGCCGGCGAAGTTCGCCTTGCCGCGCCACGCCGAGGTGTTGCCGGTGACGACGATCGCGCCCTGCCCGGCCGCGACCATCGCCGGCGCGAGCTCCTGGGCGAGCACGAGCAGCGAGGTGACGTTCACGCGGAAGCGCTGCTCCAGGGCCTCGGACGTCACGCTCTCGAAGCTCCCGAAGCCGCCGGCGACGGCGTTGTGGAGCAGGACGGACGGCGCGCCGAGGCGGCCGCGCAGCTCCGCGAGGCTCGCGCGCAGGGCGTCGAGGTCGGCCAGGTCCACCGGGAAGGCAGCCGAGCCCGGGAGCTCGGCGGCGAGCTTCTCGAGGCGCTCGGCGTCCCGCGCGAGGAGGGCCACGCGGTAGCCGTCCGCCGCAAAGCGGCGCGCGAGGGCCGTCCCGGTCCCCGGCCCGACGCCCGTCACCACGCAGACCTTCGGCTCCATGATCGCAGGAATAACCGGTTTGGTTTCTTTACGCAACCACAATTTCGGGTAGACTGGGCCCATGGGGCGGAAGCGCTTTGCGCAGATGAACTGCGGCATCGGCCGGGCCCTCGAGGCGCTCGGCGACTGGTGGACGCTCCTCATCGTCCGCGACGCCTTCTTCGGCGTGCGCCGCTTCGGCGACTTCGAGCGCGACCTCGGCATCGCGAAGAACATCCTCTCCGCGCGCCTGCAGCACCTCGTGGAGCACGAGATCCTCGAGCGCGTGGATGTGGGGCAGGAGGGCCACCGCTACGAGTACCGCCTCACCGAGAAGGGCGAGGCGCTGCTCCCGGTGCTGACGGCGCTGCGCGAGTGGTCCGACGACTGGGTCTTCGGCCGCGGCCACGAGCCCGTGATCGTGCAGGATCGCCGCACCGGACGTCGCGTGCCGAAGATGCGCGTCACCGACGCCGACGGTCGGCCGCTGTCCCGGCGCGACCTCCGCACCGTGCCCGGCCCGGGCGCCGCGAAGGAGACGGTGCGGCGGCTCACGGAGCGGAGCGCCGAGCGCCGCGGCCCCGCCTAGGCCGGACCGAGGCTCGTGACGGCGCCCCGAGCGGCGCGACGCCGTGCCGCCGCGCAGCCGCGCACGCGCGGCGCCGCCTCGCGGCGTCGCCCGACCTAGCCGACGAGCCGCGCGCGGAAGAAGGCGAGGATCTCGTCGCGCGCCTGGAGCGTGGGCTCGCCCTCACGGTCGATCAGGTGGACGGTGACGACGCTGTGCGGGTTCTTCATCGGCGCGTCGGGGTTCGCCGCCGAATCGGGGAGCACCCGCCCGACGAAGCGATCGCCCAGGGCCGCCTGGTAGGCGGCGAAGCGCTCGGCGCGGCAGAACGAGTCGCCCTCGAAGCGGTATGCGAGCACCGTCAGGTCCTCGCGCTCCATGCGCGCCTTCACCGTGGCGAGCTCGTCGGGCGCGATGTGCATGCCGGCCGGCTGGAACAGCGGCAGCGACGGCTGCGAGAGCACGGGAGCCCGTACGACGGGCTCGAGCATGAGGGACAGCGCGAAGTTCCCGGTGAAGCACATCCCGATCGCGCCTACGCCGAGCCCGCCGCACGACGGGTAGGCGTGAGCCGCGAGCGCGCGCAGCCAGTCGATCACGGGGCTCGACTGGTTCGCCGCGAAGGCACGGAACTCGCGGCTGATGCAGGCGCGGGCCATCACGCCGGCCCCGCGCACCAGCGAGAGCGGCCGCTCGGCGGTGACCGCCCGCCCGGGCGCGCCGAACAGGCTCGGCATCCAGACGGTGAAGCCGTCGTCGCGCACCCAGCGCGCGAAGCGCGACACGTGCGGGTGGATCCCGGGGATCTCGGCCATCACGATCACGGCCGGGCCGGCCCCCGCGACGAAGACCGGCTTCGTCCGGCCGAGGAACGTGAGCTCGCGGCGCTCGAAGTCCTCGAGGGGATCGTCCTGGCTCAGGTCGCGCTCGCCGTTCGGCATGGGCGCAGACTATCACGGGCGTCGACGGGCCGAAGCCTGCGACGTGCGCGGACGTCAGAGCGTCGCGAGCACGCCGGGCCGGGCCTCGGTGTAGCCGCCGCCGGCCGTGTACACGACCTCGCCGTTCACCACGACCGTGTCCACGCCGAGCGCGCTGCGCACGTAGCGCATGCCGCCTTCGGGCATGTCCCGCGCAGGCAGCTCGTCGCCCCGCCCGATCGTCTCGGGGTCGAAGATCACGACGTCCGCAGCGAGTCCCGGGCGCAGGAGACCTCGGCCCGGAGGTTCCAGATCTGCGCGGTGTCGCCCGTGATCTTCTTGACCGGCTGCTCCAGCGAGAAATGGCCTCCCTTGCGCACGAACTCGCTGAACAGGTACCCGGTGTCGCCGTAGGTCGCGAAGGATTGGATGTGCGCGCCGGCGTCGCTCGCGCCGACGTGGACTGTCCCGGATGCGGATCTTCGCGAAGCGCGCGGTGTTCCCGCCGGGCTCGGCCGCCTTCACCAGGCTCGCGCGCGTGGCGGGGTTCGCGAGCGCCGCGAGCTTCTGCTCGCGCGGGAGCCGTAGCACGAGGTACCAGATCGGCATCGTGACGAAGAGCAGGCTCGCCTGGTCGAGGCTGAAGCTGATGTCGATCGGACGGGTCTGCACCTGGGGCCAGACGCGAGCCCCCCGCGTCACCTGCTCGGAGACGCGGGCGAGGACGCGGGAGACGTTCGTCGGCGCGGCGGCGGAGTCGAACAGCGGCGAGAACGTCGTCGGGATCCGGTGCGCGAGCGAGAGCTCCGCGAGCTGGTCGACGCGCGCGAGCGTGATGTCGGTGTCGTAGAACTCCGGGAGCGCAGCAGGTGCTCCATCGCCCGGATCTCGTCCGGGGTCGCGGCACGCTTCTGCGCCTCGGCGCCCATCGCCCAGAGACGGAGCACGCTGTGCCCCGCGAGCGGTGCCACGTTGATCGCGATCCGCCCGCGCAGGGCGTCGACGTAGTCGGCGAAGCCCTCCCACGTCCACTCGAACGCTCCGTGGAGGGCGGCGTCGGGCATCTCCTCGATCTGCTGGAACATGCTCACGAGCTTCGGCCGATGCTCGGCCTTGAGCGGCGCGAGCGAGAGGGAGCAGTTGCCGTGCACCACGGTCGTGACCCCGTGCTCGAGGGAGGGTCGGGCCTGACCGTCCCACAGGAGCTGCGCGTCGAGGTGGGTGTGCGGATCGATGAATCCCGGTGCGACGACGCGTCCGCGGGCCTCGATCTCGCGTCGCGCGGGTGTGCGGAGGCGGCCGCCGACGCAGACCAGGCGACCGTCCCGGATCCCCACGTCGCCGCGAAAGGCCGGGAGGCCGGAGCCGTCCACGATGCGCCCGTTGCGAATCACGAGATCGAGCATGCTCTCTCCTACTCGGGCAGGATGTCGAGGAGGCAACGCCAGGAGTGCCCGCGGAGATCCGCGGCGCTCTCCACGGCGCAGCCTTCCAGGAGCTTCCGCGCGCCCGCCGCGTCGAGGGTGACCGAGCCCACGGCGCCGTTCTCGTAGCGCACGCGGACGACGAGCTGCGCCTGGCCGTCGTGGCCGGGCGTCACGATCGCCTCGTCGATCACCGGCTCACGCACCGTCGCGGTCGGCCGCACGCGGCGGCTCCACGAAGACCACGTCGCTGCCGAGGATCCGGCCCGACGGCATGCGCGCGAAGAGATGGAGGTTCCAGCTCTTGAGCTTCTGGACCGCCGAATCGCCCGGCTCGTCGGGCAGCGCGCGGGCCGCGATCTCCGCCCAATCCTCGCCCGGATTCGGTGTCACGAACCGGCGCTGGCGGGTCACCGGAGCGCCTGGATCTCGCGTCGGGCTCGCGCGCGGTCGGCCTCGCTCATCGCGTCGCTCCTGCCCTGCGCTGGAGGTAGCGCGCCGGAAGTCCCAGACGCTTGCACGCGTCGACCGCAGGGCTCTGCGGGATGGCGATGCGATCCGCGAGCCTGCCCAGGAAGCGCACGATCGGACGCTCGAAGGCGCGCAGGCCGTACGACGCGTCGAGGCCGAGCACGTCCCGCGCCCATTCGGGCACGAGCTCGACGCCCGCGCGGACCAGCATCGATTGGATGGAGCGCAGCGGTCGCGGGAAGATCGGCGTGCGCTGCATGATGTCGAGGAACTCGAATACGATCTCGGACCGCTCGAGCTTGGGCCACATCGCCTCGAACTGGGCCTCGAGCTCCGCGCGGGACGCGGGCGCTCCGACCGCCCCGTAGAGGCGTGCCGCCGCGATGCCCTCGGCGTAGAACCGGTCGCGCTGCTCGTCGTCGAGGGGGCGGACGAATGCGCGATACGCCTCGAGGAAGCCGAAGCTCGCCGTGGCCTGCACCCAGTCGAGGAGCTCGGGATCGTTGGCGTGGTAGGGAACACCGTCCGGCGTCTTGCCGTGCACCCGATCGTGCATGCGGCGCACGCCCGCGATCATCTTCTCCGCGGCGCTGCGCGCGCCGTAGACCGTGACCATCGCAGCGAGGCCGGTCCTCTCCATTCGGGAGAGCGGGTCGGTGCGGAAGGTCGTGTGGTCCCAGACCCCGGAGCGGACGCGCGGCTCCGCGAGCTCGAGGATCACGGCGGTCACGCCGCCGACGAACAGCGCGACCGGGTTCTTGAAGACCTGCCACGAGACCGAGTCGGGCGACATGAGCGCGGGCTCGCCGGCGGGCGCCGTGAAGTCGAGCCCGTGGCTGCGCGCGAGCCTCCACATCGCCTGGGCCGCGGTCTGGCGGAGAGCGCTCTCGTTCATGCGGGGAGCCCCCGCAAGAAGGTCAGCAGCGCGGCGTTGGTCTCGAGGGGCTTCTCCTGCTGGTTCCAGTGCCCGGAGCCTTCGAGCAGCACCTTCCCGCGCAGGTCCTCGCAGAACATCGGCAGCGCAGCCACCGCCGGGCTCTCGCTCTTCCCCTCCGGGCCGGTGACGACCGGGTCGCGCAGGCCGCCGATGAACAAGGCGGGCACGCGGACCTTCACGTCGGCGAAGGGCGCGAGGAGCTCCCAGTTCCGATCGAAGTTCCGGTACCAGTTGAGCCCGCCCCGGAAGCCCGTGCGCTCGAACTCGGCCGCGTAGACGTCGAGGTCGGTCTCGCTCAGCCAGTCGGGCAGCTTCTCGGGGTCGAGCATGCCGTCGATGAAGCCCGCGGTCTTCGGAAGGTCGAACTTCCAGGACTCGCCGGCGGCCAGCGAGCCCGATGCCGTGTAGAGCATCTTGCGCATGACCTCGCGGGCGCGCGGATCGAGCTCGGCCTCCGCGACGCCGGGCTGCTGGAAGTAGAGCACGTACATGAAGCGGTCGCCGGCCATCGCGCGCATCATGTCGGTGGGACGGATGGGCAGCCGCGGAAGGAAGGGCACGCTCATCCCGACGACGGCGCGGAAGCGGTCCGGTCGCAGCAGCGCGCCGGTCCACGCCACGATCGCGCCCCAGTCGTGCCCGACGAGGACGGCCTGCTTCTCGCCGAGCTGATCGATCAGGCCGACCACGTCTCCCACGAGATGCAGGATGGTGTAGGCCTCGATGCGCTCCGGCGCGTCCGTGCCGCCGTAGCCGCGCATGTCGGGAGCGACGACGTGGTAGCCCGCCTCGGCGAGGCCCGTGAGCTGGTGACGCCAGGAGTACCAGCACTCGGGGAAGCCGTGGCAGAGGACGACGAGGGGCCCCTCGCCCGCCTCCGCGATGTGCATCGAGAGGCCGCCCACGTGGACCTGGCGGTGACGGATCGTCGCCTTGCTCATGCGCCACGCCTCCTGCCCGCCCGCCGGTGGGATGCTCGGGGCGCGAGCCTATGCCAAAACTGGACTGAAGTCCAGTTCTGGAATAGGCTCCTTCCGACGGGCGAGGCCCGTCCACTGGGGCATCCACCGGGACGCGGGGAGGTAGGGAGCTTGAGCGAGGCCGGCGCCGCCCTCTCCCGTCGCGATCGCAAGAAGGAGCGGACGCGCCGGGAGATCTACGAGGCGGCGATGCGGCTCTTCGCGAAGAAGGGATTCGCGGCCGTCACGATCGCGGAGATCTGCGAGGAGGCCGACGTCGGGCGCGGCACCTTCTTCCTGCACTTCGCGAGCAAGGCCGCGCTGCTCTACGAGTTCAACCAGCGCGTGGCGGAGGACTTCCGCGCGACGCTCACGGCCCCGCGCGCCTCGGCGCGCGACGAGCTCCGCGCCCTCGTCGAGCGGATGGGAAGCGAGCTCGCCGCCCAGGCGGAGATCATGAGCGCCATGCTCGCAGACTTCTTCGCGAGCCCGGAGGCGATGGCGGCGGCGTCCGAGCAGGGCACCGCGCTTCCCGAGCTCGTGACCGAGATCATCTCGAGGGGCCAGGAGCTCGGCGAGTTCAGTCGCGGCGTCGACGCCCGGCTCGGCGCCGCGTCCTTCCTGTCGACCGCGAGCGCGATCCTTTCCGGCCAGGTGTTCGGCGGCCGGCAGGTCTCGCAGAAGGAGATCCACCGGCAATTCCTGCAGCTGACGTTCCAGGGGCTGAGCCCCGGCGACGACGAAGGCTCCTGACAGCCGCCGCGTGTCGGCCGCTCAGCGCGTTCGCCCGCCGCCCTCCGTCGGTCCGGCGAGCTGCTTCCTCGCCTCGGGCAGCAGCGCCTGCCGCAGGCGCTCTTCCGGATAGACCTCGTTCGCCTCGAGGGAAGGCGGGCACGGCGCGACGGGCACGAAGACGTCGTGCGCTCCGTCGGCGCTGCGGAGCCAGAGGGCCGTGCAGTACGCGCCGGGCACGCGCAGCAGGGCCAGCTCGAAGTCGCCCTCCGCCTTCTGGCTCCAGCGCTCCGCCGCCTTCTCCCCCGCGCTGCTGCCCGCGGCGTGCGGGCCGCGGCTCACGGACGCGAAGCGCAGGCCCGCGCGCGTCGACGCGAGCTCCGCCGCGGCCACGGCCTGTCCGGCGCGGTCGACGAGGAGCGCGCGCCAGCCGGTGAGCTGCGCCGCCTTCGCGATCGGCGTCCCCGCGACGAGCGCGTCGAGCCCGAGGTGGAACACGCGATGCGGGGCCGCGAGGCCCGCGACCTTCGAGAGCGTCGCGTCGACGAGGCCCGCGGCCAGGTGCTTCTCGATCCCGTCTCGAAGCAGCTTCTGCGCCGCCTTCGGCGCCGCCATCACCTTGATCGGCATGATCGGCCTCCGTCAGGCTTGGGTCTTGTAGGAATGCGTCCACGAGCCGGTGCCCTGGTAGGCCGTCCGGAACGTGTCGTAGTCCCACACCGACGTTCCGTACCAGGGGTCCTCGATCTGGACGCTCTCGAGCGAGAGGAGCGGGTTCCAGGTGTAGCAGGCGATCACGTTGAAGTGTCCGCCGCCGCCCGACCAGCCGATGCGAACGCCGAGCGGCCGGCCATTGTCGATCTCCGTCCGGACGTCGGCGAAGGAGGTCGAGCCGCCGGTGAAGCTCGCGAGGTGCCCGACGCGCGTCAGCACGGTGTCGAGCGTGTGCGGCTGGTTGCAGCTCGCCGAAGACGGGCTGGTGCAGCAGTCCGTGCGGCCGAGCTCGGCGTTCACGAGGCTGCACTGCGTCCACGTGCTCGCGGAGTTGTAGTAGTGCGCCACGCTGGTCGCCGACGCCGACCAGCACCACTGCGTCTGCTGCTGGTGCTGCATCACGAAGCACAGGCATCGGTGTCGCGTGAGGCGCCGGATGATCGAGACGAGCGACACGACGCGGCGGGAGACGAGCGCGCTTCTTGCGACCGCGGGAGCCGCCTTGCGCCGCGTGCGCCCGGCGCGGGAGACCGTTCTGCGAGCCGTCATCACACCCCTCCGGGTCGGCCGGGCCCGTCCGGCAGCGCCGTCTGCAGGCGATCATCCGTCCGGCGCGCGAGCTTGGTCAAGCACGCAGGAAGGGGGCGGACGCGCAGAGCACGGCTCTCTGCCCGAGGGCGGGCGGCGGCCGCCTCCTTTGGCCCCCGCCCCTCGAACGCTACCCGAGCCCGAGCTTCGCGCCGTGCGCGCGCAGGTAGGTCTCGAGCGCCGAGCGGGTCGCCGCGTCATAGCGGTCTTCGAGCCGCCCGATGCGATCGCCCTCGAACCACGCCGTCTCCTCGAGCTCGAAGCGCAGGTCGGGCACGCCGGGCGCCGCGTAGCGCGCGGCCCCCCGCAGCCAGACGGAGTCTCCCTGCTCGCGCGGACCTTCGACGAGCGACACCTCGCGCGACGCGAAGCGCCGATCGAAGGCGTCGAGCACGCGCTTGAAGTACGCGAGCACCGCTGCGCGGCCTTCGAAGCGCCCGCCGAGGGGCTCCGGAAGCCCGGCGTCGTAGACCGCGTCCTCGGTGAAGAAGCGTTCGATCGACGTCCAGTCGTCGCTGCGAAACGCTTGCTCGAACGCCGCGGCGTACGCCGCGAACTGCGCGATGTGGGACATGGCGACCTCCGGGCGCGCGGAGCATCTCGAGGCTAGGCGGAGGGCTCTCGCGTCGCCATCCGCGCCGACGCGCGATTCAAGTGCCCTCCGCCGCCCGGTCGATAGAGCCGGCAAGGGGGCGCCCATGGGCAAGATCTTCGGGTTCCTGCTGATCGTGATCGCGGTCTACGTGGGCCTCACGGTGTACGACCAGGGCGTCGATCGCGCCTTCGGCGGCCTGTTCGCCCGGTCGCACGCGAGCGCTCCGCCGCCGGGACGGGAGGCCGAGCGCGAGCCCGTGGTCTCCGACCGCGGCGACGACGCTCCGAGCGCCGACGGCCCGAGGCGGGTCCCCATCACCCAGGCCGTGCGCGAGCGCGTGACCGGCGCCATGCAGGAGGGCGAGCGGCGCCAGGGCGGCCGCTAGCTGCGACGCACCGGCTAGAGCCGGATCTCCCCGGCCTGGATCCGCTCGTAGAGCGCCGCGTCGAGCGGCACGAAGCTGCGCTTCTCGGCGTCGGCGAAGAACAGGGGCTCCGCGATCGTCGACGGATCGAAGCCCTCCGCCACGAGCTCCACCTTGCGATGCTTGAAGGTGCCGGTCACCTCCATCTCCGTGCGGAGGCGGAGGAAGAGCGGCCTCGCGTAGGCCGGGAGCTGCCGCTCGACGTGCGCGTAGAGCGATTCGAGGGAGAGCCCGCCCTCGACGACGAGCGCGGCCATCCCCGCGCGCCCGTCCGTGCCGGGCACCCGGACGCCGTAGACGTTGGCCTCGCTGACGCCGGGATGCGTCGAGAGCACCTCGGCCACCTCGCTCGTCGCGACGTTCTCGCCCTTCCACCGGAACGTGTCCCCGATCCGGTCCACGAAGTAGTAGTAGCCGGCGGCATCGCGACGCAGGAGGTCGCCCGTCCGGAACCAGGCGTCGCCCTTCTCGAACACGTCGCGCAGGATCTTCTTCTCGCTGGCGCCTTCCTCCGTGTAGCCCTCGAAGCGCCCGAGGGCCGCCTTCGGGTCCTGCGGGATCTTCCCGACGAGCTCGCCGATCTCGCCGGGCGCGCACGCGACGCAGAAGCCGCCCGGGCCGCGCACGGGCGCCTCGGCCGCGACGTCGAAGCGGATGAGGCGCGCGGTGAAGAAGCGCTCGAGGTACCACGGCACGCGCCCGATGGCGCCCGGGCGGCCGTCGAGGTTCGTGAGCGCGACGTTGCCCTCCGTCGATCCGTAGAACTCGAGGATGCGCGGGATCCGGAAGCGCTCGCGGAAGGCTTCCCACACGTCGGGCCGGAGCCCGTTGCCGACGCAGAGGCGGACGCGATGACGCTGCTCGTCGGGATGGGGCGGCGTGTTCAGGAGGTAGCGACAGAGCTCGCCGATGTACTGGAACACGGTCACGCCCTCGGCGACGCAGTCCTCCCAGAACTGTCGCGCCGAGAAGCGCCGGCGAAGCACGATCGTGGCGCCGGCGGCGGCGGCCATGCCCACCGCGCAGATGCCGCCGGCGGTGTGATAGAGCGGAAGGACGACGTAGACCCGATCCCGTTCCGTGAGCTCGGACCCGATGCGGAACGCGTGGGCCGCCGTGAGGAACCGGTGGTGGCTGATGCGCGCCGCCTTGGGCAGGCCCGTCGTGCCGCTCGTGTAGACGTAGAAGAGGAGGTCGCGCGTCCGCAGGCCCGCGCGGGCCTCGGGCCCGACCGGCGTCTCGGGTTGCGCCTCGAGCGCGACGTCGAGATCGTCGGCGCCGGAAAGGGAGCCGCCCGTGACCCAGACCGGAGGCTTCTCCTCGAGCGCCGCCCGCGCCTCCGCGTACGCGCCCGAGAGCTCGGCTCCGACCACGTGGAGCGTCGCGCCGGCCACGCGGAGCGAGTGGGCCAGCGGGCCCGCGCGGAGGTTCGTGTTCACGAGCGCCGCGACGGCCCCGAGCTTCGCGAGGCCGATCCAGAGGAACAAGTACTCGGGGCGGTTCTCCAGGAAGAGCGCGACCACGTCGCCGCGCGCCACGCCCTGAGAGCGAGCCCAGTGGGCGACGCGGCTCGCCGCAGCGTCGAGCTCGCCGTAGGTCACCGTCCGCCCTTCGAAGCGGATCGCCGGAGCGCTCGGCGCGCTCCGGGCTTGCCGCTCGACCAGGTCCGCCACAGATGCCGCGCCGTCGAGGGGAAGCCGGCGCAGGACGGCGCCCGTCTGGAGGGCCATCCGGAGGCCGCGGGCTTCGAGGCGCAGACGGTCGAGGAGGCTCATGCGAATCCCCCGCGAGGGATCCGATCCTACACCGGCGCCAGCGAACGAGGTGGCGATTCTCCCTCGACGCCGGACACTACGCTCTGGCGAAGCGACGTCACGTGCCGCGCCGGAGGGATCCCATGCGCCCAGTTGCCGCGCTCGTTCCGCTCGTTCTCGCGACGCTCCTCCTCGGGTGCGCGTCGGCCCAGCAGGGAAACGCGGTGACCTATCACTGCGACGGCGGGAAGACGCTCTCGGTCGTGTACGGCGCTTCGAGCGCGCGCGTCACGCTGCCGGACGGGACGGCCGCCGACTGGCGTCAGCTTCCCTCGGCGTCGGGGGTCCGGTACGGCGATGGCACGACCTCGCTCTGGTCGAAGGGCCGCGAGGCGTTCGTCGAGCGCGGCGGACAGACGATCCTCGGCGGCTGTCGCGAGGTGGAGTAGGGCGCGTCAGTCGGCGTAGCCCAGCGCGCGCAGCCGGCGACGCGTCTCCTCGTCGATCGGGGCGGCCGGACGCGGGCCCGCGACGTCGCGCGGCACGCGTGCGAGGAACGACTCGAGGCCCCGGGCGAGCGCGGGCCGCTCGCTCGCGGCGAGACCCTCGGGCGCGTGCTCGCCGGGATCGGCGTCGAGGTCGTACCACTCGCGCTCGCCGCCCGTGCCCGCGATGACCTTCTCCGAGCCGCGAACGATCGCCAGGCGGTGGGAGACGCGCGGGCGCAGCGCAGCGGAAGGCATCGCGAGGAGCTCGGACACGACGGGCTCCTCCGGCGCGAGCGCGTGCCGTGCCGGCGCCGGGAGCAGGCCCGCGAGCCAGGATCCGAGATTCCACGGCGCGGCGCCGGGCAGGACGTGCCCCATGAACTGCGCCGGCGTCGGCGCGCCCGCCCAGGCGAGGACCGTCGGCGCGACGTCGATCAGGGACACGGCCTGCGGCACGTCGCGACGCTCCGTCTGCCCGGGCGCGACCACGAGCAGGGGCACGTGGATCACGGGCTCGTAGAGGTTCCTGCCGTGCCCGAGCGCGCCGTGCTCGCCGAACTCGTCGCCGTGATCGGCCGTGAAGACGACGAGCGCGTCGCGCAGGAAGCCACGCTTCTCGAGCGCGGCGAAGAGCGCGCGGAGCTCGCGGTCGACGCTCCTCACCTCGAGATCGTAGAGCGCCGCGAAGAGCGCGATGGCCTCGGGGCCGGGGGGGAGCACGCTCGCGACCAGCATCTGGCCCGCGACCGCGTCGAGGTCCGGGCGCTCGCCCGGCGCGAACCGGGAGGCGAGCAGGTCCTCGGGAGGCGCGTAGGGCGTGTGCGTCTCCATGAGCTGCAGATAGAGGAACACTGGGCCCGTCGGTGTCTCCGGCCGCGCATCGAGCCACGCGAGCGCTCGCGCGGCGAGGGAATCGGCACGGGGCGGCACCTCGCGAAACGCGGGCACCGTCGTCTTCTCGACCGACTCCGGGAAGTAGGAGTCGAAGCCCTGGCCGAAGCCGCTCCCCCGCGCGATCAGCGGGTTCGCCGAGAATCCCGCCGTGGCGTAGCCGGCTTCGTGCATCGCCTCGGCCAGCGTGACCGCGCCGGCGTCGAGCACGCTCGAGAAATCGACGACACCGTGTTGCGACGGATAGCGCGACGTCCAGAGCGACGCGACCGAGGGGTTCGTCCAGGGCGCCTGCGCGTACGCACGCCGGAAGACCGTGGCCCGCGCGGCCAGCGCGTCGAGGAACGGCGTCAGGCCGTCGCGCTCGCCGTACACGCCGAGGCGATCGGCGCGCAGCGTGTCGACGACGATCAGGAGGACGTTCGGGCGGGCATGCGGCGCGCGCCCGCACGCGACGAGAGCGACGGCGAGGGCGGCGAGAAGTCGGACCGATCGAGGCATGAGGCGGCGATCCTCCCGGCGTCGGGCCCCGGACGGAGCGCGCCGGACGGGCGCGCACGTCGCCGCTGGGCGGCGCGGCGACGTGCGGGCCACTAGCCCATGAAGAACGCGTTCAGCTTGTTTCCGTCGAGGTCGCGGAAGTACGCCGCATAGAAGCCGTCGCCGCGCGGGCCCGGCGCCCCCTCGTCCTTGCCGCCGAGCTCGAGCGCCTTGCGATGGAGCGCGTCGACCTGCGCCTTGCTCCCCGCCGCGAGCGCGACCATCACGCCGTTTCCGATCGTGGCCGGCTTGCCGTCGTAGGGCTTGATCACGGACAGCATCGGTCCGGTCGGCGAGGCGCCCCAGGCGATGAAGCTCTCCAGCTCCATGGCGCGCTTCGCACCGAGCTCGGCGAGCAACGCGTCGTAGAAGCGTGCGGCTCGAGCGATGTCGTTCGTTCCGAGGGTGACGTAGCCGATCATCGGTGTCCTCCTCGAGCAGGAAGGGCTGCTCGTTCGGAGCCGGAGCGTAGCGGCTCCCGACGCGTGCGGCGGCCCGGCCGGCCCTCGCCGCCCGCGCGCCTCCTGCCAGCGCCTTGGCCGCATGGGGTCAGCCCTCAGAGCTTGGAGAAGTCGGGCTCGCGCTTCTCGAAGAAGGCGCGGATCGCCTCCCGGTTCTCGGCGCTGCCGACGCGCACGGCGAAGGCCTCGTCCTCGCGACGCCTCGCGGCGCGCACGCCCTCGTCGCGCGTCGCGAGCAGCAGGCGCTTGGTGTGCCGCAGCGCCTCCGGCGGCATCTTCGCGATCCGCCGTGCGGCGTCGAGCGCGCTGGAGAGGAGCTCGTCCGGCGGGCAGAGGCGGTTCGCGATCCCGAGCTCGACCACGCGCCGAGCGTCCAGCCACTCGGCCGTGTAGAGCACCTCGACCGCCTTGCGATGGCCGATCAGGAGCGGGAGCAGATAGCTGCTCGCGGCCTCGGGTACGACCCCGAGCGTCACGAAGGGCGCGCGCAGGCGCGCCCCCTCGGCGATGAAGACGAGGTCGCAGTGCAGGAGGAGCGTGAGACCGATCCCGACGCCGACGCCGTTCACGGCCGCGACGAGCGGCTTGTCGAAGGCGCACAGCCGGTCCATGAACGACGGGAAGCCGTGGGGCTCGCCGTCGACGCGTGCGGGCGGCCGCGCCATCTCGCCCAGGTCCTGGCCCGCCGAGAACGCGCCCGGCGCGCCGGTGATCACCACCGCCCGCACGTCGCGGCTTCCCTGCGCCTCGGCGAGAGCGTCGCGCAGGGCGTCGTACATCTCGTTGTGGAAGGCGTTCTTCTGCTTCGGCCGGTTCAGCGTGAGCAGCAGCACGCCGTCGGAGAGCTCTCGGAGCACGGACCCGTTCGCCATCGCCGTCACCTCCCGCGGGCCCGCATGCTAGCGGCGCGTGGGAGTCGGCGGCGAGATCAGGCGGGCGCGGCTCCGGCTTCGGTCGCAGGCTTCGTCTCGGGCTCGCCCGCGGGCGCCGCACAGACGCGGTCGCGCCCGGCCGCCTTCGCCGCGTAGAGCGCCCGATCCGCGCGGGCGATCCACTGGAGCTGCGTCTCGCCCGGCTGGAACTGCGCCACGCCGGCCGACACCGTGACGCCGAACGACTTCCCCGCGTGCTCGAAGGCGAGCCCACGCACCGCCTTCAGCATGCGCTCCGTGACGGTCTGCGCGTCGACGATGCGCGTGTCGCGCAGCACGACGGCCATCTCCTCGCCGCCGTAGCGTGCGAGGAAGTCGTCGCGGCGGAGGAACGTCCCCACGAGACAGCGTGACACGCGGCGCAGCACCTCGTCGCCGACCGGGTGACCGTAGCTGTCGTTCACGTTCTTGAAGTGGTCGATGTCGAACAGGACGATGGAGAGCGGCTGCTCGACGATGCTGTAGAGCGTCGCAGCGCGCGCCGCCTGCTCGTCGAAGGCTCGCCGGTTGTACAGGCCGGTGAGCGCGTCGATCGCGCTCTCGCGCCGTGCCTCCTCGAGCTCCCGCGCGAGCGCGGCGACGCGGGCGCCGAGCTCCGTCGCCTGGCTGCGCTGTCGCTGCTGCCGCTCCTCGAGGACCTGCGCGATCGCTCCCGCCACGGAGATCGCCTCGCGCTTCAGGGCGTCGGTCGAAGGATTCTCGGCCGCGTCGCGCAGCCGGAGCAGGTGCTGCCGCACGTGCGCGTCCGACTCCGCGTCGCCGAGGAGCGCGTGGTGCAGGCTCGTCACGAACTCCCAGATCGCGAGCCGGAAGTCGTGGAGCGTCTGCTGCAGGTAGTGGTTCTCGGCGCGGCGCGTGTCGGTGAAGAAGCGGACGGCGCCCGACCAGTCGCGCTCGGCGCTGCCGCGGGACTCGCCGCCGCGCTCGGCCGGGTGCGTCGCGCGCACGATCAGGTGCTGCGCCCACTGCTCGCAGCTCTCGCAGGTGTCCTTCGCGGTCTGCTCGGGCATGTCGAACGCGAGCTTCCCGAAGGTGCGGAGCAGCGCGCCCACGGCGTCGAGCGCCCGGTCGAGCTCCGCCTCCGGCGACCGCCCGCTCGTCGAGGCGGCCGCCGGCTCGGCGTCGGCCGCGGCCTCGTCCTTCCCCTGCTTGCGTCGCCAGAGCATCCGCGCCTCCCCGCGCGACCCGCGCCGCGCGCGGGCCTCCCCCTTCGCAACGGAAGAATGGGCCCGAAGGTGAAGGGGCGATCGACGCCCGCGTCGCGAATTCCGTGGCGAGGCGGCGCGTCGCACCGCGGCCAGGACCGGTCCCCGCCGTTCCCCCGAGATCGGGCGAGGTGGAAACGGTGCCCGCGCCGGGGCCTTCCTGACGACACACCGAGATGTCGGCCGCGCGCTGCGGCTCAAGGCGCGCGCAAATCCCGTCGATCAGGAGCGTCGTGCGCATCGAATCGCGAGCTTCGCCGCTCCGTCTGGGCGCCGTGACGCGCGTGATCCGCGAGGACGCAGCGGCCGTCGTGGAGCGCCTCGGCGCGCGGCTCGACGCCCTCGCCGGCCGTCGTCTCCTCGTGACCGGCGCCGGGGGCTTCCTGTGCAGCCACCTGCTCGACGTGGTCGCGGCGTGGAACGACCAGAACCCCGCGGACGCCTGCCGCGTCCTCGCCGTGGACGTCTTCCACAGCGGGCTCCCCGAGCGCCTCGCGCACCTGGTCGGTCCGGGAGGTCGTCCCGAGTTCGATCTCCTGCGCGCGGACGTGGCGAAGCCCCTCGACGCGCCCGGCCGCTTCGACCTCGTGGTGCACGGCGCGAGCATCGCCTCTCCGCCCGTCTATCGCGAGCGTCCCCTCGAGACGATCGACGCCAACGTCCTCGGCACGCGGCAGATGCTCGAGCTCGCCCGCAGCGCGGGCGCGACGAGCATGGTCTTCCTCTCCACGAGCGAGATCTACGGCGATCCCGACGCGGCGGCGATCCCGACGCCCGAGACCTACCGCGGCAACGTCTCCTGCACCGGGCCCCGCGCCTGCTACGACGAGTCGAAGCGGCTCGGCGAGACGCTCTGCACCACGTACCAGCGCAAGCTCGGGACGCCCGTGAAGATCGTTCGACCGTTCAACGTGTATGGCCCCGGCCAGCGGCTCGACGACGGTCGCATCGTGCCCGACCTCGTCGGGGCCGCGCTCCGGCGCGAGCCCCTCGTGCTGTGGAGCGACGGCCGCGCGACGCGCGCCTTCTGCTACGTGCGCGACGCCGTGCGCGGCCTGCTCGAGGTGCTGCTCCTCGGGCGCGACGGCGAGGCGTACAACCTCGGCAACGACCAGGCGGAGACGTCGGTGCGAGAGCTGGCCTTCGCGATGCGCGAGGTCGCGGGCCCGCCGCCCCTCGCCGTGCGCTTCGCGACCCACGACGACGCGGACTACCTCACGGACAACCCGAGCCGGCGCTGCCCCGACCTCGCGAAGCTGCGCGCGCTCTCGGGCTACGCGCCGGAGGTCGATCTCAAGACGGGGCTCGAGCGCACGCTGCGCTCCTATCGCGAGCTCGCGGCCGAGGCCCTCGGCGGGGCGAACGGCTGATGCGCGTCGCGATCGTGGGCGCGGGCTACGTGGGGCTCGTGACCGGCGTCGGCCTGGCCTCCGTCGGACACGAAGTCGTGTGTGCCGACGTGCAGGCGGAGCGCGTGCGCGCGATCTCGAGCGGCCGCGCGCCGATCCACGAGCCCGGGCTCGAGCCGCTCCTCCGCCGGCAGCTCGCCACCGGGCGCTTCCGCACCACCACGAGCCTCGACGACGCCCTCGCCGGGAGCCGCATCTCGATCGTCGCGGTCGGCACCCCGCCGCGCGACGGCGAGATCGACCTCTCCTTCGTGGCGCGTGCGGCGGAGCAGATCGGCGAAGCGCTCGCCGGCCTCCCCACACCCCACACCGTCGTGGTGAAGAGCACCGTCGTGCCCGGCACGACCGACGGGCTCGTGCGCGAGATCCTCGAGCGGCGCTCGGGCCTGCGCTTCGGCGTCTTCGGGGTGGCCTCGAACCCCGAGTTCCTGCGCGAGGGCAGCGCGGTGCAGGACTTCCTCGATCCCGATCGGATCGTGATCGGCGCCGCGACGCCCGAGGCGGCGGAGGCGCTGCTCGCGCTCTACGCGCCCTTCGACTGCCCGAAGATCGTGACGACGCCGCGCAACGCGGAGCTCGCGAAGTACGCCTCGAACGCGCTCCTCGCGACGCTCGTCTCCTTCAGCAACGAGGTCGCGCGCTTCTGCGAGGCGATCCCGGACGTCGACGTCGAGACCGTGCTCGGCGCCGTGCGCCTCGATCGGCGCCTCTCGCCCGAGGTCGACGGCCGGCGCCTCGAGCCCGGCATCCTGTCCTACCTGCACGCCGGCGCGGGCTTCGGCGGGAGCTGCCTGCCGAAGGACGTGATGGCCCTGCGCGCGCTCGGACGCGCGAAGGGGATCCCGGCGCCGCTGCTCGACGCCGTGCTCGAGGTGAACCGCGGGCGGCCCGACGACCTCGTGCGCGTCGCGGAGCGCGAGCTCGGACGCCTCGCGGGCAAGACCCTCGCCGTGCTGGGCGTCGCCTTCAAGCCCGGCACCGACGACCTGCGCGAATCGCCGTCGCTGCGCCTGATCGCGGGCCTGCGCGCGGCCGGCGCCGAGGTGCGCGTCTGGGATCCCCTCCTCCGCAGCCCGGTGTCGGGCGCGGCGGCGCCCGAGCTCGAGGGCGTTCCCATCTGCGCGAGCCTCGAGTCCGCGCTGCGCGACGCCGACGCGGGGCTGATCGCGACGGCGTGGCCCGAGCTGCGCGACGCTGCCTGGAGCAGCCTCGCCCCGACGATGCGCGTGCCGCTCCTGGTCGACGGGAGGAACCTGCTCGTCCACGCGGAGCTCCCGCCCATGCTCCGCTATCGCCCGATCGGCTGTGCGGGGGCCGCCGCCGCATGAGCGCGGGGCCGCCGCTCGCGATCGTCACGACGCGCCGCTTCCATTGGATCGCCTGGCAGGCGACGCAGGAGGCGGTCCGGCGGGGCCGCGCCGTCGAGTCGTTCCTCGCGGACGATCCGGGCGAGCTCGAGCGCCTCGAGAAGGCCGCCGGCGCCGGCGAGCTCTTCGGCGCGCTCTTCGTCACGATCCACCCGCTCGTCGCGCGCGGGGGCGACGCAGCGCTCGCGCGGCTCGCGGCCGGCGGGCTTCCGGTCGTGGTCTGGAACGTCGACAGCCCAGCGATCGTCTGGCGCACGCTTCCCCACGCGAACGACGCGATCGGGATCGTCCACGTGAGCGAGAGCGACGCGCGCTTCTGGTCGGACTGCGTGAGCCGCGCGCAGGTCTGCAGCTTCACCCAGGGCATCGGCCCCCACGGCCAGGTGTTCGAGCACCGTCCGCCGCCCCTCCCGATCGCGAAGCGGCCGATCGGCGTGCTCGTGCCGATGAACCTCCGCTGGTGCTCGCGCACGCTCGAGGAGGTCGACGCGATGGCGCGCGCGCTCCAGCCGGGCGCGCGCCGCGTGTTCGAGCACGCCGCCGAGTCCTGCCGGGCCGACCCACGCGCGGGGGCGGCGGAGGCGGTCCGTGCGGCGCTCGAGGCCGAAGGCGTGCACCTGCCGGACACGGCGCTGCGTCAGCTCGTGCGGCTCGTCGTCTACCACGCGCACCTCTGGCGGCGCGAGCGCCTGCTCGACGTGCTCCTCGACCAGCCCGTGACGATCGACAGCAACGACCTCCCCGAGCGCCTGCTGCGCGGCCGCGCGCCGCGCGCGACCCTCCTGCGCGAGAGCGATCCGCGCCGCACGGTCGAGCGCACGGCGCTCTCGCGCGCCGTCGTCTCGACGAGCTTCAGCCCCGACCTCCTGCACGACCGGCCCTTGAACGCGGCGCTCCTCGGCGCGGCGGCGCTCGCCGAGCGCAACCGCATCTTTCCGCGCTGGTTCGAGGACCGGACCAGCGTGCTCTACTTCGACTACACGCGGGAGAGCATCGAGGCGGCGGTCGAGACGGCGCTCGGCGACGCCGTCCGCGTGCAGGAGATCGCCGACGCGGCGCGCGAGCTCGTGGCGGGCCCGTGCATCGACTACCGCTGGCACGTCCTCCTCGACGCCGTCGAGTGGCTGGCGGAGCGCGCGCTCCGCTAGCCGACCCGGGCGCGCCGTCTCACATCCGGAACGCCAGGTCGTCGAACGTCGAGTCGAGGTAGCGCTTGTAGTTCTCGCGGTCGACGACGTGGAGGCGCGGCAGCGGGAACACGAGCTTCCCTCCCTTCTCGAGATACTCGACCTCGTCCTCGATCACCTCGCGGCGCAGGTGCCAGATCAGGACGAGCAGGTAGTCCGGATGGATCCGGCGCACCACCTCCTGCGCCACGATCGGGAGCCGCGTTCCCGGCGTCACGAGCCCGTGCTTCATGGCCTGCTTGTCGCAGACGGCGTGCACCTCCTCGTGGCCGAGCCCGCAGTAGTTCAGCGTGATGTTGCCCTTGGTCGAGGCGCCGTAGCCGTAGACCTCCTTGCCGGCCGCGCGCGCGAGCGACAGGAACTCGCGGAGCTCCTCGCGATGGGTCTGCACGCGGTTCGCGAAGCGCCGGTACGGCTCGATCCCGAGGAGCGGCGCCTCGAGCGCGAGGATGCGCTCGATCCGCTCGCGGTTCGGGCGGTGCGGCCCGTTCCGCTTGCCCGCGAACACGTAGCTGCTCCCGCCGTTCAGCTCGTTGAACTGCACGTCGAGGATCTGCAGATCCGTGCGCTCGATCATCCACTCGATCTGGCGGATCCCGAGGTAGGTCACGTGCTCGTGGCAGACCTGGTCGTAGGTCAGGTTCTCGAGGAGCATGCGCAGGTCGGACTGCTCGAAGGCCCAGATGCCGTCGTCGGCGAGCACGGCGCTCACCTCGCGCATGAACGCGAGCGGGTCGTCGAGGTCGTAGAACATGGCGATCGAGGTGACGATCTTGCACTTCTTCTCGCCGATCAGGCTGCGCACGCCCGCGGCGGAGAAGAAGTCGAAGATCACGCGCAGGTCGGGCTCATGGAACTCGCGGAACTTCGCCGCCGAGGGATCCATGCCGAGCCGCACCAGGCCGAGGCCGTCGTAGGAGTTGAGGAGCGTGCCGTCGTTGCAGCCGATGTCGAGCACGGCGTCGCCGGCCTGGGGCCGCACGAGACGCACGAGCTCCGCGGTCTTTCCCGCGAGGTGCGCCCGCATGATCGAGCTCGTGCCGGAGCGGTAGCCGTAGGTCGCGCCGTACATGTCGCCCACGTCCGCGCTGTGGCGGAGCTGGAGCAGGCGACAGACCTGCGTGGCGTCCGGGCCGTCGCACAGCACGAGCTCGAGGGGCGAGCGCACGGGATCCGGCTCCTCGGGCCGCGGGAAGACCGCGGAGATCGGCTGGTCGCCGAAGCTCGCGATCGGCGTGAGCTCGGGGTTCCCGCACAGGCGGCAGCGGGTCCAGACCTTCGACATGGCTTCAGTCCTCCGACTCGGGGTTCGCGTCGAGCAGGCGCCGCAGGCCGGCCTCGAGCGGGACGCGGGGCTTCCAGCCCGGGAGCGGCACGCCCATCGAGATCGGCGCCAGGATCTCGCGGCGCTTGTAGGGGCGGGCGCCGAAGCGCACCGGCGGGCGCGCGCCCGCGACGCGCGCGAAGACGTCGACCAGCGTGCGGACGGTGCAGGGCGCTCCCGAGGACACGGCGAAGGCCGCACCTTCCCGCACCTCGCCGCCCTCGAGCATCTCCCATGCGCGGAGCAGCGCGTCCACGGCGTCGTCCACGTGGACGAGGTCGACCCACTGCGCGCCGCCCGTCATGTCGAGGCGCGTGCCGCTCCGGAGCGCGCGCGCGAGGAGCGACACGAGCCGCGGTCGCGGATCGTCGTCGCCGTACACGTGGAAGAGCTTGAGCGTCACGGCGGAGATGCCCGCGCTCTCGACGTAGAGCTCGAGGATGTCCTCGACCGCCTGCTTCAGGGCCGCGTAGAGACAGACCGGGCTGTAGGGCGCGTCGTCGAAGTGCTGCCAGGCGCTACCGACGTTCACGAGATGCCGCACGCCGTGGGCGGACATCGCCTCGAGGAGCTGGGTCGGGAGCAGCACGTTGCTCCGCACGAGCTCCTCGACCTGGTCGACCGTGTGCTCCGAGACCGCGAGGCAGGCCAGGTGGAAGACGACGTCGGGCCGGGCGGCGCCGACGACCTCGAGCATGCCGCGCGTGGATCCGTCGTGGACGTGGAGCGCCACGCGCTCGCCCAGCGCTTCGACCCGTGCGGGGTCCGAGGCCGCGCGCACCAGGCCGTGCAGCTCGTGGCCTTCGGCCTCGAGGCGCCGCACGAGGTGGGAGCCGAGGAAGCCCGTGGCGCCCGTGACGAGCACCCTCACGCGTCGGCCCCGGGAGCGTCGCCCGCCCGCGACGAACGGGGCCTCGACTCGGGCGCGATCCGGTGATCGCAGCGGCGCGCGCATGCGTGGCACAGCACCTTGTCGCCCGGCCGCGACGGCACCTTCACCGCGAGCGTGCGCGACGCGACGGGCACGCTCCGCTTCACGCACGATCCCGCCGGAACGGCCGAGAGATCGCCAGGCTCGAACCACAGCGTCTCGCCGGAAGCGACGTGCAGGTAGCCGATGCGGCCCTCGAGCACGAGCTCGTACTCCGTCACGTCCGCGTGCCAGTGGGGCTCACCGTCCTGGCCCGCCTCGTAGCGGCACAGCACCAGCTCGACGCGCGGATCGCGCCAGTAGGGATGCGCGGCCGGCTTGCGCAGGTCTCCGACGAGGAAGACGTGGGGGTCGCCCGCGAAGGCCGCGCGGTACTCGGCGGCCCGGATCGCGCGCCGGGCCTGCGGGCGCTCGCCCGCGCTCACGCTCTCCTGCGTCACCCGCGCCTCCTCAGCCGGGAAGCAGGAAGGCGCGAGGGTTCGCGCGCCGGAAGTGCACGAGGTCGGTCACGGGCTCGCCGACGTAGGGCGCGAGCTCGTCGAAGCCGTGCTCGCGGGCGTAGTCGCGGTCGACGCCGTCGCAGATCGGCCGCAGGGCGCAGTCCGCGCACTTCGGCCCGAACGTCATGTTGTACCCGGGCTTGGTCTCGACGTCCTTCGGATGCCGGGCCAGGTATCCGTCGAGGGAGTCGAAGAACAGGAAGGGCGGCTTGCCGTAGGGGCCGTCGCCCGCGCCGCCGCGCGTGCCGTTCCGCCACTCGAAGGGATCGAGCTGCACGCCCTTGAAGCCGACGAGGTTCTTCTCGAGGCCGGGATAGGCGCAGTAGGGCCCGTAGCGCACGTTCACGCCCTTGCCCGCGGCCTCGAGGATCGCGACGGCCTCGCGCAGGGAGGGCAGGAGGTCCGCGTAGCGCGCCTTGCGCTCGACGGCGCCCTCCCGGTCGTGGGCCCAGCCCCACTCGACCTTCATCACGATGAAGTTCGCGAGATGGACGCTCGTGCCCGCCACGTGACGCGCGATGGCCGGGAGGTGCTCGACGTTGTGCTTGTGCACGACGGTGTTCGTCATGCTCGTCATGCCGAGGTCGTCGGCGTGGGCCATGGCGCCGAGGAGCTTCGAGAGGTCGGCCTTCGTGATCGCATGGAACAGCGCGGTGTCGACGGCGTGGAGCGAGAACAGGAGCTCGCGCACGCCGGCCTCGTGGAGCTCCTCGAGGAGCGGCCGCTTCCCGCCGCGCAGCGGACGGTCGAGGAACTGGCCGAGGGTGGTGATGCGCGCGCGCAGGCCGAGGCCTTGGTGGGCGTAGGCCATCACCGGGACGAGCTCTGGATGGAGCGTCGGCTCGCCGCCCGTCACGTCGAAGCGCGTGAGGCCCCACTTCTTGAAGTCGTCGAGCAGGGCGACGAGCTCTTGCCGGCTGCGCCACGGCGCCTTGCGCATGCCCGCGAACTGGTCGCCCGTGCCGTCCCAGTAGCTGTAGTAGCAGAAGTTGCAGCTGTGGACGCAGCGCAGGCCGACGTCGAGGACGCCGGACGGGCTCAGCTCTCCGATCGGATGCGCACGCATCGCTCTCCCTTCGTCGCTCGTCATTCCCAGACCTTCCAGGGCGCCTTCCCCGACTTCCACATCTCGTTCAGCGCCGCGTACTCGCGATAGGTGTCCATCGCGTAGAAGAAGCCTTCGTGGCGGTAGGCGCGGAGCTGGCCCTCGCGCGCGAGACGCGCGAGGGGCTCCTCCTCGAGCACGCAGGCGTCGCCGCCCAGGTAGTCGAGCACGCGGCGGTCGAACACGAAGTAGCCCGCGCTGATCCAGCCCTCGCTCTTCGGCTTCTCGGCGAAGCGCGAGACCACGCCGGCGCCGTCGATCTGCAGCACGCCGAAGCGCGAGATCGGGCGCACCGCCGTGACCGTGGCGAGCCTGCCGTGGGACTGGTGGAAGCGGAGGAGGCGCGAGACGTCGACGTCCGAGACGCCGTCGCCGTAGGTCACCATGAAAGTGCCGTCGCGCAGGTAGCGCTCGACGCGCTTCACGCGGCCGCCCGTCATGGTCTCGTCGCCGGTCTCGGCGAGGGTCACCTGGAAGTCCTGCTCGGCGTGGGCGCCGTGATGGTCGATCCAGCTCTCCTTTCCGAGCCCGATCGTGAAGTCGTTGTTCATCGCCTCGTAGTCGAGGAAGTACTCGCGGATCGCGCGGCCCTTGTAGCCGAGGCAGACCACGAACTCGCGGAAGCCGTGGTGCGCGTAGGTCTTCATGATGTGCCAGAGGATCGGGCGGCCCCCGACCTCGACCATCGGCTTCGGACGGAACTCCGTCTCCTCGCGGAGCCGGGTGCCGAGCCCGCCGCACAGCAACACGACCTTCATGCCGCGCCCCCTCGCGACGCAGCTCGGAAGCAACGCGCGTGCCAGGGCGCCGCGCTTTCAGGCTGAACGCTCCGCCGCGTAGGGCGCGTGCGCGAGCGCGGGCCGGCAATCCGTGCCGGTCGCGCGGATTCCAGGCTGCAATGCGCCGTCGGGTTGAAACGCCGCGCGCTGGCGGAGCGCTAGCGTGCGCCGGGGCCCCGATCGAGAGGCCGGGATCGTCGTCGAGCAGGCCCGCCGGCACCCAGTACGCCGCGGTGCCGCGGAGCTTCTGCGGGACCGGCGACCCTCGCGCAGGTCCTCGCCCGAGAGCCAGCGGAGATCCTTCAGTCCGCGAGCTCGCGCGGATCTCCGGCGCCGCGCCGCCCCTGCTCGAGCCAGCGCGCGAGGCCCGGCGTGAGCTCGCGCTTCACCCGCGCCTCGTAGCGCGTGAGGTCGTCGGGATCGACCACGTCGCGCCAGCGACCGTTCGTGCCCTTGTTCAGGAAGCGCGAGGGGCCGGCGTCCCAGAGCTGGTGCGCCAGCGGAATCAGCGCGTCGCCGTCGCGCCTCATGGCGTCGAAGCCCGCGGCCTCGACGAGCCGGGGCCAGAGCGCGTCGGGAACGTCGATCTCGAGGAAGCGGGCGATCCGCTTCATCTCGTCGGCGCGGTCCGCCTTCAGGTCGTTGTAGTGCACGAGCAGAACGTTCGGGTGTCGCCGCTCCGCCCAGAAGGAGCGCTCGACCTCGAAGAAGGCGCAGCCGACGTCGCCGATGATGTCGTCCTCGGTGACCCACTCGTGGAAGAACTCGGCCGGATCCTCCGACACGCGCGGGAACGCGTCGCCGAACTTGGGATCGCTCCGGCCGATCTCGTCGAGCATGGCGAGACCCTCCGGCGTGAAGTTCAGGAGGTGGTTGTGGAGCGACATGCAGGCGTCGCGCCCGTCGCGCGCCACGTGCACGTACTTCACGCCCGCGTAGAACGGGAGCGCGTCGAGCGGGAGATGGCTCTTGAAGAAACGCCGGTGGGTCTGCTCCTCCGCCAGGGCGAGCACCGCCTCGATCGGAGGGCCGAAGCGCGCGTCCGGCCAGGGAGAGAGATCCCAGATCGGGCGGGGCTCCTCGCTGGCGAAGATCAGCATGCTCACGATGCGCTGGGTCCAGGTCGTGCCGCACTTGGAGTAGGTCGCGATGATCACGTCGCCCTCGCGGGGCCGATAGCCGTTCCAGCGGGCGCTGTCGAAGACGCGCGAGCGGATCTCGCGCAGGGCAGGACGCAGCAGCTCGGGCATCGAGGCCTCCGGGTTCGAGACGTGGGTGGCGAGCGAATCTACTGGACGACGATCGTCCCCTTGGCCGTGGGATGCTCCTTGATCGAGTAGGAGACGGTGCCCGGCTTGGTGAACGTATGGCTCCAGCTCGCGCCCTTCGCGAGGGCGGGGCTCTCGAAGGAGCCGTCGTCGGCGACGATCGTATGGCCGCCCGGCATCTCGGCCTCGTTCACGAACGTGACGGTCGTCCCGACGGCGATCTTGAGCTCGCTCGGCGCGAGGTGGTTGTGGCTCACGCTGACCGTCGGTCCGTCGGCGAGGGCGGGCGCGGCGAGCAGGGCGAGGCCGAGGACGAAGAGGGCGACACGCAGCATCGCGAGCCTCCTTGGACGGCGGCGTGGCGGGAGGCCACGTGCCGGGGATCCGAGCCGAGCCTACCACGCCGCACGCGGCGCGCGGCGCTAGGAGCGGTCGTCCGTCGCTTCGCGCCGCGCCATCGCCTGCTCCCAGTTCTGGCCGTCGAAGCGCTCGGGTCGGAGCTGCGAGAGGTCGACGTCGTCGAGACAGCGCACGTTCACGTCGATCTTGTCCGGATCCGAGCGCGGCACGTAGAACGGATGCATGCCGCAGACCGCGCAGAAGAGGTGCTCGGCCACGCCCGTGTGGAACCGGTAGCTCGTGAGGTCCGACCGGCCGGCGAGGAGATCGAAGTCCTCCGGTGGGACGATCAGGTGGATGAAGCCCTTCTTGGCGCAGATCGAGCAGTTGCACTGCGTCGCGCGCGCGAGGTCGCCGCGCACGACGAAGCGCACGCGGCCGCAGTGACATCCACCGCTGTACTCCTGCTTGGCCATGTCCCTCCCGTGCTTCAGCGCGCGATGGCCGGGAGCACCTCCTCCGCATAGAGCTTCAGGCCCTCGAAGGCGAGCTCCGGCGGCGTGCCGCCGCAGAGCGGGAACAGGACGAAGGTCGCGAAGGGCCCCTGGGCCTTCGCCCGCGCGACGCACTCGTCCGGGGTCAGCACCCGGTAGATCCCCTCGGCGCGCAGCGCCTCGACCGTCTTCGCGGCGGAGGTGACGACCGAGCGCGACTGCGACTCCGGCTGCCATGCGGCGTACGACGTGGCGTCGTGCAGGAGATGGGGACCCAGGACCTTCCAGGCGCGATCGGGATCGCGCGCGACCCAGATCATCTCGCCGCTGCCGGGAGGCAGCACGAGCGGGTTCGCGATCCCGTTCCGTGCGCACTCGTTCCGATAGAGCTCGATCATCGCCGGGTCGTTGCTCGCGGGCTGGAACGGCAGGCCGAAGCGCGCCGCACGGCGTGCCGCGGCCTTGCTCTGCCCGCCGAGCAGGAGCATCGGATGAGGCTGCGTCACGGGCCGCGGCGTGACCCGCACCACGCGGCCGCGAAACTCGAACGGCTCGCCCTTCCACGCGGCGAGGAGCGTCTCGATGCACTCGTCGAGGAGCCGCCCGCGCGCGGCGAAATCGCGGCCGGAGGCGGCGTACTCCTCCGGCCGGTAGCCGAGGCCGAGGGTCGTCGCCACGCGGCCGCGGCTCGCGAGGTCGAGGACAGCGAGGTCCTCGGCGAGCTTCAGGGGATCGTAGAGCGGCGCCAGGAGCGCCGAGACGCCGATGCGGATGCGACGCGTGCGGCCGGCGATCGCCGCAGCCAGGACGAGCGGGGAGGGCAGGAATCCGTCGTCGGTTCCGTGGTGCTCCGAGAGCGTGATCGCGTCGAGACCGCGCTCGTCGGCGTACTGCGCCATGTCGAGGGCCGCGGCGTAGAGGGCGTCGGCCCCGGCGGGAGAGAACGACGGCGCGCGGAGGTCGAAGCGGACGACGGAGATGGGCATCGGGCGCGGATCCTAGCGGATGCGCGCGCGCAGCTCCGGGGCGATCTGCGGGTGGCGACGGGCCGCCGTTCGCCCAATCCTCTGGGCCGCCCCAGACGCCGAACGGAGCCGGATGCCCGAGCGCGCCGAGCGAAGCGAGCGAGCGAGCCACGAGGACGGATTCGCGAGCCGCACCTTCCGCTCGCTCCGCGTCGCGAACTACCGGCGCTTCTTCCTCGGGATGGCCGTCTCCGCCACGGGCCAGTGGCTCCAGCTCGTCGCCCAGGGCTGGCTCGTGCTGAAGCTGACCGGGAGCGGTGTCGCGCTCGGGACCGTGACCGCGCTCCAGTTCCTGCCGATCCTGATCGGCGGCGCGCACGGCGGGGTGGTCGCGGACGGCTTCGACAAGCGCCGCGTCCTCGTCGTGACGCAGTCCTGCGCCGCCGTCCTCGCGCTCGTCCTCGGCCTCGCCACCGCGGCCGGCAGGGCATCGATCGGTCTGGTCTACGCCATGGCCTTCGGGCTGGGCTGCGTGAACGCCGTCGACAATCCGACGCGGCGCAGCTTCCTCTCGGAGCTCGTGCCCGTCGAGGACGTCGCCAACGCCGTGAGCCTCAACACCGCGGTCATGACCTCCGCCCGGATCGTGGGGCCGGCCCTCGCGGGTCTCCTGATCGGGCGCGCCGGGCTCGCGTCGTGCTTCCTGCTGAACGCCGCATCCTTCGCGGCCGTGCTGGTGGCGCTCTGGCGCATCGCTCCGGAGGAGCTCCACGGCGCGCGGCCCCAGGCGCCAACGCCCGGCATGGTGCGGGTGGGCCTCCGCTACGCGATGGGCGAGCCCACGGTGCGGCTCACGCTCCTCATGATCGGGATCATCTCGACGGCGGCGTTCAACTACCAGGTCGTGATGCCGCTCTTCGCCGAGCGCGTGTTCGGCGGCGACGCCACGACCTACGGCCTGCTGCTCTCCTGCACGTCGGTCGGCTCCCTCGCGGGCTCGCTCTTCACGGCGAGCCGCGTCAGGATCACACTGCGCTTCGTGATCGCGGCGGCCTTCGCCTTCGGCGTGACCATGACCGCCGCCGCGCTCGCTCCGTCGCTGCACACGGCCTACGCCCTCGTCGTGCCGATGGGCGCATCGGGCGCGGCGTTCGTCTCGGCGGCGAGCGGCCTCCTCCAGATGGCCACGGCCGCCGAGTTCCGCGGTCGCGTGATGGCGCTCTGGGCGGTGGTCTTCCTCGGCTCGACGCCGATCGGAGGTCCCCTCGTCGGCGCCGCCTCCGAGGCGTTCGGCGCGCGCTCGGGTCTCCTGATCGGGGGCGCCACGAGCGTCGTCGTCGCCGCCGTCGTCGCCGTGGCCCGCGCGCGTCGCGGCGCGGGCTTCTCTCGCCCGCCGGCGACGCCGACCTAGGAACGGCGCGACCCGTCCTGGTATGGTGGGCCTCGTGGAGGTGGCCCATGCGGGGGCGGAGCGCGGGCGGGGCGTCGGCGCAGATCTCGCGCCGGAGGCGGCGCGGCGCGCTCGCCCTGGCGGCCGCGGCGCTCCTCGCGGCGCCCGCCGCGCTCCTCGCGGCGCCCGCCGCAACCGGCGCGGCGCCGCCGCCCGCGGACGGTTCGTCCTGGCGGGCTCGCGTGCTCGAAGACCCGGTCCCGCCCCTCCGCCACGAGGGCCGCTGGCTCGTCGACGCGACGGGCCGCGTCGTCTTGCTCCACGGCGTCAACTTCGTGCAGAAGAGCGCGCCGTTCTTTCCGGCCGCGCGGGGGTTCGGGGCCGACGACGTCGCGTTCCTCGCCGCCCACGGCTGGAACGCGTTCCGTCTCGGTGTCGTGTTCGAGGCGATCATGCCGCAGCCGGGCCAGATCGACTTCGCGTACATCGAGCACCTGGCGGAGACCGTCCACGAGCTCGCGGCGCGGCGGATCTTCGTGCTGCTCGACTTCCATCAGGACGGCTGGGGCCCGGTCGTGCACGGGAACGGCATGCCTGCCTGGGCGACCTACACCGACGGTCTTCCCAACCCGCCGGAACCCTTCCCCACGTACTACCTCACCAATCCCGCGCTGCAGCGGGCCTTCGAGAACTTCTGGGCGGACCGCGCGGCGCCCGACGGCGTCGGCCTGCAGCAACACTACGCTGCGGCGGCTCGCGCGCTCGCCGAGCGGCTGCGCGGCGAGCCCTACGTGCTCGGCTACGAGGCCATGAACGAGCCCTGGCCCGGCGCCGATTGGATGCCCTGCCTCACCGGCTGTCCCGACCAGGAGAGCCGGCTCCTCGTCCCCTTCTATCGGCGCTTCGCGGACGCGGTGCGCGACGCCGACCGCGATGCGTTCGTGTTCGTGGAGCCGTTCGTGCTCTTCAACTTCGGCCTCGGCGACTCCTCGCTGCCGCCGATCGGCGCGCCGGGCGCCGGCTTCTCGTTCCACGTCTACCCGCTCGGCGCCGGGGACGACCTGCCCACGATCGACCACGGCGTCGCCCAGGCGGAGCGCTCGGGCGACGCGCTCCTCGCGACCGAGTGGGGCGCGACGAGCGATCCCGCGGCGATCGCCCTCTCCGCCGGACACTTCGACAGCCGCCTCGTCCCCTGGCTGTTCTGGGCCTACGAGGAGGTGATCCGCGACACCACGCTTCCGCCCACTCCCGACAACCTGCGCCTCGACGCCGTCGCCGCGCTCACGCGCCCCTATCCGGTCGCGACGGACGGCACGCCCACGCGCCTCTCCTTCGATCCCGCGACGCGCATCCTCGAGTACGAGTACGCGACGCGGCAGCCCGGCGGACGACGGAGCCGCTTCCTCGAGACGGTGATCGTGGCGCCGCGCGCCACCTACCCGACCGGCTATCGCGTCACGGCGGAGGGCGCCGTCGTGACGTCGCGCCGGGGCGCCGTGCGGCTCGACCTCCACTCCCTGCCGAAGGCGACCTCGGTGCACGTCGTGGTGGCGCCTGCGCCGTAGGCGCGCGGCCGCGGAGCTCAGCCGAGCCCGAGCTCGCGGCGCACGGTCCGGAGCTCGTCGAGCCAGGGCGCGGCGCTCGCGTCGCTCGGCGCGCGCCAGTCGCTGCGCGGCGAGAGCGAGCCACCGGAGCCGATCTTCGGGCCGTTCGGGAGCGCGGATCGCTTGAACTGGCTCGAGGCGAAGAAGCGCTCGAGGAAGACCGCGAGCCAGCGGGCGATCGTCGCGAGGTCGTAGGCCCGACGCGCCTCCGCTGGGATCGTCGGCGGCCAATGACCCCGCGCAGCGTCGCCCCACGCCTCCGCGGCGAGGAACAGGACCTTCGAGGGCCGACACCCGTAGCGGCTGATCCAATAGAGATGGAAGTCCTGGAGCTCGTAGGGGCCGACCGTCGCCTCCGCGTGCTGGCCCCCGTCGCTCTCGGGAGGCAGGAGCTCGGGGCTGAACGGCGCCTCCGCGATCTCCGCCAGCACCGCGGCGACCTCGTCGCCGAACTCGCCGGAGCGCGCCGCCCAGCGCACGAGATGCTGGATCAGCGTCTTCGGCACCGAGGCGTTCACCGCGTAGTGCGACATGTGGTCACCCACGCCGTAGGTGGTGAAGCCGAGCGCGAGCTCGGAGAGGTCGCTCGTGCCCACGAGCAGGCCGCGATGGAAGTTCGCGAGCCGGAACAGGCGCGAGGCGCGCTGGCCCGCCTGCACGTTCTCGAACGTGACGTCGTAGCGCGGCTCGCCGCGCGCGGCGGGATGCGCGAGGTCTTCGAGCTCCAGCTGCACCGCGCGCGCGAGGTCGATCTCGCGCGCCGTCGCGCCGAGCGCCTTCATCAGCGCGTGGGCGCGAAGCCGCGACGGCTCGGTCGTCCCCGGGCCCGGCAGCGTGACGCCGAGCAGGTTCGCCGGGGGCAGGCCGAGGCGCGAGAGCGCCCGAGAAGCGACGAGCGCCGCGTGCGTCGAGTCGAGGCCGCCCGAGAACCCGACGACCACGCGCTCGATCCCGCTGCTCCGAAGGCGCGTCGCCAGGCCCTGCACCTGGATCTCGAACGCCTCCCGGCAGCGCTCGTCGAGCACGCCGGGGTCTCCCGGCACGAACGGGAACCTCGGCACCTCGCGACGGAGCGGCACCGGAACGCTCGGCGGCTCGAGCCGGACCCGGATCCGGCGCAGCGCACGCAGCGCGTCGGCTTCCCGCTCGGCCTGGTCGTTGAAGCTCGTGAGGCGGATCCGCTCGAGCCGCAGCCGGTCGAGATCCACGTCGGCCACGACGACACGCGGGCGCGTCGGAAAGCGCTCGCCTTCGGCCAGGAGCTCGCCGTTCTCGTAGACCAGCGCGTGGCCGTCCCACGCGAGATCGGTCGTCGACTCGCCCGGGCCCGCCGCGGCGTAGAGGTAGGCCGCCACGCAGCGCCCGGACTGCGACGCGCACAGCAGCCGGCGGTACTCCGCCTTCGCGATCGTGACGTCGCTCGCCGACAGGTTCGCGAGCACGGTCGCTCCCGCGAGAGCCGCCCGGCTGCTCGGCGGGATCGGCACCCAGAGGTCCTCGCAGATCTCCACGTGCAGCGCGAAGCCCCGAACGTCGTCGGCCTCGAACACGAGATCCGGGCCGAAGGGCGCGCGCCGGCCGGCCACGACGATCTCGCTCTCCCGAGCCGCGCTCGCGGGCGAGAACTGCCGCTTCTCGTAGAACTCGCGGTAGCTCGGCAGGAAGCTCTTCGGAACGACACCGAGAAGGGAGCCGCGGGAGACGACGAGCGCGCAGTTGAACAGGCGCGCTTCGCTCACGATCGGCGCCCCGACCACGAGCAGCCCGGGCAGGGAGCCGCTCGCCTCGATCAGCCGGTCGACCGCCGTCTCGACGGCCGCGAGCAAGGCGTCCTGCAGGAAGAGATCTTCGTTGCTGTAGGCCGAGAGCCCGAGCTCGGGGAAGACGACGAGACGCGCGTGCTCCTCCACGGCGGCGCGGGCCAGCGCGAGGGTCGCCTCGAGGTTCGCGACCGGGTCCGCGACCCGCACGGCCGGGGTCGCGACGGCCACGCGCACGAAGCCATGCCGGTAGAGGGACTGGAAGGGCAGCGCGTCCATCGGGGCTCCCAGGCGTCCCCTCCATGGTGCGCCGTCCCGCGGAAATCGCTCGGGGCGCCCGGCTGGGGCGGCACGCCCCGCCCGGCGCGCGGCGTGGGACGCGGCGCGCCAGGCCGATCCCCTCAGCGCGGCGGGGACTCCTTCTCGAGCAGGGCGACCAGATCGAAGGTCGAGATCAGGCCGAGCAGGCGCTCGTCTTCCGCGACGAGGACCCGGTGCACGTGGCGTCGTCGGAGCGTGCTCGCGACCTCCGGGATGGTGGCGTCCGGCGAGACGACGATCGCCCCGGGCGTCATCACGTCGGCGACCGTGCGCTCGCTCATCCGGTCCTGGAAGTCCTCGGTCGTCGTCCCCCAGTCCGGGCCCGAGAACTCCGCGAGATCGCGGAAGTAGGTCGTCTGGACGAGCGCGGTGTCGCGCTCCTCCTCCGTCGCGCGCAGGAGGTCGCGGACGGAGAGCACCCCCATCACCCGGCCGTCCTCGTCCACGACGGGCGCGCCCGAGATGTCCTCCTCGACGAACAATCGGTACGCGTCGAGCAGCGACGCATTGGCGTCGATCGTGACGACCTGGGTCTCCATCACGTCGCGAGCGAGCACGGCCATGGTGTCTCCTTTTCTTCCCCCGCGTCGAGCAAATGCACGCGGCGTGCCACGCGGCGGCGAGACGGAGAGGGCGCCGTGATAGAGTGCGCGCGCCCGCGTGGCGCGGTGCGGAAGGAGCCGAGCGATGAGCCGACGCGACCGCTGCCTGGTGGCGCTCCACGGATCGACTCTCCTCGTGATCGGCTTCCTGGCGGGCATCCCGTACGGATCGGCGATCGTCGGAGGCTGGGGGGACGAGGCGGTGCGGGCCTGGAAGCTCGCCCACATGGAGGGGATCACGAACGGCCTCCTCGTGCTGGCCGTGGCCGGCGTCGGCGGCCTGCTCGAGCTCGGCCCCCGCTCGCGGATCGCGCTCCTGCTCTCGCTCCTCGTCGGCGGCTGGGCCAACACCGTGGGCGGCGTGGTGGCCGCCCTCGTGGGCGCGCGCGGGCTCGATCCCAAGGGACCCGCCGACAACTGGGTCGTGTTCCCGATCTGGATGCTCGGATTCCTGCCGCTCGTCGCCCTCCCCCTCGCGATCCGGGGCGCGTGGCTCGCGCGCGCCCGGGAGGCGAAGTGAGCCGACGTCGAAAATACCTTTCGTCCGCAATGTAAATCGCATACGCTGCGAGGGATGGCCGCCCCCGCGATCACCCCCACTCCGCGCTCCCTCGCCGAGCTTCCCCGCGCAGCCCTCCTGCCCGTCGCGCTCGAGACCATGCACGTCGGCCATCTGCTCGATCGCGCGCTCATGCCCCACGTCGCGATCGCCACGAAGAGCGTCGACGCGGTCGAGGAGATCGCGATCGACGAGTGGATGGGCGCGAGCCCCGTCTACACGGCCCGCATGCGACGCCTCATGGGCATCCGCGGCGACGGCGTCGACGCGATCCTGAAGGCGCTCCAGCTCGACGTCGGCTTTCCGCACCAGTACATGGACGTCGCGTGGAAGCTCGTCGACGAGCGGCACGCCGAGTTCTGGCTGCGCCACTGCGGCGCGCTGATGGACGTCGAGCCCTACGGCGAGCGCCGCGTCGTCGGGATGTGTCACCACATCGAGGACCCGACCTTCGACGCCACGGCCTACGCCACGAACCCGCGCGCGCGCATCCGCCCCATCCACCGCCCGCCGCGCGTTCCTGCCGACCGGACGCCCCACTGCCACTGGACGATCGAGATCGATCCCGCGAACGAGCCCGTCGGCCCGGCGACGCACACGGGCGCGGTGGCCGCGCTGGCGCTGGCCCAGATCTCCCAGCCGGGCCTCGGCGCGAAGGCCGGGGAGGCGCCGGACGGGAGGATCGACTACGGCGGCGCGTTCGACCCCGACTTCCGCCTCGGCGTGCTCTCGACCCCGACGCTCGCGGCGGTCACCCGCGAGTTCCAGGCGCAATCGCATCTGCTCTCGTGCGCGGCGGAGCTCACGCTCGCGCGACGGCTCGACGCCGCGGGGGCGCGCGCGCTCCTCGCGTCCCAGTGGACGGGCGCCTCGTGGGTCGCGAGCCAGCGCCTCGCGAGCGCCCTCGGGCTGTCCGGCGGAGGAAGCGCGACGATCGCCGCGGTCCTCCTCCTGCTCGCGACGCTGCCGCCGGGCTTCGAGCGTCGGGTCGAGGTCGAGCGCGACCGCGTGCGCCTCCTCCTCGAGCCCGAGAGCGCCGCGCTCCTCGATCCGGAGCATCCCGGCTGGCTCGGCCTCCTCGCGCGCGGGGAGCCGCGCGGCATCGAGGCCGCGGCGCGGGCGATCGAGCCCCGCGCGCGGCTCGCGGGGCTCGCGATTCGCGACGGCCGCATCGAGATCGAAGTCGTGGTGGAGGCGGGCGCCGCCCCGGCCGAGCCTCCGCCGGAGATCGCGTTCATGCGCCTGAGCGGCGCGACCGCCTGGCGGTTCGACCTCGCCCGCGAGCGCTGACGACCCGCCGCGAGCCCGCGCCCTCGCCGCCGCGCCGCGCGTGTATGCTGGCCTCGTCGGCTCCGTCGCCGCGCGGGCGGGGAGCGACGAGGAGCGCGCCATGATCGGGATGCTCGAGCACACCGTTCGCGATGCGAAGAGCCTGGCGGACGCCCGGCGTCGTCACGCCTGGCGCATCCCGTCGGACTACAACGTGGCGGTGGACTGCCTCGACCGCAACGCGCACCAGAGCGAGCGGGTCGCCCTCTACTACGCCGACGACGAGGGACACGAGGAGCGGTACACCTTCGGTCAGCTGATCCGCGCGAGCCACAAGATGGCGAACGCGCTGCGCGGGCTCGGCGTGCGGCGCGGCGACGTGGTGGCCGTGCACACGCCCCAGCGCCCCGAGACGGCGATCCTCCACATGGGCCTCTACCGGATCGGCGCGATCGGGCTCCCGATCTCGAAGCTCTTCGGGCCCGACGCGATCCGCTATCGCCTCCAGAACAGCGGGGCCGTCGCGATCCTGATGGAGCCGGAGACGGTCCACAAGCTCGAGGGCATCCGCGACGAGGTGCCCACGCTCCGACACGTGATCGTGGCGGGCGGCCGCGGCGACGGCCTCTCCTTCGACGCGCTGCTCGAGGCCGCCTCCGACGCGCCGGTGCACGAGCCCTCGAGCGCCGAGGACCCGATCCTGCTCATGTACACCTCGGGCACCACGGGGAACCCGAAGGGCGTCCTGCACGCGGCGCGCTACGTGCCCGGCCACAACGGGATCGACTACTCCTACAACTTCCTGCGTGACGGCGACCTCTACTACAGCCCCGCGGACTGGGCCTGGGCCGGCGGCCTCCTCGACGGGCTCCTCGGCATCTGGCCCTACGGCATCCCCGTGCTCGCGTACCGGAGCAGGGCGCGCTTCGACCCGGACGTGACGCTCCACCTGCTCTCGAAGTACGGCGCGACGGTCGGCCTGTATCCGCCGACGGCGCTCAAGAGCCTGCGCGAGGTGGAGAGGCCGCGCGACGAGCATCCGAAGCTGCGGCTCCGCTGCGTGGTGTCGGGCGCCGAGCCCGTGTCGCCGGAGCTCGGGCGCTGGGTCGACGAGGTGCTGCGGGTCGAGTTCAACCAGGGCTTCGGCCAGACCGAGGCGAACTACTTCATCGGCACGTGCTCGGCCCTGGAGCCGTTCAAGCTCGAGGCCCTCGGCAAGGCGTATCCGGGGCACGACGTCGCGGTGGTCGACGCCGAAGGCCACGTCGTGCCCCACGGCCAGGTGGGCGAGATCGCGATCCGTCGCGACTCACCCGTCGTGATGAAGGAGTACTGGAAGAACCCCGACGCGATGCGCGAGAAGTTCGCGGGCGAGTGGTGCCTGACCGGCGACCTCGGCCACGCGGACGACGAGGGCTACCTCTACTTCCAGGGACGCGCCGACGACGTGATCAAGACGTCGGGCTACCGCGTCGGCCCCGCCGAGGTGGAGGCGTCGATCATGGAGGTGCCGGGCGTCGCGTCCTGCGCCGTGATCGGCGTCTCGGATCCGCAGCGCGGCCAGGCGATCAAGGCGTTCGTGAAGGTGCTGCCGGGCCACGCCCCGGACGACGCCTTGATCCGGCGCATCCAGGCCCACGTGAAGCGGAAGCTCGCGGCCCACGAGTACCCGCGCGAGATCGAGTTCCGGGACGAGTTCCCGATGACGGTCACCGGCAAGGTCCGCCGCCGCGACCTGCGCGAGGAGGAGGAGCGCAAGCGCAAGCCGGCGAGCTAGCGGGCCGGCCTACCCCGTGGCGATCTCGACGGGAAGGTTCACGGGGCGGCGGAACAGCCCCGCGTCCTGGTACTGGATCAGGTCGTCTCGCACGCGCGAGCCTGGCGGCGCGATCTCGAGGGCGGCCTCGAGCATGCAGCCCATCTCCTGGCGCGCGAGGTTCACGCCGAGGCAGTAGTGCGGCCCGTTGCCGAAGACGAGCACCTCGCGCGTGTCGCGATCGAGGTCGAGCACGTCGGGATCGGGGAAGACCGCGGGATCGCGGTTCGCGCCGCCGAACGAGAGCATCAGCATCTGTCCCTTGCGGATCCTCTGGCCGCGCAGCGTGAAGTCGCGCGCGGCGTAGCGCGGCACGCCCGCCGGGCCTCCGAACGCGAAGCGCAGGATCTCCATCACGGCCTTCGGCACGAGCGAGCGATCGCTGCGCACGCGCTCGAGCGCCTCGCGATGCTGGAGCAGGGTCCGGATCAGGACGAGGCCTCCGAGGTTCGTGGTCTCGCTCCCGGCGCCGAGCAGGATCGAGATCAGCAGCACGATCTCCTCGTCCGCGAGGTCGCCGCCCCGCTCCTGCACGCGGATCAGGTCCGAGATCAGGTCCTCGCGCGGCGCACGGCGGCGCTCGGCGGCCATCTCGCGCACCCATACCGCCATCTCCTGCAGCGCCGCCTCGGATCGAGCCATCGCCTCGCGCGGCGCGAGCGGGAAGAATCCGCGGATCAGGTCCTGGGCGAGCTCGCGAAAGCGCACCTCGTCCTCGCCCGGCGGCACGCCCGTGACGCGGCTGATCACGGCGTTCGGCACGGGATTCGTGAGCTCGCCCATCAGGTCGAGCACCTCGCCCGGGCGCCCGCGGAGCGGCGCTGCGAAGCGCTCGACCACCTCGCGGATCTGGTCGTCCATGCGGCGCACGGCGCGCGGCGTGAGCGCGCTCGAGAAGAGCTTGCGGAAGCGCGCGTGGGACTCCGGGGTCTTGCCGACCACGGTCCGCTCCTGGATCGCGCGCAGCATCGTGCCCTCGGGCGCGGGCACGAAGCGCTCCCAGGCCATGCGATCCTGGGTGACGTTCTCCTGATCGTTGAACAGACGCTTCACGTCGTCGTGGCGCGTGACGAACCAGAAGCCGAGCGGCTCGACGAAGTGCACCGGATCGTTCTCGCGCAGGGCGCGGACCAACGGAGCCGGGTCGCTCGACCGCGACAGCTCGAGGAAGGGATCGGGCGCCGGCGAGGGAGCCGGGATCGACGCGCTCAAGTCGACCTCCACACCGCCGCGTCGAGTTCTACTCCCGGCCAGGTGGCGCTGTCAAATCGGGCCCACGGCAGGCTGCCTTCCCGCCTGCGCGCGTCCCTCGGCTCGGCGCGCTACATAGCGAGCGCACGCGCACACGAATCGGGAGATCGACCCCATGGCCCTCTCGCGATCGCTCCGCTGTCTCTCGCTCGTCTTGCTGACGCTCGCCGCAGGCGCGTGTCGGTCGTGGCCCGACGGCGCGAGCCCGAGCGCCGGCGGCGGGGGCCGCCTGCCGGAGATCCTCTCCCGCGGCGAGCTGCGCGTGGGGCTCACGGCGGCGCAGCCGCCGCTCAACATGAAGACGCGGAGCGGCGAGATCACGGGTCTCGACGTCGATCTGGTCGACGCCCTGGCGGAGGCCATGGAGCTGCGCGTCGCGCTCGTGGAGATGCCCTTCGCGGAGCTGCTCCCGGCCCTCGAGAGCGGGAAGGTCGACCTCGTGGTCTCGGGCGTCACGATCACGCCCGCGCGCAACGCGCGCGTCGCGTTCGCGGGGCCCTACTACGTGACCGGCACCTCCCTCCTCACACGGCAGCGCGCGCTCGCCCAGGCGACGGACTTCGCTGCGCTCGACCAGAGCGGGAAGACCTACGTCGCGCTCGCCGGCTCGACGAGCGAGCGCTTCATCACGACGAAGCTCCCCCAGGCGAAGGTCGTGACGACACCCGACTACGACACCGCGATCCGGACGCTCCTCGACGGGAAGGCGGACGCGATGGTGGCCGACGCGATCGCCTGCGCCGTCGCCGTGTGGCAGCACCCCGACGCCGGCCTGCTGCTGTCGGCCTCGCCCTTCACCGCGGAGCCCCTCGGCATCGCGCTCCCCGGGAACGACCCCTTGTTCGTGAACCTCGTACAGAACTACCTCGACACCCTCGAGAAGACGGGGGTCCTCGCCGAGCTCAAGGCGCGCTGGCTCTCCGAGGGCCCCTGGATCCACGAGATGCCCTGACACCGCCATGCTCGACCGCTACACCGCCCTCCTCTGCGCGCTCACGGGCGCGTGTCTCCTCGTGGCGTGCGCCTCTCCGGGGAAGCCCGCGAGCGCGGGAAAGCCGAAGCGCACCATCCTGATGAGCGAGCAGGACGACGTGCGCGCGGGTCGGGAGGGCGCGGCCGACGTGATGGCCGAGATGGGCGTCCTCGACGATCCGGCCCTCGCGGCCTACGTCGACGGCCTCGGCCAGAAGCTCCTGCGCGGCGTGCCACGCCGCGGCTTCGAGTTCCAGTTCCACGTGGTCGACCAGCTCGAGCCCAACGCGTTCGCGCTGCCCGGGGGCTACGTCTTCGTCTCGCGGGGGCTCCTCCTCCTCGCGAACGACGAGGACGAGCTCGCCTGCGTGATGGGCCACGAGATCGCGCACGTGCTCAATCGCCACGCGGCGGCGCAGCAGGCCGTCGCGCGCGGCGGGAGCGTGCTCCTCATGCCGTGGCTCCGGGCCGGCCAGATGGCCTCCTACTCCCGCGACATGGAGCGCGTCGCGGACGAGGACGGGCAGGTCCTCTGCGCCGCGGCGGGCTACGACCCGCGCGCGCTCCCGTCGTTCCTGCGCTCCCTCGAGCAGGCCGAGCGGCTGCGCACGGGGAGCTCGCGCACGCCCGGCTTCTTCGACACGCACCCGGGCTCGACGGAGCGCGCGGCCGCGAGCGCGGTGCGCGCGAGCGAGATCCGCTGGAAGCGCGATCCCTCGATCGGCGACTCCCGCGCCGCGCTGCTGCGTCACCTCGACGGCCTCGCGGTCGGACCGCGGCCCGAGGCGGGCTTCTTCGACGGAGATCGCTTCGTGCACCCGGTGCTCGACTTCCAGGTGCGCTTCCCGGCGGGCTGGCGGACGTCGAACACGAACCAGCGCGTCGGCGCGATGGAGCCGAACGGAGAGGCCCTCGTGTATCTCACGGGCGACCTGCCGGACGGCGACGCGCAGAAGGCGGCCGAGGCGTGGGTCGCGCGCGCCGGGGAAGAGCAGCCGGTGAAGGTGCTCGAGTCGAAGGCGGTGAAGGCCGGCGCGATCGACGCGTGGCGCATGCTGCTCGAGGCAGGCGGGCAGGGCGGCTCGGTCACGAGCTACGTGACGTTCATCCCGTACCGCTCCGCGATCTACCGCGTGACGGGCGTCGCGCCGTCGCGCTTCGCCGAGGCACAGCTCCCGCGCACCCTGATCCCGAGCCGGACCTTCGCCCCGCTCTCTCCGTCGGATCTCGGCTCGCTCCGCACGACGCGCCTGCGCGTCGCGACGGCCCGGCCCGGCGAGGACCTCGCCGCCCTCGGACGTCGCACCGGGAGCGCCTGGGACCCGACCACGGCCGCCGTGTTCAACGGGGTGAAGAGCAGCCAGCGCTACCAGGGCGGCGAGCTGGTGAAGATCGCGATCGCCGAGCGCTACGTGCCGCCGGGTCGTTGAGCGATGCGCCGGGGCAAGGTCCGCGTCGGTCTCGGGCTCGCGAGCTTCCCGCTCGAGGACGCGCGCAGCTTCTTCCGCTGGGCGCTCCGCTGCGAGGAGCTGCGGATCGACTCGCTCTGGCAGACGGATCGGCTGGTCTCGGCAGATCCCTACCTCGAGCCGCTCTCGGCGGTCGCGACCCTCGCCGGAATGACCGAGCGCGTGAAGTTCGGCATGAACGCCGTGGTGGCGCCGCTGCGCGATCCGCTCGTGCTCGCGAAGCAGTGCGCGACGATCGACTTCCTCTCGCGCGGGCGCCTCCTCCCGATGTTCGGCGTCGGGAACGACGGGGCGCCCGAGTGGCTCGCCACGGGGCGCGAGCCGAAGACGCGCGGAAGCGTCGCCGACGAGGTGCTGGAGCTCCTGCGCCGCCTGTGGAGCGAGGACTCCGTCACGTTCGAGGGCCGTCATTTCCGCTATCGCGAGGCGCGGATCGCGCCGCGTCCCGTGCAGCAGCCGATGCCGCTCTGGATCGGCGGGCAGAGCGCCGCCGCGATCCGCCGCACGGCGCGCCTCGGCAACGGCTGGATCGGCGGCATCGCGAGCGTCGACCAGGTGGAGGCCGCGATCCGCGGGATCCGCAGCGAAGCCGCGGCGCTCGGCCGCGCGATCGACGACGATCACTTCGGCGCGAGCCTCGCGTTCCGCATCGGCTCCTTCGACGACGCGCCGGTGGGGCGCCACCCGCTGCTGCGGCGCAGCGGAGTGTCAGCCGAGGCGCTGCGGTCCCTCGTCTGCGTGGGTGGCAGCGCGGAGCTCGTGGCCCGGATCGAGGCGTTGAAGGCGGTCGGCGCCTCGAAGTTCGTGCTGATCCCGATCGCCGACGGGGACGCGGACCTCCTCGACCAGACCGAGCGGATCGCCGCGGAGGTGGTGCCCGCGGTCCAGGAAGGCTGACGCCCTCCGCCCGGGGCAGGCCTCGCCCGACGGGTATCATGCTCCGGGCCGGACCCCGCGCCGGCGCGGCGGGCATCGACCACGAAAGGAGCGCCATGGACTTCGACATCCCGAAGGAGCTCACCGCCTACCTGCGCGAGCTCGACGAGTTCATCGAGCGGGAGATCAAGCCGCTCGAGGAGCGAGACGACAACGTCCGCTTCTTCGACCACCGGCGCGAGGACGCGCGCACCGACTGGGAGCGGGGCGGGCTTCCGAACGAGGCATGGGAGGCGCTGCTCCACGAGGCGCGCCGCCGCGCCGACAAGGCGGGCCACTACCGCTACCCGCTGCCCAAGGCGTACGGCGGGAAGGACGGCACGAACCTCGGCATGGCGATCATCCGCGAGCACCTCTCGGCGAAGGGCCTGGGCCTCCACAACGACCTCCAGAACGAGCACTCGATCGTCGCGAACAACGTCGGCGTCTTGCTGATGCTCGCCTACGGCACGGAGGCGCAGAAGGCGCGCTTCGTCGAAGGCCTGCTCGAGGGCACGACCGGCTTCGCGTTCGGCATCACCGAGCCGAACCACGGCTCCGACGCGACGCACATGGAGACGACCGCCGTGCGCGACGGCAACGGCTGGCGCATCCATGGCGAGAAGACGTGGAACACCGGCGTGCACAAGGCGCCCTACGACCTCGTCTTCGCGCGGACCGACGGCAAGCCCGGCGACGGACACGGCATCACCGCGTTCCTCGTGCCGACGAGCGCCCAGGGCTTCAAGGTCGAGGAGTACCTCTGGACCTTCAACATGCCGACGGACCACGCGCGCATCTCCCTCACGAACGTCCACGTCGGCGACGACGCCGTGTTCGGCGGCGAGGGCCGCGGGCTCCAGGTCGTGCAGCACTTCTTCAACGAGAACCGGATCCGCCAGGCCGCGGCGAGCCTCGGCGCCGCGCAGTTCTGCATCGACCAGTCCGTCGCCTACGCGAAGGAGCGCAGGCCCTTCGGCAAGCCCCTCGCGAGCAACCAGGCGATCCAGTTCCCGCTGGTCGAGCTCCAGACCCAGTGCGAGATGCTGCGCGCCCTGATCCACAAGACCGCGTGGATGATGGACACCTACGGCAACTTCTCCGTCTCGGACAAGGTGTCGATGTGCAACTACTGGGCGAATCGGATGTGCTGCGACGCGGCGGACCGCGCGATGCAGGTGCACGGCGGCATCGGCTACTCGCGCCACAAGCCCTTCGAGCACATCTACCGCCACCACCGCCGCTACCGCATCACCGAGGGCGCCGAGGAGATCCAGATGCGTCGGGTCGCGGGCTACATGTTCGGGTTCATGAAGCAGCGGGCGCCGAAGGGCGTGTCGGAAGAGGTCTGAGTGGCGGGCAGCGCGACGCCGGGAGAGGAGCCGAAGCAGGGCTTCGAGGCGGCGCTCGCCGCCGTGGTCGCGCGCCGCCTGCCAGGCTGTCACGGTCTGGTGTCGTGCGAGCGGCTCTCGGGCGGCGCGAGCCAGGAGACGCACCGGCTCGTGGTCCGCACCGACGCCGGCGAGCGGAAGCTCGCGCTCCGGCGCGCGCCCGGCGGGGTCACGGCGCCGGCCCTCTCCCACGGCCAGCCCGGCCTCGCCGTCGAGGCGCTGCTCATGCAGCGGGCGCGCGAGGCGGGCGTGCCGGAGCCCGAGGTGCTCTTTGTGCTGCGCGAGGAGGACGGCCTCGGCGAGGGCTTCCTCATGGAGTGGCTCGAGGGCGAGACCCTCGGCGCGCGGATCGTGCGCGACGAGTCCCTGGCCGCGATCCGGCCGCACCTCGCCCGCCAGTGCGGCGAGATCCTCGCGCGCATCCACGCCATCGACCTCGAGCGGAGCGGGCTCGGGAGCCGCCTCCAGCGCGTGCCGCCGGAGACCTACGTGCGGCAGACGTGGAAGCAGTACCAGGGCTACGGCACGCCGCAGCCGATGATCGACTTCACCGCGCGCTGGCTGCTCGAGCACCTTCCCCCGGCGCCCGAAGCGACGCTCGTCCACAACGACTTCCGCAACGGAAACATCATGGTGTCGCGGAAGGGCGTGGTGGCGGTGCTCGACTGGGAGCTCGCCCACGTCGGCGATCCGATGCGCGATCTCGGCTGGATCTGCACCAACTCGTGGCGCTTCGGGCGGAGCGAGCTCCCGGTGGGCGGCTTCGGGACGTACGAGGACCTGTTCGCGGGCTACGAGGCGGTGTCGGGCAAGCAGGTCGATCCCGCGCGCGTGAAATTCTGGGAGGTGTTCGGCTCGTTCTGGTGGTCGGTCGGCTGCCTGGGCATGGCGGAGCACTACCGCACGGGCCCCGACAAGACGGTCGAGCGCCCGACCATCGGGCGACGCTCCTCGGAGTGCCAGGTCGACTGCGTGAACCTCCTGATCCCGGGCCCCGTCGAGCTGCTCGAGCCCGAGGCCGAGCGCTCCACCGTCGACATGCCGCGCGCCGACGAGCTCGTGACGAGCGTGCGCGACTACCTGCGGAGCGACGTCATGGCCGCCACCAGGGGCCGCATCCAGTTCCTGGCGCGCGTCGCCTCGAACGCGCTCGACATCGTGCTGCGGGAGATCGCGCTCGGGCCGACGCGTCGGCGCCGGGAGGCGGAGCGCCTGCAGCGCGTGCTCGGCGCCGAAGGCGAGCTCGAGGCGCTGCGCTGGGCGCTCGTGCATGGGCTCCGGGACGGGAGCATCGCCCTCGACCGGCCGGGGCTCGCGGAGAGCCTGCGGGAGAGCGTGGTGAACCAGGTGGCGATCGACCAGCCGACCTACAGCGGCTTCCGGACCGCGATCCGCGGCGGCGCGTCGACGCGGAGCTGACGGCCAAGATCGCGCTCGTCGCACGCGCGGAGCGGGTCGACCGGATCGCGTGTCAGCCCGAGGCCCCGCGCTTGCGCCGGGACCAGCGCTCGAGCAGGAGGCGCATCGTCTCCGGCGTCTGGATGCCGCCCAGCGGCCAGGCGTCGAGGAGCAGCGTCGGCACGCCCGAGACGCCCTGCTCCTCGGCCACGTGCGTCCGCAGGGCGAGATCTTCCTCCGCCCGCGCGAGGCGCGCCGGATCGAGCGCGATCCCGAGCTCCGCCGCCCAGCGCTCGACGGCCCCGGGCTCCCCCGGATCGGCCGCCTCCTCGAAGACCGCGCTCCACACCCGCTCGCGGAACGACGGCTCGCGCGCGCTCCCCTGCAGGAGGAGGATGGCTGCGTGGGCGCGCCGCGAGTCGAGCCAGCGGGTCGGGGCCCGCACGGCGACGCCGAGCTCGCGCGCCACGCGGAGCGCGTTCTCCCGCCGCTCCGCGGCGATCGTCGCGTCCCGCTCGATCCGCAGGAGCTGGGCGAGATCGATCGGCCGCCACGAGAGTGCGACGCCGGCGGCTGCGAGCTCCGGCTCGAGGGCGCCGAGCACGCGGTGGGCGACGTAGGCGATCGTCGACGCGAAGTCGTAGAGCACCGGAACGACCAGCGCTCCGCTCCCGGCGGATCGCTCCGTCGCGCCCCGCACACGGCCGGTCGCGCCGCCCTCCATGCCGGCCGAAGGTACCCGTTCAGGCGAGGAGCGGCGTCGGCTCCTCGAGGAGCTCCCGCACGCGGCGCGTGAGACGCGCGGCGCTCGCGCCGTCGGCCACGCGATGGTCGTAGGCGATCGAGAGCGTGCAGAGGGGACGCACGGCCGGAGCGCCGGCGAGGGCGATGACGCGCTCCTCCACTGCGCCGACGAAGACGAGCACGGCCTCGGGCGGGTTCAGGACGGGCGTCCCGGCGCGGATGCCGAACGCCCCCAGGTTCGACACCGTCGCCGTGCCTCCCGTCACCTCGTCGTGTCCGAGCGCCCCGGCGCGGGCCTTCTCGGCGAGCTCCCGCGCGGCGCGCGCGAGCTCCGTCAGCGCCTTCCGCTCGGCGCCGCGCAGCACGGGCACCACGAGGCCGCGCGGCGTGTCGACGGCGATCCCGACGTTCACCTCGTCGAAGACCACGAGCGCGTCGCCGTCGAAGGCGGCGTTGAGCGCGGGCTGCTCGACGAGCGCACGCGCCAGCGCGGCCACCACGAAGTCGTTCCAGCCGACCGCCGCCCGCGGGTCGCCCGTGCGCTTCCATTCCTCGCGGAGCGCGCGGAGCCGGCTCATGTCGGCGTCGACCATCTGGACGAAGTGGGGCGCCGTCGTCCAGGCCTCGGAGGTGCGGCGCGCGCCGGCGAGCCGCACGCCGGAGAGCGGCAGCCGCTCGCGGACGCGGCGACCGTGCCACCGCTCGGCGTCGGAGGCGGCAGGGGCCGCCAGCTCCGCCTGCGCGGCCGCCTCGACGTCGCGCTCGGTCACGAGCCCGTCCGGCCCGCTCCCGCGCAGGATCTCGAGATCGACGCCGCGCTCCTCCGCGATGCGGCGCGCCCGCGGCGACGCTCGAACGCGTCGGCGCTGCCCTCCTTCCGGCGACGGAGGCGGGCCCGGCCGCGGGTCCGCCACGGCCGGTCCTCCGAGCTCGAGCGCCGGCTCGGCCTCGCCGGCCTCGAGCACGTGGCCCACCACCGCGCCGACCCGCAGCGTGGTCCCGACCGCGGCCCGACGCACCCCGAGCCGGCCGTCGCAGGGCGCCTCGACCTCGTACTGCGCCTTGTCCGTCTCGATCGTGAGCACGGTCTCGCCGGATCGGACGGAGCTTCCCGGCGCGGCGTGCCACGTCACGAGCTGCGCCTCGGTCATCGACTGGCCCAGGCGCGGGATCCGGATGGGTGTCGCCATCGCTAGCCGGCGAGCTCTCGCGCAGCGCGCACGATCGCGTCGACGTTCGGCACGAGGGCGTCGACGAGGTGCGGCGCCGTCGGGACGGGAACGTCGGGGATCGCGAGGCGGCGCAGCGGTCGGTCGAGGTCGCCGAACGCGCGCTCCATGAGCAGCGCCCCGATCTCCGCACCGACGCCGAGCGTGCGGTACGCCTCCTCCACCACGAGGCACGCGCCGGTCTTGCGCACGGAGGCGAGGAGCGTCTCCGCGTCGAAGGGGTTCAGGCAGCGCGGATCCACGACCTCGACCTCGATCCCCTCGCCGGCGAGACGAGCGGCCGCCTCGAGCGTGCGCCAGAGCATGTCCTGCCAGGCGACGATCGTGAGCGCGTCGCCCTGGCGACGCACGACGGCGCGGCCGAGGGGCTCGACGTGCTCGCCTTCCGGAACGGGACCCTTTCGTGCGTAGAGCAGCTTGTGCTCGAGCACCACCACCGGGTCGTTCGAGCGGATCGCGGCCGCGAGCAGGCCCTTCGCGTCGGCGGGCGTCGAGGGCAGCGCGATCCGGATCCCGGGCTGGTGCATGAGGAACGCCTCGGGGCACTGCGAGTGCTCGGGGCCGAAGCCGTAGCCGCCCGACGGCGCGCGGATCACGAGGGGCAGCTCGAACGCGCCGTCGTGTACGTAGCGCCACATGCCGGCCTTGAAGAAGACCTCGTCCGCGGCGCAGAACACGAAGTCCGCGAACTGGAGCTCGGCCACGGGGCGAAGGCCGCGGCTCGCGGCGCCGACGGCGGCGCCGACGATCAGGTTCTCGGAGATCGGCGTGTCGAAGACGCGCTCGTCGCCGAACTCGTCGCGCAGGCCCGCGAGCTGGCCGAAGATGCCGCCGTACAGCGCGACGTCCTCGCCGAACAGGATCACGCGCGGATCACGTCGCATCTCCTGGGCCAGGGCCTCGCGGATCGCCTGGCCGTAGCTGATCTCGCGCGTGCTCACGAGGCGTACACGCGCTCGAGGGCCGTGGCCGGCGCGACGAGGGACGCGCGGCGCTCCGCCGCCTCCGCCGCCGTGATGCGCGCTGCGATCTCGCCCTCGAGCGCGGCGAGTGCGGAATCGTCGAGCAGCCCGCGCGCCCGCAGGTCCCGCTCGAAACGCCCCATCGGATCGCGCTCTCGCAGGGCCGTCCTCTCGGCCGCGCTGCGGTAGGGCTGCGGGTCTCCGAGGAAGTGGCCGAGCAGACGCTCGACCTTCGCCTCGACCAGGCTCGGTCCGTCGCCTGCGCGCGCACGCCGGGCCGCGGCCGCGGTGGCCTCGAACACCGCCTCGGGATCGTTGCCATCGACCACGACGCCCGGCATCGCGTAGGCCGCGGCGCGGTCCGCGATGTCCGCCACCGCGGTCGAGACCCGCGCCGAGACCGACACCGCCCAGCCGTTGTTCTCGCAGAAGAAGAGCGCGGGGAGCTTCCGCACGGCGCAGAAGTTCGCGGCCTCGTGGAACTGGCCGCGGTTCGAGGTGCCGTCGCCGAAGAAGATCACCGCCACCCGCCCCGTGCGCTGGAGCTTCTCGGCGAGGGCCACGCCGGCGCCGATCACGAAGTTGCCGCCGAGGGTCCCGCTCTCGCCGAGGATGCCGAGCGCCGGGTCGACCACGTGCATCACGCCGCCCTTGCCGCGGTTCGTCGATCCCTCCTTGAAGGCGAGCTCGCACAGGATGCGCTCCGGCGGGAGCCCGCGGGCGATCCAGTAGGCGAGGCCGCGGTGCCCGTAGAGCATCGGGTCGTCGGGACGCAGGGCGGCGAGGGCCGCGACCTGGGCGATCTCCTGTCCCTGGCCCGGATGCAGCGTGGCCGCGAGCTCACCGGCCATGGCGAGCTGGATGATGCGCTCCTCGAGCCGACGGGCGAGGAGGCAGCGCCGGAAGATCTCCACGCGGGTCGCGTCGTCCAACGGTCCCTCCTCCGCGTGCATCCTACTCCGGCGCGGGTGGGCGTGGTGCTAGCGTCGCCGCGATGGATCGGGCGCGCGCGACGGGCCTCGCACTCCTCCTCCTCGGGCTCGCGGCCTCGGGATGCGGGCGCGGCGCGGAGACGCCGCGCGAAGCGGCGGGCGAACAGGCGTACGCGCCGGGCCTCGGCGAGATCATGTCGGCGAACCAGATGCGACACGTGAAGCTCTGGTACGCGGGCGCGGCCCGGAACTGGCCGCTCGCCGACTACGAGATCGACGAGCTCGAGGAGGGCTTCGCCGACGCCGTGCGCTTCCATCCGACGCACAAGGACGCGCCGCGTCCGCTCACCGAGCTCGTGCCCGAGTTCACTGCAGGCCCGCTCCAGGCCCTCCGGAAGGCCGTGCGCGACGCGAGCCCGTCCGAGTTCGAGACCGCCTACGACGACTTGACGAGCGGCTGCAACGGCTGCCACGAGGCGGCGAGCTTCGGCTTCAACGTGGTCGTGCGACCGACCGCGAACCCCTACACCGACCAGCGATTCGCTCCCGAAGACGAGACGCGCTGAGCCGCCGGCCCTAGAAGCGGTCGGGCCGGATCTCCGCGTCGTTCCCGCCGTCGATGTAGTACACCGCGCCGTGGATCCACGAAGCCGCCGGCGAGAGCAGGAAGGCCGCGAGCTCCGCCACCTCGTGGGGCTCGCCCACGCGACCGAGGGGGATCTTCACGTTGCGGATCGCTCCGCCCGTCAGCGGGTCGTCGAGACCCTGCTGCAGGAGCGGAGTTCGCACCGGGCCCGGGGCGATCGCGTTCAGGCGCACGCCGCGCCGTCCCCAATCTCCCGCGCGCCGCCGCACGGCGCGGCCGAGCGCGTGCTTCGATCCCATGTAGGCGACGATCGGGCTGTCCTGCGCGTCGATGATGCGGCGCGCCTCCGCTTCGTCGTGGGCGAGGAGAGCCTTCACGTAGGGGTGGTCGTCGAGCGGCGCCATCTGCGCCGAGTTCGAGCACAGGGCGAGGGCGACCGGGGCCTCGCCGAGGGCGAGGAGATCGAGGAGGCCGTCGAGCACGTCGACGGCGCCGAAGTAGTTGACGGAGGCGACACGCGAAGGCGGCCTCACGTGCGGTCCGAGACCCGCGCACACGACGAGACGATCGAGCCGGCCGGCGGCCCACTTCCGCACCGCCGCCGTCGCTTCGCCGCGTCCCTCGGGCGTTCCGAGGTCGGCGATCACCTCGGCGTCGCGCACGTCGACGCCGAGCACCGTGTCCCCCGACGCCTCGAGCCGCGCGCGGATCGCCGCGCCGATGCCGGATGCGGAGCCGGTCACCGCTGCGATCGCCATCCAGGCCCTCCGCGCCGCCCCGGACGACGCGGCGCGGGCGGCAGCCTAACGCAGTCGTGGGGCCGGGCGAGGCCGGCGGCGCGCGGCCGCGATCAGCGCCGCGCCGGTCGCGATCAGGAGCGCGCTCGACGGCTCGGGGACGGCCGTCGTGATCGTGAGCACCGGCCCGCGGCCCGTGACGGGCCCCGCCTCGCCGGCCAGGAGGCAGTCCGAGCTGCCCGCGTCCTTGCTGCAGAAGTTGTGGACGCGCTGGGTGCCGACGTCGTTCCCGATCACCTTCACGAGCAGCGAGAGCGCGCCGTCCGCGACGTCGAGCGATGGATCCCAGACGCCGTCCGCGAGCAGATCGAAGCTCACGGCTCCGCGGGCGAAGCCGTCCAGGCTCGCGTTCTGCGCGATCCGGTTCGACGCGTCCGGAAACGGCAGCGGACGGTTGTTCCAGGTGATCGTGCCCTCGTGCCACGTGTCGTCGGCGACGCGGTGTACGTCGATGCCCGCGTTGAATCCTCCCCCGTTGAACTGGAACAGCGTCAGCGTGGCGCCGGTGACCACCTCGCCGGCGGGCAGGCCGGAGAGGTCGAAGCGCAGATAGCTGCGGGCCGCGTAGGGGTCGCTCACCGAGAAGTTCGCCCATGCCAGGAGCTGCGGGTCGGAGCCGAAGTTCAGGTCCGCTTCTCCGCCCGCGGTCCGGCTCCACACGAACGCGTCGTCGGTCGGCGTCAGCGAGAAGGTCGCCGCCGCCGCGGGCACGGCCGATGCGAGCGTCACGAGCAAGGGCCAGGATCCCATGGGAAGGCGCATGCGGAGGTACCCCCTTCGAAGGGGAAGTGGCCGCACGGAACGTTGCGTGTCAGGGCAGGCGGATCTCGTCTCGAATCCGTGTCTCGCCGCCTCGCGTGGCTCGATCGATGTGGCTCGAAGGCCCATCGCCGCGCGCCCGCCGTCCCGTGCTATAGGGGCGGCGTCGTGACGCTCGATCATCTGCTCGACGCCATCGTCGTGCCGCGCCCGAACGGGAGCGAGGCGCTCGCGCAGGTCGCGCGCTTCCTCGAGACGACGCTGCGTGCGTCGGGCGCGCAGGTCGGCGCGGAAGCCTTCGCTGCCACGCCGTGGGGCTTCCGGCTCGCCTTCGGCGTCGCGCTCCTCCTCGTCCTCGGGGCCGTCGCAGCCGTGGCGGCGCGTCGCTTCGGGCCCGCCCTCGCCCTCGCGCTGGCCGCGCCCGTCCTGCTCTTCGCGGAGTTCGAGCTCCTCTTCTCCCCGGTGAGCGGGCTGCTCGAGCGACCGCAGGTGAACGTCGTGGGCGAGTTCCCCGGCGCGGCCGACGGGCCCACGCTCATCCTCTCCGCGCACTACGACTCGACGACGCACTTCGGTGACCACTTCACGTGGCACGCCTGGGGGCTCGCCCTGGGGCCGGCGAGCGCGGCCCTCGTCGGGCTCTCGGCGGCGGGCCTCGTCATGCGCCGGCGGGGCCGCGCGCTCCCGCGCGTGCCGAGCGTGGCGCTCGCGCTCGCGGCGACGGTGCCCTACGCGGCGATGGCCTGGTTCGATGCGGCGGGCCCGCTGCTCCGCGAGCCGTCGCCGGGCGCGCTCGACGATGGCGGCTCCGTCGCGGCGCTCCTCCTCCTCGCGCCCGCGCTCGCGGAGCGTGGGACCGCGCCGCCGGTCACCGTGCGGCTCGTCTTCTTCTCCGCCGAGGAGGAGCGCGCCCTCGGCTCGTGGGCCTACGCGCAGGCCCACGCGGCGGCGTGCGGCACCGCGGTGGTGAATCTCGAAGGCATCGGCGCCGAGGGCGAGCTCGGCCTCGTCACGGAGGACGGATTCGAGCTGCGCCGGTTCGCGAGCCCGCCGTGGCTGGCTGTGCTCGTCGACGACGCTGCCCGCGATGCGACCGGAGCGCCCGTCGCGCGCGCCGCCCTGCCGCGAGGCTCCCACACCGATGGGCGGAGCTTCCTGGCTCACGGGGTGCCGGCGGTGTCGCTCGTAGGGAGCGAGGGCGGCGGCTTCCCGCACGGGCTCCACTCGTTTCGCGACGCACGCGCGCGTCTGTCGACGCCGGCGATCGAGAAGGCCGTCGCCGTGCTTCGGGCGCTGGTCTCGCGGCTCGATCGAGCGCCTGGGCGCATCCCGCGCTGCCCGTGAGTCGAAACACCCCACGGCGGCGACCGATGCGCCGGCTCTGGCTGCGCGCCCTCTCGCGGCCCCCGCCCGCCGCGTGGACGAAGAGAGATGGAGTCCTAGTGTTGCAGGATGGTGGATCGCGATCGCGCGGCCGGCGGGCGGGGGATGCCGGCCGCAGAGCTCGCCGTCGCAACGGCCGCGGGGCTCGTTGCGACGCTCGCCATCGTGGCGCTCGCCGGGTGGGCCTTCGGCGTGCGCGGGCTCGTGAGCTTCGTGTCCGGCGGCGCGACCATGAAGGTGAACACCGCCATCGCCTTCCTTGCTACCGCGGCCGGCCTGTGGGTCCAGGCACGAGCGACGTCGAGCACGAGCGCGGCCGCGCTCGCGCTCGCCTTCGTGCCTCTCCTGATCGGTGTCACGACGCTTCTCTCCTACGCGACGGGTCGCGACCTGGGCATCGACGAGCTCCTTCTGCGCGACCCCTGGACGCCCCGCGACGCGCTTCCCGGACGGATGTCGCCGGCCACCGCCGCTTCGTTCATCGCGGCTGGGATGGCGCTCGTCCTCTCGCGGACGAAGCGCTTCCTGCCCGGCGTGCAGGCGTGCATCGCCCTCCTCTTCGCGGTCTCGTGGTTCTCCCTTCTGAGCATCGCCTACGGCCTGCGCAGCCTCGAAGGGATCCCGGGCTTCCATACCTTGTCCATCCCGACGGCGATCGCCTTCCTCGCGGTCGCGGTCGGGGCGGCGAGCCTCCATCCGGAGACCGGAGTGATGAGCCTCCTCGCGAGCCCGGGCGCGGCTGGGGCCTCGGCCCGCTTCCTGCTGCCGACGGGCGCGTTCCTTCCGATCGTCGTCGGATGGATCCGGATTCGCGCGGGCGCGCTGGGTTTTTTCGGGGTCGAGAGCGGCACCGCCTTCTTCGCCACGTTCACCGCCCTCGGGCTGGTCGCGCTCTCCTGGCGGAACGCGCGAGGGCTGCAGCGTCTCGACCTCGTCCGGGAGGAAGCGGACGCACGGATCCACGAGGAGCTCGAACGCACGAGGGCCGCCCTCGAGCTCGCCAGGGGCTACCTCGAGTCGGCGCCAGGCGCGATGCTCGTCGCCGACGCCGACGGACTCGTCGCCGTGGCGAACAGCGAGGCGGAGCGGCTCTTCCGTACGCGGCGCGCGGCCCTCCTCGGCCAGCGTCTCGACGCGCTCCTTCCCGAGCACCTCTCCGACGCATCGTACGGACGGCGCACGATTGCGCGGACGGCCGGCCCCCGCAGCGTCGAGGTCGAGACGAGCTTCCGCCCGCTCGCGACGCGGGAGGGGGTGCTCACGATCGTCGGGCTGCGCGACATCACCGCCCAGCGCCGTGCCGAGGCGGAGCTCGTGGCGAGCGAGCGGCGCTTCCGCGGGATCTTCGACAGCACGCTCCACTTCATCGGGCTCATGAGCCCCGACGGCACGCTGCTCGAGGTGAACCGCGCCGCCCTCGAGTTCGGCGGCGTCTCCCGCGAGGAGGTCATCGACAAGCCCCTCTGGGAGGCGCGCCCCTGGACGCACGATCCGGAGGTCCAGGTACGCCTCCGCGACGCGGTCCGCCGCGCGGCGGCCGGCGAGCTCGTGAGCTTCGAGACCCGCGTGCTGGGAGCGGACGATCGCCTGGCCATCGTCGCCTTCTCGTTGAAGCCGCTTCGCGACGAGGACGGGGAGGTCGTCCTGCTCGTCCCCGAGGCGCAAGACGTGACGGAGGCGCGAGGCGCGGAGGAACGACTGCGCGCGTCCCTCGCCGAGAAGGAGACGCTGCTGAAGGAGGTGCACCACCGGGTGAAGAACAACCTCCAGGTGATCTCGAGCCTGCTGAAGCTCCACGCGGGGCGGGTCGCCGACCCGGACGCGCGCGCGGCGTTCGAGGAAGCCCAGGGCCGCGTGCGCTCGATCGCCCTGCTGCACGAGAAGCTCTACCGTTCCGAGAGCCTCGGCAGCGTCAGCATCGGGGACTACGCGGAGGACCTCGCGAGCGCGCTCCTGCGGGCGCGCGGAGCGGACGGGCGCCCCGTACGCATCAGCGTGTCGGGAGGAGACGTCCATCTCCCGGTCGATCGCGCCATGCCCTGCGGTCTGATCCTGAACGAGCTCGTCACGAACAGCCTGAAGCACGGGTTCCCCGCCGCGATCGCCGAGCCCGAGGTGGCGATTCGCGCGCGCAGGGTCGGCTGCGAGATCGAGATCACCGTGACCGACAACGGCGTAGGCCTGCCCGAGGACTTCGACCCGCGCGGGACGAGGACGCTCGGCATCCAGCTCGTGCGCACCCTCACGCGCCAGCTCGGAGGCAGCATTGCGTTCGAGCGCCATGCCGGGACGCGCTGCGTGCTGCAGTTCCCCGCGCGCGACCAGACGGCGGAGGCGTCGTGACGATCCGCGTGCTGGTCGCCGAGGACGAGGCCCTGATCGCCGACGACGTGCGCCGCACGCTCGGGAAGCTCGGCTACGACGTCCCGAAGCCGGCCATGACGGCCGACGAGGCGATCGCGGCCGCGCGCGAGCTCCGACCCGACCTGGTCCTGATGGACATCCGCCTGCACCCGCCGGGCGACGGCATCGACGCGGCCCTCGAGATCCGGCGGCGCCTGGGCATCCCCGTCGTGTTCCTGACCGCGCACTCCGACGAGGCGACGCTCGCCCGCGCGAAGACGGCCGAGCCGTACGGCTACCTGCTGAAGCCCTTCGAGGACCGCGAGCTCAGGACCACGATCGAGCTCGCGCTGCACAAGCATCGGCTCGATGCCCGCCTCGCGGAGCAGCAGCGCTGGTTCTCGACCACGCTCGAGTCCCTGGGCGACGCCGTGATCGCGACCGATCCCGGGGGCACGATCAGCTTCTTGAACCCGATGGCCGAGCGGCTCACGAACTGGAAGCGCGAGGACGCGATCGGGCGGCCCATCGAGGAGGTGTTCGAGGTGGTCGGCGCGGACGGAGCGCCGATCGAGAGCCCGATCCGCACGGCGATGCGCTCGTCGGTCGCGGTCCCGATGCCCGAAGGTGCGACGATGAAGGTGAAGGGCGGCCGCGTCGTCACGATCGACGACAGCGCCGCGCCGATCGTCGACGACTCCGGGCATCTGCTCGGCGGCGTCGTGATCTTCCGCGACGTCACGGAGAAGCGGAAGCTCGAGCAACGCCTCGCGCTCGCGGAGCGCCTCGCGCTGATCGGAACGCTCGCCGCGGGCGTGGCCCACGAGATCAACAACCCGCTCGCCGTGCTGATGGGTCAACTCGAGCTGGTGCAGCGGGCGCTGGCGCGCACGTGCGACGATCCCCGGCCCGACTGCGCGGCGCCCCACGTGGCGGAGCCGCTGCGCGCGGCGCGCGACGCGGCCGCCCGCGTGCGACAGATCGTCGCCGACCTCAAGCTCTTCTCCCGCGCCGACGAGGCGCACCGCGGCCCCGTGGACGTCGTCGAGGTGCTCGAGTCGGCGGTGCGCATGGCGAACAACGAAATCCGCCACCGCGCCCGCCTCGTCTCGGAGCTGCGGCCGGTGCCGCCCGTCACCGCCAACCCGTTCCGGCTCGGGCAGGTCTTCGTCAACCTGCTGGTCAACGCCGCCCAGGCCATCCCCGAGGGGCACAGCGAC
>DATKKW010000041.1:0-89519 GCA_035542715.1 Myxococcota bacterium
CCGTGATCAAGGTCGGCGCGGCCACCGAGACCGAGATGAAGGAGAAGAAGGCGCGCGTCGAGGACGCGCTCCACGCGACCCGCGCGGCCGTCGAGGAGGGCATCGTCCCCGGCGGCGGCGTCGCGCTGCTGCGCGCCCAGAGCGCGCTCGGCGGCCTCGCCGAGGGCCTCGCGGTGGACCAGCAGTCCGGCGTGAACGTGATCAAGCGCGCGATCGAGGAGCCGCTGCGCATGATCGCGCAGAACGCCGGCATCGAGGGCTCCATCGTGGTCGACAAGGTGAAGGGCGGCTCCGGCGCCTTCGGCTTCAACGCCGCGACCGAGAAGTACGAGGACCTGATGAAGGCCGGCGTGATCGACCCGACGAAGGTCGTTCGCTCGGCGCTGCAGAACGCGGCGAGCGTCGCGTCGCTGCTGCTCACCACCGAGGCCGCCGTGGCCGAGAAGCCCGAGAAGAAGGGCGCCGGCGGCGGCGGGATGCCGGGCGGCATGCCCGACATGGACATGTAGGCGCGCCGAGGCGTGGCTCCCGAAGGCCCCGCCACCCCTGGGTGGCGGGGCTTTCTTCTTGGCGCGACGGACGGCCGCCCGAGCGCGCGGCCGCTGTGCGGATCGGCGCGGGCGGCCTAGCCTCGACCCATGGCCCGCCCCCCGGCCGATCCCCTCGCGCTCTTCCACGGCGCCGTCGCCGACTGGTTCCGCGCGAGCTTCGCGGAGCCGACGCCCGCCCAGGCGCAGGGCTGGCCCGCGATCGCGCGCGGTGACTCCACGCTGCTCCTCGCTCCCACCGGAAGCGGCAAGACGCTCGCCGCCTTCCTCGTGCAGCTCGAGCGGCTCTGCTTCGCGCCGGTCCCCGAGGCGAAGGCGCGCTGCCGCGTGCTCTACGTCTCGCCGCTCAAGGCCCTGGCCGTCGACGTCGAGCGCAACCTGCGCGCGCCCCTCGCCGGCATCGCCCACGCGGCGGCGCGCCGGGGCGAGGCGATCCACGTGCCCGAGATCGCGATCCGCACCGGCGACACGCCGGCGCCCGATCGCGCGCGCTTCCAGCGCCGTCCGGCCGACCTCCTGATCACGACCCCCGAATCGCTCTACCTGCTGCTCACCTCGAAGGCGCGGGAGGCGCTGCGCGCGGTCGAGACGGTGATCGTCGACGAGATCCACGCCCTCGTGCCGACCAAGCGCGGCGCGCACCTCGCGCTCTCCCTGGAGCGGCTCGAGGCCCTGTGCGGCCGGCCGCTGCAGCGCATCGGCCTCTCGGCGACGCAGCGGCCCCTCGACGAGGTCGCGCGCTTCCTCGGCGGCACGGCGCCCCATCCGGGCCCGCAGCGCGACGGCGACCTCGCGCGTCCCGACTCCCTCGGTCACGAGTTCTCGACACCGGAGGGCGTCGTGGCCCATCGGCCCGTCACGATCGTCGACGCGGGCCGGCGCAAGGCGCTCGAGCTTCGGGTCGAGGTGCCCGTCGAGGACATGGCGCGCCTCGACGAGCCCGTCGAGATCCCGAGCGGGCCGGCGGACCGGGGACCCGTGCGGCCGTCGATCTGGCAGGCGATCCATCCGCGGCTCCTCGAGCTGGTGCGCGCCCATCGCACGACGCTCCTGTTCGTGAACAGCCGCCGGCTCGCCGAGCGCCTCGCCGCGGCGCTGAACGAGCTCGCCGGGGAGACGATCGCCCAGGCGCATCACGGCTCGATCGCACGCGAGCAGCGGAGCGAGATCGAGGATCGCCTGAAGCGCGGGCGCCTCCGCGCCCTCGTCGCGACGAGCTCCCTCGAGCTCGGGATCGACATGGGGAGCATCGACCTCGTCGTGCAGATCGAGGCGCCGCCCTCGGTCGCGAGCGCGCTCCAGCGCATCGGCCGCGGCGGTCACCGGGTGGGCGCCCCGAGCCGCGGCGTCCTCTTCCCGAAGTACCGCGGGGATCTCGTGGCCTGCGCGGCGCTCACGGAGGCGATGCGCGAGGGCCGCGTGGAGGCCACGCGCTATCCGCGCAACCCGCTCGACGTGCTCGCGCAGCAGCTCGTGGCGATGGTGGCGATGGAGGCATTCCGCGTCGACGACGCCTACGCGCTCGTGCGTCGCGCCGCGCCCTTCGCGGAGCTCTCGCGCGGCGCCTTCGAGGGCGTGCTCGACATGCTCTCCGGGCGCTACGCCTCCGACGACTTCGCGACCTTGAGGCCGCGCCTCACCTGGGATCGCGTCGCCGGCCTCGTGACGGCGCGCGAGGGCGCGCGCAGGATCGCCGTCACGAGCGGCGGCACGATCCCCGACCGCGGTCTGTACGGCGTCTTCCTCGCCGGCGCGGAGGGAACGGGCGCGCGCGTGGGAGAGCTCGACGAGGAGATGGTGTTCGAGAGCAGCGTCGGCGAGACCTTCCTGCTCGGCGCCTCGAGCTGGCGCATCGAGGAGATCACCCACGATCGCGTGCTGGTGTCGCCGGCCCCGGGCGAGCCCGGGAAGATGCCGTTCTGGCGCGGCGACTCCGTCGGCCGTCCCCTCGAGCTCGGGCGCCGGATCGGCGCCCTGGTGCGCGAGCTCGGCGCGCTGCCCCGCGCCGCGGCGATCGAGCGGCTGCGCCGCGACCACGACCTCGACGGGCTCGCTGCGGCCAATCTCGTCCAGTACCTCGACGACCAGCGCGCGGTGACGGGCGTCGTGCCCGACGATCGCACGCTCGTGGTGGAGCGCGTGCGCGACGAGCTCGGCGACTGGCGCATCTGCGTGCTCTCGCCCTTCGGCGGACAGATCCACGCCCCCTGGTCGATGGCCGCGGTCGCGAAGGTGCGGGACGAGACGGGCCTCGACGCCGAGGCGCTCTGGACGAACGACGGCTTCGTGCTGCGCTTCCCCGAGAGCGACCTGCCACCCGATCCCGCGTTGCTCCTGCCCTCGCCGGACGAGATCGACGAGCTCGTGCTGCGCGCCCTCGGTGGAACGGCGCTCTTCGCGGCGCGCTTCCGCGAGGTCGCGGGGCGTGCGCTCCTGCTGCCGAAGCGCCGGCCCGGCAAGCGCGCGCCGCTCTGGCAGACGCGCAAGAAGGCCCAGGACCTGCTCGCCGCGGCGGCCCGGTATCCGAGCTTCCCGATGCTGCTCGAGACCTATCGCGAGTGCCTGCGCGACGTCTTCGACCTTCCCGCCTTGCGCGACGTCCTCGCCGGGATCGAGCGGCGCGAGATCCGCGTCGAGACGGTCGATCCCGCGCTGCCCTCTCCCTTCGCGTCGGCGCTCCTGTTCGGCTACGTGGGCGCGTATCTCTACGAAGGCGACGCGCCGCTCGCGGAGCGCCGCGCCCAGGCGCTCGCGATCGACCACGCGCAGCTCCGCGAGCTCCTCGGCGAGGCCGAGCTGCGGGAGCTGCTTGATGCCGACGCGATGGAGCGGGTCGAGCGCGAGCTCCAGCATCTCGAGCCCGAGCTGCGCGTGGGCTCCGCCGATGCGCTGCACGACCTCTTGCTTCGCCTCGGCGACCTCGACGCCGCAGGCATCGCCGCGCGCACGACCGGCACGGCCGCAAGCGCGCTCGAGAGCCTGGTCGCGGCGCGGCGCGCCGTGCGTCTCCTCGTCGCCGGCGCCGAGCGCTGGATCGCGATCGAGCACGCGAGCCGCTACCGCGACGGCCTCGGCTGGCCGCTCCCGGCGGGCCTCCCCCAGACCTTCCTCGCGCCGGTGGCGGATGCGCTCGGTGAGCTGCTGCTGCGCCATGCGCGGACGCACGGCCCCTTCCCTGCAGCCGACGTGGCGGCGCGCTTCGGGCTCGCCGTCACGCGGGCCGAGGCCGAGCTGCACCGTCTCGCCGCGACGGGCAGGCTCGTCGAGGGCGCGTTCCGTCCGCGTGGCGTCGGGCGCGAGTGGTGCGACCCCGACGTGCTCCAGCGCATCCGCCGTCGCTCCCTGGCGAGGCTCCGCCGCGAGGTCGAGCCGGTGGAGCCGCGCGTCCTCGCGCGCCTCGTGGCGTCGTGGCACGGTGTCGTGCGGCGAAGCCGGGGCCTCGACGCGCTGCTCGACGCGGTCGAGCGCCTCCAGGGCGCGCCGCTCGTGGCGTCGGCGCTCGAGCGCGAGATCCTGCCCGCACGACTCGAGGGCTACGTCCCCGGCGATCTCGACATGCTCGCGGCGGCGGGCGAGATCGCGTGGTGCGGCCTCGAGCCGCTCGGCGAGCGCGACGGCCGCATCGCGCTCTACCTCGCCGATGCCCTGCCCCGCCTCCACCGATCGGTGTCGGTGCCGGCCGATCTGCCGGCGCGCGAGGCGCGCCTCCTCGAGCGGCTGGCCGAAGGCGGCGCTGCGTTCTTCGCGACCCTCCACGAGGCGGCGGGCGGCGGCTTCCCGCGCGACACGCTCGCCGCGCTCTGGTCGCTCGTGTGGCGCGGGCTCGTGACGAACGACGGCTTCCATGCCCTGCGCGCCCATCTCGGCCCCGCCGACGGAAGGCTCCGCAGGCGCACATCCGTCCACGGAGGCTCGGCACGCGGTGCGGCCATCGCGCGGCGCGGCGCGTTCCGCTCGCGGCGTAGCGGCCCGCCGGCGAGCGAGGGACGCTGGTCCCTCGTCCACGGCCCGGGGGCGCCGCAGCCGAGCCTGACCGAGTGGGCCAGCGCGACCGCGCAGCAGCTCCTCGGGCGACACGGCATCGTGACGCGCGAGAGCGCGGCCGCCGAGGGCCTGCCGGGCGGCTTCGGCGCCGTGTATCCCGTGCTGAAGGCGCTCGAGGACGCCGGCCGCATCCGGCGCGGCTACTTCGTGGCCGGCGTGGCTGCGACCCAGTTCGCGCTCCCGGGCGCGCTCGAGGAGCTCCGCCGGCTGCGCCTCGATCCCGCGACGCCCGAGGTGGTCGTGCTCTCGGCCGTCGACCCCGCGAGCCCCTACGGTGCGCTGCTGCCGTGGCCTGCGAGCGCGTCCGTCCCGTCGCCCGGAGGCGCGCGGCCCGCCGCGCCGCGCCGACCGATGCGCGTCGCCGGCGCCGAGGTCGTGATCGTGAACGGCGCGCTGGCCGGCTGGCTCGGCCGCGGCGGACGTCAGCTCCTGACGTGGCTCCCCGAGGAGGAGCTCGATCGAGACGTCGTCGGCGCGGGCCTGGCGCAGGCGCTCGCGCGCCTCCCGCGCGGCGGCCTGCTGCTCTCCGAGATCGACGGCGTGCCCGCTGCGCGCCATCCCCTCGCGCTGCACCTCGTCGACGCCGGCTTCGCGCCGAGCCCGCAGGGCTTCCATCTCCGCGGCGAGGCGCAACCGCGGCGAGGCCTTGCGAGCGCGGAACCCCTCGATGCCCGAGGGTGACACGATCTTCCGTACGGCGGCGCGCCTGCACCGCGCCCTCGGCGGGAAGTGCGTGACCCGATTCGAGACGCGCTACGCGCACCTCGCGCGCGTGGACGAGGACACGCCGATCGCGGGCCGGAGCGTCGAGCGCGTCGAGTCGCGAGGCAAGCACTGTCTCTTCGTCTTCTCCGGCGACCTCGTGCTGCGGACGCACCTCCGGATGCGCGGGAGCTGGCACCTCTATCGGCCGGGGGAGCGCTGGCTGCGCCCGCGCGACGCCATGCGCGTGCGGATCGACGTGCACGATCTCGTGGCCATCGGCTTCGACGTGCCCGACGCGGAGCTCGTCTCGACGCGGAGCCTCGAGCGCGGCTCCCCCGTCGCCGCGCTCGGCCCCGATCTCCTCGGCGAGACCTTCGACGCGCGGGAGGCGCTGCGCCGCCTGCGGGCGCGCGACGCCCTCGCCATCGCCGATGCGCTCCTCGACCAGCGCGCCGTCGCGGGCATCGGGAACGTCTTCAAGTCGGAGGTGCTGTTCGTGTGCGGCGTCGCGCCGGAGGCGCGCGTCGCGGCACTCGACGACGCGACGCTCCTCCGACTGCTCGATTGCGCCCGACGTCTCCTGCGGGCGAACGTCGCGATCGGCGGTGACGGCGGCATCGTCACCTGGCGCGGTCTCCGGCGCACGACCGGCCGCAGCGATCCGAACGAGCGTCTCTACGTGTACGGGCGCGCAGGCCGGCCGTGCCGCCGCTGCGGCGGCGCGATCGCGACGTTCCGCCAGGGTCCGGATGCGCGGCTCACCTACGCGTGCGCGCGTTGCCAGCCCGCGCTGCCGATTCCGGCGGCTCCCTCCGCCTCACCCTAGCCCGGGGCTAGAGCGTCCGTCGCATCATCCGGTGGGGGATGCCCGCCTCGTCGAAGGGGTCGCCCTCGGCGACGAAGCCCAGGCGCTCGTAGAACGGGATCGTCGACACCTGGGCGTGGAGCACGACCTCGCTGCAGCCCTTCACGAGCGCCTCGGCCTCGAGCGCCGCGAGGAGCGCGGCGCCGACCCCTCGGCCCCGCTGGTCGACGAGCACGGCGACGCGCTCGGCCTTCCCGCGGCCGCCCTCGACGAAGCGCAGGCGCGCCGTGCCGATCGCGCGCTCGCCTTCGAAGGCGAGCCAGTGGACGCAGAGCGAGTCGAGGCCGTCGCGGTCCGTCGGCTCGGGAACGCCCTGCTCGCGCACGAAGACCTCGTGGCGGATCGCGAAGCAGAGATCGAGCTCCGCCTCCTTCGCGCGGCGCACGCTGACCGTCGTACCGGGTCGGAGACGGCCGCGACCGGGCGGCCGGAGCGAGCTGCGATGATCCATGGCGACCACCTCCGGACCCGTCCGGTCCTGCCGACGCGGCAGGATCGAACCGGGCGTCTCCGGGGTTGGGCCCGCGACGCGGCTGCCTGCCTCGAGTCCTTCGAGATTCTTCGAGGTCCTTCGAGGCCTACTACGATCCGTAGCTGGCAATCGCGTGGCGTCACGCAGCGTGGAGCACTCGAGGCGGATGCTCGCCCGCGGGCCGGGGCGTGTCCAGGCCCACAAGCAGGGTGTGGACGCACGCCCTCGGGCGAGGAGGCCGCACCGGTGCGGAGCACCGGTGCGGCGAGGGGATCAGCCCTTCATCCCGGCGGCGACCGCCTTCGGATGCAGGCTCGCCTGCGCGCTCGGCCGGGCGGCCACGCGCTTCAGCCACTCGTTCACCCAGGGCAGCTTCGGGTCCGTCGGCTGCCCGACGGTGGCCCCGAACTCGAGGGCGACGAAGAGCGCGATGTCGGCGAGGGAGAAGCGATCGCCGCAGATCCACTGGGCGCCCTTCCGCTGCTCGTCGAGCCAGGCGAGCCGCTCGCGCGCCGTCGCCTTGAGATCGTCCGCGGCCTGCGGGATGACCTTGAGCCGGCTCTCGAACATCGGCTTCCCCTCGGCGAAGCGGAAGCCGTTGTAGAGGTTCTCGGTGATGCCCAGCTCGATGCGGCGCAGCCACATGCGCGTCTCGGCGCGCTCCTCCGGCGTCGAGCCGACGAGCGCCGGCTTCGGATGCTTCTCCTCCAGGTACTCGCAGATCGCGATCGTCTCCGAGAGGATCCGGCCGTCGTCGAGCGCGATGCACGGCATCTGGCCGGCGGGATTCTTTTCGGTGTAGGGCGCGCGACGGTTCTCGCCGCCGATGATGTCGATCTCCTCCGTCGGCACGGAGATGCCCTTCTCGAGCATGAACATGCGGACGAGGCGGGGGTTCGGACCGAGCGAGTTGTAGAGCTTCATGGGGTCCTCGTGGGTGTTTGGGTCGTCGCACGCTCGCGGCGGCTCGCGCCGCGCTCACACGCTCTTCGGGAAGTCCCGGTCGAGCACCGTCTTCCGACCATCGCGCTCCGCGTTGCGGATCGCGCGGTCGGCGAGGGTGCGGAGGGCTTCGGACAGCACGTCCATCACGGCGTCGCTCGTGTTCATGCCCGAGCGGTCGCGCACGTACTGCTTGAGCTTCGACGCGACGACGAGCACCTCGCGCTGCGCGACCGGCTGGAGGGGCGTCGGGCGCGGCGGAGCCGCGGCCGGTGTCGCCGGCTGCGCGGCCGCGCGGCGGACGGGCGGCGCGCCGGGCGGCGGCGCCTTCGGCGTCCCCGTGGCGCCCGTCACCTTCGCGGCCGCCTCGCGCTGCTCGCGCTCCCACTCCTCACGTCGCGGCGCCTTCTTCTCGACGGCCCACGACTCGCGGTGGCGCATCACCGGCAGGTGCGCCTCCCAGCACGATACGGTGCAGAAGGCCAGACCCGTGCGCTTCTGGTTGCAGGTGGAGACGTTGCAGACCCAGTAGTCCGCGCCGAAGCCGATCTCCTTCTTGCACGAGCTGCAGCGGCGGAAGGACGAGACGGGGGGCTCCATGGCGACCTCTGGGGCGGGGTGCGGGGAGGCTAGCGGGTCCGCGGTCGGCCGCGAGGAACGGGCGTCGACTCGCGGAGGCCGTGACGGTGCGCAGCCGCGAGCGGCTTCAAGTCGCGGCCGCCTCCCGCCGATCCAGCCGAGGAGCCGCGCTCCCCCGAGAGGTGTCCTCCATGGCCGATACCTTCCGCCTGCTCGGCGTCCTCCTCGCCTGCTACGTCGTGTACGGCGTGGGGAGCGGGCACGTGTACGGAAAGTCCGGGGTCTGGGGCCGAACGTACGTCCGCGACGACGATCCCTGGGGCTACTGGGGAACGATCGGCGCCTACTCCGCGCTGACCTTCGCGCTGCTCTTCCTGTTCTGAGACGAGGCGGAGGCGACACCGGCATGGAGCCCCGGGACCATCGCTCGCCGCCCGTCGGACTCTGGGCCCTCGCGCTCGGCGCGGTCGGATTCGTGTGCGGCTTCTTCGGTCCGATCGCGCTGAACCCGTCCGCGAACCAGGGACCGCTCCTCGGTCTCTTCATCACCGGTCCCGGAGGCGCGCTGCTCGGGCTCGTCCTCGGCGGCGTCGCTGCATTCCTCCCGCTCTCCGCGAGGCAGCGCTGGCTCGGCCTCGGCGGGGCCTGCGGCGCGCTCGCCCTCGGCGTGCTCTTCTCCTCGCTGCCGGGCCCCGAGTACCGCGGCGAGATCGTGGACGGAGAGGTGCGCGGCTGTTCGCTGCCTTCGGCGTCCGTCGGCGCGGCGGTGGCCGCCTGGGAGGGGAGGCTCGCAAAGACCACCTGGGCCGAGCCGCGGCCCGGGTGGAAGGACGACACGACGCGCATGCTGCAGGAGGATCGCGGCGTCGTGCTCGACGTGGACGTGCATCGCACGCGCGCCGTGTTCGAGAACCGCAAGCCCTGGAATCGCGGCAGCGTCTTCGCGCGGCCCTGGGACGAGACCGGCGCGTCGCGGCGCTACTTCGCCTCCTACGCCGGAAGCGATTGCAAGGCCTACGAGGAGCTCGGACGCGGCCTCTTCTTCCCGACGAGCGAGATGGGACACGGCTGGCCGCCCGATCGCCTGCCGAACTTCCTCGATCTCATGGTCCTCGGGCCCGTGCCGGACGCGTATCGTCCCTTCGCCGGATCCTGAGCCCCCGCGCCTTCGCCGTTCCCTCCCGAGCGTCGGGTGTTAGCCTCCTGCCTCTGCTCGCTCGGATGCGGGCGGGCATCCAGGAGCTCTGCCCGTGGCCTCGATGTTCTTCCTCGTCGGCGCGCCCCGTTGCGGCACGACGGCGCTCTCGCGCTATCTGCGAAAGCACCCGGCGATCTGCTTCTCGGTACCGAAGGAGCCGCACTTCCTGACGTACGCCCCGGCCGAGATGCCGCTCGAGGAGCTGCGCCGCATCTACCTCCAGAGCTTCTTTGCCCATCGCTCGCCGGCCCATCGCCTCCTCGGCGAAGGCTCCGTCTCGACGCTCTACTCCGACGAGGCGATCCGCCGCGCGCTCCGGCTCGATCCGGACGCTCGGTTCCTCGTGATGGTCCGGAACCCGCTCCAGCTCCTGCCGTCGTACCACCAGCGTCTGCTCTACACCCTCGACGAGGACGAGCGCGACTTCGAGAAGGCATGGCATCTCCAGGAGCTGCGGGCGCGCGGCGAGCACCTCCCGCGCGACTGCCGCGATCCGCGCGTCCTGCAGTACGGAGAGATCGGGAGGCTCGGCGAGCGCGTGGCGCGCCTGTTCGAGCTGGCCGGACGGCGTCGCTGCCTCGTGATCGTCCACGACGACTTCGCGACCGAGACGGCGAAGGTCTACGAGACCGTGCTGACGTTCCTCGGGCTCCCGCACGACGGGCGCACGAGCTTCCCGCGCCGCCTCGAGAGCCGGACGTACCGCTCGCTCGTGCTGCACCGCCTGCTCTACCGCCCACCGGCGCGCCTCGCGAAGGCGGTGTTGCGGGCGAAGGTGAAGGGACAGCGCAGCCAGAAGAAGCCGTGGCTCAAGCGTGCCCGCTCGCGGCTCCTCGCCTGGAACTCGGTGCCCTCGCCCCCTCGGCCCCTCGCGCCGGCGCTGCGCGAGGAGCTCCTCCGCTTCTCCGCGCCCGACGTCGCCCGGCTCGGCGAGCTCCTCGGGCGCGACCTCTCGCACTGGCGCTAGTCGACACGCCGCGGTGACGCGGCGCACCGGGCGGGCCGCCGGGGCGCCGTCGGAGCCTTCAGCCGCCGAGCGCGCCCTGGATCTCCTTGAGAACGCCGAGATTCTTGTTGAGCTCGTCCACGTTCTTCTGCATCTCGGTGATCGCCGTGCCGAGCTTCGCCGCCTGGCCGAGCGGCCCGCCCGACTCCGCGGCCTTCTTCATCATCTCGCTCCCCATCTCGCCCATCTGCGCCTCGGCCGTCGGATGCGTCGTCGTGCCGACCAGGTAGCCCGTCGCGAACACGGCGGCGACGAACGCGCCGCGAAGCCCATGCCGTACTCCTCGTCCCATCGTGTGCCCTCCTCCGAGCCTTCGTGGATCGAGCGCCGCGAGCGCGCCCGGGCGACGCCGGACCTCGGCGCCGGCTTCGAGCATACGTGACGGCGCTCCGCCCGGCCGTGTTAGGCTCGACGCGTGTCCAGCGCCGACGCAGTGCCGTCCGATCGTACGCCCGAGGTCGTCGTCGTGCGCCACGGCGAGACGGAGTGGAGCCGCAGCGGTCGGCACACCGGCCGCACCGACGTGCCCCTGACCGGGGAAGGACGGCGCGAGGCGGAGCGCCTGCGCGAGCGTCTCGCGGGGCGCCGCTTCGCGCGCGTGCTCACGAGCCCCCTCCGCCGCGCGAGCGAGACCGCGACGCTCGCGGGCTTCCCCGCCGCCGAGCCTTGCTCCGACCTCGTCGAATGGGACTACGGTCGCTACGAGGGCTTGACGACGCACGAGATCCGCGGGGAGGCGCCGGGCTGGACGGTGTTCCGCGACGGTGTTCCCGGCGGCGAGAGCGTCGAGCAGGTGGGCACGCGCGCCGATCGCGTGATCGCCCTCGCCCTCGCCGCGGGCGGGGACGTCGCGCTGTTCGCCCACGCCCACCTGCTGCGCATCCTCGCCGCCCGCTGGCTCGGCCTCGACGCGCGCGACGGTCGGCTCCTCCTGCTCCGCACCGCGCGCATCGGCGTGCTCGGCTTCGAGCGCGAGACGCGCGTCGTCTCCGGCTGGGGCTTGTGACGGATCCGGGCGCCGAGCCGGCGTCGCTCTTCGCCGTCGCGCTGCGCGATCTCGCTCGGCCGCGCAGCGTGGGCCTGGAGCGTCTCGTCCTGGTGGCGCGTCGTCGGGCGCGGGAAGCCGCTGCGCCTCGCGCCCTTCCTCAGGCTGTTCCGGCGCTGAGCCCGATCGACGGAGAGGACGGCGCGAGCGGAGCGTGCAGCGGGCGCCGCACGCGCGGAGCGGGCGCCTCGGCTGGCGCGCCGCGCAGGAACGCCTCGATCTCGTCGACCCGCGCGGCCGCGTCGCGATAGCCGATCTCGACCAGCGTGCGCGTGTAGTGCGCGTCGAACAGCAGGTAGCTCATGAGGTCGGCGCTCTGGGCGTCGGGCGTGCCGAGGCCGTCGAGCAGGAAGCGCACGAGCCGCGGCATGCGGTGCGCGAAGCGCTCGGCCACGAGAGCGAGGTCTTCCGACGGGCTCACGACGAGGGGCTCGACCCGCCGCATCGGCTCGCTCGGCGCGACGCCGTCCGTGCGGCGCGCGCGCTCCTCGTGGGCGCCGTAGGCGCGGATCAGCTCGTTCATGCGCCGCAGGTGGTCGAGGTCGGCGTCGAGGTGGTCGAGGAAGATCGCGTTCATGAAGACGCCGCAGATCTGCGCGAGGGGCGGACACGGAATCGCGTCGCCCGGCTCCTCGGGAACGCCCGCCTCCTCCGCCGCGCCGAGCTCCGCCCGCGACAGCGCCTCGGCGGCGTGCGACGAGCGGATGCCGACGGCGAAGATGCGGCTCGCCCCGAGCCGGATCGCGGGGCTGAAGGGATTCACGAGCCGGAGACCGCCGTCTCCGAACCAGAGATCGCCGCCTTCGCCGGCGCGCGCTCCGGTCCTCACGCGGACCGGCGGGAAGACGATCGGGATCGCCGACGAGGCGGCGACGTGCTCGGCCGTGAGCGTCACGGGCAGCACCACGCGACGGCTCTTGATCCAGATCGGGTGGCCCGGCCGTCCCTGCACGAAGGTGAAGGAGCGGCCCGAGTGGTAGCTCGTGGCCGTGATCGCGACGGCGTAGACCTCGCCGCGCCGGATCGCCTCGGCGATGCCACGACGCGGAAACACGTCGCGCAGCAGGGCGTGGAGCGGAGACGCGTCGAACAGGGAGCGGCTCGCCGTGGCGCCGCCGAGCCCGCCGAGGACGAAGTCCCGCGCGAGGACGCCGGCGCCGCGGGCGAGGGAGAGGAGATCGGTCCGGATCACCTGCTCGACGGCGAGCTGCGACCAGACGCGCGCGAGCTCGCGCGTCGCCTCCCCGAAGCGTCGCCCCCGGCCCGCGAGGACGGCGCCGTTGATCGCGCCGGCCGAGGCGCCGGCCACGATGGCGAAGGGAGAGGGGCGGTCGCGCAGGGCGCGGATCTCGCCGAGGCGTTTCAGGACGCCGGCCTGGTACGCTCCGCGCGCTCCGCCCGCCGTCAGCACGAGACCCTGCACTAGCGCGACCCGATCTGCGGCTCGGTCATGCCTGGGGCAGCAGCAAGGGCGGTGCCATCGCGGGACGCCGCGCTCGGGCTTCCGGGCGCCGACGTGAGGCGAGGTTGCCCAAGGCCGAGGCAGCTCGCTGCACCGACGGTGCGCAGCCGGCCGAGCAGCGCCGCCAGGGTCCGCGGCGCGCCGCCGGCGTCAGGGCTCCCGCGGCGCCGGCGCGAACTCGAGGATCCCGCCGCCCGCCGCGATCGAGATACGGAGCATGCCGTCGCGGATCGTGTACGAGACCGCGCTCGCGAGGGCCATGGCGTAGCGCTGGCCGAGGGAGCCGGGCGGACAGGCCGCGAGCGTCATCGCCATCGGGCCGAAGGAGAGGCCTGATCCGTCGAGCGTGTAGGCCGCCGATCCGCGGTTGCAGTCGGCACGGACGGCCGCCCGGCGGTCGTCGCCGAGCTCGAGCGTGTACTTGGCCGGGTCGTCGGGCTCGACGAACTCGACGTCGGCGTAGCGGATGCGCTGGAGCTGCCACACGACCCCGATCGGTGAAGGCTCCGACGCGGCGGCGCCGTTCGTCCCGCCGCCGGGGGCACCGGCGCAGGCGACGAGCGCGACGCAGAGGAGCGCCCGCCCCGCCGCGATCCCGATCCTCCCGACCGACGCGCTCCGCCGACCCATGGCGTCTCCTTCCGCGGGGGTCCGTCCCGAGTACGATCGCCGCACACCGATCTTGACTTGCAGCCCGCGAGGGATCCAGCAGGAGGACGGGGCGAGATGTCCGAGGAGACGATCCGCGAGCGCCTCGCTCGCCTGCTGCGTGAAGGCCCCCGTACGTCGCGAGACCTCTCGCGCCTCGCCGGGATCCGCGAGCACGACGTCGCGGAGCACCTGGAGCATCTCGCACGGTCCCTGCGCGCACGGGGCGAGCGGCTCGAGCGCGAGCCGCCGGCCTGCTTCGAGTGCGGCTTCGTGTTCCGCGAGCGCCGGCGCACGACGCGGCCGGGGCACTGCCCGGCCTGCCGGAGCGTCCGCATCTCGCTGCCGCGTTTCTGGATCGAGACGGATCGCTGACGCACGGGCCCTGCGCGCCGCGGCACGGCCGGAGGCGCGGGGCCTCGGTGACACTCCCTTCATTCCGCAGGGAGCCCCGCGGCGGCCCGGTCGCGCCGCGCTACGTGTCGCGCGTGCCGATGCCGCACGTCACGAGATCGCCTGCCCGGAGCGCATCGCGCGTCCTCGGCGCCGTCGCGCTCTCCGCTGCGGTGGGCGCGAGCGTGCTCGGCTGCCGCGAGGGCGCGCCGGCGCCCCCGCCGCGGCTCTCGTTCCTCGCCGTCGGGGACACGGGCCGGCGCGACTTCGGCGCCGCGCTGCTGAACCGGCAGATGGCGGTCGCCCGCGGGATCGCGCACGAGGACGCGCGCAGCCCGGTCGACGCCTTCCTCCTGCTCGGCGACAACTTCTATCCGCACGGGCTCGAGGCGGAGGAGCTCGTCGCGCGCGTGCGGCTGAACGTCGTACGACCGTACTGTCGCTTCATCCTGCTCACGGGCCCGCGCTCGACCGAGGTGAGCGACGCCTGCCCCGAGCCTGCAGCCCGGCGCCACGTCGTTCCGATCTACGCCGTCCTCGGAAACCACGACTACGACTCGCGAGCGAGCCCCGATCTCGAGTCTCGCGCCGTCCCCGCGTTCGTCGCCAACTGGCACCTGCCGCGCGACGTCGCCTCGGTGGCGGAGCTCGGCGCCGGCGTGAGCCTCATCCTGCTCGACTCGAACCAGCTCCTCGCGGGCGCAGATCCATCCCCGCTGACCGATGCGCTCCGCCGCGCGCGCGGGCCATGGCGCATCCTCGCGGCCCACCATCCGGTCGCGAGCCGCGGCAAGGGGACGAGCCGAGGATCGGCCGCCTACGCGTCCTACACGGAGGCGGTTCGCGCGAGCATCGAGGCGGCGGGCGTGCCCGTCCAGCTCTTCCTGTCGGGGCACGAGCACGATCTCGAGATCGTGGAGCTCCCTTCGCCGTGGCCGAGGCTGAACGTCGTGGCGGGCGGCGGCTCCGGGGCGCGAAGCGTCGAGGCGGCGCGGACCGGCGAGCGCTTCGCGCTCGCGCGCCCCGGGTTCGCGCGCATCGATCTCGCGTCGAAGGAAGGCGGCGACCGGCTCGTCGCCTCCGTGTTCGCGCTGCCGAGCCAGCCCGTCCTCTCGCTCCTCCCGCCGCGTCGTGTCGCGCGCTGGTCGGTCGACGCGAGCGGACGCGTGCGCGAGGAGCCCGGGAGTCCGTGAGGCCGAAGGCTCAGCGCGGCTCGGAGCCCGGCGGACGAAGCGGACCGGGCTGCACGAGCTGCAGCGCAGTCCGCGTCCCGACACCGCCGCGCCGGCGCGCCGGCTCGGCTCTGCCGCGGGCGCCCGCGAGGGCGCGGCGCTCCATCCCGCCCGGATCGTGCACGACGCCGCACTGCCGGCCGAGCCGCATCGTGGCGCGGAGCGCGGCGTCGTAGGCCGGCCACGCGTCGAGCGCGGCGTGGCCGGGATCGCCGCTGCGCGCGAAGGCGATCCAGGCGTCCATCACCTGCTCCGCGAGGGCACGCGCCTCGGGCCCGTCGCCCACCAGGGCCTCGAGCCCGGGAGCGTCCGTGTTCCCGAACACGAACGGCAGCTCGAGGCCGTGGCAGGCGCCGAGCGCACCGCCGAGGGCCGGCGATGGCCAGTCGAAGCGGTACATGAACGTGCGTCGCTCGTGACGCGCCTGGCTCTCGGCGAGGCGGATCGCGGGCAGGCGGAAGTGCGCGTCGGTCTCGAGGGCGGAGGCCAGGCAGACGAGATCGTCGGCGCCCGACCCGAGGCCGCGCCGGTACGCCGCGACCAGCCGCTCCGGATCGGGCACCTCGGGCACGAGCGCGCGCACCCGGCTCCGCAGCGCCGCCTCGTCGGCCGGGCGCAGCAGCGGATCGAGCGCCACGAGCGGCCGACACTCGTCGCGGTTGGTGCCGACGAGCAGCGCGAGGCCCCGCGCCGCGCCGGCGCGGATCGCCTCGGCGGGATCCCGCGGCAGCACCTTGCCGTCGACGCAGGGCTGCCAGCCGAGCCGCTGCGGTGACGCGCGGAGGCGTCCGCTGACCACGCGCTGCGCGGCGAGCACGGAGGCCGCGGGCACGTGCCTCAGCGACTCGGTCTCGTCCGGCGAGAGCCAGAGCTCCTCCAGGAGGTCGCGCACCACGGCCGCCGCCGCCTCCGCATCGTGGAGCGGCTGGAGGCCGCCGCTCTGCAGGATCGCGCGGCGGAAGAGTCCCGCCGCGCATGGCATCGTGACGAGCGCGGCGATCGAGATCGCGCCCGCGGACTCTCCGAAGAGCGTCACGTTCTCGGGATCGCCGCCGAAGGCGCCGACGTTCTCGCGCACCCACGTGAGGGCGGCCACCTGGTCGAGCAGGCCCAGGTTCGCGTCCGTCGAAGCCCGGCCCGCGAGGGCAGCGAGGTGCGCGAAGCCGAGGGCGCCGAGCCGATAGTTGAAGCTCACCACCACCACGTCGCCGCGGCGTGCGAGGCGACTTCCGTCGAAGAGCGGCTGGCCGCTCGAGCCCCACTCGAAGCCGCCGCCGTGGATCCAGACCATCACCGGCCTGCGCGCGCCGTCGATCGCCGGGGTCCACACGTTCAGGGAGAGACAGTCCTCGTCCTGGCAACCGACGGAGAGCGCCGGGACGCCGAGCGCGTGCGACGGCGGAGATTGGAGGGAGGCCGCCCCGAACGCCGTGGCGTCGATGACACCCTGCCACGCTTCGGGCCGCTCGGGCGGACGCAGCCGGAGCGGCCCGAGCGGGGCGCGCGCGAAGGGGATCCCGCGAAACGCGACCACCGAGCGACCCGCCGATCCCCGCACGCGTCCCTGGCGCGTGGCCGTCTCGTCTCGCACCGCGATGTCCCCTCTTTTGGGTGCCTCGGCGCGCGCCCCGCTGCAGACCGAGAAGCCCCCTCTCTGGCATGCTACGAGGCGGGTGGGTCGGATCACCTGAGCACTGTCTGAGTTTTCGCCGAGGAGCGAACCGCATGGTGAGGCCCGGCACGGAAGATGTACCGACCTGTCCGGACGAGCGGCGGCCGGACGCGGTGTGGACGTTCGCGGAGCACACGCTCGATGCCGACCGTTTCGAGCTCCGACGCGGCGGGGTTCGCGTGCCGGTCCAGCGAAAGCCGCTCGCCCTCCTGTTCTACCTCGCGCGCCACCGCGACCGGCTCGTCCCGCGCGACGAGCTCGTGGCCTACCTCTGGCCGGACGTCGTGGTGAGCGACGATGCGCTCTTCCACGCGGTCAAGGTCGCGCGGGAGGCGGTGGGGGATCGCGGCCGACACCAGCGCGTGATCGCGACCGTCCGCGGCGTCGGCTTCCGCTTCGTCGCGGAGGTCGAGGAGCGCGCCGCGCGCCCCCCGCGACGGGCGCCGCCGGCCACGAGCGACGCGCGACGCGAGAGCCAGCCGCTCCTCGGCCGCGAGGCCTTGCTCGAGCGGATCCTCGCGGCCTTCGACGAAGCGGCGCGCGGTCGCGGGCGCGCGCTCCTGCTCGAAGGCGAGGCAGGCGTCGGGAAGACGCGCCTGCTCGACGAGATCGCCGAGCTCGCGCGGGGGGCCGGCGCGCGCGTCGTGCGCGGCGTCGCACGGGAGGCGGGCGGGCCCGCCTTCGCGCCGTGGAGCCAGGCGCTCGAGGGCCTGCTCGCCGCGTCGAGCGACGCCGAGCTCGCCGCGCTCGCCGGAGGGGCGAGCGGCCCATGGCTCGCCCAGCTCGTCCCGAGCCTGTGCGAGCGCCTGCCGTCGCTCGGTGGCGCGGAGGCCGTGGAGCTCGTCGGCGCGGAGTCGCGCTGGTGCCTGTTCGAGGCGATCGCGCGCGTCCTCGCGGTCGGTGCGACGAAGTGCCCGATGGTCGTGCTGCTCGACGATCTCCACTGGGCGGACGTCGCATCCCTGCGTCTCGTGGAGTTCCTGCTGGGCGACCTGCACCGCCACCGCATCCTCCTCGTCGGAGCCCATCGCGACGAGCGCTTTCCCGCGGAGCACGCGCTCTCGACCCTCGCGGGCGAGCTCGCACGACTCGACGCCGGCGCGAGGCTGCGCGTCGACCGACTTTCCCGGGAGCTCGTGGCGGAGCTGCTCGAGGCCTTGTCGGGCTCGCCGCCGCCCGCGGCCCTCGCCGAGGCGGTGCACGCGCGCACCGCGGGGAATCCGTTCTTCGTCGTCCAGATCGCGCGCGAGCTCGGTCCCGGCCTGGCCAACGGGAATGCGACGCTCGCGAGCGTGCCGCCGGCGGTGCGACAGGTCGTCGCGGGTCGGCTCGCACGGCTGCGCGAGGATACTCGGGACGTGCTCGCCCTGGCCGCCGTCGCCGGTGCGGAGCTCGACATGGCGCTCCTGCAGCGGGCCTTCGGGCGCGGGCCGGACGCCGTGCTCGACGCCCTCGAGGAGGCCCTCGCCGCCCGCCTGCTCGAAGAGGCACCGGGCGCCGTGGGGCGCCTTCGCTTCGTCCACGCGCTGATCCAGGAGACGATCTGCGCCGAGCTTCCGGCGCTCCGCCGGGCGCGCCTCCATCGCGCCCTCGGCGAGGCCCTGGAGTCGCTCTCGGCGCGCGACCACGATCCGCCCGTGGCCGCCATCGCCCACCACTTCGCCGAGGCCGCCGCCGTCGGCGCCGGGGCGGCGGCCGCGCGCTGGGCGATCCGGGCAGGCGACACTGCGATGAGACAGATGGCCTACGAGCAGGCGGCGGCGCACTACGAGCGGGCCGTCTCGCTGGTCGACCCCGCGAGCCTCGCGGCCGACGCCCGCTACGCGCTCCTGTACGCGCTGGGCCGCGCGCGCCACTTCGGGATCGGGGACTTCGTCCGGGCGCGCGAGTCGTTCCTCGGCGCCGCCGCCGCCGCGCGCGCGCTCGGCGATCCCGACCGCCTCGCCGACGCAGCCCTCGCCTACGCCGCGATCCCCCAGTCGTCGGTCCTGGAGGTGGAGGAGCCGTGCCGCGCGGTGCTCGAGGAGGCGCTCGCCGCGCAGCCGCCCGGCGCGGCCAAGACTCGCGCGCGGCTCCTCGCGCGTCTCGGCGCGTTCCTCGCGAACGATCCGCGGCGCCAGGACGAGGCGATCCGCATCGCGGCGCGCGCGCTCGAGGCGGCGCGCGTCGTCGGCGGCCCACACACGATCCTCGAGGCGCTGCTCGCGGTGAACCGGACGCTGCGCCTCAAGGGCCTCGCACCGCCCGAGGAGCGGCTCGCGGTGTCGAGCGAGAGCGTCGCCCTCGCCGTCGCGGCGCGGGATCCGGTGCTCGAGAGCATCGCCCATGGCCAACGCATCTCGCCGCTCCTCGAGCTCGGACGGGGCGCCGCGGCCGACGCCGAGGTCGACGCCTACAGCGCGCTCGCCGCCCGGCACCGCATCCCCGCTTTCGGCTGGCTCGTGCCGGTGCTGCGTGCGATGCAGCAGCTCCTGCGCGGCGAGCTCGCGCGCGTGGAGGCGACGGCCCTCTCGGCCCTGCCGGTCGCGGCGCGGGTCCCCGACTCGGTCGCGCCGGGCGTGCTCGCCGCCCTGCTCTTCCTGCTGCGCCGCGAGCAGGGTCGCCTCGCCGAGGCGGAGGGACCGATGCGCGGCCTCGTCGCGCGCTATGCGGGCGTCCCGGGCCCGCGCGCCTGGCTCGCCTTCCTGCTCGCCGAGTGCGGACGCCGGGAGGAGGCGCGCCGCGAGATCGGGCCGCTCGTCGACGAAGGGCTCTCCGCCCTGGCCGGCACGGAGGCCTGGCGCGCCTGCCTCGGCATGCTGGCGGAGGCGTGCGCGACGCTCGGCGACGCCCCGCGCGCGGCGCAGCTCTACGAGGAGCTGCTGCCCGTCGCCCGCCACTGTCTCGTGTTGGGGGACGGCGTGCTCTGCGTCGGGCCGGCGGGCCGGGTGCTCGGGCGCCTCGCGGCCCTGCTCGGCCGCTGGGACGAGGCCGAGGCCCACTTCGCGCAATCCCTCGAGCTCTGCGAGACGCTCGGCTCGCCGCCCTTCGCAGCCCGCACCCAGCTCGACCGGGCGCGAGCGCTGCTGCGACGCGGCCGCCCCGAGGACTGTCTGGTGGCCGACGGCCTGCTGCGAGCCGCCGAGCGCGCCGGCGCGAAGATGGGGATGACGCGGCTCCTCGAGGAGGCGCGGGCCGTGCGGAGCGGACGGTCTCCCTCCGCGTGATCCGACGGGCCCCTCGCCCGAGCGGGATCCGCGCGCGCGGGGCTCCCTGGATCGGGGGGAGCCGTGGCGCGGCCGTCCGTGGTACAAGGCCCGGATGATCTCACCGACGAGCTCGAGCCATCGACCACGCCGGCGCGTGTCGATCCTGCTCCTCGCGTTCCTGGGGGCGCTCTCCTGTGCGACACCAACCGGGAGCACGTCGGACCGGGCCTCGGCGCGGACGTCTCGTGAGGCCGAAGATCCCTTCCCGTCACCGGCCGAGATCGACGCCCTCGGCGCCGGACCGAAGCCGGAGCAGCTCCTGCGCGTGGAGACCGAGGAGGTCGACGAGTGGACGCTCGGGGGTCCTCTCGCCGACGAGGTCGCGACCGCCCCACGTACCCCGGAGTCGCCCTACGAAGCCCTGCTCGACGCCGCGGTCTCGCGCCGGGCCGGGCTCGCGACGACCGACCAGGCGATGCACTGCACCGCGCGCGAGGTGGGACGCTTCCTGCTCGACCGAGGAAAGCTCCCCGCCCCGGGCCTCGTGGAGTTCATGGCGGCCCGCTGCGGGGCGAGCGCCGCGGCGGTCCGAACGGCGTACGTGAACGGCGACGTTCCGACGGCTGCGAGCGACGCGGAGATCGTCGCCCGATGGCACGACTCGATCGACGCGACGATCGAGCAGTCCCTCGCCGGGGGACCGGTGGGCGCGGGCCTCTGGTCGGGACGGTCGGGCTCCCGTGTGGCGATCGTCGTCGCCTCCTCGCTGCGAAGGGCGTACGTCACGCCGTTCTCGACCGTGGCGCAGGACGGGAGCGTGACGATCGAGGGCGAGGTGCTCGGTCCGACGGACGCCGTCCTCGGGACGATCAACCACGGGCGCTACGCCGCCGCCGAGTGCGCGGGCGACGCGACGGTGAAGCTGCCCCGATTCCGTGTCACGTGCACGCTCGCAGCCGAGGACCGGACGGCGAGCCTCGAGATCGGCTCGCGGGCGCCGGGCCGCATCCTCTCCGACACCGTCCTGCGGGCCCTCGTGCGCCGACCTGGCGAGGAGGCGCGCACCTATCGCCGCGTGCGCTACGGGGCGGCTCGCGTCGCGGCGGATCCGGGAGAGTTCGCCGCGGCCGTCACCGCTTCGCTGAACGAGGTCCGCGCCCGCGCGGGCCTGCGAGCGCTCGCGCTCTCGAAGCCGGAGAGCGAGCAGGCCACGCAGCTCGTCCCCCACCTCGTCGCCGGGTCGATGGGCCTCACGTCTCCGGCCGTGGCCGACCTCGCGGTGCTGGGCCTCGCCGCGGGCTGGCGCGTCGGCGGCACGATCCGCGACGCCTCGGTCGCGAACGCCTTCGTCTGGGGCCCGCCCGACGCGGGACGATGGCTCGACGCCGCCCTCGCGAGCCCGTCGAACCGTCGCGCCCTGCTCGACCCCGAGGCGACCGTGATCGCGGTGGGAAGCACGAGCTCCGACGCGCCGCCGGCGCTGGCCGGTGTCGCGGCCACCTACGAGCTCTTCGGTGACGAGGATCTTCCGGCGCTCGCGGCCCGCGTCCTCGAGCGGATCGCCCGCGCGCGCGCCGATGCGGGCCTTCCGGCGCCGCAGCGTCTCGACGCCGCGCAGCCGCTCGTCGCCTCGGCGGCGGGGGAGCTCTCGCGCCGGGGCGTCGAGCCGACCCAGATCCTGGGCGAGCTCCTGCCCCACGCCTCCGAGGCCGCGGGTCGGCCGGTGCAGGGATGGGTGACGGAGGCCTTCCGCGTCGAGGAGATCCCGCTCCCGCCGGAGCTCACCCAGTGGAGCGCGCTGCGCGTCGCGCTCGCGGTCGGCTACCGCCAGCCCGCCGGCGTGCCGTGGGGACGCTACGTGGTGTTGCTCGTGGCGTTGCCGCCGGACGTGTCGATCTGAATCGGGCGCCGCGCTAGCGCGGCGGCGTCGCGCGGAGCCGCGCCGTCACGCCGGACATGAGCTCGATCAGGCGACGCCGCGGCACCTGGCGCATCAGCGCCGCGACGTTCCGGTTCGCCTCCCCGACGATCGGGCTCGGATCGTCTCCGCCGAGGGCGGCGAGCGCTTCGGTCACCACGTCCTTCGGGACGAGGGGCACGGGCGCGCTGGGATCGGCGCCCGCGGGCTGCGACGCCTGCCAGCCCGGCGTCCGCACGGGGCCCGGCCGGATCGTCAGCACGTCGACGCCGCGCTCGCGCAGCTCGGCCCACAGGCTCTCGCCGAAGACGAGGGTGAAGGCCTTCGTCGCCGCGTAGGTCGCGATGCGCGGCGCGCCGGCGTCGGCCGAGAGCGACGAGGTCAGCACGAGCCCGCCGCGGCCGCGGGCCACCATCGGCGGAGCGAGCCGGTGGACGAGCGCGAGGAGGCCGCGGCAATTCACGTCCAGCGTCTCGAGGGCGCGCTCCAGGGGCGCCTCGAGGAACGCGCCGATCGGCGACACCGCGGCGTTGTAGACGAGGAGACCGATCTCCCGCGCTCCGATCGTCCGCTGCAGGACCTCGTGCACGTCCGGCCGGCCGAGGTCGACCTCGAGGGCGAGCAGCTCCGCGGCGCTCCGGGCGCGCAGGGAGGACGCGAGGGCGTCGAGGGCGGCCGCCTTGCGATCGAGCAGCACGAGGGCGAAGCCGCGGTCCGCGAGCGCCTCGGCCCATGCGGCGCCGAGACCTTCGGCCGCGCCGGCGACGACGGCCCAGGGTCCGTAGCGCGCGCGGAGCGCGGCATCGCCGTCCGACATCAGCGCTCGATCACGAAGCCGCCGAGGGCGAGGCCCAGGTCCCATCCGTCGCCCGTCGCGGCGAGGGCGAGCGAGACCGGCCCGTTCGTCATCACGGTCGCGTCGCTCGACTTGACGGCGCCGGCGTGGGCCTCGAGCTGGACGTAGGTGCCGAGCACGTCGTCGATCCCGCGAACGCCGCTGAAGTCGCCGCGCCCGTGGATCCGGGACTTGCCGACGGTGAGCCCGCCTCCGTACGTGCGGATGTGGACTGCCATGGACTCGCCGTCGCGGCACGTCACGCGCCCCGTGCCATGGCTCGTCTTGTAGATCACCGACCAGCCCGAGAGCTCGAAGCGCATCGTGCAGCTCACGTTGCCGTGCGCGTGGGCGGGCGTCGGCGAGACCAGCGCCGCGACGAGCGCCGAGAGCGCGAGGAGGGTGGGAGCACGCATCGAACGGCCTCCGAGATCGATTCCCCGCCGCCGGGCGGCCGTCGCCGCGGCGTCTCCTCCGACGTAGCACAGGCCCGCGCGGCTGCCGCGCCCGGAGGGCAGGGCTCCGGGCGTCGCCCGCCACGGCCGACGCGCGAATCCGCATGACGGGCCTCCGCGAGAAATGGGATGATGCGCGGACGCCTTCGCGCCGACGCGAGGAGGAGCATGGAAGGGAACTTGCAGGAGAAGGTCCGCCGCTGGCTCGCGCCCGGACAGATCGGCCTCGCCGCGCTGTTCCTGCTCGCCGTCGGCCTGCTCGTCGCACGCGCCCTGCGCTCGCCCGAGGTGCCGCTCCTCCCGACCGGTGACGCCGCCTGGATCTACGCTGCGATCCCGCCGCAGACGTCGTCGCGCTGGATCGACCCCGAGCATCCTGCGCCCCACGCCTTCTTCGAGCGACGCTTCACGACGGGCGCGCCGCGCGGACCGGTCACGCTCCGGATGCGCGCGCTTCGCGACGTCGTCCTGCGCGTGAACGGCCACGAGGTCCCGCTGCGCGAGCGCGACCCGCGCCGCTGGAAGGAAGCGTCCGTGGTCGATCTCGCACCCCTGCTCGTCGTGGGCGAGAACGCGCTGCGGGTCGAGGTCCGGAATCCCGATGGCATCGCGCTGCTGCAGCTCCGCGTCGACGGGCTCGACTCGCCGCTCTCCACCGACGACGGCTGGCTCGCGGGGCTCGAGGGCGAGCCGCTCGGGCCCCCCGCGATCGCCTCCGAGCCCGTCCGCTTCGCCGGCGGCGCCGCGCTCCCGGCGCCGCTTCCGTCGACGCAAAGGCACGTCCTCGCGCTGGCGGGGCTCGCCGCGGGAGGGATGGCCCTCTTCGCGCGGCTTCGCGGCCGCCCCGGGAGCGCCGCGCTCGCGCCCGTCGTCGCGCGCGGCCTCGTGCTCCTGTTCTGGGCGTGGGTCGTCGTGATGCGGATCCTGCGCATCCCGACCGAGTCGGGCTTCGATTCGGTCGCGCACGTCGACTACGTCGAGGCGATCCTCGCGACGGGGAGGCTCCCACTCGCGCACCAGGGCCTCGAGATGTACCACCCGCCCCTCTTCTACGTGGTGACGGCGCTGCTCCTCGCCCTGCTGCAGCCGGCGCACGGAGGCGCCTTCGAGCGCCTCGTCTACTCGCTCCTCCCGGTGCTCGCCGGTGTCGGCATGGTCTTCGTCGCGGCGGCGACGGCACGGCTCCTGTCGCCGGCCTCCGCCTGGATCGAGGCGGGCTCGATCGTCGCGGCGGGCTTCCTCCCGATGAGCCTCACTCTCTCCGCCACGGTGTCCAACGAGGCGCCCCACGCGTTCGTCGCGAGCCTCGCGCTCCTCCTCGCGCTGCGCGCCCTCGTCGCGCCATCGACCACGCGGCGCGACGATCTCGCGCTCGGCCTCGTGCTCGGCGTGGGGCTCCTCACGAAGTACTCGAGCGCGGTCCTCGTCCCGCTCCTGCTCGGCGCCGTCGCGGTGAAGCGCTGGATGCTCGAAGGCGCGACCCCTTCCCGCGCAGCGTCGGGCGCGCTGCGCGCGCTCGCTGTCGTCCTCGCCGTCGCGGGCTGGTTCTACGCACGCAATCTCCTCTACTACCGCGACGTCTTCGCCTGGCCCCTCGACATGGTCCCCGGCACGACGCTCTGGCAGTACCCGGGCTTCCACACGCCGGGCTACTTCCTGCGCTTCGGCGACGCCCTCGTGCAGCCGTGGTTCTCGGGCTTCCACGCCTTCTGGGACGCCGTCTACACGACCTTCTTCGGCGACGGGATGCTCGGCGGCGCGGGAGGCGTGGAGTACGTCCACGGGGTGTGGCGCTACGACTGGATGGCGACCGTGTTCCTGCTGGCGCTGCCCGCCCCGGTCTTCCTCCTCGTGGGCTGGCTGCGCGCCGCGCGCGGGGCCCTCCGCGACGAGTGCCTCCGCCGCAGGCTCGCGCTCACGCTCGTGGTGGGGATGCCGCCGGTGCTCGTCGCCTCCATGCTGAGCATCAACCTGAAGTACGCCTACTGGTCCTTCGGCAAGGCGTTCTACGCCCTCTTCCTCGGCCCGACACTCTCGTGGCTCGCCGTGCTCGGATTCGAGGCGCTCGACCGGGTGCTCGCGCGGCGCGCGCCCGTCGCGGTGCGGGCGCTGCCTTGGGGCTGGGCCGCGGCGTTCTTCGGCGCCATCGCGTTCGCCTACGGCGGCTGAGCGTCCGGAGCTGCCGCGCGTCACGGCACGAGGCCGCAGCCCCGTCGGATACCCCGTCTGATAGGATGGGCGGCCGTGCCGTCCGTCGATCCCCGATCCCGCCCCGATCTGGCGCCCGAGATCGAGCTCTCGATCGTGATGCCGTGCCTCGACGAGGCGGAGACCCTCGGCACCTGCATCCGCAAGGCGCAGGAGTTCCTGCGAAGCCATGGCATCGCCGGCGAGATCGTGATCGGCGACAACGGCAGCCGCGACGGCTCCCCGGAGATCGCCGAGAAGCTCGGCGCGCGCGTCGTGCACGTCGCGGCGCGCGGCTACGGCAACGCCCTGCGCGCGGCGATCGGCGCCGCCCGCGGCCGCTTCGTCATCATGGGCGACTCCGACGACAGCTACGACTTCTCGCAGCTCGAGCAATTCGTGGCCAGGTTGCGCGCGGGCTGCGACCTCGTGATGGGCAACCGCTTTCGCGGCGAGCTCCGCCCCGACGCCATGCCGCCTCTCCACCGCTGGCTCGGGAACCCGGTCCTCTCGGGCCTCGGACGCCTCTTCTTCCGCAGCCCCGTGGGAGACTTCCACTGCGGGCTCCGCGGCTTCGGGAAGGCGGCCTTCGATTCGATGGATCTCGCGACCACCGGCATGGAGTTCGCGAGCGAGATGGTGATCAAGGCGACGCTCCTCGGCCTGCGGATCGAGGAGGTCCCGATCGTGCTGCACCCGGACGGCCGCTCGCGGCCGCCTCACCTGCGGAGCTGGCGCGACGGCTGGCGCCACCTCCGCTTCATGCTCCTCTTCAGCCCGCGCTGGCTCTTCCTGGTGCCCGGCGTGGCCCTGTTCGCCGTCGGTCTCGCCGCGTCCGTCGTGCTCGCCCTCGGTCCCGTCTGGCTCCCCGGACACGGAGCGGTGGCGAAGATCGGCCTCGACATCCACACCCTCGTGATCTCGAGCCTGCTCTGCCTGGTCGGCTACCAGCTCGTGACGTTCGCGGTGTTCACCAAGGTCTTCGCGGTGACGGAGCACCTGCACCCGATGCCGCCCGCGCTCGGTCGACTGTTCGAGTGGGTGACGCTCGAGGTGGGCCTCGCGTGCGGCGCGCTGCTCTGTGTGGCGGGGCTCGTCGCCCTGGGCGTCGCCTTCGCGGGCTGGGCGCGGACGGACTTCGGTCCGCTCGATCCGCGCCAGGGCATGCGGCTCGTCGTGCCCGCCGCGCTCCTGCTGATGCTCGGGATCCAGACGATCTTCGCGAGCTTCTTCCTGAGCATCCTCGGGTTGCGGCGGCGTTGAGGAGCGCATGAGCAATACGCAGGACGACCGTCGTCGGGAGGAAGCCGAGCGCCAGTTCTTTGCGCGCTATTACGCCGAGCAGGCGTACCACCCCGTCGGATGGCGGCTACGCCTCGAGCGCGACGCCCGCTTGCTGCGCGGCGCCGCGCCGGGCGGACGCCTCGGGCGCGTGCTCTCCGTCGGCTGCGGCGACGGCCAGTTCGAGCTCGCGATCGCGCCCTACGCCGAGCACGTTGTCGGCGTGGACCTCTCGCCGGAAGCGATCGCCGTCGCCGAGCGCGCTCGCGCCGCGCGCTCCGTTCCGAACGTCGAGTTCCGCTGCCAGGCCCTGGCCGACCTCGCATGGAGCGAGTCGTTCGACACCGTCGTCTGTCTCGCGTTCCTGCACCACGTTCCGGAGGTCGCTCTCCCAGGCTTCCTTGACACCATCCGGCGACACCTCCGGCCCGGCGGCATCTTCTACGCCCAGGATCCGAACGTGAACGGTGTGCTCCGCAGCATCGGCCGCGTTGTGATGGGCGCGCGCTACGGCACCTACCACACGCCCGACGAGCGCGAGCTCGATCCCGACGAGCTCTGCGCGGCCTTGCGCGCGGCGGGCTTCGCGACGCTCGACGTCCGATACGTCGATCTCACGCTGATTCCGGGGCTCTACGTGTGGAAGCGTGGCGCGGCGTGGCCGATGCACCTCGCAGCCCTGGTCGACCGCGTCTTCTGCGCGAGCCCGTTCGCGCGCTGGGCGAGCGGCTTCGCGGTGATCGCACGGGCCTGAGCGGCCGACGCGGCGGCTGCACGCTCAGGCGGAGGTCGCGGCGTCCACCTCCCGGCTCGCAGCGAGCGAAGCCACGACCAGGAGAGCCGGAGGCTCCGTGCAGTGTCGCTGAGACCGAGACCAGGAGACCTGCGATGGCGACCAAGGCGGTGCTTGCAAGGACGCCGACCCCCGATGTGCCGATCGGAGCCTGGGCGCGCTGCGCTGCTGCGGCTGGAGTCCTGCTCGTCGTGGCGGCATTCTCGATCCCGCTCGCGCATTCGGGAGTGTGGCTCCCGGACTCCGTCGAGCACATGGCGATCGCCCACGCCTGGATACACGGCGCTGGATTCGTGGATCCGGTGCAATGGACCTACGAGACTCGGATGAGCGTGCCGCTACCGGCGGTCGAGGTCCGCCCGCCCCTGGTCTCTGTACTCCTCGCGATTCCGATGGTCCTCGGAGCTTCGATGTCCACGCTCTTCACGCTGCACGCCGTCTGGTCTGCTCTGGCGGTGGGAGCGACGGTGTGGGTTGGAAGCCGGTGGATGCGCCTTCCGGCTGCGGTGGCGCTCGGCCTCTGTTTCGGTCTCTCTCCGATCTGGGTTCTCATCGCATCCCAGCCGCTGACCGAGGCGACCGGCGTCCTCGCGTATCTGGCCGTTCTCGCGACGGCTCGGGGGGTGCTTCGCTCGGCGCCCGCAGCACTCGCGTGTGCCGCGCTGACGATCCTGGCGTGGCTCACACGCCCCAACCTGGGCGCGGTTTGGCTCGCGGTTGTCGCGGCCGCAGTATGGGAGCTGGGGCCCAGGCGGAGCCTTCGCTGCGCGCCGCTCTGGCTCTACACGCTGGGCTTCGCAGGCCTTGCGATCGTCGTGCGGCTGTGGCTTGCCGCGGCAACGGGCGGGCTCCTCTACTCCGGGTACGGAGGCAGGCTGCGAGAGATCGACTACCACGATCTCTGGCGTTACGGGAACGTGCATACGGGCACTTGGTCCTACGTCCAGCAGCACGCGGACCAGATCGCGACCATCATGCTGAAGCACCTGGTCCTCGTCGTGCAAAGCCTGTTCCTGAGCACTGCGTTCAACTGGGTCGGATGGATCCTTGCCCCAGGAGTGGTGTGGGCCCTCCTGAGGTCTCGGGACGGAATCCTCGAGCACCGGATCAGCGCGCTGTGCACGATGGGCTTTGCGTTCACGGTCGTCCTCAACTACTCGGCCTACGAGCCTCGCTACCTGGTCTTCCCTGCTCTGGCCGGAGGGCTGTGCGGTTTTGCGATGCTCGACGACTGGGCTCGACGCGCGGAGCGTCGCATCCTGTCGCGGGCGGCCTCCGCATCTGTTCGCCGGGTATCCGCACTGCCGCTCGCCGTTGCGATGCTGGTCGTCGGTGTGGGAAGCCTGCCCTGGACGCTCGAGTACGTCCTCCAATCGTGGCAGCAGAGCCACGATAGGGTCCTGAACGATCCGCGGAGACACCCCTTCGCCCCTCTCTGCCGGCACCTCGACCGCGACGCGATCGTGGCCACGACGGACCCATGGATGATGGTCGTGGTCTGCGGGAACGCCGCACTGCGATTGCCGACGGATCTGGCAGAGCCAACTCTCCGCGAACGATTCATCGCAGACAGGCACCCGGCCTATTTCGTTGTGGGCCCCGACTCCGACTACGCTTGGCTGCGGACCTGGGACCGGGTCCGGGAGCTGGCGCGCTCGAGCGACGAAGTCCTCTACGAGCTCCGTGACCCTTCTCCGCAGAGCCGGCCCTGGCGCGCACCGCCTGCCCTTGTCTGTGGTGAGCCCGGAGCGAACTGCGAGGGGTCCCGGAGAGAGGCCGATGCTCGAACGGGTTCGGGTGGGAGATGAACCGGATCCTCCCGATCGCGCGGCGCGTGGAGGCGATCGTGCCGCCGCCGTTCGGCCTTTCCGTGGCGGCGCTGTGTCGGCGGCCGCCGGCCTGAGCGCGGCTCCACGTCGACCCACACGGGCAGATGGTCGGAGGCACGGCGTGCCGCCGGCGTGTCCAAGACCCCGCTCCGCAGCACCCGCTCCCGGGGCGTCACCCAGATGCGATCGAGCCGGAGCAGCGGACAGCGCGCCGGGAACGTCCTCGGGGCGACGCCGGGGCCGAGGCGCGCGTCGAGGTGCAGGAGCGCCGCCGAGAAGGGCTGCCACTCGTTGAAATCGCCTGCGATGACGTCGAGCCCGTCGGGCCGCTCGCCGGTGAGCTTCACGAGCGCCTGCGCCTGCGCCGCGCGGTCCCGGGCCGACAGTCCGAAGTGCGTCACGGTGACCCCCAAGAGTTCGCCCTCCCAGTCGATCTCGGCGCTGAGCGCTCCGCGACGCTCCCCGGCCCCCTCGTAGAACGCGCTGCGCACGCGCCGCAGCGGGAACCGGCTGAGGAGCGCGTTGCCGTACTCGCCGTCGTCGCTCGAGAGTGTCGCCCCCGAGACGGGACGGAGGCCGGTCAGCTCCGCGAGCGCCGCGAGCTGGTCGCCCTGACGCAGCACGTAGCCGGAGTCGACCTCCTGCAGGCACGCGACGTCCGCCCGCATCTCGCGCAGGACATCCGCGATGCGCGCGGGCTCCGCGAGACCGCTTCGCCCGACGCAGCAGTGGACGTTGTACGAGACGATGCGGAGGGAGTCGGCGATGGCGTCCTCCGTTCGCGCGTGCGGCGAGCGTCGCGACGAGGGCACGCCCCCGCGAAGCCTCTTCGGAGCAAGCGCCGTGCCACCCTCGTTGGCGGATGCGAGCGCCGTAGCGCGCCCGTCGTCCCGGGGTCGGAAGAGCGGTCTGCAGACTGTTCAAATTCCCATCGCGTGCCGCCGCGATCTCTCGCGTGCGCCGCGGGAGCGGGCCGGGCACGCGATTTGCTCCACGTCCCGTCGGACGTATCGAGCCATGTCGCAGCGCCTCGCCTACGAGCTCTGCCCGCCGCACGCCGCTCCGGCGCGCGCACGCCTGTGCGTGCCCGGTGACACCTGCTTCGCGCTGCGCCACGCCGGGCGCGTCCGGCTGCTCGTGGACGGCGACGCCTACTTCGGGGCGCTCCACGACACGTTCCTCGGGGCGCGCGAGGAGATCCTGATCGTCGGCTGGGACGTGAGCGCGCGCACGCGTCTGCGGCCGGCCCCCTGCCCGGACGGCTGGCCGATCGAGCTCGCGCCGCTCCTCGATGCCCTCGTACGGCGCAGGCGACGCCTGCGAGTCCGGATCCTCGAGTGGGACTACTCGCTCCTCTACGCCTTCGAGCGCGGCCTCGCTCCTTGGATCGACCTCGACTGGCGAACGCACCGGCGTGTCGAGCTCCGCCTGGACGACCGCCACCCGCTCGGGGCGAGCCTGCACGAGAAGATGGTCGTCGTCGACGGATCGGTCGCCTTCGTGGGCGGTCTCGACCTCACGCTCCGGCGCTGGGATACCGCCGAGCACCGGCCGAGCGATCCGCGCCGGGTGGATCCGTCGGGAAGGCCCTATGGGCCCTTCCACGACACGACCCTGATGGTCGACGGCGCGGCGGCCGCGACCCTCGGCGATCTCGCCCGCGCGCGCTGGAACGGCCTCGCGGGGACGGTGGCGCGCCGCCCGACACAGCGAAGAGACGCCTGGCCCGAGGCCATCGCTCCGGACATGGCGGACGTCGAGGTGGCGATCGCGCGCACGGTGGCGCAAGGGACCGATGCCCCGGCGGTGCGCGAGGTGGAGCGGCTCCACCTCGCGGCGATCGCCGCGGCCGAGCGCTGCCTCTACCTCGAGAATCAATACTTCACCTCCGACGCGGTCGCCGACGCCCTGGGCTCGCGCCTGCGCGAGCCGCGAGGACCCGAGGTGGTGCTGGTGCTCCCAGCGGCCTGCTCGGGCTGGCTCGAGGAGCGCACGATGGGCGCGCGCCGCGCCCGGATGCTCGCGCGGCTGCGCGAAGCGGACCGCTTCGGGCGCCTGCGCGCGCTCTCGCCGGTGGTGGAGGGAGGGGAGCGCGTGAACGTCCACGGAAAGCTCGCGATCGTCGACGACCGGCTGCTGCGCGTGGGCTCCGCGAACCTCGCCAACCGCTCGATGGCGTTCGACCGGGAGTGCGACCTCGCCATCGAGGCGGACGGCCGGGCCGACGTGGCGCGGGCGATCTCGCATCTCCGCGCGCGGCTCGTGGGCGAGCACCTCGGTGTCGGGGCCGCTCGCCTCGAGGCGGAGGTTCGCGCGCGCGGAGGCTCGCTGGTCGCGGCGATCGACGCGCTCCACGGCGGCGCGCGCGACCTCCAGCCGATCGCGGCGTGCGAAGGCGCCGAGGCCGGGTGGCTCGACGGGCTCCCCGCCGATCCGTGCGAGCCGTTCGCCTCCACGCCGGCCGTCGAGCGCTGGACGCCGGAGGCCCTGCGGGATCCGCGACGCCGTGGGCTGGCCGTGAGCGCTGCGGCCGTGGGCGTCGTGGGGATGGTCCTGGCCGCCGTCGCCTGCTCGCCCCTGGGAGATGCCCTCGCGTCACCGCAGCTCACCGAGGCGATCGCGCGCTCGACGACGTCGCCCTGGGCCGGGCCGCTCGCGGCGCTCTGCGTCGCCGTCGGGACGGCGCTCTTCCTCCCGGTGACTCCCCTCCTCGCGCTCCCCATCGCAAGCCTCGGGCCGGTCGCGGGCGCCTCGTGGGCGCTCGTCGGCGCCCTCGTCGCAGCCAGCGCCGGGTGGGCAGTCGGGCGCTTCCTCCTCGGGCGGACGGGCCGGCGCGTGGCCGGCGCCTGGCTCCATGCGTTCGGCCGCCGGCGAGCGTCGCGCAGCGTGATGGCGATCGCCGCGGCGCGGCTCCTTCCGCTCGGGCCCTTCTCGATCCTGAACGTCGCAGCCGGCGCGGCGCGCGTCCCTCTCGGTCCGTTCCTCGCGGGAACGATGCTCGGGCTCCTGCCTGGCCTCGCGGTGCTGTCCGGCGTCTTCGTCCCGCTGCGCGCCGCGCTGCGGAGGCCCGACCTCACGTCCCTCGCGGTCGCGCTGGCGGCGATCCTCGCCGGTGCATGGCTACTCGTGCGCGTCCGCAAGGCGTACGATGGCGCCCTGCGCTTCGGTCGGCGCGGTCGAATCTACAAATGACCCGACCGATCGGCCGCGACGACGGCGCCGCGAGCCTCCTCCGCGTCGGATACTTGGCACACGGCGTGAATCGAAGGGGGGCGGATGTCGCTTCTCGAGACGCTCTCCCGTGCGCGATGGGCAGGTCGCGGCCCTCGGGGTCTCGACGGCGCCCGGGAACGCCCAGGCGTGGCAGCCCGGGTTCGCGCGCTCTCCTTGGACACGCTGCGCCAGCTCACGCTCTTCGGCTGGGGAGCGATCGCACTGTCGCTGTGCCTCGCGCTCGTCTGCATCGTCGGATGGCGCGAGATCCGCGATCAGCGCAGGCAGGTGCTGCTGTCGGCGACTCAAGCGGCCGCCCGAGCCTGCGCCAACGCCCTCGAGTCGAGCACGTGGAGGCAGGTCGTCACGCTGCGCCAGCTCGCGACGAGCTGGGCGCACTACCGCCCCGAGGACGAACGGGAGTGGAAGCTCGCCGCTGGATCGCTGATGACGCAGCTGCCGGCGGTCCGACGCATCGAGTGGCTCGGCGCGGCGGGCTGGTCGATGGGTGACGGATCGCCAGCCCGACTCGATCCGTCCTTCGACGCGTCCGAGAGCGCCGCCCTCGCGCGGGTCACCGCGAGCCGCGAAGAGACGCTCGTCGGCCCGGTGCGCCTGGGCGATGGCAGCGCGGGGTTTCAGCTCCTGCTGCCCGTCGTGAAGGCCGGCGACACCGGCCCTAGGCAGCCCGTCCACGTCCTGCGCGCGACGATCGCCATCGAGCCGATGCTGCACACCACGCTCATGGGCCGCGCCCCTGGCCACCACGTCTCGCTCACCTGGGACGGCTTGGTCCTGGGGTCGGTCGGGCCGGAGCCGGCGGCGGGCCACGCATGGTGGGCTGCCGAGTACGAGGCGGTCCATCCGCTCGGCGTCCGCTGGCAGGTGGCGCTGCGGCCGGGGGCGGCGCTCGTCGAGAGCGAGCTCACGCCGCTGCCCGATCTCCTCCTCGCGAGCGGCCTCGTGGCCGCGCTCACGATCGGGGGGCTGGTGGGCGCGACCCGGCTCGCGACCCGCCGCGCCCACGCGCTCCAGGTGGCGAACGCAAGCCTCTCGGAGGTCGTGCGGCGCACGTCGCCGGAGCAGGCAGTGGACGAGGCCGCCCGGTCGACGCTCGAGTGCCAGGTGATCGACCGCGCGGCGGAGCTGCGCGAGGCCGTCGCGGAGCTCGAGACCTTCAACCTCTCGGTGTCGCACGACCTGCGCTCGCCGATCGGCGCGATCGTGAACTTCACCTCGGTGCTACGACAGGCCTATGGCGCCCGTCTGGACGACGCGGGCCTCGGCTACCTGCGGCGCATCGAGTCCGCAGCGACCCGTGCGATCGCGCGCATGGACGCGCTCCTCGCCTTCTCGAGCATCCGCCGACGGCCGATCGACCCGAAGGAGGTCGACCTGCGCGCCCTCGCCCAGCGGATCTTCCACGAGGTGAACACCGGGCCCCGCGCCCGCGAGGTCGAGCTCGCGATCGACGAGCTTCCCCTCGTGGTCGGCGATCCGCCCCTGCTCGAGATCCTGATGCGCAACCTGCTCGCGAATGCGCTCAAGTTCTCGCGGGGCGCGGAGCATCCGCGCGTCCAGGTGGGAGCGACCTCCCATCCGAGCTCGAAGGCGCCGGTCTTCTTCGTGCGCGACAACGGCGTGGGCTTCGATCCGCGCTTCTCGAGCCGGCTCTTCGGGCTGTTCGAGCGGCTCCATTCGGCGAGCGACTTCGAGGGTACGGGGGTCGGCCTCGCAGTGGTGGCGCGCATCGTGCGTCGCCACGGCGGGCGCGTCTCCGCCGAGGGCGCGATCGGAGAGGGGGCCACGATCTACTTCTCGCTGGACGGAGCCCACGAGGACTCGCGGAAGGGGCGATGAGCGGTGCGAACGGAGTGACCAAGGACATCCTGCTCGTCGACGACGACGAGCTCGACGTGGAGATCGCCATGATGGCACTCGCCGAGCATGGTCTGGACCGGAGGACCGAGGTGAAGCTCGACTCCCTCGAGGCGCTCGACTACCTCGAGCGAATGGGCCGCGCGCCACGCGTCGTCCTGCTCGATCTGCGCATGCCGCGCATCGACGGCTTCGAGATGCTGCGTCGGCTCCGGGCACGCGGTCGCTACGCGTACGTGCCCATCGTGGTCGTGAGCTCCTCGCAGCTCGATGGCGACATCGCCGAGAGCTATCGGCTCGGCGCGAACAGCTTCGTGCGCAAGCGGTTCGGCCCGGACCGTCCCGGCTCCTATCTGGTGGACGTCGTGCGCTACTGGCTCGACCTGAACGAGCCGGCGCCGGGGCACTCGCGATGACGCGCCCCCGCGCCCTCGTGCTCGAAGACGACCCGGATTTCGCGGCGGGGCTCGAGGCCCTGGTGGAGCTCGCGGGCTTCGACGCGCGCGCCGCCGCGACCCTCGAGGACGCGCGCAAGCGCCTCTCGGAGACACCGTTCGATGTCGTCCTCGCCGATCTCGAGCTGCCCGACGGCCGTGGGCTCGAGCTGCTCGACGAAGACATCGCCGGGTCGCCGGAGGTGGTCGTGGTGACCGGCCATGCGACGGTCGACACCGCGGTCGCGGCGCTGCGCCGCGGCGCCCTCGACTACCTCACGAAGCCCATCGACGGGGCGCGCCTCGAGGCCGCCCTCGCGAACGTGCTGCGCACGCGGCACCTGAAGGCCGAGGTCACGGCCCTCCGCGGGGGGCTGCGCCGCCTCGGCTACTTCGGGCCGATGGTCGGCGCGTCGCAGCCCATGAACCGCGTCTACGACCTGATCTCGCGCGTCGCGCCGACCCAGGCCACGGTGCTCGTCACGGGCGAGAGCGGAACGGGCAAGGAGGTGGTCGCGAGCACCATCCACCAGCTCTCCCGTCGCAGCGCCGCTCCGTTCGTGGCCCTGAACTGCGGCGCGATCTCGCCCAATCTGATCGAGAGCGAGCTCTTCGGCCACGAGAAGGGGAGCTTCACCGGAGCGGACCGGAGACGCGCGGGCGTCTTCGAGCAGGCGAACGGCGGCACGCTCCTGCTGGACGAGATCACCGAGATGCCGCTCGAGCTCCAGGTGAAGCTCCTGCGCACGCTCGAGAGCTCGGCGGTGACGCGCGTCGGCGCGAGCGCCGTGCTCGCGGTGGACGTGCGCGTGGTCGCCGCGACGAACCGCGACCCCGAGGCGGCGGTGAAGAGCGGACGGCTGCGCGAGGACCTGTTCTATCGGCTGAACGTGTTCCCGATCGCGCTCCCCCCGCTCCGCGAGCGCGGCGACGACGTGGTCCTCCTGGCCGAGCACTTCCTCGCGGAGCTGAACGAAGGAGCGGAGCAGCGGAAGCGCTGGACGCCCGCCGCGCTCGAGCGTCTCCGGCAGCATGCGTGGCCCGGGAACGTGCGCGAGCTTCGCAACGTGGTGCAGCGCGCCTACATCCTCTCGGACGGGGACGTGACCGTGCGCGCGCTCGCGTGTCTGAGCGCCACGCCCGCCCGCTCGGGCGGGACCGAAGGCGCCGTGAGCGTCCCCCTCGGCGCGTCCCTCGCCCACGTCGAGCAGCAGGTGATCCTGCGCACGGTCGAGCACTGCGGAGGCAACAAGAACGAGGCCGCCCGCGTGCTCGGCATCAGCCTGAAGACGCTCTACAACCGCCTGAACGTCTACCGTGCGGCGGCGGACGCCCAGGAGGCCCGCGCGACACCCGAGAGCGTCGAGGACCCCTCGGCCGACTAGCCGCGATTCCCTCCCCGGCCTGCGTTGCGCAGACCGGGGAGGGGCGCACGGCGTCCGGCGGGGGAATCACCTTCGGCAGGAGACGCCGCGTCGCGGGGAGCCGACGGCAGACGGGGTCTGCGTCATGGCTGCTGCTCGGAAGGGCCCGGTCCGCTCGTGGGCGGAGCGGCCGTGGGCGGAGGCGACGACACCGGCGGCTCGGCGCTCTGCGCGATCTCCAGGTCGTTCGTCACGCTGCTCACGCCGGCGACGTCCTGCGCGATGCGCTCTGCCTGCTTGCGATCGTCGGGCGTCTGCACGACGCCCGTCAGCGTCACGTGCCCTTGCTCCGACCGCGCTTGCACGCTGGCGCCGCGTGCTCCGAGGTCGTCCCGGATGTCGCTCGCCACCTTGCCCGCGATCGCCGCGTCGTTCTTCGGCTGCGCGCCGCAGGCGAAGCTCGTCGCCGCGCCGAGCGCTGCGGCCAGGATCCACGCCTTCCTCATCTCGAATCCTCCTGACTCCGATCGATCCCTGGCTCCTGGAGGAGCAAGATCCAGGCCAGCGGCCGGGGCGGGCGAGATCGCCCGCTTCGTGCGGAGGGTTGGAAGGGCGCACACGGGCCGCGTCGCCCTTCGAACAATCTTCCGCGGGATCCGCGATCGGCACGCGCCGGCACGGGGGGTCGTCAGGCTCCGGTCAAGTCGGGAAGTGCGCACGCCGATCCTCAGCGCGGGGCTCCGCGCCCCGAGGAAGGACGACCGTGGCCCGACGACTGGCCCTCGCCGCTGGATTCCTCGCGCTCGCCGCCGCGGGCTGCGCGTCGAATGGACCGCCGCCCGCTCCTCCCGCACCGGCCGCGCGCGAGGCGACGCCCGACCCCGCGGTCTTCCGGCGCGCGGAAGCCGATCGGGCGCGCATGCTCGAGCTCGAGATCGAGCGGCTGCAGGCCGACGTCAAGTCGGCGGAAGAGACGCTCGTGTCCGTCGAGTCGGGCATGCGCGGCGCGCAGACGCGGGCGGAGGCCGTCTCGCTCCTCGCCCAGGCCCGCATCCAGGTCGATCGCGGGGCCGCGCGCGCGCCCTGGGGCGCGGATACGGTGGCCGAGGCACGCACGAAGCTCGACGACGCCGAGCGCCAGCTCGACCAGGGCCACATCGGCTCCGCGATCTTCTTCGTGTCGCGCGCCTCGCGCATCGCGGAGACGCTCCTCGCCGAGGCCGATCGCGTGCAGCACACGCCCGGCACGCGCTTCGTGCGCAGCGCGCGGGTGAACCTGCGGGCCGATCCCACGACCGACGCCGAGGTGATCGACGTCCTGCCCGCGGGACTTCCCGTCTTCCCCGAGCAGTCGCTGGGCGAGTGGGCGCTCGTCCGGACGGTGGGCGGCCAGGTGGGCTGGATCCACGCCGCGCTGCTGCGCGAGCGCTAGCGGGCGGCGACGACGCAATCCTTCCCCGCGCCCTTGGCGTCGTAGAGCGCGCGGTCCGCTTCCCGGAAGAACGTCTCGCGATCGCCCCGATAGATCGAGACGCCGATCGAGACCGTGCACGGGATCTCCGTCCCCTCCGCCGAGACGGCGAGGGGCGCCTCGCAGACCGCGAGGCGGAGCTGCTCCGCCAGGGCCAGCGCGCCGGGGAGGTCGGTCTCCGGCGCGAGCACCGCGAACTCCTCGCCCCCGTAGCGCGCGACCAGGTCGTGGTCGCGCGTGCGCTCGACCAGGAGCGCGGCGAGACGCTCGAGCACGGCGTCGCCGGCCGCGTGGCCGTGGCGATCGTTCAGCTTCTTGAAGTCGTCGAGGTCCACGAGCGCGAGGGCAAGGGGCGCGCCCGTCCGCTCGTGGCGCCGGATCTCCTTCGTGAGCTGGTCCTGGAAGAAGCGGTGGTTGTGGATCTTCGTGAGGCCGTCGGTGATCGCGAGCTGCTCGAGCGTCTCGTTCGCGCGCTGCAGGCTCTCGACCATCTCCCGGAAGCTCCGCGTCAGGATCGCGACCTCGTGGGGCGAGGCGATGCTCGGGATCGTCACCTCGGTCTCGCCGTCGCGCAGGCGCTGCGCGCAGTCGGAGAGAGCGTGGATCGGGCGCACGATGCGCGCCACGATCGCGAACGCGATGCCCGAGAGCACCACGACGATCCCGAGGTTCAGCGCGACGGTGTGGCCCAGGATCGACGCGATCGGCGCGAACGCGTCGTCGTAGGACTCCTCGGCGACGAGGGTGAACCCCACGCGCGGGAACGCGATCGCGCTCCCCACGACGCGCAGACCGTCGCCCGCCACGTAGTCGCGCACGGCGCCGGGCTCGACCGCGAGACGCTGTGGGCTCGCTTCCCCGGGCCGGAGCCGCCCGTGCTCCGAGGCAGCGACGAGAGCGCCGCGCTCGTCGAACACGAAGATCCGCGCCGAGGGCCCGATCTCCTGGGCGGAGAGCTGCTCCTCGAGGGCGGTGACCGGCAGCAGCGCGTGGAGCGTGAGGAGCCGGCTCCCGTCGGGGCCGCGCACGGCGCTCGAGATGGCCTGCACGGGTCCGGCCTCCGTCTCGAGCACGTGTGACACCGCGGTGTTGTCGACCCGGGCCAGGTCGGCGAGGACGTCCGGCGCGAGGCCCGGCTCGCGGCCCACCGCGAGCGCGACGCGCCCGTCCCCGTCGAGCGCGAAGAGAGACGCGTACTGCGGGAAGCCGTCGAGGACGTAGGCCAGGTACTTCCGGACCTCCTCGCTGCCCCGCGACTCTCTACCCGCGCCCCTCGCCCGCGCCAGCGGACCGACCCCGTCGACGACGATCGCGCTTCGAGCGAAGACCTCCACGTCGAGCACGCGCTGGGCGTACCAGATGTCGAGGCGGTCGCGGAGCTGGGCCACCGCGGCCGGGATCTTCTGCTCGACCTTCGAGCGAAGGAAGGCGCGCAGCGCGTGCGCGGACGTCCACGCCACCGCGAGGGCACTGATCAGCGTCGCCGCGAAGACGAAGAAGCTGATCCGGGCCGCGAGGCTCCGGAAGCTCGGTCGGATCCGGCTGCGGGCGGAGGTCGACGTCAGGGAGATGAGCCCTCCGCACGGGCTCATCGGTCCCTCGGCGGTCCCGCTTGACGACGAAGGGTCGGGGATTGGGGCGTTGCGCCTCGCGGCCTGCCCCGCCCGACCGGCTGGATCAGGCCCGGCGGCCCCGCCCGGCCGAGCCCGCGACCGGCACGGGCCGCCGGATCAGCCGCTCGATCTCCCGCAGCTTCCCTCGCTCCCGGGGCTCACAGAGCGTGAGCGCGCGACCCGACGCGCCGGCCCGGCCCGTGCGGCCGATCCGGTGGACGTAGCTCTCCGAGTCGTCCGGCAGCTCGAAGTTGATCACGTGGGAGATCCGCTCCACGTCGATCCCGCGGGCCGCGAGGTCGGTCGCAACGAGAACGCGGACGCGGCCGGTGCGGAAGCGCGCGAGGGCGCGCTCCCGGGCCGACTGGGACTTGTTGCCGTGGATCGCGTCGACCCGTCCGTCGCCGTCGGAGAGGTACTCCGCCACGCGGTTCGCCGAGCGCTTGGTCCGCGTGAAGACGAGGGCGCGGGTCACCGCCGGATCGGACAGGAGATGCCGCAGCACGCGGCTCTTCTCGCCGCGTTCGACGTGCAGCACGGACTGCTCGACGTGCTCCGCGGGCGAGGCGACCGGCGCCACCGCCACGCGCACGGGGTCGGACAGGATGCGTGCGGCGAGGGCGTCGATCGCGGGCGGCATCGTGGCGGAGAAGAGGAGCGTCTGGCGCTCCCGCGGCGTCGCGGCGAGCACCCGGCGCACGGCGTCCAGGAAGCCCGTGTCGAGCATCCGGTCGGCCTCGTCGAGGACGAGCACCTCGACCCGACCGAGCGGGACTCGTCCCTGGCCCATCAGGTCGAGCAGCCGTCCCGGCGTCGCGACGAGGACATCGGGGCCGCGGCGCAGCGCCGCGTGCTGCGGCGCCTCGCCGACTCCGCCGTAGATCACGGCGTGCGAGAGGCCGAGCGCGCGGCCGAGGGAGGCGAAGGTGTCGCCGATCTGCGTCGCGAGCTCGCGTGTGGGCGAGAGCACGAGCGCGCGGAGCGGCAGCCGCCCGCCGCTGCGTCCGACCGCGAGCCGCTGGAGGATCGGCAGCGCGAAGGCTGCCGTCTTGCCGGTTCCGGTCTGGGCGCATCCCAGCACGTCGCGGCCCGCGAGCGCCGCCGGAATCGCCTCGCGCTGGATGGGGGTGGGAGTGACGTAGCCCGCCGCGCGCACCGCACGCAGCAGGGAATCGTGGAGTCCGAGATCTTCGAAACGCATCTTTCTCTCTCGGCGCCGATCGGCGCCGTCTCGCGGCGGGCGCTCCGGATCGTCCGGGGCCGCGTCGCACGCGGGGCTCTCGCGCGCCGCGGACTCGGAGCCCGGGCGCGCGCCCTTGGTTCTGTTGGCGTTCTACGGGTGAGCCGACGTGCGGTGGGTGGGGCCAGGCAGGCGGATCGAGTCGGAGAATGCCGGTGCGGACACGAGGTCTATCGGCCGCTGTGCCGGCGTCTGTAGCAGCTTCGGCGGTCCGGCGCCCGCCGCCCGCCGCCCGCCGCCCGCCCGAGAGGCTCGCTCGGCCCCGGGCGCCGTCTACACTCGTCCCGATCCGGAGGTCCCGATGCCCCCATCGACCGCGCTGCTCCCGAGGCTCGAGCACGTCTTCCATCCGACGGACTTCTCGCGCGGTAGCGAGCTCGCGTTCGCCCACGCGCTGCGCGTCGCGCTCGCGGCGAAGGCCGCGCTCACGCTCTTCCACGTGGAGCCCGAGCGCGATCGCGAGCCGTGGCACGAGTTCCCCGGCGTGCGCACGATGCTCGCGCGCTGGAAGCTGATCCCGCCCGGCAGCCCGCCCGCGGCCGTGCCCGCCCTCGGCATCGACGTCGAGAAGATCGGCGCCCACGGCCACGACCCGGTCTCTGCATGCCTGGCGTTCCTCGAGGCGCACCCGGCCGACCTCGTCGTGCTCTCGACGCACGGGCGTGACGGCGTGCCCCGCTGGCTGCATCGCCCCGTGGCCGAGCCCCTCGCCCGCGAGTCCCGCGCGGCCACGCTCTTCGTGCCGCACGGCTCGTCGGGCTTCGTCTCCGAGGAGGACGGCGGCGTCGCCCTCGGACGGCTCTTGATCCCCGTGGACCACGCGCCGCCGGCCGAGGGCGCCGTGGAGTTCGTAGCGGCGCTCTGCGCCGCGCTCGGCGTGGAGCCGGCCGTGACGTTGCTCCACGTGGGCGACCCGGACGACGCTCCGGCCGTGCGCCTTCCCGACGACCGGCGCGGATGGAGCCGGCTCGAGGTCGAGGGGCGCGACGCGCTCGAGGAGATCGTGCGCGTCGCGGACATGCTGCCCGCGGACTTGATCGCGATGGCCACCACGGGCCACGAGGGCTTCCTCGACGCCCTGCGCGGCAGCACGACCGAGCGCGTGCTGCGGCGCGCGGGCCGCCCGCTCCTCGCGGTTCCGGCGCGACGCTGAGCTCGCTCGGCGCCGCCGCGCGGCCTAGATCTCGTACTGGAGCACGCGCTCGCTCGGGCCCGCGGTGCGCCGCGGGCAGGGTCCGCACGGCTTCGGGATCAGCTCGTAGGCGTGCTGGATCGCGAGCATCGTGCTCGTCTGCCGGACCGGCTGCTCGAGGAACATCTTCTCGCCGAGACGCGCCGCGAGCCCCGTGCGCTCGAGCTTCTCCGCGAGCTCCGGACGCACGCCGCACAGGAGCACGTGCACGCCGCGCGCCTTCATGCGATCGACGAACCCTTCGAGCAGCGTGAGCCCGACGGCGTCGGGGTTGCGCACGCGCTTCAGCCGCACGACGACGACCGAGGTATCCGCGCCGACGCGTCCCTCGATCTCGGCGAAGTGGGTCTCGAGGGCGCCCGTCGCGCCGAAGAACATCTCCCCCTCGAGCCCGAAGATCAGGATGCGCGGACAGGGCACGTCGCCGGGCAGGCGCTCGTGGAGGTAGCCGCCCTCGGGCGCCATCGTGAACTCCGTCAGCAGCATGCGCCCGGCCCGCGGCACCGTCAGCAGGCACGACATGAAGACCCCGATCAGCACGCAGAACTCGACGGAGATCGCGACCGCGGAGAACGCGGTGACGGTGACGATCGCGGCGTCGAAGCGCGTCGTCCGGAAGTGGTACGCGAGCGCGTGCCAGTCGACGAGCCGGTAGGCCGACACCATGAGGATGCCGGCGAGCGCCGCGCGCGGGATGAAGCGCGCGTACGGCGCGAACACCAACATGATGAGCGCGACGGCGCCCGCCGACCAGACGCCCGACCACTGGGTCGAGGCGTGCGCCTGCTGGTTGATCGCCGAGCGCGTGAGCGAGCCCGAGCCCGGGAAGCAGTGGAAGAAGCTCCCCGTGAAGTTCGCGAAGCCCTCGCTCATGCACTGCTGGTTCATGTCGAGCCGCTGCCCGGTCTGCGCCGCGATCGCCTTCGCCATCGCGATCGCCTCGAGCAGGCCGAGCACGGCGATCGCGAGGGCGCCGGTGGAGAGCTCGCGGATCGACGCGTAGTCGAGGGCCGGCAGCGCGAAGGAAGGCAGCCGGGCCGGGATCTCGCCGACGACCTTCACGCCGCGCGCGTCGAGCCCGAGGCGCGCGACCAAGGCAGCCATCGCGATCACGACGAGCAGGAACTCCGGCACGAGCCGCCAGCCGATGCGCTCCTTCCCCCAGCGGAGCGCGAGCACGAGGGCGATCGTGCCGAGCCCGATCGCCGCCGTCTCCGGATGGATCCCACCGCCCTCGACGAGCGAGCGCCAGAAGCGGACGAGGAAGTGGTCGTGCGCGTCGCCGACCGACTTCATCCCGAGCAGGTTCTTCGTCTGATCGAGCACGAGCAGGGCCGCCGCGCCGAGAGTGAAGCCCACGATCACCGAGTGCGAGATGTAGCGGGTCAGGTCGCCCAGCCGGAAGAGCGTGATGCCGAGCTGGATCGCGCCGACGAGGAACGCGAGCAGGACCGCCGCCTCGACCTTCTGGTCGGGCGCGACGGCCGCGATCGCGCTCAGCACCGCGATCGAGATCGCGTTGGTGGGCCCGTTGATGAGCTGCTTCGAGGAATCGAATACGGCGCCCACGGCGGTCATCACGATCGCGGTGTAGAGCCCGTACTCGGCCGGAAGGCCCGCCACCATCGCGTACGCCATCGCCTGCGGAACGGCGACCGCCGCCACCGTGAGGCCGGCCAGGAAGTCCGCGCGCACATCGGCCAGGCCGTAGCGACGCAGGGAATCGATCGCGGGCACGACGCGGTAGAGGATCTCGAGGCGGGAGGTCTGTGCGCTCGTGGCGGCCAAGCGGGCTCCCCGTGCGTCGTGCTCGCCGCCGCAGCGTACCGCGTCGCGGGATCGGCGCCGGAAGTCCTGCAATGGGGATTCTGCATCGGTCGGTCTGCGCCGAGCGCACTGTGAAGGGATTCACATCGGCGACCGGACCGTGCGCGTAGCCTCGGACGCGAAGCACGCCTCCCTCCCCATCCTGATCTTCCCGGAGGCGCTCTTCCGCGCACGCGACGCGCCGGGGCGATCGGGAGTTCCGCTCGCGCGAAGCCGGCATCGCCAGCCCACGGGAGATCCCATGGCCACGCAATCCCGCTCCAAGCGCCTCGCCCTGACGATCGAGGCTCCGCTGCTCGAATCCGAGTCCGCCGAGAAGAAGCCCAAGACGGCCGCCTACGCCTTCTCGCCCGGCGGTCGTTTCCTCGGCAAGGCCGAGCTCACGGCCAAGGGCTCCGGCAGCCTCGAAGTACCCGTGGGCGTCGAGGCGACCGGCGTGCGGCTCCTCGTCGGGCCCGCGATCGAGGCGGACGTTCCCGAGCTCCAGGAGCTCGTGCGTCGCGGCGCGATCGAGCAGCACGTGCGCGTCGAGGCCGACACGAGGCGCATGAAGGTCGAGCTACCGGTCTTCCCCGACGCCTGGCTGTGCTGGCTGCGCGGTCGCTGCCTCGTGAAGGGAACGCTGCTCAAGCGGGTGACGCGAGACGGCGTCGTCGCCGACTTCCCCGTCTGCCACGCCACCGTCGAGATCTATGAGGTCGACCCGTTCTACCTGATCGTGCCGAAGATCCCGAAGGACATCCTCGATCGGCTGCGGGAGATCCTCGTCCGGCCCCCGCCCCTCCCGGACCCGCCGATCGGTCCGATTCCCTTCCCCGAGACCGGTCCCTTCCCGGTCCCACGCCCGGGCCCCGACCCGGCGCCGCTCACCCGGATCGAGAGCCAGCCCATCCAGCACGAAATGAGCCGAGAAGTCCACGAGGCCCTCCAGGCGGTGTCGGGCAGCGCCGAGCTCCGCTACGCAGCGCTCCAGGGCAGCGACCTCGCCTTCAAACAGGCGCTCGTCGACCACGCCGCGCTCATCCGTCCGATCTTCTGCTGGTTCCACCCCTGGCTCGTGACGATGCAGCATGTCGGAACGGCGACGACGGACGACTGCGGCCACTTCCGGACCTTCATCTTCCGGGGCTGCCACAACCCGGATCAGCCGGACCTCTACTTCGAGGCCCACCAGAAGTTCCTCGGCTTCTTCGACGTGGAGATCTACGCGCCGAAGCCCGTGTCGTGCCACACCTGGTGGGACTACGTCTGCGGAACGGAGGTCACGCTCCACACGAGCCACCCGCTCGCGATCACCTGCAGGCCTTGTCCGCCCGTGATCGCGGGCGACAACTGGGTGCTCTTCATGGCGGTCGGCAACCATCCGCTGAGCCGCATCCACCTCGGGGCCGCGGACCCCGACCTCGGGCTCACGGACGGCGGCGCACCGTGGGGCGGCACGTTGCGCCCGCGCCTCGAGTTCGACAACGCGCTGCGCGACAGCCTCGGCGTCCAGTACTACCGCCTCTCGTGGAAGCGCGACACCGAGCCGGGCACGGCCTACAAGCCGTTCACTGCGGCGATCGCGCGCCACTACGCGCACATGGTCGGCGCGAGCCTCGTGCTCGACGCCTATCCCTTGGGTCCCAAGACCGTCGGTGGGAACGGCAGCCTGTTCGAGATTCCTCCGTCGGTCCCGCCGCTCGGCCAGTGGAGCATCCCCGACGCCGTGGAGGACACCGCCTCGGGCAGGCTCGACACCGTCGCGGCCGACGGTACGCCGCTCCTGGACGGGAAGATCCAGGTCCGGGTGGAGCTCTTCACCGCCGCGGGCGCGCCGGTCGACATCGCGGCGAGCGGCATCCACTACTTCGTGCCCACGTCGACCGATCTCGGGGGCACGATCCTCACGGCAGACGCAGGCCCGCTCGGCCTGGTCGCCGGCAACACGATGGTGATCACGCTGCACGTCAACAACGAAGCCTGCGCGGCCTCGATCGCGCCGCCCACGATCGCGGGCCACGCGGCGGATCCGTGCTGCGGTGTGCTCGCGTACGCCCCCGGTACGCCGGTCTCGCCGGACTCCGTGACCCTCGCCTGGAACGCGAGCCACCCGCACGGGTTCGCGAGCTACAGCTTCGGCGTGGTTCGGGGCGTGAGCGGCGTCTTCGCGAGCAGCGGCCCGGTGGGCGCCGGGAGCTTCAGCGCGGTGCGGAGCGTCGATCATCTGCTCAACGACAATCTGCCGGCGGGCTGCACGCCGGGAGGCTGCCCGGTCGCGGGCTTCAGCGAGAACCTCTACGTCGCGGCGTCGGCGACGGACGGCTGGAGCCGCCAGTCCCAGTACGATCGCAGCGCGGTGCGCGCCTTCGTGCTCGCGCCGAGCTGAGGCCGAGGAGGGAGCGCCGCGTCGGGCTCGACCGGCGCGGCGCGTCCCCCGCAATTCGGGGGATGTCACGCGCCTCGCGTGAGGATCAGGATCGAGACCGAGTCTTGCAGTCGGGGGGCGAGAGCTCGAGGCCTGCGATGGCCGACACACAGAATGGTGGAGGGGGTCACGGTCGGGGAGCCATGGTCGGCGTCGTGGCGGCCATTGCCGCCACGATGGCGCTGGTGTCGGGGGTCGGAGGCGACCACGGGAGATCGGCGACTCCGCCCAGCGCGAGCGCCGTGAGCTATCCGCGGCACCGCCCGAGCCACGACGCCCTGTGCAAGCTGCTCCGCGACCACTACGCACTCGGCACGGGCAATGACGCCTGCGCCGAGGCGAAGCGCAGGTTTCGGCGCGCAGGCTCCCTCGTGATCGTCGCGACCGTGCCCGATCCGGTCGAGTCGCGTCTCGGGGCCGTCTTCGACGAGATGGTCGAAGCCTTCGATCTCGCCGCGGTCGAGGCGGGGTACGAGGCCGACGGCTACGCAATTCCGTGGGCGACGGGCGCTCCCGCCGCGGCGCAGGAGAGCAGGACGCGCCTCGACGGCGCCAACGAGACTCTGTGGCACCGCCGCGGCTCCCAGGCACGCGTGAAGCCCGGAGCCCTCCTCTTCCGCCGTGCGGTCCCGACGCCGGACGCGCCGCTCCTGCTCGTGCTCCTCGTCGGCGAGAATGCGACCTCCGGCGTGCACCCGAAGGCGTTCCGTCACGCGCTCGACTTCGCGTGCGAGGTCGGGCCGGCAGATGCGCCGATCCGCCTCCTCGGCCCGACCTACTCGGGCTCGGCGCGCTCGGTCGCCGACGGGTTCGACGCCTGGCGCGCGCGCCTGCGCGAGCGAGACGAGAGCCACGAGACGAACAGCGGCGCCTGTCGGCGTGCCTTCGACGCGCTCTCGGGCTCCGCGACGAACCCGCAGGTCGCCGAGATCCTGCGTCGGAACGGGGACACGTTCCTCTCGATGCAGATCCCGGACGACGTCCTCCGCCGGCACATGCTCGAATTCCTGCGGAAGAGCGGCGCGGAAGACCGCGACGTGGCGCTGCTCGTCGAATCGGGCACGTCCTACGCCGAGAGCTTCGCGACGGGCAGCGGGCCTGACCCGGCCAACGCCTCCGCGAGAAAGCCCCCCGCCGCGAACGATGCCGATTCGGGTCCGCTGATCGTCCACTACCCGCTGCACCTCGCGCAGCTCCGCACCGAGCGCGATCGACAGCTCGGTCCCGATGGCGCCGGAGTCCTGGGCTTCGACGCAAACGCGCGTGCCGGCCTCGCTCTTCCGCTCGCAGCGCCCCTCGCGAGAGACGTGCCTCCGAGCCAATCGCCGGTCGTCTCGGCGAACCGCGCGGAGATCGAGCTCGAGCAGTCCCTCGGCCTGCTCCGCACACGCGGCGTGCGCTTCGTCGGCCTCGTCGGCAGCGACGTCGAGGACGTCCTCTTCCTCGCCCACGAGGTGCGCCAGGAGCTCCCCGACGCGCAGATCTTCACGGCGAGTTCGGACCTGCTCTACATCCATCCGCGGCACGTCGCCGACTTCCTGGGCGCGTGGGTGTTCTCGACGTACTCGCCCGCACCGTCGTCACAGGCCTGGGATTCGGGCCCCGACGGAAGGCGGAGCCCGATCGCCTTCTCCTCCACGAATCAGGAGGGCGCCTTCGATGCGCTGCTGGCGCTGGTCGCGGACGCCTCTCCGAGCCGCTGGGAGGAGCTTCTCGACAAGATGCGCGGCACCCATCGCCGAGCGACTCGGGGCAGCGCGTCGCCTGCGATCTGGATCTCCGTGGTCGGACGCGACGCGATCTGGCCGAAGGACCGGCTCGAGATCGCAGCCACCGAGGAAGCGACGAAGGTCGAGGCATTCGCGTGGCCCGCGAAGCTCGCCCCTTGGCGACTGCCTGCCTCCGATGCCCAGAGCCCGCGACGGCTGGCGTCGCTCTCCTTCCTTCTCTTCTTGACGTTCGTGCTGGCGGGCTCCGCGATGCTCGCGGCCCTGGCCCTCGACGTCCTTCCGTGGGGACTCGGTGCGAGGATTTGCGCGCGGCTTCCCGCCCTCACGCGGCTGCTCGCGCCGCGCGATCCGGATGGACGCGCCTGGCTCGGAAGGATCGGCGTACACGTCGCCGTGGCGGGCGTGGTGGTGGCGTGGCTCGCGGTCGCGTCCGCGGGAACGCCCGCATGGGCCCCGCCAAACGAATCGCCCAGCGACTTCGCAGCCGGGCTCCAGTGGATCCTCGGCGTCGTCGCGTTCGTGGCGCTGTGCTCGCCGGTCGTAGGCCTGCTCGGCTGCGCCGGAGGCCCCCTCCTCGAGCGTCTGCTCGGCTCGAGGCGGGCTGCCGCCGTGGGAGTCGGCTTGGCCTCGCTGCTCTTCTTGGGCGGCTTCCGATCGGCGGCCCTCGACGTCTTCGCACACGGCTTCGACCTCGAGCGCATACTCTGGTACCGACGGTCGACGGCGCTCGCGAGCGGGCTCTCCATGCTCGTTCCGGTCACGCTCCTCGGGGCCGCCGCCGTCGTCGCAGGCCTCGCGAGCGGCCGCCGTCGTCGCCTCGACGCGTGCCGCGCCGGCGTCGACTGCTTCGCCGACGCTGGCGATCCAGTCCCGGGGCACCTGGCCGACCGGGTCTGCCTGTTCCTCGGAATGCCCCCGTCCTTCCTGCGAAGGGCACCCCGCCACACGGAGCCCCTCGCGCGGGCCCTGCCCTGGATCGCCGCAGGAATCGTCGCCACGAGCCTCGTGCTCGGGACGTCGCGTTGGCACGTGCGGACGCCCGATCCGATCTGGCTCGAGCTCTTCGTGGTGTCGCTCGGACTCGCCATCGCCGCGCGCGTGACCGCCGACGCCGTCCGCTGCGTCCAATCCTGGCTCTCGCTGCGGAGGCTCTTGCGCGCGCTCGCCGCGGGCCCTCTCGCGGACGCATTCGACCGCCTTCCGCCGACGCTCGCGCGAAGCTTCGGCCTGAGCCTCCACGAGCGGCCCCTCGACGCCGTCCAGCTTCGCCGTTCGCTCGACGCGGTCTCGCGCCTCGAGGCGCTGGCGAAGGACGCCGGCGGCGAGCTCGCCGACGAGCTTCGACGGGCGGCGAAGGAGAACGACCTGGCGGAAGGTCAAGCGCTCGCGCCCGAGCTGTGTGGGGTGGCTGCGGAAGGCCGCCCGACGTTCGCGTTCGAGACGCAGCTCGCGAGGCGGCTCGCCTCGCTCGCACGCACGCTGTCGGAGCGGCTCGACGCGACGAACGGCTTCTCGGTGAACCTCTCCGGTGACACGCCGGCCGCCGGGGGAAGCACCGGCCGCATCGCGGTCGCGAAGCTGCGCGAGGCCACGGAGGATTTCGTTGCCGGGGAGGAGACGCGGTTCCTGAGCTTCGTGTTCGCGCACATGAAGGCGATGGCGACGAGCGCCGTCTTCGGGATCTGTGCGCTCCTCCTGGCGGCGGGGTCCTATCCGCTCCAGCCCCAGAACCTGATCCTGAACGCCGTGCTCGCGGGCCTGGTGGTGATCGTCGGCCTCGTCCTCATGCTGCTGGTGCAGGTCGAACGCGACGATCTCTTGAGTCGCATCGCCAACCGCACTCCGAACCGCGTCGACTGGGACATGAGCTTCGTGACGCAGATCGGCTTGTACGTGGCCCTCCCGGTGGCCACGGTGCTCGTCACCCATTTCCCGGCGCTCGGCGCGCCGCTCGCGGACCTCGTGGGCTGGATCCACGGCGGCTGAGCCCCCTCCGATCGCCACCGGCGTGCTAGAACGGGCCCGGGGGCGAGCCGATGGGCGCAGACGAAGAGCTTCGACGTGCGTTGCCGATCGACGGGGGCGCCCCGGCCGGAGCCCGCCCGGACCCCACGCCCACCCTGATCCTCGGCGCCGCCGGCCGCGACTTCCACTGCTTCAACGTGGTGTACCGGAGCGACCCCTCCTTCCGCGCCGTGGCGTTCACCGCGGCGCAGATCCCGGGCATCGCCCACCGTCGCTATCCGCCGGGCCTCTCGGGCCCGCTCTACACCGATGGCATTCCGATCGAGGACGAAGCCGAGCTCGAGGCGCTGTGCCGCCGCCACGACGTCCGGCGCGTCGTCTTCGCCTACAGCGACGTGACCCACGCCCACGTCATGCACCTCGCCTCCCGGGCGCTCGCCTGCGGAGCCGACTTCGTGCTGCACGGTCCTGCGGCGACGATGCTTCGCGCGCGGCGCCCGGTGATCGCGGTGTCGGCGGTGCGCACGGGCTGCGGGAAGTCCCAGACCGCGCGCTGGATCGCGCGGCGGCTCGCGGACGCGGGCGTGCGCGTGGTGGCGCTTCGACACCCGATGCCGTACGGCGACCTCGAGCGCCAGCGCGTGCAGCGCTTCGCCTCGCTCGCCGACCTGCGCGCCGCGGACTGCACGATCGAGGAGCGCGAGGAGTACGAGCCGTGGGTGGCGCTGGGCGCCGTCGTGTTCGCGGGCGTCGACTACGCGGCGATCCTCGAGCGGGCGGAGGCCGAGGCGGACGTGCTCGTCTGGGACGGCGGGAACAACGACTTCCCGTTCCTGCGGCCCGACCTGCACGTCGTGCTGACCGACGCCCTGCGGCCCGACCAGCTCACGACGCACCATCCGGGCGAGGCGGTGCTGCGGATGGCGGACGTCGTCGTGGTGAACAAGGTCGACGCCGCCGCGGACGCGGACGTGCGCCGTCTCGTCGCTGCGGTCCGCGCGCTCCGCCCGACGACGCCGATCGTCCGCACGGCGTCACCGCCGCGCCTCGACGACCCGTCCGCGGTACGCGGGCGGCGCGTCCTCGTGGTCGAGGACGGCCCGACGATCACGCACGGCGGCATGCCGTACGGCGCAGGCTTCGTCGCAGCCACGCACGCCGGCGCGGAGATCGTCGACCCGCGGCCGAGCGCGGCGCCGGCCCTGGCAGCGGTCTACACCGCAAATCCGCACATCGGGCGCGTGCTTCCGGCGATGGGCTACGGTGCCGCGCAGCGCGAGGCGCTGCGCGTGACGATCGAGGCATCGGAGGCGGACGTCGTCGTGGCGGCCACGCCGATCGATCTCGCCTCCGTGCTCGGCCTCGCGAAGCCGGTCGTGCGGGTGCGCTACGAGCTCGAGGAGGCGGAGCGGCCAGGGCTCGGGGCGATCGTCGATGCGTTCGTCGCGAGCGCGACGCGCAGCGAGGGAGCCAAGAGCGGGTAGGATTCGACGCATGCGGAAGCGCCACGTCGCGGGAATCGGGCTCCTCGTCCTCGCCGGGCTGCTCGTCGTCGGCCACCGCTCGGGCGACCAGCCGCCCCGCGACGCGGTCGCCGTCGCGCGCGAGGAGCTCGGGATCCCGCTCACGTCCGAGCGTGTCGACACCGGCGCGGTCTCGCTCCACGTGGTGCTCGCGGGCCCGGCTGGGGGACCGCCCGTCGTGCTGCTGCACGGCTTCCCGGAGTTCTGGTACGCGTGGAAGGGAGTCGCCCCGGCGCTCGCCGCCGCGGGCTACCGCGTGATCCTCCCGGACCAGCGCGGCTACGGCGAGTCGGACAAGCCGCGCGACGTCGCGTCCTACGGCGTCGATGCGCTCGGCGACGACGCGGCGGGGCTCGTCGCCGCGCTGGGCTACGAGAACGCCTTCGTCGTCGCCCACGATTGGGGCGGCGGCGTCGCGTGGAACCTCGCGATCCGCCGTCCCGAGCGCGTGCGCAAGCTCGTCGTCCTCGACACGCCGCACCCCGACGCGTGGCGGACGGTCGAGACGAAGGAGCATCCGATCTCCTGGTACCGGACGTTCTTCCAGATCCCCTGGCTCCCCGAGGAGTCGGCGCGCTGGGGCAACTGGTACGTGGTCTCGAAGATGCTGCGCGACACCGCGCAGCCGGGCGCCTTCCCCGAGGCGAAGCTCGATCTCTACCGCTCGGCGTGGGATCGCGACGGCGCCTTCGGCACGATGGTGAATTGGTATCGGGCTTCGTTCCGGAGCAAGCCGCCGGAAGGCGAGGCGCGACGCGTGCGCGTGCCGACGCTCGTCCTCCTCGCGGCCCACGACGCCTTCATCCCCGGCGACCTGACGCGCGCGAGCGTGTCGCTCTGCGACGACGCGAAGCTCGTCGAGCTCGGCTCGGGCACGCACTGGGTGGTGCAGGAGGAGCCGGAGCGCGTGGCGGCCGAGCTCACGAAGTTCTTCGCAGCGGGGCCGTAGCGATCCCGCACGCAATGCCCGGAGCCCCCACGGAGCGCCCATCTTCCCGCACCGTTGCCGGTCTCCGATCCCGTCCGCCGGAGCTCTCGCCCACGCGGCGCGTGGACCGGGGCATCTCCTCCGCAGAGTGTCGTGCCACGCGACGCCTCGACGAGGCTACTTCGGGTTGAGGCTCCGTCCGCATCCGGGAGGTCGAGGCCGATCGCAGGCCCGGTCATGCCGAGGAGCCGACTCGGAGGCCCAGCCATGGACACCGATCGGTTCCTGCTCCTGCCCGCGCTCTCGCTCGCGACGCTCACGCTCGCCTTCGCGTCGGGCGCTCCTGCCGCGCCGTGCGTGGCACCCGACAACGGCGCGGGCACCGCGACGCTCCCCATCGCAGGCTGCGTCTACGAAGGCGACGTGCTGCGGATCACCGACGGTCTCCCGCCCGGGACGACGATCGACATGGCCTCCCCGATCTTCGGCGGGTGGTCGAACGCGAGCGAGACCACGGGCGGGCCGCTGAGCGGAAACGTGCAGCAGTACGGCGCCCACCTCCTCCTCCAGATGGCGGGCACCGGCACACTCGCCGGCTTCAGCCGCTCGATCGACCTCCTGCTGCCCGACGACGGCACCAACCACATGGCGTCGGGCCCGCGCACGCCCAACGCGTCGCCACAGACCTTCGACATCGAGGTACTCGGCCTCCGCGGCCAGGCCAATCCCGCGGATCCGGACTTCGGCCTGCTGCGGATCGTGGGGGGAAGCGACTCCGGGATGTACAGCCCCGGCACGACGCAGCTCACGAGCGACGGCGCCGGCCACTGGACCGCCGACAGCTTCTTCGATCTCACCTACCGGATCGACTTCATCGGCGCGCCGGGCGGGGCGCTCGCGGGCCGCAGCGGAAGCACGAACGGGGTCGCCCACTTCGTGCTCCGCGCCGTCCCGGAGCCGTCGACGCTCCTCCTCACGGCCTTCGGCGCCTGCGCGCTCGGGGGGGTCCGCCGACGACGGCGCTCATCGCGGGCACCGGCTCGGCGCGCGCGAGGCTAGCCCCAGCGGTCGCAAGGGCGTGAGGCGTCTCCCGTCGAGCCGCTCGGCTGCCACTGGTGGGACGCGAGACCGCGAGCGGCTTCCCCCGCCACGGCCGCCCCGCTGCTCGCCACCTTCTGTGCAGGAAGCTCGTAGGGAGGATCGCCGCCCATGGAACGTTCCGCCGCGCGCGCGCACCTCGGCTCGTCCTGCGTCCTCGTCCTGCTCTCGATCGGCCTCGCCGGTCCGGTGGTGGCCGATCCGCTTCCCGGCGAGAACACGCTCAAGTTTCAACAGGTTCCGCTCACGGGGGCGAGCGCCGCGTTCCCGTATCCCGGCCACGACGAGACGAGCACCGCGTACGCGACCGTCGACCCGATGTCGGGTCAGCCGACCGGCTGGCAGGGCACGTTCATGGCCGACGACTTCGCCGACACGTCCTCCTCTCCGGTCCTGCACGTCGCCTGGTGGGGCTCGTACGCCGGGAACGACACGGGCCCGAGCGGCGGTGTGAAGCGCTTCCTGATCTCGTTCGAGAGCGACGTGCCGGCGGGAGGCGCGGGGGGCGGGTTCAGCCACCCAGGAGCTCCGCTCTCGAGCCAGATCGTGACCAAGGGCCCGCTCGCCCCCCGCTCGGGGACCTTCACCGAGAAGCCAGTCCCCGGCGCGGGCGGGACGGAGACGCTGTACCAGTACAACGCCGAGCTCGGCCTCGGCCACTCGTTCCTCGAGCAACCCAATACCGTGTACTGGCTGAAGATCGTCGCCCTCGTCGACACGGCGCAGGACGGGAGCATCAGCTGGGGCTGGCACGATCGGGACTGGTCGGTGCCCGACGGGCTGGCGTCCGTGCCGCCGGCGGTGGCGCCCGGCGAAGGCGTGGTCGGGAGCCTGCTCTCCGGGCAGGACGTGCATCACTTCCAGGACGACGCCGTATCGGGCTCGATCGTGGTCACTCCGGCGCTCGCGCTGCAGCAGTCCGGATTCTCGCCGCAGCGCTACCTCGACAGCATCGACGGTCCGATGGGAATCGAGCAGTTCTCGAAGGACTTGGCCTTCGAGCTCTACACGGTGCCCGAGCCCGCCACCGCGGGCCTCCTCGCCCTCGGCGTCGCGGCCCTCCGCCTCGTCTCGCGGCGCGCCCGCGGGATCGACCCCGACACCTCGAGGTGAAGGGCGCCGTCCGGGCTGCGGCCGCCGCGGACGCGGCGTGCGGAGTGCCGCGGGCGCGGTAGCCTCGGACGCCCGTCATGCAGCCGCAGGAGCCCGCGATGAGCCCCCTCTCCCCGGACCAACGCGACGCGTACTGGCGCGAAGGCTACGTCGTCGTGCGGGGCCTGTTCGAGCCGTCCGAGCTCGCGCCCTGGCTCGCCCGCACCCGGGCCCTCGCCTCCGGCAGCGAGCCGCCGGCTCCTCCGATGAAGCTCGTGCGCGACGTGATGGTCGCGAAGGGCGCCGTCGTGCCGCGCACGCCCGAGCACGCGATCTGCAAGATCAACTTCTTCGAGAACGATCCGGTGCTTGCGACGTACGCGACGGCCGAGAAGCTCCTCGACTGCGTCGAGGCGCTCCTCGGTCCGGAGCTCCTGTTCGTGAACAGCATGGTCGTGACGAAGCCGCCCGGCGTCGACGCCCGGCACCCGCTCCACCAGGATCTCCTCTACTTCGGCTTTCGTCCCGGCGATGCGGTGGTGGGCACGTGGACGGCGCTCGAGCCCGTGACGCGCGCGAACGGCTGCCTGTCGGTGCTGCGCGGCAGCCACCGCGGCGCCCTGCTGCCTCACGAGGTGCCGGGCTGGGAGTACGTGAACTTCGGCTTCCTCGGCGTGCAGGGCATCGATGCCAGCTCGGAGCGCGTGCACGTCGAGATGGAGCCGGGCGACACGCTCCTGTTCCACTCGCTCCTGATCCACGGCTCCGGCACGAATCGCACGGAAGGCTTCCGCCGTGCGATCTCGGCGCACTACGCGCGCGCCGACGCCCACGACGAGTGGGGCGGTCGCGACCGGCTCGCGGGGCGGCCTTGGATCCGGGTGCGGGGGAGCGCCGCGGCGCGCTGATCAGGCGCGCGGGCGGAGCAGGATCACCGGGATGTCACGCTTGGTCTTGGCCTGGTACGCGTCGTAGTCGGGCCACTGCGCCGTCATGGTCGACCAGACCCGCGCCTTGTCGGCCGCCGTGCCCGTGCGCGCCGTCACGGGGATGAGCCGGTCTCGGACCTGGATCGTCACGTCGGGGTGCGCGAGCAGGTTCTTGTACCAGCCCGGATGCTCCGGCGACCCGCCGCGCGAGGCCACGATCACGTAGTCCTCGCCGTCGCGGCCGTAGATCAGCGGGAACTTGCGCGTCTTGCCGGACTTGCGTCCGAGGGTGTGCAGCACGAGGCAGCTCGTGCCGTTCCAGTCGTGTCCGACCTTGCCGCCGGTCGCTTCGTACTGGCGCACGTGCTCGTCGCCGAAGAGGCTGAAGTCGGGCATGGCCCCATCCTCTCACGCCGGCGGGCGATTGGCGAGCCGCTCCCTCGGAATCGTCGCGGCCTTCCCGCGTCGGGGAGGTAGTGTGTACTCGATGGCGCGCGTCGCATGGGTTCTCCTCCTCCTGCTCCTCGCATCGGCCCCTGTCCGGGCCGACGGGGCGTCCCATGGCGCCCTTCGCGTGGAGGTGGGCACCGCGCCGTTCTCGCTCGTCTTCGTCGGAGAGCACGGCCCGGTGCTCCGGTCTGCGACGAGCGCCGGAGCGGCGGGGCCGGCAGCGCTCTCGGTCCGGACGGCGGCCGGCTGGGTCCACGCGACGACCGTTTCGTCCTGGGTCCGCGAGGAAGGCGGACTGCGCCTGATCGTCGAGACGAGCGACCCGCAGGGGGCGACGTTCGAGGTGCGCATCCGTCCGGGCGGCGAGGGCGTCGTCGAGGTGGCGGCGACCTACGGCGGCCCCGCGGCCGACGTGCTCGGCATCGGCTCCGCCTGGGTCGCGACGCCGGACGAGCGCTTCTACGGACTCGGCGAGCGCGCCGACACCGCGCAGCATCGCGGGGCCCGGGTGGAGAGCTACGTCTCGGACGGCCCCTGGATCCCGGTAGATCGGGGTCTCGTGAGCGTCCTCCTGCCGCGGCCCGGCTTCCGGGCGCGCGACGACGCGACCTACTTCCCGGTGCCGTGGATCCTCTCCAGCCGCGGCTACGGCGTGCTCGTCGACAACGACGAGACCGTGTACCACGACCTCGCGACGCCGCAGCGGCCCGACGCGTGGAGCTTCGAGGTGGTCGGAGCGCCCGAGGGCATGACGCCGCGCCCGGGCCCGACGACGCTGCGCTTCCGCGTCTTCGCCGGTCCGCGACCGGCGGACGTGCTGCGCCGCTTCACGGCGGCGGTCGGCCGGCAGCCCGCTCCCGCGGCGCCGTGGGTCTTCGGTCCGTGGTACCAGGGCCCGGCGCTGCAGGCGTTCCGCGACGGGGACGTCCCGGTCTCCGTCTCGCAGACCTATCTCCACTACCTGCCCTGCGGCAACGATCCCACGAACGAGCCTGCGCGTACCGCCGAGGCGCACGCGCTCGGCTACGCGATCACGACGTACTTCAATCCCATGATCTGCACGAGCTACGTGCCGCCCTTCACCGACGCCGCGGCGGCGGGCGCGCTCGTGACGACGGCGGCCGGCGCGCCGTACGTCTACCAGTACTACACGACGCATTTCTTCGACGTCGCCCAGTTCGACTTCAGCGCGGAGGCCGGGCGGCGCTTCTACGCGTCGCTCCTCCAGCACGCCCTCGACGACGGCCACGACGGCTGGATGGAGGACTTCGGCGAGTACACGCCGCTCGACGCGCACACCGCCGACGGGCGCGACGGCAGCGCCTCGCACAACCGCTATCCGACCGACTACCACTGCGCCGCCCACGCCGCGACCCGGGAGCTTCCGATCGTCCGCTTCCAGCGCTCGGGCTGGACGGGGGCCGCGCGCTGCGCGCAGGTCGTCTGGGGCGGGGACCCGACGACGAGCTGGGACTTCGACGGGCTCCAGTCGGTCGTGAAGGCGGGGCTCGGCATGGGATTGTCCGGCGTCTCGCGCTGGGGCTCGGACATCGGAGGCTTCTTCTCGCTCGTCGGCCCGCGGCTCAGCGACGAGCTCCTGATCCGCTGGGTCCAGCTCGGGGCCATGTCGGGCGTGATGCGCACCGAGCGCGACGGCACCGCCATCGTCTCCTATCCGCGTCCCCAGGTGGAGGACCCGGGTCAGATCGACAACTGGCGTCGCTACACCAAGCTCCGTACGCAGCTCTATCCCTACGTGGAGGCCGCCGATCGCGAGTACCTGCGCTCGGGGCTGCCGACCATGCGCCATCTCGTGCTGGCGTACCCCGACGACGCCGCTGCGGCCGATCGCGAGGACGAGTTCCTGTTCGGTCCCGACCTCCTGGTGGCGCCCGTGCTCACGCCCGGGGCGAGCACGCGCGAGGCGTATCTCCCGACCGGGGCGTGGATCGACTTCTGGCGCGCGGTGGAGTTCGCGTCGGCCGACGGGTCGTTCCTGCTGCGCGGCGCAGACGTGCTCGAAGGCCGGGAGCTCCACACCGTGCCGGCCCCGCTCGAGGAGCTGCCGCTCTTCGTGCGCGCCGGTGCGGTGCTCGCCATGCTGCCGCCGGACGTCGATACCCTCGCCGACTACGGTGCAGGAGCGCCGGGCCTCGTGCGGCTCGCGGATCGCGAGGGCGCGCTCCGCCTGCTCGCCTTCCCGCGCGGCACCTCCGAGGGACGGTTCGGGAAGGAGGGCCGCTATCGCTCGGTCGAGTCGCCCGGGAGATGGACGCTCAGCGCGTGGGCCGAGCGGAGCTCGACGGTGACGCTGCAGGCGTCGCTGCGTACGCTCCGCGCGCCGTTCGTTCCCTGCACGGTGCGATCGAACGGGCGCCTCCTGCCCGATGCCGCCTGGAGCTTCGATGCGACGAGCGGCGTCCTGCGGGCGACCGTCGAAGGCCAGAGCCTTCGCGTCGAGGCCGCCGCGTGCGCGCACGATCGGGCCGACCGGGCGCTCTCGGGCCGCGACCCCTCGAGCCGAAGGCTCGCCTCCGCGCGGTGATCGGCGCGGAGGCGAGCAGCCTCAGATCCGGATCGCCCCCGTCCGCAGCAGCTCCGCGAGGCGCGTGCGCTGCGCGGGCTCGAGCAGCCCGTGCAGCTCCTCGAGCGCTCGGGCGACGGCCTCCTCGACGCGACGCGCAGCCTCCGTGCGCCGCTGTCCGGCCGCCTCGACCGTTGCGCGCTCGAAGCGCTCGGCCTCGATGGCGTCGGCGAGGTCCGCCGCCGCGCGCCGCAGGTCGACCGCCGCCTGCGCGCGCTCGAGCTTCAGACGCTCGAGCACGCGCGCGAGCCGCGAGGTCTGCTCTTCGGTCAGGTCGAGCTTGTACGCGAGGAAGCGAAGGGGCCTCCGCACGCCGAGGCCGGCGCCTCCGAAGAGGCCGTCTTCCTCGAAGCGCTGCGCGAAGCGCCGCGCGCGCTCCTCCATGCGCTCGGCCCAGCCCTCCGATGCGCCCGCACCGCAGCCGTGCGCGTACGCCGGATCGAATCGACGCCAATGTCCGTGACGAGAATGCATGGCCGATCTCCTCGCGCGGAGGCGGCTCGCGCTCCGCGGGGCTGCGGCGCGGGCCCGATGCCGCGCGCCGGTCCGCCGGGACGGCGGACGGATCGAGCGTGCCGCGCCACGGCCTGCCCGGCAATGCAGCGCCCGCGTGGCAGCGGCGCCTCGCGTCCCTCGCGCTTCGGCTCAGCTCTCTGCCGGCTGCTCCAACGTCGAATCGAGGTAGCGCAAGAGGCCCTCGCGCAGGCGCTCCATGTCGAGGTCCTCGGGGCGCACGCGCGTGCCCTGGCCGCCGTAGAGGGCGCCGCTCCGGGGCACGGGCTGCTCGGGCGCCTTCGCATACGCGACCGCGTCGCGCAGGTCCGCGCCGAAGCGCTCCACCACGCCCGGCTGGGTCTGCGGTCCCGTGACGCACATGTGGATCGCGCTCGGGAACTGCTGGCCGTTGAAGCGCCAGCCGCGCTTCTTCATGGCGTCGTTCACGTGATAGACGTCGAACTCCTCCGAGGTGAAGGAGAAGCAGAAGGTCGGACGGCCCATGAGACGAAGCTCGGGATGCTCGGCGACGCGCGCCTGCATCGCGAAGGCCGTCTCGAAGATCTTGCGCGCCTTGTCGAGATAGCCCTGGCGGCCGAGCGACACCATGACGGCCCAGGTCGCGGCGATGAGCCCGCCCGACCGGCTCCCGCCCATGCCCGGCGAGGCGTACATGCCGCCCTTCCAGTCGGGACGCGCGAAGTACTGGTGGCGTCGCAGCGACTTGTCGCGGAACAGGAGCAGCGACGTGCCCTTCGGCCCGTAGCCGTACTTGTGCGTATCGGCCGAGAGGGTGGTGACGCCGGGCAGGCGGAAGTCGAAGGCCGGGATGTCGTAGCCGAGCTCCTCTCCCCAGGGCAGGATGAAGCCGCCGAGGCAGCCGTCGACGTGCAGTCCGACGCCGCGCTCCACGGCGAGGTCGGAGAGCGCCCCGATCGGGTCGATCGTGCCGTAGGGGTAGTTTCCGGCCGATCCCACCAGGAGCACGGTGTCGGGAGTGACGTGGTCGCGCACGAAGTCGACGTCGACGAGCGTGGTCTTCGGGTCGACGGGCGCCCGGATCACGCGCACGCCGAAGTAGTGGGCGGCCTTGTCGAAGGCCACGTGGGCGGTCTCGGGCAGGATCATCTCGGGCGCGTCGATCCCCTTCTCGGCGCGTCCCCACTCGCGATGGGCGTAGACGGCCGACAGGATGCTCTCGGAGCCGCCGGAGCCGACGACGCCGCAGGGCGAGAGGCCGCGCGCGCGCGCGGCGCCGCCGTGCAGCATGTCGAGCGTCATCGCGATGATCTCGGACTCGAAGCGCGTCTGGCTGGGGCACATGTCGCGCTGCAGGGCGTTCACGTAGGAGAAGCGCCCGAAGGCCGCGGCGACGAGATCGTAGATCCCACGATCGCCGCAGTAGATCGTCCCCGAGCAGCGGCCGTCGGCCCAGACGCCGTCCTCCGCGCGCGCGATGCTCTCGAGCTCGCCGATCACCGCGTCGGCGCCGAGCCCGTGCGCGTCGAAGGCGAAGCGCGGCCGAGTCGATCGTGTGTCACCCATCGCGTCCTCCGGACCGCGGCCCGCCGAAGACGGGCCCGAGTCGTTCGTGGGCCAGGACGAAGCGTCCGCCGAGGTCGTCGTAGAGGCTGCGGAGCTCCGGCCGCGGCTCGTAGCGGCGGCGCTCCACGAGGAGCGCGTCGGCCGCGTGCAGGTCCAGGAGCCCGAGCCGGTGGAAGGCCAGCAGCGCCGCGCCGCGGCAGTTGGTGAGGGTGGGCTCGGCGAGCTGTCGCACGGGCCGGTCGCACACGTCGGCGAGGATCTGGGCCCAGGCGTCCGAGCGCGCGCCGCCGGCGCCGAACACGAGCTCGTCGTGGCGGCGGCCGGTCAGCGCCTCGACGTGGGGCAGGAGCCAGCGAAGCTGGTACGCGACACCCTCCAGTGCCGCGCGCACGAGGTCGGCGCGGGTGGTCGAGAGGTGGAGGTTCAGGAAGCCGCCGCGCGCCTGCGGATCCGCCGCCGGCGCCCACGCCCCGCTGAGCCACGGCAGGAACAGGACGCCGCCCGCCCCGGGCTCGGTCGCGCCGGCGGCCGCGTCGAGCGCGGCGAAGGCGTCCTCGCGGCGATGGTCGCCGAGGACGTCGCCCGTGTAGAAGAGCCCCTGCAGCACGAACTCGAGCGCCTTGCCGGCCAGGCCCCCCTCGGCCATCAGCACGTGCTTCTCGTCGATCGGCGCGGGCTGGGTCAGCAGGAAGTGGCGCAGGTCGGCGCGCATCTCGTCGAGGAGGGTCGTCGGAACGAGCGTCGTGCCGATCGACACGCCGAGGCGATCGCCCACGTGGCTCGCGGTGCCGAAGGTGAGGGCCTGCGTGTCGTTCATCGCGGAGAAGACGGAGACGCCGCGCGGCAGGCCCCACGCGCTCGCGTGCTCGGGCAGGAGCTCGCCGACGATCGTGCCGGGCGCGACCAGCTCGGGCAGCTTCGCGCGATCGACGCCCGACGCTTCGATCATCTCCTCGCACCAGCCGCCCGCGCTCCCACGGCGGTTGTCGGTCAGGAGCAGCGGAAAGAGCGTGCAGACGTTGGCGGTGACGCGCCCACAGAGGCGCGCCGTGACGTAGTCCATGGGCTCGACGTACGCGCGCGCCTTCGCATGGATCTCGGGGCGGACCGTCTGGAACCACAGCCAGTGCGCGAGAGAATCGCTGCCGCTGCCCGACGAAGGCATGCCGTGGCGCTCGAGCCAGAGCTTCCAGAGCTCCGGTCTGCGACGCGTGAGCTCGCGGGAGAGCTCGGCGGCGCGGGTATCGAGGTAGAGCACCAGCGGCCCGACCGGATGCCCGCGCGCGTCGACGGGCACCAGCGAGGAGTACTGGCTGCCGCAGACGATCGCCGCGACCCGGTCGCGCGCGTGCGGAGCCCGCGCCAGGGCGCGCTCGATCGACCGCCCGAGGGCGCGCCAGATCTCCTCCGGGTCCTCCTCGGCCGCGCCGTCCGGCCGCAGGTCCATCGCCAGCGCCTCGCTGGCGGATCCCAGCGCCCGCCCTGCGACGTCGACCAGCGCGACGCGGACTCCGCTGCTGCCGAGATCGATCGCGAGCACGAGAGGGAGGTCGTTGGAGGGTGCCACGGAGCGGTGGAGCATCGACCCGGCCCGGGCGCCCGTCAAGCGACCCGCGGCGCGCGCGGGGCTAGCGGCGGATCGCGCCGGGCAGGATGAAGTCGTAGCGCTGGCGCAGGAGGCGCGTGCGCACGAAGCGATCGAGGCGGCGCACGCGCAGGTAGAGCTCGAGCGTCTTCGCGTCGTTGCGGTAGTAGCGATCCACCTCCTCCGCGCGGATCGGGCGGCCGCCGAGATCGGGCACGTCCCCGGCGAGCCAGCGGTTCACGCGCTCGAGCGCCCACGGGATGCGGTCGGGCCGCCCCTCCTTGTGGAAGTTCGCGATCGCGTCGACGAGCAGGCTCCGCGCATCGAAGAAGGCGTCGAGATAGCGCTCGACGGCGCGCGCCCGGCGGTAGAGCGCCCGCATGCCGGGCGGCACCGGCGTCAGGAACAGCTCGACGCCGATCTCGTCGACCCCGTCCTTGCGCATGAACGGTGTCCCGACGTCGATCAACACCGGCTCGCGGCGACCGCTCTCCGACGCTCCGAAGTGCCAGTTCGAGAGCTGCGCGTCGACGGTCACGCTGCGGCCGTCACGGCGCTCGCGGTTCGAGCGCAGGAGTCGGCCGATGCGCGCGAGGATCGCGTCGAGCGCCGCCGCGAGGGCCGCATCGTCGGCATGCCGGAGCAGGTGGCTGCCGAGCCCCTTCGCGTCGAGCTCCGGCTGGACCAGGTAGACGACCGGCCCGCGGGCGCGCCGCGAAATCGGCACGATCGCGGTCTCGACCACGCGCACGCCCTCGTCCTCGAGGAAACCGAGGTAGCGGCGAACGACCCCGGCGTAGCGCTCACCGTCCGCTTCGTCGCGGAAGCCGGCCATGCGCTTGCACACGCGCCCCGGGAGATCCGCGAGCGCGAATACCGTCGACACCTCGCCGCAGCCGATGATCGAGACGCCCGGCGTCGCCGTGGGGCGCGCCGGATCGAGCTGCGCCTCGAAGCGGCCCAGCAGATCGCGCTCGTTCAATCCCGCGCGCTCCGGCATCGCACGATTCCCGCCTCGAAGCGCGCCAGCATCTCGTCGCAGAGCTCCGCGTCGGCGAGGAGCCCCGGCTTGAACTGGAGCACCGAGGTGTCGTGGGCGGCGAACATCGCCCACAGGCCACATTCGAAGAGCGCGCGGGTCATCCAGATCGCGCCCTGCGGATCCGCGAAGCGCAGCCCGAACACGAGGCCCGCGCGCCGGATCTCGAGCAGCCACTCCGGGTGGCGGCGGCGGATCGCCTCGAGCCCGTCGCCGAGGTGCTGCGACACCGCCTTCGCGTTCGCCACCACGGCGGGCCGCGTCGTGATCTCGAGCACGCGCTGCGCGACGCGACAGCCGACCTCGGCGCCGCCGAACGTCGAGACGTGTCCCCAGCCGTCCTCGTCGAGCCAGCCGGCGACACGGCGTGACAGCACCGTGGCCGCGATCGGATAGAGCCCGCCCGAGAGACCCTTTCCCGTGACGAGGATGTCGGGCTCCACGCCGTGCTGCTCCACTGCCCAGAGCGTGCCCGTGCGACCGAGGCCGGTCTGCACCTCGTCGGCGACGTACAGCGCGCCGTGTCGCACGCACAGCGCCCTCACGCCCGCGAGGAAGCCGGGCGCGGGCGGCGGGAAGCCGAAGGTCGCGGGAATCGTCTCGAGCACCACGGCCGCGACGTCGTCGCCCGCGAGGGCGGAGGCCATCGCCTCGAGGTCGTTCCACGGCACCTGCACGAACTCGCCCGGCGCTCCCTCGGAGAGGAACATGCGCGAGAAGCGCTCGTCGCCCGCCGCGAGCGCGAGGCCCGTGTGCCCGTGGTAGCCCTTCGCGATCGAGACGATCTTGCGGCGCTTCGTCGCGTGGCGCGCGGTCTTGAGGGCGAGGTCGATCGCCTCTCCGCCCCCGCTCGCGAACACGGAGTACTGGAGGTCGCCGGGCGTGAGCCGCGCGAGCGTCTCGCCGAGCTCCGCCCGCGCGGCGCTCGGGAAGTGATGGTTCCCGACGTCGAGCGTGTCGAGGGCGTCGCGCAAGGTCGCGACGAGCTCGGGATTGCGATGGCCGAGATTGAAGACGCCGCCGTTCAGGTGCAGGTCGAGGAGCTCGCGGCCGTCGAGGTCCCAGAAGCGATAGCCCTCGCGCCGCCCGATCACGAGCTCGACGCCGAGCGCACGGAACGTGCGCACGCGCCCCGGACACACGTATCGCTCCGCGAGCTCGAGCACCCGGCGCTTCTCTTCGGACATGCGGTCGCTCCTGGTGGGAGGAGAGGGACAGGAGCTCGCTCTCCGCACGCGATGGCCGCGCGGACGCCGCCATCGTGCCCGACGAGCGCGGCGTCATCAAGGCGGCGGCGCGATGCCGCGAGCCGCCGCCACCGCGGCCTGGCCGACGGCGAGCGCCCCGTCGTTCGGCGGAAGCAGCCGGTGGAGCAGCGGCCGGAGCCCCGCGGCGCGCAGCCTTCCCTCGAGCGCCGACGCGAGGAGCCGGCTCTGCAGGCAGCCGCCGGAGAGCGCGACCTCGTCGAGGCCCGTGGCCTCCGCCGCGCGGACGACGGCGGCCGCGAGGCGTGCCGCGAGCGCAGCGTGGAAGCCGCGCGCGAGCGTCGCAGCGGGAACGCCGGCCGCGCGCGCGCGGACGAGGTCGCGCACGAGATCGGCGACGGGCAGGACGCCCTCGGGCCCGTGCGCGCGCAGGGCGTCGCCGAGGGGATAGACCTCGTCCCCCGTCTCCGCGAGCGATTCGAGGGCCATCGCGACCTCGCCCTCGTGGGAGGCGACGTCGCCGAGATCGAGCAGCGACGCCACCGCATCGAACAGCCGCCCGCACGACGAGGTCGGCGGGCTCGCGACGCCGCGCTCGATCGCGCGCGCGAGCTGCGCGAGCTCGCCGCCCCGGCGCGCGTGCCACGGCAGGCGGGGCGCGTCGTCCCGCGGAAACGCGCGCCGGAGCCACGCGAACGCCATCCGCCAGGGCTCGCGCACGGCTGCGTCACCGCCCGGGAGCGGCACGGGCTCGAGGTGCGCGAGGCGCGACGCCTCCGCGAGCGTGACCTGCAGGAGCTCGCCGCCCCAGATCGTGCCGTCGGCGCCGAAGCCGGCGCCGTCGAGCACGAGCGCGAGCGCGGGGCCCGCGCGTCCGTGCTCGACGAGACACGCCGCGGCGTGGGCGTGGTGGTGCTGCACGGCCGCGAGCCGGGCGCCGAGGCGCGCGGCGAGGCGGGCCGCGAGCTCGCTCCCGACGTACCCCGGGTGGAGGTCGTGGGCCACCACGGCCGGCCGCACGGCCACGAGCCGCGCGAGCGCCTCGGCGCGCGCCTCGAGCGCGTCGGCCGCGGCCACGTGGGCGAGATCTCCGACGTGCTCGCCGAGCACGAGCTCGCCGCGGGCGAGCACGGCCGGAGCCGCCTTCAGGTCGGCTCCGACGGCGAGCACGGCGACGTCCGTGCGCGCCGCCGCCCCCTCCGCGCCGCCGACACGGGGAAGCGACACGACGACGGGTGCCGTCGCCCGCGAGAGCCGGATCGGAATGGGCCCGGTCGGCGCGCTTCGCACGATTGAATCGTCGCTCGGCCGCGCGACGGCGCGATCGTGCCCGACCACGAGGTCGGCGATCTCCGCGAGCTCGGCCGCCGCCTCCTCGTCGTCGTGGAGCGTCGGCGCGCCGCTCGCGTTCGCGGACGTGAAGACGAGCGCGGCGAACCGCGCGGGATCGACACCTGGCCGTGTCGACGGCCCATGGAGCAGGAGCCAGTGGAGCGGTGCCACGGGGAGGAGCAGGCCGAGGTCGCGCGTGCGGGGCGCGACCGCGGGCGCGAGGCCCAGCGCCGCGCAGCCCTCCGCGCGACGCGGCGCCAGCACGACCGCGCGCGCCGGCCCGGTGAGCCAGGCCTCGTCGGCCGGCGAGAGCGCGACGAGCGTGCGCGCGGTCGCGAGGTCGGGGACGAGGAGCGCGAACGGCTTCACGGGACGCGCCTTTCGCGCGCGCAGTCGCGCGAGGGCGTCGCTCCGGGTGGCGTCGCACGCGAGATGGAAGCCGCCGTAGCCCTTGAGCGCGACCAGGCCCCCGGCGCGAAGGCACGCGGCCGCCGCTTCGACGGCATCGCCGGGCACCGGCTCGCCGCGAGCGCCGTGCGCCACGAGCGTCGGCCCGCAGGCCGGGCACGCCACGGTCTCCGCGTGGAAGCGGCGGTCCTCCGGGTCGTCGTACTCGGCGCGGCACGCGGCGCAGGGCGGGAACGCGCCGAGGGTCGTGCGAGCGCGGTCGTAGGGGAGCGCTCGCGCCACGGAGGCGCGCGGACCGCAGGCGGCGCAGTGCGTGAAGGCGTAGCGGTGGCGGCGGTCGCGCGGGTCGAAGAGCTCGTCGCGGCACGCGTCGCACAGCGCCGCGTCGGGCGGGATGCGCGTGGGCGCAGCCTCCGCCGCGAGCTCGCTCGCCGCGATCTCGAACTTCGCGAGCCCTCGCACCGGCGCCTCGCGCTGCACGAGCGACTCGATGCACGCGCCCCGGGGCGCCGACGTGCGGAGCGCCGCGAGCCATGCGTCGATCTGTTCCTCGGCGCCCTCGAGGACGACGCGGACTCCCCAGCTCGCGTTCGCGACCTCGCCCGCGAGGCCGAGGGCGCGCGCCGCCCGCGCCGCGAAGGGCCGCAGACCGACGCCCTGCACCACCCCGCGAAGCGCGATCTCCCGGCGCACCGGGTCCATCAGCAGATCCGCGGCAGCGGTTCGCCGGCGGGAAGCGGGAGGAGCCGGCGCGCGCCGAGCGCCGTGCGCACGACGACGCGCGGCCTCCCCTCCCGCACGCGGCCGACGCGCACGGCGTCGCGACCGAGCGCGTGGCCGCGCAGCGCCGCGAGCGCCGCGGCCGCGTGCGCCTCGGGGACGAACGCCACGAGGCGACCCTCCGAGGCGAGGAAGAGCGGATCGAGGCCGAGGAGCTCGCACGCCGCGCGCACGGGGCCCGCGACCGGAACGGCGGCCTCCTCGATCTCGATCTCCGCGCCCGCGGCCGACGCGATCTCGTGGAGGGCCGCGCCGAGGCCGCCGCGCGTCGGGTCGCGCAGGCAGGAGACCGCGACGCCCGCGTCGAACAGCGCCTCGACGAGGGGCGCGACGCAGGCGCTGTCGCTCTCGATCTCGGTCTCGAAGGCGAGGCCCTCGCGCACCGAGAGCACCGCGGCGCCGTGGCATCCGATCGGGCCGGAGACGAGCACCGCGTCGCCCGGCCGCACGCGATCCGGCCGCAGCTCGCGGCCCGCGGGCACGAGCCCGATCCCGGCGGTGTTCACGAACAGGCCATCGCCCTTGCCGCGCTCCACCACCTTGGTGTCGCCGGTCACGACGGGCACCCCGGCGGCGCGCGCGGCCGCGCCGATCGCGCGCGCCACGCGCTCGACCGCCTCGAGCGGGAGGCCCTCCTCGAGCACGAGGGCGCACGAGAGCGCGATCGGCCGCGCGCCGCACATCGCGAGGTCGTTCAACGTGCCGTGCACGGCGAGGCTTCCGATGTCGCCGCCGGGGAACTCGAGGGGATGGACCACGAACGTGTCGGTCGTGAACGCCAGGCGCGCGCCGCCCGCCTCGAGCACCGCGCCGTCGTGGCGCGCCGCGAGCCACGGGTTGTCGAGGTGCGGGAAGATGCGCTCCGCGAGGAGGCGCGCGCTCGCTCCGGCGCCCGCGCCGTGGGAGAGGATCACGCGCTCCGGTGTCGCGGGGGCGGGGCAGCTCGGGCTCGCGAGCGCCGCGGGATCGAGCTTCCTCGTCATGCGATGCCCTCCGCCGCGCCGGCGGCGTCGGCCACGCGGTAGCGGAAGTACGCCGCGCACGCGCCCTCCGACGAGACCATCGGCGCGCCGAGCGGCCGCTCGGGCGTGCAGCGCGTGCCGAAGGCCGGGCATTCCGGCGGGCGCAGCGCGCCGCGCAGCACGTCGCCGGCGCGACACTCCGGCGGCTCGGGCGGCGCTTCGCCCGCGAGCTCGGGGAAGAGCCGCTCGGCGTCGAACGCGGCCCATGCCTCGCGCAAGGCGAGCCCGCCCGAGGGCACGATGCCGATCCCACGCCACGGCCGGTCGACGACCTCGAACACCTCGCGCACGAGCGCGCGCGCCGCCGGATTGCCCTCCGGCCGCACGGCGCGGCGGTACTGGATCTCGACGCGCGCCTCGCCGCGCTCGAGCTGCGCCACGGCGAGCGCCGCCCCCTGCACGACGTCGAGGGGCTCGAAGCCCGTGGCGACGATCGGGACCCGGAGCCTCCGCGCGATCGGCTCGTACTCCTCCGTGCCCATCACCGTGCAGACGTGGCCCGCCGCGAGGAACGCATCGACGCGCGCATCCGGTGCCGAGCGGATCGCCTCGAGCGCCGGCGGCACGCGCACGTGGGCCGCGAGCACGGAGAAGTTGGCGAGATGCCGGGCGCGCGCGACGCGCAGCGCGCCCGCGACCGCGGGGACGGTCGTCTCGAAGCCGACCGCGAGGAAGACGACGCGCCGCTCCGGCAGCCGCTCGGCGAGCGCCACGGCATCGAGCGGCGAGTAGACCACGCGCACGTCGGCGCCCCGGGCGCGCGCCCCGAAGAGATCGCCCCGGCTCCCGGGAACGCGCAGCATGTCGCCGAAGCTCGCGAGGGTCACGTCGGGCCGCTCGGCCAGCGCGAGCGCGCGGTCGAGGGTCTCGAGGGGCGTCACACAGACGGGACAGCCCGGTCCGTGGAGGAGCTCGACGGCGTCGGCGAGGAGCGCGTCGAGCCCGTGGGCGAGGATCGCGTGCGTCTGGCCGCCGCACACCTCCATGATCCGCCAGCGGCGGGTGGCGCGGCGCGTGAGCACGTCGACCGCGCGCAGCACCGCGTCGGGCTCGCGGTACTCGTCGACGAACCTCACCGCCGCTCCTCCATCTCGGCCGCGAGCCGGAGCGTCGCCTCGGCCGCCGCCTCGTCGAGCACCTGCAGCGCGAAGCCCGCGTGCACGAGCACGAAGTCGCCGGGACGCGCGTCGGGGAGCGTCTCGAGGCAGACGCGCTTGCGGACGCCCCCGAAGTCGACCCGCGCCATGAGGACGCCCGCCTCGTCGGCGACCTCGAGCACGCGGCCGGGGACCGCGAGGCACACGCTCAGTCCCCCTCGCGTCGCGCCCAGGCGAGCCAGGCGTCCATGCCCTCGCCCGTTCGCGCCGAGAGCACGAGGACCGGGAGCCCCGGCTTCACTGCGCGCGCGTGCGCGACGCAGCGCTCGAGGTCGAAGGAGACGTAGGGCAGGAGGTCGCTCTTCGTCACGACGAGGACGTCGGCCGCGGCGACCGTCGCCGGATGCTTCGCGGGCTTGTCGTCGCCCTCGGGCACCGAGACGAGGAGGGCGCGGCGCGACTCGCCGCACGAGAACGGAGCGGGACAGACGAGGTTCCCCACGTTCTCGACCCAGAGCCGTGCGACGCCGTCGAGGTCGAGCGCCTCGAGGGCGTGCTCGACCAGGTGGGCGTCGAGGTGGCAGAGGCTCCCCGTGGCCACCTGCGCGACGCGAGCGCCGCAGGCCGCGATGCGGCGCGCGTCGAGGTCGGTCGCGCAGTCGCCCTCCACCACGGCTTCGTCTCGCGCGGCGGCTCCGAGGCGCGCGAACGTCGCCTCGAGGAGCGCCGTCTTGCCGGCGCCCGGGCCGCCGAGGAGGCCGATCGCCTCGATGCCGCGTGCGCCGAGCTGCGCGCGCAGCCGCGCCGCACGGGCGTCGTTCTCCGCGAGGAGCGAGCGCTCGACCTCGACGCGACGCGCGAGCTCGCCGTGGGAGTGCGCGGCGATCGCGGCGCCCGGCGCAGCGTCGTGACCGTGCGCGTCTCCGTGCGCGTGGCCGTGCATCACCGGAGAGTGTTCGTTGCAGCCGCAGACGCCGCACATCAGACGACCTCCAGGCGGCGCAGGACGAGGTCGCGGCCGGGCACCGCGCGCAGCCGCAGCGCCGCACCCTCCGCCGGCGTACCCCGCGCGCAGACCGGGAAGGCCGCATCGAGCGCCTCGGGCGCGACGCCCGAGAGCGCGCCGACCTCGAGCTCGAGCGCGACGATGCGGCCCCCGCCTTCTCGTCCGAGGGCCTCCTCCGCGAGCCGGAGCAGCGAGCAGCAGAGGCGGGCCTCATGCACGGCCGAGTCCCTCCGCGGGCCGCTGCGGAGGAGCGCCCGTCTCCCCTGCCGCCTGCGCGAACGCGGCGATCTTCGCCCGCACCCGCCGCGCCGCCTCGGGCAGAGCCGCGCGCACCGGCGCCGAGAGGCCCTCCCCGTCGAGGGCGCTCGCCTCGACGGCGACGACGGCGAGCTTCCGCGGTGCGCGCCCGAGGGCCGCCGCGAGCGCGAGCGCTCCCGCCACGCCGAGGCCGTGGGAGGAGAGCGCGCGCGCCTCCCCGAGTGCCTCCGCCACCGGCTCGTGTACGGTGCCCGGCGCAAGCCCGGCGCGGCTCGCGTCGACGAGGACCGCGGCCTCGGCGCCCTCGAGCGCGTCGAGGAGCGCGTCGGGGCGGCGCGGCATCAAGACGCGGACGCCGGCCGGAAGCCCCTCGGCCACGAGGCGCGAGACCACGGCCGGCCCGGCGGCGTCGTCGCCGAAGGGGCTTCCGAGTCCGATCAAGAGGATGCTCACTGCCGCGGCCTCCGCTCGAGCTCGAGCGTCAGGAAGTGCGTCGCGCAGGAGATGCAGGGATCGTAGTCCCGGATCGCCGCCTCGCAGCGTCGCCGCACCTGATCGTCCGCGAGGTGGAGCAGGCTCGGCACGAGGGCGCGCAGGTCGTCCTCGATGCGGGCCTGGTTCTGGGAGGTCGGCGGGACGATCCGGATCTCGCGCACGTGACCGGAGGCCTCGGTGGCGAGATCCATCCAGAGCACGCCGCGCGGCGCCTCCGTGGCCCACGCTGCGCGGCCCGCGCACGGGCGCCACGCCGGGCGCGGATCGGCGGGAGGCTCGAAGCCGTCGATGGTCTCGAGTGCCACGTCGAAGGCCTGCAGCACCTCGATCCCGCGCGCGAAGACCGAGGCCGCGGGGTCGGTCCCTTCGAAGCGGTCGGCGAAGGACGCGAAGGCCGCGGCGGCGGCGGGCGAGAGGTGGTCCCGGTTCAGGAGCACCCGCGCGAGGGGCCCCACGAGGTAGGGGCCGCGCCCGCGGATGCGGCAGTGGAGCGCCGTCGAGTGCTCGACCTGTGTCTCCTCGAAGGCGCGCTCGAACTCGGCGGGTGCGACGTCGAGGCCCGACGACGAGACGATGCGTCCTTCGTTCATCGCGTACTCCGCCGGGTGGCGCAGCGCGACGAGCTCCACCTCCTGGGGCCGGCGCGGCACCGGGAGGCTCCCGAACCAGCGAAGCAGCGTCTCCGCCTCGCCCCGCGCGCGGCGCAGGTCGTCGGCGAGGGACGCCAGCTCGCCCCGCGTGGGGATGCGCGCGAAGCCGCCGAGGATGACACCGACGGGGTTCACCGGCCGCGCGCCGAGCAGCTCGAGGATGCGGTTTCCGAGGTGTCGCAGCCGGAGCGAGCGCTCGACCTCGGCGCGGTTCGTGCGCGCGATCGCGAGCGCGTCGTCCAGGCCGAGGTAGTCCGGCGCGGCGAGGAACATCATGTGGAGCAGGTGGCTCTCGAGCCATTCCCCGGCGTAGTAGAGCCGCCGGAGCGAGCGCACGGCCGGGTCGATCGCCACGCCGAAGATGCGCTCGAGGGCGTGCACGACGCTCATCTGGTACGCCACCGGGCAGATGCCGCAGATGCGCGCCACGAGGTCCGGAAGCTCCGACGCCGCGCGCCCCTTCAGGAACGACTCGAAGAAGCGGGGCGGCTCGTAGATCTGGAGCCGCAGCTCCACGACCCGATCGCCCTCGAGGGCGACGTGCAGGGCGCCTTCGCCCTCCACGCGGGCGAAGGCGCCCACCTCGATCGTGCGTCGCTCAGTCACGGCCGCCCTCGAGCCGGTCGGCCACCGCGCGGAACTCGGGACGCCAGCCGGCGACACCGCGCAGACGCAGCACGACGTCGCGGCGGTGGACGCCCAGCCGCTCCAGGCGGTCCGCGAGGGACGTGGGGTTCGGGTCGTCCGCGGGCCCGAAGCACGCATAGCAGTCGCGCCCGAGGCTCGGGCAGAGCGCGCCGCACCCCGCCCGCGTGATCGGCCCGAGGCAGGGCGACCCCTTCGCCACGAGCACGCAGACCAACCCCCGCCGCTTGCACTCCATGCAGACGCTCGCGCCCGGAAGGTCCGCCGCCGCGCCGAGGAGCGCGCGCAAGAGCACGCGCAGCACCTGATGCTTGTCCACCGGGCAGCCCTGGATCTCGGCGTCGACCTTCACGTGCTCCGAGATCGGCGTCGAGGTGGCGAGCGCGTGCACCCACTCCGGGTGCGGGTAGACCTGTCGCTTCCAGGCCTCCACGTCCGCGGTGTTGCGCAGCGCCTGGATGCCGCCGCTCGTGGCGCACACGCCGATCGTGACGAGCGTCCGGCTCGCGGCGCGCACGCGCTGGATGCGTGCGACGTCCTCCTCCGTCGTGATGCTGCCCTCGACGAGGGCCACGTCGTAGGGGCCGGCGTCGACGTGGCTCGTCGCCTCGAGGAAGAAGGCGACGTCGATGCGCTCGGCGAGGGCGAGGAGCTCCTGCTCGAGGTTCAGGAGCGACACCTGGCAGCCGTCGCACGAGGCGAACTTGAAGACGGCGAGCTTCGGCTTCCCGTTCACAGCCCGCGCATCCCGAAGAAGCGCGCCACGCGCGCGAAGGGGAAGATCGGCCCGTCCTTGCAGACGAACTCGGGCCCGAACTGGCAGTGGCCGCACAGGCCGACGGCGCACTTCATGTTGCGCTCGAGCGACACGAAGATGCGCTCGAGGGGCACGCCCCGACCGCGCAGCATCGAGACGCCGTAGCGCATCATCACCTCGGGTCCGCACATGAAGACGACGGTGCGGCCGGCGTCGATCTGCACCAGCTCGAAGAGCTCGGTCACGACGCCCGTGCGATCGCGCCACGCGCGGTCGGGCTGGTCCGTCGTGAGGAGCACCGTCGTCCCGGGGTCGCGCCGCCAGACCTCGAACCGATCGTGGTTCACCATGTCGGCGGGCTTCTTCACGCCGTGGAGCAGCGTGATGTGACCGTAGTTCGCGCGTCGGCGGAACATGTAGTCGATCGCGCCGCTGACGGGCGCGCAGCCGAGGCCGCCCGTCACGACGAGGACGTCCTTCCAGCGCGCCTCGTGGAGCGGCCACGACGAGCCGTAGGGGCCGCGCAGGCCGAGCACGTCGCCCACGTCGAGGCGCTCGATCACGCGCGTCGTGCGCCCGACGATGCGGATCGTGTGCTCGAGCTCCGGGTCCTCCGGATCCGAGGAGATCGAGATCGCGACCTCGCCCACGCCCGGCACGTACACCATGTTGAACTGGCCCTGCAGGAAGTCGAAGCGCGGCCGCGCGCCGGGGTCGCACAGGCGGAGCCGGAACACGTAGATCTGCGAGCCGTAGGAGCGCTTCTCGACGATCTCGGCGGGCTCGGGCACGAGCAGGCGCGCGGATGCGCTCGCGGGCGTGCTCACGGCGGCGCTCCGCGGATGGCCGCCACCTCTTCGGTCAGGTCGATGCCGACCGGGCACCAGGTGATGCAGCGGCCGCAGCCGACGCAGCCCGAGCTGCCGAACTGGTCGATCCACGACGCGAGCTTGTGGACGAGCCACTGGCGGTAGCGGTCGCGGATCTTCGGCCGGAAGTTGAGGCCGTGCACCTGCGCGTGCTCGCGGTTGAAGCACGAGTCCCACTCGCGCACGCGCACCGCCCCGTGGCCGTCGAGGAAGGGCTCGTCGCGCTCGTCGTGGCAGAAGCAGGTCGGGCAGACGAGCGTGCAGTTCCCGCAGGAGAGGCAGCGCTCCGCGACCTCGTCGAAGCGCGGGTGCTGGAGGTTCGCGTAGAGGAGGTCGCGAATCTCCGTGGTGTCGAGCCGCCGCTGCATGCCGGCGGCGCAGGCGTCGAGGGCGCGCCGCTCCTCGAGCAGCCTCTCGGCCGGCGCCGGGCGGAGCGGGAGCGCCGGCAGGAGCGCCGCGCCCGCCTCGCTGCCGCTGCGCACGACGAAGCCGCCGTCGAGCTCCGTGAGCGCGAGGTCGTAGCCGGCGGTGGCCGCGGGCCCGGTTCCCATCGAGGTGCAGAAGCAGGTGGACGCGGAGCGCGTGCAGCTCACGGCGACGAGGAGGAGTCCCTGGCGGCGGCTCGCGTAGTACGCATCGGGGTAGCGATCGTGGAGGAAGATGCGGTCCTGCGCGGCGAGCCCGGCGAGATCGCAGGCCCGCACGCCGACGACGGCGATCTTCTCCGGCGCCGGCACGGTCGCCCGGGCGGTGAACGTCCGCCCGAGGCCCTCGGTCTCGACGTGGAGCAGCGTCTCGCGGGGCGCGAACACGAGCGGCTTGAGGCCGCCCGGGCCGTTCACGACACCGAACACCCGGTCGCTGCCGTCCTTCTCGAGCCGGTAGCGGCCGGGCGCCTGGACCTCGCGGAGCCCGACGGGAAGCTCCTCGACGCGCCGCACGACGTCGAGCACCACCGCGCCGTCGCGCGCCACGGGGCCGAGCACGCGGAAGCCCTGGGCGACGAGCGCGTCCAGGAGCTGCTGGAGATCGCCGCGCGCGAGCCAGGACTCGTTCTGCTCCGGGGGATTCAACGGCGCCCCTCCGCTCGTAGCCTAGCAGCGGGCGGAGGAAGTGGGCCGCGCATCGACCCGACGCGCCGTCGCGCAGCCCGCTCAGGTCGAGGTCGACCTCTCGCAGCACGGGCCGGGCGAGGCAGTACACGCCCCGGTTGCGCCTGGCGTCTCTCGCTCGAGGAACCGCCGCAGCGAGGGATCGGCAGCCGTCTCGGCCTCCGCGTCCTCGATCAGCGCGTAGAACTCCCACGGCAGGCCGTCCGCGTCGCGGGCCCAGAACTTGTCCGCCTTCGCATAGCAGCAGGTCGTCGCCTCCTGCTCCAGGAGATCGACCGCCTCGAGCTTCACACGCGAGAGCTCGGCGGCCACGTCTCCGCGGCTCGGATGCCGGATGCCGAGATGGCTCACGGTGCCGGGCACGCCGCCCGAATTGAGGGAGAGGATCACCGGCGGGTCGGCGATCTCGAACTTCGCGTAGTCGTGCCGGACCTTCGCCGGCTGCTGTCCCAGGAGCTTCCGGTAGCGGGCGACGGCGGCGTCCAGGTCCTTCACGTACAGCGCCACGTGGAACGTCTTCATCGGGGCTCTCCTTTCATCGATCGACGTCGATATTGTTGCCCGAAGAATCGATTGATGTCAATATCCATCCATGTCGATCAAAGCGAAGCCGCCGCGCTGCTGCGCACCGCTCCTGCGGGCTCGCCTGGGGCGGGACGACGCCGAGGCCCTGGCGACGGCGTTCAAGGCGATCGCGGACCCGGGGCGGCTCCGGCTGCTGAGCCACATCGCCCGCCAGCCGGGCGCCGAAGCCTGCGTCTGCAATCTGATCGAGCCGCTCGGCCTCGCGCAGCCCACGGTGAGCCATCACCTGCGGGTGCTGACGGAGGCGGGGCTGCTCGCCCGGGAGCGCCGCGGGACGTGGATGTTCTACCGGCTCGTTCCCGAACGCGTGGAGGCGTTGCGACAGGTCCTGGCGCTGCCGGCCGAGAGGCCCGCGGCGAAGCGGTCGGCATGAGCTTCGGTCGTCGCCTGGCCGCAGAAGGCATCGCGACGGCATTCCTCCTGGCCGGCGTCGTCGGCTCGGGGATCATGGGTGAGCGGCTGGCCGGAGGGAACGTGGCGCTCGCCCTCCTCGCCAACACCCTGGCGACGGGCGCCGTGCTGGTGGCGCTGATCGTGACCTTCGGCCCCATCTCGGGCGCCCACCTGAATCCGGTCGTGACGCTCGCGGATGCCTGGCTCGGCGGTCTCTCGTGGCGCGACGTGCCCGGCTACGTCGCGATGCAGGTCGGCGGCGCCTTCGTCGGCGTTGCCAGCGCGCACTGGATGTTCGGGGCACCGATCTTCGCGCTCTCGCAGCACTCGCGGTCGGGCCTGCCGCAGCTCTGGAGCGAGTTCGTCGCGACCTTCGGCCTGCTGGCGGTGGTCCGCGGCGGCGCGCGGCGCGGCTCCGCCGCGCTCCCCTTCGCGGTCGGCGCCTACATCGCTGCCGCGTACTGGTTCACGGCCTCCACCTCGTTCGCGAACCCCGCGGTCACGCTGGCGCGCGCCGCCACGGACACGTTCGCGGGAATCCGACCTGCGGATGCGCCGGGCTTCATCGCGGCGCAGGCGCTCGGCGCCGCCGCGGCGACGGGACTGTTCTCCTGGCTCGCGCCCGCGTCCGTCGAGCCCCGTGCGGTCGTGAGCAAGAGCGTCGCGGCGAACGGTGCGGAGGGGCAGGCGTGACGGCATCCCGAATCGAGCCGGCCCCGGGGCCTCGCACGAGGACGAGCATGACGACGGTCCTCTTCGCGTGCATCCACAATGCAGGACGCTCCCAGATGGCGGCGGCGTTCTTCACGGCGCTCGCCGACCCGACCAGGGCGCGCGCGATCTCGGCGGGAACCGAGCCTGCGGACGTCGTGCATCCCGAGGTGGTGGCCGCGATGCGCGAAGTGGGGATCGAGCTCGCCGGCGTTCGGCCTCGGCGATTGACGCCTGCGCTCGCCTCCGAGGCGAACCTCCTGGTGACCATGGGCTGTGGTGAGACCTGCCCCCATGTCCCCGGTCTGCAACGCGAGGACTGGAGCCTGCCGGACCCGAAGGGCCAGGATCGCGAGCGCGTGCGGGCGATCCGCGACGAGATTCGGGGGCACGTGGAGCGGCTCCTCGCCGCGCGTGCGTGGGGGGCCGACGGGTCGTAGGGCGTTGGTTCCATCGCGCTCGACAGCGTCGGCCCTACGCGCCCAACACTGCATCGACCCAGGCCGAGAACGCATCGATCATCTCGCGCCGCACCTCGTGATCCTTCCGCCCCGACCGCGCCGGCACGTGGAACGAATGGTCCGCGTCCTCGAGCAGTGTGAGCGTGGCGCGCCCATCGAGGCGCTCGATCAACGGCTCGAGCAGAGAACGGTCGGCGAGCGCATCGCGCGTGCCTTGCAGGAACAGCATCGGAATCGCAACGTCGAAGAGATGCGTCGCCCGCTCGTCGGAAGGTTTCCCGGCCGGGTGTAGCGGGAAGCCGAAGAAGGCGAGGCCTCGGACGGCCGGCAACGGCGCCGTCGCTTGCGCCTGGGACGTCATGCGCCCGCCGAACGATTTTCCGCCCGCAAGGAGAGGGAGAGCGGGCATGGCCTCGGCCGCAGCGGCCACGGCCGCGCGCACCGTCGCATGCGCGACCTTCGGCGCGTCCGGTCGCTTCGATCGCTGCTCCATGTAGGGAAACTGGTAGCGCAGCGTCGCGACATCGCGTTCCGCGAGCGCGCGTGCAGCTGCTTCCATGAACGGATGCGACATGCCGGCGCCGGCGCCATGCGCGAACACGTAGCAGGCGCGCGCCCGCGCCGGCGCGAGCAGCAGGCCCGACACGCGACTCCCGCCGACGGCGATCGAGAGCTTCGCGGCTTCGATCAAGCGCACCCTCACGCAGTCTGCGTTCACGCTATGCCCGCCTGCATCTCACGTCAATTTCACTGCGATTCCGTGACGAAGGTGCGGGTGCGATCGAAGTGGATCCTGGGGCTCGAGTCGATGGCGGTGCGACTCACGCCGGCGGCGGATTCAACCCGACGGGCAACTTTCTCGACGCCGCCGGGTGAGCTGACGGCCCGAGCGCCGCTCCGAGCGGCGCATTCCCGCTTTCTCCCGTTTCTTCGCGACACGCGGACGTCGATCATCGGTCCGGCTTCCGATTCGCTGCCTCCGTTCCGATCGCCATCTCGAACCGGACGGACGGTACCGGCGGCGCGTGCGTCGCGGGGTCTCGATGCTCCACCGCTTCGGCGAATTCGAGTTCGACGAGCGAATCTACGAGCTGCGGCGTGACGGCAGCCCGGCCGCGATCGAGCCGCGCTCGCTCGACCTCCTCGCCTACCTCCTCCACCACCGCGGCCGGCTCGTCCGCCACGACGAGCTGATCCGGGAGGTGTGGCGGGGTACGACGGTAAGCCGCTCCGCGATCGCCTTCGCCGTCTCGAACCTGCGCGCCGCCCTCGGCAAGGAGGCCGCCGGAGCATACGTCCACACCGTCCACGGTCGTGGCTATCGCTTCGCCGTCGGAGCGACACCGTCGCACGACGCAGACGACCTCGCGCGGGAGACGCAGGCCGCGGACGCCGGGCGCTCCGCCCTTCCCTTCGTGGGCCGGCTTCGCGAGCTCCTCGCCCTGGAGCAAGCGCTCGAGCGCGCGGCCGGAGGGCGCCGCTGCCTCTCCCTCCTCGCGGGCGAGGCGGGCATGGGCAAGACACGCCTCGCCGAGGAGCACGCCGAGCAGGCGCGCGCGAGAGCGACCGGCGTGCTCGTGGGCCGCTGCCTCGAGGACGACGCCGCGCCCGACTACTGGCCCTGGCTGCAGCTCGTGCGCGGCGCTCTCGAGCAGGACGCGCCGCGAGACGCACCTCTCTTCCTCCGCCGCTGGGCCGAGGGCGCGTCCGATCGGGGCACGACGGCGACGACTACCTCTTCGGCGGATCCAAGCCCGACACGCTCCGCGGTGGGGAAGGCGACGACGTGCTCTACGGCCAGGACGGCCCCGACGATCTGGAAGGCGACGGCGGCAACGACTTCCTGCAGGGCGGGAAGGGCGACGACACGATCGTGGGTGGCGCCGGCTCCGACTGGGCCAGCTTCGCCGACTCGCCCCGAGAGCGTCTACGGGATCGGCGGCAGCGCCTCCACGAGCACCTACGGCAGCGACACGCTGACCGGGATCGAGAAGGTGGAGGGCTCCGAGAGCCCCGACGTCCTCGAGCCGACCAGCCCCGACACGATCCGAGGGCGCGGTGGCGACGACTGGATCGCCGGGGACGACACCAAGACGACGATCGACTACTCGACCGCGCCGGCGGGAGTGACGGTCAACCTGGTGGATGGCACCGCCACGGGCGGCGACGGCAACGACACGCTGAGCGGCATCAAGAACATCGTCGGGTCCCGCTACGCCGACTCGCTCACGGGCGACAAGCAGAAGAACACGATCCTGGGCGGTGGCGGAGACGACCTGCTCTTCGGCAAGGCGAACGACGACACGCTCGACGGCGGGCTCGGCAACGACACCGCCGACGGCGGCGGCGGCGTGGACGGCTGCACGGCGGAGACGACGATCGACTGCGAGTAGGGCCGAGGCTCGAGATCGGCGGCGAAGCGGCGCTCCGCGGGGAACTGCGGGGCGCCGCGGAGCTTCCGGCGGGGGCCGATCTCGGGGCCGCCCGAGCCTTCCGCCCCGATCCAGGATGGCCCGCGGAGACGGGGGCCTTCCCGATCTTGCGCATGCCCATGCGGTGGACTCGTGCCCTCGGCGACAACGCATGGCGTAACCAAAGACGATCGACTGGCGTAGCTCTGACCCGGGGAGACGGGCATGGCGGACCGACCTCGAGCCGGCTCATGGGCCATCGAGCGAGCGGGCCGCGCCGACCCGGAGCTCCTCGGGGAAAACATCGAGGACCGATTTCCCCGCGATGGGTCGTCCCGTGCCGCTCATCGACAGGACGTCGACGAACTGCGGCTGGAGAGCTCGATGGCCGAACGTCGAATCGATCGATTGTCCTTCGTCTTCGACGCCAACGCCGGATTCGCGGCGGCGCTGATCGACAGCGCGCGCAAGCTGATCCGTCTGAACGGCTGCGATCTCTGCACGATCACCCACGGAATCATGGGAGAGAAGTCGGAGATGGCGTCCTGTCGAGAGACGCTCGGCGTGGACGTCGACTACGTGCACCGCGACGAGATGGACCCCGCGCTGATCGACGTGACCCGACGTCGCCTTCCCGCCGTGGTGGCGCACACGGGCGACGCGGTCTGGCTGCTGCTCGACCGGGACGTCATCGCCCGGTGTCGGGGAAGCGTCTCCGATCTCCGCGGGAAGCTCTCCTTCCATGCGGCGAAGCTCGGGTTGGTTCTTCCGGACGAGCGCTAGCTCGCGCGCCCGCGCGCTGCGCCCGGTCGACGAGCCTAGCGGTCGGCGCCCCCGGGCCCGGGAGCACTCACCGCCGCCGCTCGAGGCGCCGCACCGTCCAAAGCTGCGCTGCGGAGCGTCGCCTCGTCGAGCTCCTCGAAGCGCGCCTCGCCGAGGTCGGAGAAGCTGCGCGTGGTGACGTGCAGCGCTCGCGCGTCGACGAATCCGACCGCATTCACGTAGCCCGTGCGCGGGTCGTAGGGGACGGCCGGGACGGCGGTGCAGCCCTCGTCGCGAGACGGATCGCAGAACTCGAAGATTCGTTCGCCGAGCAGCGTTTCCGGGCGGCGGAAGCCGCCCGCCGCGAGCGTGCCGAGCTCGGTGCGGATCTGCACGTCCGCCTCGAACCGCAGGACGCCTACACCGAGCCGGCGCACCAGCACGCCGGAGAGCGACGCCGACACCACGTCGCCCGTCCGCACGTCGAACAGCCACGTGAAGTCGCTGACGCTCCCCGCCCGTGCGCCCTGGCTCGCGAGGAGCCGGCTCTCCACCCAGTGCGCCGGGATCGTGACGCGCATGCGGCCGGGCGCGGCGTCCGGCTCGAGCCACGCCGGCAGCGCTTCGCCATAGCGGGTGTCGAGCTGGCCCGGTGCGTCCTCGGGAGAGGCTTCGAAGCGGACCGTCACCCAGCGCGGACGCGCATCGGAGAGCCGCATCGGCTTCGCGGAGGCCGGCGTCGGCGCGATCGTGACTTCGATCGACGCAACGAGCCCGAGCACGAGGACGCGGCGCAGGAACGGCATGGGCGACTCCGCTCATTCGTTCGTGGCCCGGCGCAGCGCCCGGGTGATGCGGGCGCAGGGGCCGCGCGACGACGCGACGGCGCCTGCCTCGCGCTCGTCTTGCAACGGAGGGCGGCAACGCGCACGCAAGCGAACACCGGAAGCGCGCGCCGCCCCACGAGCCGGCCGCGGCGGCCACGGCCGGCTCACTCCGACCCGTAGAGCTCCCTCTCCGCGAGAACCGGCGGAGCGGTCTCCCCGCCGCGGCGGCGCAGGCGGTGGCGGGCCGTGAACATCGAGCCCCGCGGCGGCACCACCGGCGCGAACTGCTTCATGCCGACCGGGACTGCCACGTCCACGTACACCGCCTCGAAGCCGCCGCGCGCGGAGTAGGCCTCGTGCCAGAAGCCGGTGCCGCCGGTGTCTCGCAGGTAGCCGCGCCACCACTCGCCGTGGGGCGAGGCACGGGTGAAGCGCTCCAGGCTCTCGAAGTCGCGCCAGTACTGGCGGAATGCGAAGTGCGGCGGCAGCAGCGAGAAGACGAACGTCTCGTGATGCAGCAGACCGTCGGGGGCGGCGTCCACCGAGGCGCGGATGCGCGGACCGAAGGAGAAGAGCGTCCGCAGGCCGCGCAGGCTCTGGGCTCGCATTCCGAGGTAGATCACCACGAGGTCGGGGTACGACGAGAGGTCGACCGTCTCGCGCTGGACCGAGGTCTTCAAGGAGGATGCCTCCCGGCAGGTGCCGTGTCACCGCCGGCCCCGCCTGTCTCATCCTCTCACAGATACGACAGGATGTGAGGCAGCCCGACCGCGTAGCGCAGCGCGTCCGTGGCCTTCGAAGGATCGAAGATGGCGGGCTCCCGCAGGGGCCACACGGCACAAGGCGGCGCGTTCGCCCCCGAGGCGGCAAGGATCCCGTTCACCGCACGGCGGGCCGCCTCGTTGGCCCCCTCCATGGCGGCCAGGTCGGTGTAGGTCTTCACGTAGTCCGACGCCAGGAAGAGGTTCGGGATGCTCGTGACGGCGTCGGGCCGACGGCGCCACGAATCCACGGTGTTGACGAGAAGGGGATCCTCGTTCTGGGTGGGCGTCCCGGCGGGTCCGAAGACGATGCCCGGGTCGAGGAACTGCTCCACGATCATGCCGGGATCCAGATCGACCCGACCGGCCAGGCCGCGGCGCATCTCCTCCCAGGTCTCGGCGAAGATCTCCTCGCGCGTGCACTGCTTGGCCGTCTTCCCGAACAGGACGCCAGGGGCATCCCAGTTGGACACGTCGACGGACACGACGTCGCGTACGCTCCCGTCGCCGAACCCCGCGAGGTTCACGCTCCAGAACTGGCCCTGCGAGATCGAGGTCGGCGCCCACGGCGAGTCGACGTAGGTCACGTGTCCGTTCACGATCGGGAGCTGCCGGTCGAGAAAGAACTGGATGCCCGTCATCCACTCGACGGTCAGCTGGTCGAGCTGGACGAGCTCCGGCGCGGCCGCGCGTTCGGGGCGCCCGAGAACGCGCTCGTCTTCCCCGCCTCGCTCTTCGAGTCGCACCTTCGCACGGCCGACCCGGGTCTGCGCGCGATCCTCGAGCGACACGCGAAGATGATCGTGGCCGCTGGCGACCCGGCGCCCGTCGAGAGCCTCGCCCCCGTGGTGAGCCGTGTCCGCCAGGTCGTGCGGGACGGGCCGCCAGGAATCCAGCCCACTCTGGCCGACGTCGCGAGGAAGCTCGGCGTGAGCCCGCGAACGCTGCGAAGGCGGCTCGCCGAAGTGAACACGACCTATCGGCAGCAGCTCGACGACGTGCTCGCCGCACGCGCGCTGGACCTCCTCGCCGAAGGCATCCGCAGCGAGGAGATCGCCCACTCGCTCGGATTCTCGGACGCCAGCGCCTTCCGTCGCGCCTTCAAGCGGTGGACGGGACGTTCGCCTGCGAGCCATCCGTCCCTGGATGCCGAGCGAGACCATGCCGCTCTTGGGGCGCGCCTGCGGCCTGCGCTCCGTCACCGCCGGTCGGGGCTTCGAACGGCTTCGACTGGCTCGTCCTAGCCGGCGCTCGCGCTCGCCGGCGCCGATCGGGCGCGGGCGATCAGGCCCACGAGGCCCGCGCCGAGCAGGAGCGCCGTCGAGGGCTCGGGGATCACGTCGAATGCGCTGTAGCGCACCTCGTCCTGGGAGAAGTTGTAGAAGCCCAGGCGGCCGTCCGGGAAGCTCCCCGCGATCGAGATCTCGAGCACGCCGTTCACGAACACCTGGAGCGCGCTCGGGGTGTAGTCGAAGCGGAACTCGTACGCGGTGTCGTCCGCCCAGCCCGTGCTGCCCAGGTTCATCGCGCGGGCCAGCTCCGTCACGCCTCCGGTCGGGTTCTCGACGAAGTCCACGTGCCCCCAGAACTCGTCGGCCGTCGGGGTGCCGGTGACGCGCGAGACGGCCAGGCCCTTCACGGCGGTGCTGCCGGGCGTCGCGTGGGCGCCCGGAGGCCCGTGAAGTCGAACGCCTGGGTCGCCCGCTTCCAGTCGACGAGCAGATGGTCGGCACCGGCCGCGGTCGAATCTCCCGGCTCGAATCCCCGCACGAAGCCGATGTAGTCGTCGTCGCCGGCGGTCAGCACCTCGACAGTCCCCGTCACGGTGGTGTTCCGCGCCGAGAAGTCCGAGAAGAAGACCGTCGGCTGGCCGTTCTCCGTCTGGGTGACCGAGCTGGAGTCGCCCGCCACCTGCCAGTTGCCCGCAGGGAATCCGGCGACGGCGGGATACGGCTCCGCGGTCCACGTCGCCAGGCCGACAGGCACGGCGCCTGCGTTGGAGATCAGCGCGAGCTGTACGGCTGCGGTCCACAACAGGGCGTGGGGATGCGATGCATGTGCATGCTCCTCCGCGGGTGCGGAATCCCCTTCCCCTGTCGATAGAGTGGTGAGCGGGGCCGTCGGGGGGCACCGAGCCGGCATCCGCCGCGCCGGGTGACCGGGGCCCTCGCCCTCACCTGGCGCTCCGCTCTGCGCGCGCTCGCGCCGACGTGGCACGCCTTCAGCACCCCAGGCGCCGCGCGCGCCAGAAGCAGAAAGGCCCGACGCGGCAACCCCGCGTCGGGCCTTCACGGACTGGCGCGCCCAGCATGACTCGAACATGCGACCTTCAGGTCCGCAACCTGACGCTCTATCCAACTGAGCTATGGGCGCGTGGAACTCGGGAAACCTAGCAGCGCTCCGCGCCCCCCGGCACCCCGGGGCAGCCTGGCGGAGAGAGTGGGATTCGAACCCACGGTACCCTTGCGGGTACACGCGCTCTCCAGGCGCGTGCCTTCAGCCGCTCGGCCATCTCTCCTTCGGGCCCTGCTGGCGGAGAGGGGGGGATTCGAACCCCCGATACGGCTTTTGGCCGTATAACGGTTTAGCAAACCGCCGCCTTCAGCCTCTCGGCCACCTCTCCGCGGAGCGGGGATCTTATCCGGCCCCGGGACCCTCGGCAGGGGGTGCGAAATGGCGGAGAGGGAGGGATTCGAACCCTCGAGACGCTCGCGCGTCTGGCGGTTTTCAAGACCGCTGCCTTCGACCGCTCGGCCACCTCTCCGCGAAGACAATATGCTAGGGCCTCGACTCGGATCCGGATGCAAGCAGATGGCCGCTTGATGCAAGCAGACTCTCGGCCCTCGCCGGGCGTGAAGAGAGACGGTGCGTGGCGGGCAGACGGTATCGCGCGATCCGCAAGCGAGACAGGAAAGGCGCCGACGTGTGGGGCGTGGGGGCGTTCGAGCCGCGCCCGGGCGCGCCGTGGCGCCAGGTCGCGTGGAAGACCGTCGGCCGTGGCGCAGAAGCCGAGAGCGAGGCCCGTGCGCTCGCGACGGAGATGGAGCGACAGGAGGCCGAGCACGGCGAGAGCAGTCGGCTCGCCCCAGGATGGCCCGAGATCCTGTAGCTCCACTCGACGAGACCTCTCGACGCGATCGTCGCTCGATCGGGACGGGCGCTCGCACCCCTCGCCCGGGCCGATCGCTAGGCCGAGCGGCGCTCGCTGAGCGACGCCGTGTTGTGGTGCAGGAACTTCTCCTGGTCCACCAGCGAGATCCCCTCGAGCTCTCCGAGGATGTCTCGCGGCTGCTCCATGCCTTCCATGTGCGGCCAGTCGGAGCCGTAGATGACCCGGTCGGCCCCCATGTGCTCGATGACGTCCGGGATCCGGTCCTCCCAGAACGGGTTGATCCAGACGTTCCGGCGGAACAGCTCGGCCGGATCCTCCTTGTAGTACCAGCGCATCCGCTGCTTCGACTGCTCGAGCTTGACGAAGAGATCGCCCAGGAAGCCGGCGCCGTTCTCGACCGACGCGACGCGCAGGTTCGGGAAGCGCTCGAACATCTTGTCGTAGGCGAAGGTCAGCAGGAAGTCGTAGATGGCGCGCTCGGGGATCAGCCCCGCCACGCTCGGCTTCGCGCCACCGCCCAGCGCGTCGATCGCCGAGTTTCCCCCGTATCCGTTCGCGGTGTAGCCGGTGCTCCCCACGTGGGCCACGACGGTGATGCCCGCCTCGGCGACGCGTGCCCAGAAGGGATCGAAGCGCTCGTGGGTGTGCGGGCGCCAGCCGTCGCGGGTGAGGATCGGCGAGGGGCGCATGACGATCACGCGCGCGTCGCGCGCGAGCGCCCACTCGAGCTCGTGGCACGCCCAGTCGACGTCCGCCAGGGTCACGTACGGCGCGCAGAAGAGCTTTCCCTGGTAGGTGAGCCCCCAGTCCTCCTCGAGCCAGCGGTTGAATCCCTGCGTGAGTACGCAAAGCGCTTCGATGTCGTGCGACAGGGCCTGCTCGTAGAGGACGCCCGCGGTCGGGAAGAGCCAGGCGCCCTCGAGCCCCTGCGCCTCGACCTTCGCCACGCGCGCGTCGCGATCCATGTACTCCGGCGGCCGCGGTTCGAGGGCGGAGCGGATCAGCGCGGCGAAGGTCTTGCCCTCCGGGTTGCCGCGGTAGTACTGGCGCAGCACGCCGGGCTTCGAGATCGGGTCGAAGGTCGGATTGCCCACGGCGAGGCTGAGCTTGCCCGCGACCAGGTGGTACCGCTTACCCTCCATCTCCACCCACTGCACGCAGCGCCTCTGCATCGCTCGCGGGACGTGACGCGTGAATGCGTCTTCCGCCTCGTAGTAGTGGTTGTCGCAGTCGAAGAGGAGACCGTCGTATCGATCCATGGGAGGCTCCTTGGTGCGGCCCTAGCGGCCGCGGAACTCGGGCTTGCGCCGCTCGAGGAAGGCCCGAATTCCTTCCTCGACGTCCTCGGAACGGCTGACGATCCGCTGGTTGCGCGCCTCGAGGTCGAGGAGGCTCTCGAACGAGAGGCGCGCGCTCTCGTAGACGGCGGCCTTGGCGGCGCCGTAGGCGAGGGTCGGCCCGCGGGCGAGGCGATCGGCGAGCTCGTGCGTGGCGCCGGCGAGCTCGTCCGCCGCGACCACCCGGTTCACGAGGCCGAGGCGAAGCGCCTCCTGCGCATCGATGAGGTCGCCGGTGAAGAGCAGCTCCAGCGCCTTCCCCGCGCCGACCAGCTCGCGCAGCAGGTGGGAGGCACCGCCGTCCGGCCCGAGGCCGATCCGGGAGAAGACGACGCCGAAGCGTGCAGCATCGGAGGCGATCCGCAGGTCCGTCGCGAGAGCGAGGCTGCAGCCGATTCCGACGGCGTCGCCGTTGATGCTGCCGAGCACGGGCTTCCGGAGCGCTCGCAGTCGGAGGATGCAGCGGTTGCCGCGGTCGAGGATGTCGCCGCCGGCGTCGCCCGGGAACGCGGGCGCCTCGCTGCGGCGACGCTCCTCCTTCGACAGCGGCTTGAGATCCGCCCCGGCGGAGAACGCGCGGCCGGCGCCGGTGAGGACCACGACTCGGACTGCGTCGTCGGCCTCGATCTCGAGGAGCATGCGCTCGAGCTCGAGGAAGAGGCCGGTCGTCAGCGCGTTGCGCGCGGGGGGTCGGTTCAGGGTGAGCGTCGCCACGCCACCCGCGCGCTCGAAGAGAAGGGGGAAATCCGTGCCCGGGTCGCCGCGATTCGTCACGCCGTACCTCCCTTGCTCACGCGAACCCCCGCGATCTGGAAGGCTCAACGATCCGATGCGATCCAGGCGGCCGGCCGCTTCAGCTGGTCCGGCGCGGTGCGCTCCGCGCTGCGCAGCGCCGCCGCCAACGATTCCGTCATGACCGTACGAGCCGTCTCGGAATCGCCCGCTTCGATGGCCTGGATCACCCGCGCGTAGCTGCGGAGCGCGGAGCGGCGCTGCCGCTCGTTCCATGCGGCGCTCGTCTCTCCCGACATGCGGTGAAGCGCGTCGACGAGGATCGCGAGCACGCGGTTTCCCGACGCGGTGGCGATCAGGCTCATGAAGCGCCGCGCCTCCTCCTGAAACAGGTCCGGGTCGTGTGCACCTGCTTCGAGCCGCTCGAGGCTATCGTGGAGCGTCTCGATGTCCTCGGGGCTCGCATGCGACGCGGCCTCGGCGGCGAGAACCGGATAGATCGAGCAGCGCGCCTCCGCGACGGAACGGAACGACGCATCGGCGAACTGCAGGTGGAGCGAAAGTACGCTCGCGAGGTGTTCGGCGCCGGGGGCGCTGACCACCGGGCCGCCGCCGGGCCCGGCCTTGATGCGCAGCGCCCCCTGGAGCTCGAGGAACCGCAACGCCTCGCGCACGGTGGCGCGCGACACCCCGAGCTCCTCGACCATGCGATGCTCGGCGGCGAGCTGCGTCCCGGGCGGAAGCCGCCGGCGCCGGATCTCCTCGACGATCTTGCGCGCGACGCGGACGGCGGCGCGTTCGGGAGTTCGCCTCTTGCTCATGCGGTCGACGCTCTCTTGCTGAAGACGCGTGGGCGCGGCTCGGCCTCGCCCGCGGCCGTATAACTAGTATCATAGTATTGGCGCGGCGGGAATGCCCGCCGACCGTTCGAGGGACGCCGTGTCGATCGCATTGACCGAAGAGCACCAGGAACTCGCCCGGGTCGTGCGCTCTTTCCTCGAGGCCCACGCGGCGCGGGCGGACTCGCGCGCGCGGCTCGAGGCCCCGAGCGATCGCCTGCCCGGCTTCTGGAAGGAGATGGCGCAGCTCGGCTGGATGGGCCTCCACGTGGACGAGGTGCACGGCGGGCAGGGCTTCGCGCTCCCCGAGCTCTCGATCGTTCTCGAAGCGCTCGGTCACGCGATGGCACCCGGCCCCTTCCTGCCGACGGCGCTCGCCTCCGCGCTGCTCGTCGCATGCGCGAGCGAGGCGGCGCGCAGCGCGCTGCTGCCCGGACTGGCGGACGGCTCGCTCGTGGGCGCGGTCGGTCGCGGTGGCGATCTCGTGATCGGCGCGGACGCAAGGCTCTCGGGATCGGCCGGGCTCGTGCTCGGCGCCGAGCTCGCGGGGCTGCTCGTGCTCCGCGTGGGCGACGACGTGGCGCTCCTCCGAGCGGACACGCCGGGCGTGAGGATCTCGACACAGAAGAACGTCGATCCCAGCCGCCGGGTCGCCCGAGTCACCTGCGACGGGGTGGAGGTCCCCGCCGAGCATTTCCTGCCGGGTGCGTGGAAGACGCTCGACCGGCTGGCCCGGGCGCTCTCCGCCGCCGAGGCCGCGGGCGGCGCCCGCGCCTGCACCGAGATGGCGGCGGCGTATGCCCGGGAGCGGGTGCAGTTCGGCCGGCCCATCGGCACCTTCGGCCCGGTCAAGCACCACTGCGCGAACATGCTCGTCGCGGCCGAGCAGGCCACCGCCGGGGCCTGGGGCGCATGCCGCGCGGATCTCGACGACGCGGAGGCCGAGCTCGCGGCCGCGGTCGCGTGCACGCTCGCGCTGCCCGCCTACGTCCACTGCGCGAAGCAGAACATCCAGGTGCACGGCGGCATCGGGTACACGTGGGAGCACGACGCGCATCTCTACCTGCGACGTGCGCTCGCGCTCGAGTCGTTGATGGGACCCGTGGATCGCGCGCGCGAGGACGTGGTGCGGCTCATGGCTCGCGGCGTGCGGACCCGGGTCACCGTGGCGCTGCCGCCCGAAGCCGAGGTCTTCCGCGAGGAGGTCCGCAGCTTCGTCGCGCGGTACGAAGGACTTCCCAAGGGCGCGCGGCGAAAGGCGCTCAGCGAAAGCGGCTACCTCGTGCCCCACTGGCCGAAGCCCTGGGGCCGCGACGCGGGCCCCATCGAGCAGCTCGTGATCGAGGAGGAGTTCGCGGCCGTGCCGCGGCCCGACCTGAGCATCAGCGGCTGGAACGCGCTCACCATCGCGCAGCACGGAAGCCCCGAGCAGGTGGAGCGCTTCGTGCGGCCGAGCCTCGAGGGCGAGGTCGAGCTCTGTCAGCTCTTCAGCGAGCCCGGCGCGGGCTCCGACGCGGCCGCGGTGCGGACGCGCGGTGTGAAGGTCGACGGCGGCTGGCGGGTCTCCGGCCAGAAGGTGTGGACCAGCAACGCGCATCGCAGCACCCATGGGTTCGCGACCGTGCGGACCAACCCCGACGCCGCGAAGCACGCCGGCATCAGCATGATGGTGATCGACCTGAAGGCCAGAGGGGTCGAGGTGCGCCCGTTGCGTCAGATCACGGGGCACTCGCACTTCAACGAGGTCTTCTTCGACGATGTCTTCGTCCCGGACGCCGACGTGGTCGGGCCCGTCGACCAGGGATGGACGGTCGCTCGCAGCACGCTCGGCAACGAGCGCGTTTCGCTCGGCAGCGGGAGCGGGGGCGGCCTGGAGGGTGGCCCCGACCTCCTCGCGCTCCTCGAGCGGCTCGCCGCAGGCGACATCGGCATGGTTCGCGAGGTCGGCGACGTGCTCTCGACGAGCTCGTCGATCACGCTGATGAACCTCCGCGGTGTGATCCGCGCCGTCGCAGGGGCGGAGCCCGGCGCCGAGGCGAACGTCACGAAGCTC